>CAWIHO010000032.1:0-18645 GCA_963835605.1 uncultured delta proteobacterium | reverse complement strand
TAGACGACCGGGACGTTGAGAAAGCTGCCGATCGGGAGAGTGGCGATGGAAAGGTTTGTGACAAGGGCGCGGGCATCCGGCGTGAAGATCAACAGAAGGATATTCTGTAGAATAATGGAGAGACCGAACGCAACCAGAAGCGGAGGGTTAATGTCCTTCCCCAGGACACGGTTGACAAGATAATACTGGACGATGAACCCGATGAGGAACATTGCAGGGATAACCAGCACCAAGGTGAGCAGCGGGCTGACATTGAAAATGGAAAGAGTGACGAAACTGAGATAGGCTGCGAGGATCACGAGATCGCCGTGGGCGAGATTGACGACGCGCACGATGCCGAAGATCATGGACATCCCGATTCCGACAATCCCGTAAAGGCCTCCCAGGAGAAGGCCGTTCATGATGGGACCTTTTAAGTCAGATAGCGCAGAGAGCATCCTCTACCCCTTATCCCTCCCTCTCGGCTTCAGGTTTTACATTCAGGTCTGATAAGCCGAAGTAGGCCTTCCGTATCTCCTCTTGTGAAAGGCTTTCAGGTCGCCCTTCGAGGCTGATTCTCCCTGATTGCATGATGTAGACTTTATGGGCGGCCTTGAGGCTTCTCTTGATATCCTGTTCCACGAGCAAGGCAGTGATACCCTCCGCGTTGATCTGCTTTATCTTTTGATAAATCTGTTTGATGACAACAGGGGCAAGCCCCAGCGAGATCTCGTCGAGAAGGATGAGTTGGGGCCAGGACATGAGGGCACGGCCAATGGCGAGCATCTGCTGTTCCCCTCCGCTCAAGGTGATGGACAGCTGGTCCTTACGCTCTTCAAGAACAGGAAAAAGCTCATAAATTTTCTTCAGGGCTTCAGTCTTTCCTTCTCCGCGCCTTCGGTGTATAGGAGCCGATCTCCAAATTCTCCAGCACGGTCAGACGCGGGAAGATCCTCCGGCCCTCGGGGACCAGGGAAATCCCCTCGACCACCGCCTTATAGGGCGGGAGGCCATCGATCCTGTTTCCCCGGAATTGAACCGTTCCCCGGGAAGGTTTTTTCACTCCCGCGATAGTGTTGAGCAGAGTCGACTTGCCGGCTCCGTTGGCGCCAATGATCGAAACAACCTGCGCTTCTTCCACGTCGAGAGACACGTCCCAGAGGGCGTGGAAATCACCATAGTGGACGTCGAGCTGCTCTACCCGCAAGATGCTGTTTCCCACTATGCTTCCTCCGCTCCCAGATAAACCTCCTGAACCTCTTTAGATTCCATGCACTCTCTCGGGTCGCCGCACATCAGCGCTTGCCCGCCGCTGATGACGAGGAGGCGATCCACTCCCTTATTCATCATCATGAGGATGTGCTCCACCCAGATGATGGTGACCCCTTTCCTCTGGATTGCCTTGACGATCTCGAGAAGCCTCTCGACCTCGCCCTCGGTCAATCCCGCGGCGACTTCATCGATAAGAAAAAGCGAAGGTTTTGTGGCCAGACCACGGGCAAGCTCCAGTCTTTTCCGATCCAGGAGCATCAGCTTTCCGGCGAAGAGGTCTTTCTTAGGGGAGAGTCCGGTGAAGTCAAGGATCTCGGCGCAGAGAGCGCGGGCCTCTTTCCCTTTCAACTGGCCTCCGTACTCTGCTCCGACCAGGAGGTTCTCCAGAACGGTCATGTTTTCGAAGGGGCGCGGTATCTGATAGGTCCGGCCGATCCCCAGCCGGCACCGGTGCGATGCTGAGAAATGGGTGACATCCTTGCCCTGGTAGGTGACCTTCCCTGCTGTGGGTGGGTGGACGCCGGTGATGAGATTGAAGACGGTCGTCTTCCCTGCCCCGTTGGGACCCATCATCCCCAGGATCTCTCCCTCCTGAACATTGAAGGAGAGATCGTTCACAGCAGCCAGATTACCGAACCACTTCGTCAGCTTGTCGATGACGAGTATGTCAGCCATGGATGGCGACAGTCTTCCCCTGGGTCGGAATTTCCGGATGTTCTTTATCGTACGTGACGATGATCTCCCAGGGCCACTTCTTTCCCTTCACCCATTGGCCGCCCACCAGCGGGGTCTTGGAGAAGTTTTGAGCGTTATATTTCACGGGTCCCACAATCGTATTCAGGTTCGTTGCTGCGATGGCTTCTCTGACTTTCGCCTTATCGAGCGTCTGGGCCCGTTTCAAGGCATCCGCCACGATTTCATAGGCTGCGTATTTGAAGCCGATCGGCTGGGTCCAGGGCTTTTTGGTCTTGGCTGTCCACTGGTCGCAGAGCTGTTTAGAGGTCTTGCCGGACAAGGAGGACTTGAAGGGGTGGCCGGGACTCCACCAGATTTCGGAGGTCAGACCATTGGGAAGATTTCCTCCGAGGGCCTCGACGGCGGACGGGAAGAGAATCGCCTTTCCGACGGTTGCCGCCTTGGGAACAAAACCTTGCTGATGGCACTGCCTCCAGCAGGTGGCCCAGTCAGGAGGAATCATCACGCCCGTGATAATCTCTACATTCTCTTTTTTCCACGCATTGATGAAGGCGCTATAGTCTTGCATCCCGTAAGGGAACCTGCCAACGTCGACAACCTTGTATCCTTTTTCCTTCAGCTTGGGGGTAAACATCTGGGCCCAGACCGTACCGTCGGGATCGTTCGGCCACAGGGCTCCCACAACCTTATTCGTCTGTATCTGATCCCAGAGCCCGGTGAAGACATCGATGACATCATTTACCGACCAGAAGGCATGAAAGCTCCACTTGTAAGGGCCTCCTGTAAGCCAGGCTTCGATAGGCGCGTCGAGGGAGACGCAAGGGACTTCGTAGCGCTCGCAGATACTGGCGACCGGGTTCACCGTGTCCGGCGTATGGAGGGCGATCATGATATCGACTTTGTCATTCAAGATGAGTTTGGAAGCAACGTCGGCGCCCTTCGTGGGATCGCTTGCCGTATCGACCATCTTCAACTTGATCGGGAGCTTCTTCCCCGCCTCCTTGATCATGATTCCGCCGGCCTTATTGATCTCGCTGATAGCGAGGTCATCCGCCCAGGGCGAAGCCTCGCCAAAGGAAGCGATGGGGCCCGTGGAGGGGTTGGGATGGCCGACGAGTATATATTCCCGCTTTGCCGCCGCCCGGGCAGTCCTGGCTAGCGATGGCACCACTCCGCCTAATGCAACCGTCAATCCTACTTGACCTGCTTTCTTCACGAAGTCTCTTCGAGTGAGCGATTTCTTTTCAGACATACAACACCCCCCTTTGTTAAAGTAGTCTTAGGATTCTACCAGTAATGATGGCCATGTCAACAAAAAACGGATTGCCAGAAAATCACTTGACGCCGGAACCTGGTAATGATAACGTTGCTAACACGTTCAAGAAATGTCGTGTATGGAGAGACAGCCGGGTAACACGCGAGGCTGTCCCTTTTTCCGTCGTGTCTGTGTCAGATATTGTGGCCAGGTCGGCTGACCAAATTTAGGAGAAGAAAGGAGAGGAGAGATGGGATCATTGAAGAAGCTGTGGGTACCGGCGATTTTTGTCTTCACACTGGTGACGTTCTTCGCCGGCAGCGTTCCGGCAAAAGATTTGAGCCTGAATCTGATGACGCCGCCAAAGCACCTCCGCAACACGAACGTCTTTGAGCCCTGGGCCAAGATGGTTGATGAACGCACGAAGGGGGCGATCAAGATCAAAATGTATTTCTCGAATACGATGTCTCCCCTGAGCGAAATGTATGACTCCACGGTGTCGGGTGTCTCTGATCTCACGGAATGTTACACCTTTGCCGTTCCGGGCCGTTTCTCGCTGACGGAGTTCCTGATGCTGCCCGAGATGGGATTCCCGACGAGTATCAGTTGCTCGCGGGCAATGTGGCAGCTTTATAAAACGGTCCCCGAAGTGAAGGCGGAGTATCCGAATGTGAAGATGCTCTGGCTTCACGCCACACCAGGCGCTAAACTGATGACCCGGAAGAAAGCCGTCCGCACTCTTGCAGACCTGAAGGGCCTCAAGATCGGCGTCTCCGGAGCTACGATGGTCAAAGTCGCAAAGGCCCTTGGTTTTACACCCGTGACCATCCCCACTCCCGACCTTTATGTGGCCGCGGAGAAGGGGACCATCGACGGCTTTATCCGTCCGAGCGAACTCCTCATTTCAAGGAAACTGTACGAAGTGACCAAGTATGTCACCGATGTCGACCTGGGGCACGACCTCTTCTACGTCATCATGAACCAGAAGAGCTGGGATTCGCAGACGCCTGAGGTTCAGAAGGTCCTTACGGATCTTTCGGGCGACTGGGCCGTCGACTTCACGGGCAAGGCCTGGGACAAGTTTGATAATGAAGCTGAGGCTGAAGTGAAAGCGCAACACGGGGTTGAGTACATTACCCTTTCGGCGCAGGAGATGGCCCGATGGAAGAAGCTGCTTACCCCGATCAAGAATGAGTATGCCGCGGAGTTAGAGGCCAAGAAACTGCCCGGGAAGAAAGTGCTTGACGTGCTGAACAAGATGGCGGAAAAGAAGTAGCGGTTCACGCGGAAAGGGGGTATCCGGATGGAGAAATTCCTTCATCGATGTGAAAGAGTGCTAACCTATATCGCCGTCCTGTCCATTTTTATTATGATGTGTCTCACCACGGCGGATGCAATCGGACGGTACTTCTTTGGCCGTCCGATCACCGGTGCGTACGAGCTGACGGAAAAGTATTTCATGCTCGTGACGATCTTCCTGGGGATCGCTTACGCTTATCGAGGCGGAGCCTTTATACGTGTGGGCATCCTGATGGATCGCATGCCCATGAAAGTGAAGGTTCCGATAAACTACTGCGGTCAGATTTTTTCTATTCTCTACGGGGCGGTTCTTGTCTTTGCCTCGATCCAGCAACTGGTCCGCACCCTTCACCACGGCACGACCTTGGCCTCCCTGCCAGGGGTGCCTCTGTGGCCGGGGCTCATCGTGATCCCGATCGGATTGATCCTTATGTGCCTGCTGATGCTGATCGATCTTCCTCGCGTAAAAGAAGGAAAATCTGCCCTCTTTCAGGATGAGACCCCTACCATATGATCGTTGCTCTTCCGTTTATCTCGCTGCTGTTACTGCTTATTTTGGGAATCCCGATCGCCTTCTCTCTGGCCGGGGCAGGCATCCTGGGCATCTGGCTCGTAAAGGGGGACTGGGGCATTGTCATGGTCTTTCTGAGGACCGTTCCCGTAAACGCGGTGGCCAATTATGATTTGACAACCATCCCCATGTTCCTTTTGATGGCCTACTTTTCATCGTCGAGCGGACTCGCTAAAGACCTTTACACTGCTGCTTCCAACTGGCTATCCCAGATCAGGGGTGGCCTAGCCATTGCAACGGTTTTCGCGTGTGGAATTTTCGGAGCCATGTCCGGAGCGAGTGTGGCCGCCGCGGCCGTGATGTCGAATATCGCCATGCCGAACATGCGTCGTTACGGTTATTCCGAAGAGCTGGCCGCGGGTGCGGTAGGTGTGGGCGCAACACTTGATATTTTAATCCCGCCCAGCGTGCCCATGGTGATCTATGGCATTGCAACGCAGACCTCCATCGGGCAATTGCTCGTGGCAGGCGTGGTCCCCGGGATCGTCCTTGGCATTCTGCTGGCTCTATGCATTGTCGTCTGGGTGACCATCAGTCCCTCGCACGCTCCTAAGACAGAGCGGGTATCATGGAAAGAGCGCTTCGCAAGCACCGGTCGCATCTGGCCAAGTCTTTTATTGATCGCTATTGTTCTGGCCCTCCTTTACTCAGGCGTCGCCACCCCGACGGAAGTCGGCGCCGTCGGCTCATTCATGGCGGCGGGAATTGGCGTTGCCATGGGTCGTCTCACCTGGGCAGGGGCCATCGAGGCCCTGAAAGAGACGATCAAGACGTCCGCAATGATCTTCCTGATCCTGATCGGGGCCAATATCTTCGGCTATTACATGACACTGAGCCAAATCCCGCAAGATGTCGTCGAACACGTGACGGCAATGCATCTCAACCGCTGGATTATCGTCATCGGCATTACCGTCGTCTACTTCGTCATCAGCATGTTCATGGATGAGATTCCGTTGCTTCTCCTGACGTTGCCCTTGAGCTTCCCTCTGGTCACCTCGGTGGGATTCGATCCGGTCTGGTTCGGGGTGCTTTCGATATTGATGGTGGCCATGGGTCTTGTCTTTCCTCCGGTGGGCATGATCGCTTTTGTTGTCAGTGCCACAGCCCACGTTGATTTGATGAAAGTTTACAAAGGAACGTCCATTTTAATCGTCGCCATTTTCCTGACCACTGCGCTGGTGATGATCTTCCCGGAACTTGCGCTCTGGCTTCCCAGAACCATGCGGTGACCGCTGAGACGTAGGACGTCCGTCCGCCGCGGCGGACTAGGACGACCGTCACGCAGAGCGTGACTAGGACGATGGACGATAGAATACTCGGATCGCTTCGCTCGCAAGAGGGAAGATCGCCCTTCGGGCTCGGAAGAGGGAAGATGAAATGACAGTAATGCGTCCTAGCGTAGCGGTCGTCCGAGCGGTCTCCGCGGTCGTCCGAGCGAAGCGAACGTCCTAGTCGCACAGGTGTGTGCGACGTTCGAATTTGAAGAAGGAGGTAAATAGGATATGCCACCCATTCTTGACAAAAAGAAGTGCAACGCCTGCGGAACCTGTGCGGACATCTGTCCGACGCATGTTTTCAGAGCCATGGGAAAAGGGGTCTCCCCGCTGGTCAAATATCCGGAGGAATGCTGGCACTGCAATGCCTGCGTCCTTGATTGCGCACAGTCTGCCATTAAACTGCGGCTCCCCCTTCCCGCCATGATGCTTCATGTGGAAGCAGCCGGTCGCGGACGAAAGTAACTCGGAGATGCTCTCTCGTCTCTGATGAGAGACGACTTTGAAGACATTTATGGAGGACTGACACGATGATCCAGATCGATAAAGAAACAATTGAAACGGATGTGCTGGTTGTAGGAGGAGGGATCGCCGGGCTGATGGCAGCCATCAATGCCGCAGATCAAGGCGTACGTGTCGTTGTTGCGGAGAAAGCCAATACGAAGCGGAGCGGTTCCGGAGCCACCGGAAACGACCATTTCATCTGCTATATCCCTGCAATCCACGGGCCGGACATGGGTCCTATCGTCACGGAAGTTCGTAACAGCCTCGTAGGCGGCTATCATGACAACTGCATGACCGTGAAATTTCTTGAGCAGTCCTTTGACCGCGTGAAGGACTGGGACCGTTGGGGCATTCCGATGAGGCCCACGGGAAAATGGGAATTCATCGGCCATGCCTTTCCGGGACGTCCCCGTGTCTTCCTGAAGTATGCAGGGGCCAATCAGAAACTGGTATTGACCAATCAGGCAAAGAAGCGGGGTGTGCGCATAGAAAACCATTTGCCCGTGATCGATGTGATCACGAATAACGGAGAAGTAGTCGGCGCCATCGGCCTGAGCATTAAAGATGAAGCCCCCGTGCTCAAGCTCATTCGCGCAAAAGCAGTTGTGCTGGCGACGGGGACAGCCAACCGGTTGTACCCTTCGGTCAGTCCGGGCTGGATGTTTAATACGGCCTTCTGTCCAAGCTGCACCGGAGGTGCGCAGGCGATAGCCTTTCGCGCCGGCGCAAAGCTGGTCAACATGGAATTCCCCAACAAGCACGCCGGACCGAAATACTTTGCCCGGGCCGGCAAAGCGACATGGATAGGCGTCCTCAACGATACCAAGGGTGAGCCTGTGGGACCCTTTGTGACCAAACCCACCAAGGAACTGGGAGATATCACGGCGGACGTGTGGAATTCCGTCTTTACCGACATGTACAAGTCTGGCCGGGGGCCCACGTACATGGATTGCACGGGGATTGCGGAGAAAGATCTCAAGTACATGATGCATGGCCTCGAACACGAGGGGAACACCGCCATGTTGAAGTATATGGAAGAAGAAGGCATCGATGTCCGAAAGCGTCGGGTTGAATTCGCGCAGTATGAGCCCTTCCTCATCGGGCGGGGCGTCGAGATCGATCTCAATGGTGAGACCAACGTCGCGGGCATGTACGCGGCCGGAGACCCTGTGGGTAATTTCCGGGCTGATATTGCGGGCGCAGCAACCTTCGGCTGGATCGCGGGCGGAAGCGCTGCAGAAAGAGCAAAGAAAACCCAGCAGGCTGCCGACATCGCCCGGAGTCCGGTTGTAAAAGAACGGGCGCGGTTCTGTTCGCAAGTGATGGCGAGAGAAGAAGGCGCCTCCTGGCAGGAGGCAAACCTTGCCTTGCAGCAGATCATGAATGACTACGCGGGCACCGCGGTCAGATCAGAAACGTTGATGGGCGCAGGGTTGAAATACTTGAGGGACTTGAAAAAGAAGGCGCTGGCGTCCCTGAAGGCGGAAGATTCCCACACGTTGATGCGCTGTCTTGAAACGATCGACTTGATGCAGTGCGGAGAACTGATCTTTCTCACGGCCCTCGAGCGAAAAGAGACGAGAGCGCTTCATGTCCGGTCCGACTATACGTTCACGAATCCGTTGCTCCAGGACAAATTCATCACGATCAGGCAGGAAAAGGGCAAGGTCCGCATCGAATGGCGCGACCGGAAGTAAACGTGAACTAAAGACCCGCATACAAAAAAATGGGTCGGCCGCTCGCACCGTTTTCTCCGCTCTCTAGCACTGCAGCATTGACCCAGCACGCCCGCCCATAGGCGGGCGCACGCTCCGGCTCGCTCGATGCTTTTTGACTGCGAACTTCGCACGTTCTTAAAGGCTGTTATGGCAGCTCGCAAACCCGCAGTGGTTCCGCCATCCCATGCCTCGGAGTCCGGCGCATCGTGCCGCGCAATCGCATGCGCGGCACCGCTCATCTTCCGCTGCTGTGTCCCCAATGCTTCCGCGATGTTCGCTCCGAAAAGATCCTTCCGGCCCATAATTCATCGATTATGGTAGAACAATACCCGGTACTGGACTCCGGCGTCCGCCGGAGTGACAAAGAGTTGGATCAAGGGGAGCGGGCTTACCTCTAAGGATACCGATCGCTACTACCTGGAGATGCATTCTAAATCTTTTTTCCTGAACTCGTTGAAATTCGCTTCTCTAAACCGATAAAAGATTACGTTTGGCAATCGCGGTACGCCGTCTGAACGAAACGTATCATCCCACCGCAGCCTCAACGAAGACAACCCCGAGTGCGCAGTGTCCTTATGGAAGCTAGGGTCCCTGAAGTTCCTTCACATACTCCGCTATATTCTGACAGTGGTCAGAAATCCTTTCGAGATTGATAAGCATCTCCAGAAAAACCGGGCCTGCCTCGGCTCGACAGATGCGTCGGTGAAAGCGTTCCAAGTGCCTCTCACGGGCCTCGCGCACCTCTGTGTCGATACGGTCTTCACGCCCATAAATATCCAGTATCTTGGCTTCGTCTGCTTCTGCAATCAACAGGGCCGCATCCCTCACGTTATCCATGACCAGTGCGTGAATCTCATCGAGCTCTAACATTCCTTTCTCCGAAAATTCTATGCGTCGCGCATGTTTTTCGTCCGTCAGTTTAGCCAGGATAATGGCATGATCTGCGATCCTTTCTATATCGTCTACTATAGCGGTATACGTGAAGAGCTGCTTTGATAGCCCCTGCGAAAACTCCCTGTCAGATATCTTCCAGAGATACGCGGCTATTTCGGTACGCAGATTGTCGACTACCGCTTCGACGTAATCCAGTTCCCGCCTTGCTGCCTTGCGGAAGGTCCTCAACAGATCAATGCTCTCGCGAACCATGGCCTGCGCGAGAAGCATCTGCCTTCCCAACTCCCGTTTCACGCAGAGGAGCGCCTCCTCGGTTCGCGTCAAGCAGGCCTCAGTTAGAAACTCCGGCCAGATTGGAAGCACTTGTGGCTTGCCCGGAAGTAATCTCTCTAGCATCACTGACACCGGCCTGAGTAAAAAGAGGAATATACAGCATATGACAACGTTGAAGAGGAAGTGGCCAAGCGCGATCTGCTGAGGTACACTCGACGAAAGGCTTTTGAGCATGGTAGTGAACACCGGCAACAGTATGAGACAAACAAGGGCCCCGACGCATTTGAAGAAAAGATGAGCAAGCGCCGTTCTCTTACCGTTCACGTTTGAGACAAGACCTGCGAGCAGAGCCGTCACCGTCGTTCCCACATTTGCGCCAATGACAACCGGAAGCGCCGTGTCGATGCCTACGAGCCCTTGCTGCGCCAGAATGGCGAGCATGCTGATCGGTATTACGGATGCATGCACCATGGCGGTGAAAATGATGCCGGCAACCAGCCCCAACAGAGGATGCATTGGCCGTCCCAAGAAAAGGGCTATCCGGGGATTCGCCTTGAGTGGTGCCGTTACCTCGCTGACAAGATAAAGCGCCAACAAGAGAAGCCCGAAGTAAAGAACCACTTCTCCGATGATCTTTTGCTTTCTCTCAGCCGTAAACCACAAGAGCCCTCCGCCCACTATGCAGACAGGAAAAAGCGCCGTGACTTTCCAGACCACAAGCTGCACCGTCAGCGTGGTTCCGATGTCTGTACCAAGAACCATAGCGAGGCCATGGTTAAGGCTGAGCAAGCCGGCGCTCACCATGCCGACAATGAGCGCTGTGGTTGCTGAACTACTCTGAAACAGAACGGTTGAGAGTATGCCGGTTGCGAGACCGGACCAGGGGGTGCGCACGGCGTATCTGATGTACTGACGGACGCGGCCGGTGAAGAGCTTCTGTACTTCGCTACTCAACTTTGCGATAGCAAACAGAAAAATGAAGAGCGCGGCGACGAAGAGAGACCCCTCGCGAAGCATGATCTATCTTACCACGATCCTATTGCCATAAATCGTAACCGAAGGTTTGGAATTCGTCGGCCCACATGCCGATATCGAGCAGCCCGCAATGCGGGTACCAGGTTCTTTAATGCACCTAGGTACATTCTATCAGGTTGCGCATACCTTCCTGTAGTGTTGAATTTTCATATTTCGCTCGGATTTCACGAGTTCGGACGGTAATGCTCACTTTCCAGAATATCAGTTCATGTGTCAGCGGTAGGTGCTCTGCGCCCTTTCGACAAGTCCCCTCGCCTGGCGGTTGCCCGACGTGGACGCTGCCCCGCACCAAGCGAGCACGGTGAATCCTCAAGGATTCCTGGTATCCGCAAGGATCGACAATCGACTTACTATCGATTGACAAACCGCCCGGATCCGCATACGCTTGTGGATATCGTCCAACCTATTGTCCGCGGAAGGAGGCGGCGATCACAGATCGCGTGAGAGACGCATGAAGAAAACGCTTCAACGGTTGCTGCAGGCGCTAAGTGATCAGCTGCCCGATGTCTCCTTCAAGGTCCATTTCTGGGACGGAGATACCCAAACCTTCGGGAACGATCAACCCGTCTTCACGGTGACATTCGCCACGAAAGACGCGGCAAGGAGCATTTTTAGACGAGGGTCGGCGGGGTTCAGAGAGGAATATGTTGTTGGCAACATCGAGGTAGAAGGTGACCTTAAGCAGCTTCTCCGGGTCGGCATGGACCCGCGCGTCCAGGATATGAAATTGCCCCTGGAAGTAAAGGCGGCCGTCCTGTTCCGACACCTGACGTCTCTCAACACCGTAAAGAGGTCTCCCGTAAACATCGCGCATCACTACGACCTCGGAGAATCTTTCTTCAAGCAATACCTCGATGAGAGCATGACCTATTCATGTGCCTATTTCAGGAGTGAGGAGGACACCCTTGAACAGGCGCAGCGGCAGAAGTACGAGCACATCTGCAGAAAACTGCAGCTCAAAGCAGGCGAGACCCTGATAGACATCGGCTGCGGGTGGGGTGGCATGCTCCTCTATGCCGCCCGTCATTACGGAATAGCCGGTGTCGGATGCACCCTCTCCAAACATCAGGCCGAATATGCCGGGGAAATGGTGGCACGGGAGGGGCTCAAAAAAAGCATCACCATTCTCTGTGAAGACTATCGGAACATTACGGGCCGGTTTGATAAGTTTGTGTCCATCGGCATGTTCGAACATGTAGGGAAAGGTTATGTTTCCACGTTCATGGAGAAAACGAGAAATCTGTTAAGACCGGGCGGTCTCGGTCTCCTGCATACCGTCGGCAAGGAGCGTGATACGGCCGGTGATCCGTGGACGATGCAGTATATTTTCCCAGGGGCTTATATTCCCACACTCGATCATGTGTTCCGGGCCATGGGAGAAAAAACCCTTGTCCCCACCGATATTGAAAACCTTCGCCTTCACTACGCGGCGACCCTCGACGAATGGGCAAGACGGCTTGAAGCGAATGCCTCGACGATCGAGAAGCTGGGTGGCCCGGCGGCTGTCCGGATGTGGCGCATGTACCTTAACGGCAGTGCTGCAGCTTTCAGGTGGGGCGATATAAGGGTCTATCAGATACTTTTTACCAACGGGCTCACCAATGACCTCCCGTTGACACGTGAACATCTCTACGCCCTCAATCCCGACTGTATGTCTCCACGTTGGTGACAGGTACTGCAATCGCGCATCAGCTTCCCACAAAAAAGGAGCCACATTTCCAGTGGTATTCGACAGATCTCCTTGCACACTGCGAACGTATGCAACATAATTGGGTGCCAATAGTAGTGCGATCCTGTATAATCATTCTATTATTCCGCGGAAAGACTTGGCATTTTGGACCGGTTTTTGGCAATTGGCCCCTTGGTGAGCGCGAGCGTTAAGCGGGAAGTATGTCACCGCATTCCATAAACGACAGTCAGACACCGGTGCACCGGACAGGTTTTCGCCTCGATGCCGCCCTTAGCGTTTTCAGGGTGTTGTTTGAGAGCATTGCCAATCCCGCAATGAACTTGCTGAACAAAGATCATACGGTCGTATGGGCAAACAAGGGCATGGCGATCCTTGTGCACCGCCGTCTCCCCGACATGATCGGAAAGCCCTGCTACCAGACCTTCCGCAGGAGGGAGGAGCCCTGTCCCGTCTGCCTACTCAAGATCGTGTCGGAGAGCAAGCAGCCGTACGTCGTGGAGCGCTGGCTTGACCTGCCCCATCGGGAGCGGCAGTACGCTGAAGTGAGAGCCTACCCGATCCTTGACCACGCCGGCCGTGTCCAGCACCTCTTCGAGATACTCAACCCTACGACTGGAAGAAAGAAGGACGAGGAGCAGCGCGCGCGGTACGTTGAATCTCTTGAAAAGACGTTGCGAGAACTTACTACAGCGGGGACCGAAGTATCTGAACAGGTCTCGGATGGTGGGAGCGTCGTCTTGACCGTCCGGGAGGCAGAGGTGCTGCGTCTTGTGGCGAAAGGATTCTCAAACAGGGAGATTGCTCGTATCCTCGGTATGAGCCTCGACACCGCAAAAACCCATGTGAAGAATATCTTCTCAAAGCTCGATGTAACCGACCGCACTGAGGCCGCGGTCCGGGCCATCATGCACAAACTCATCTAATGGCATCACCCGGATGGGTGATTGTCCCAAGAACTGTTCCCCGTTATCCTCTTAGAAAACCGATAGAAAGGAGGAAACCAGAATGAAAGCAATTGCGATCAATGCAAGCCAAATGATGGACAAGGGCAACACGGCTGCTATCTTAACCCCTTTCTTGGATGGGATGAGAGAAGCAGGAGCTGAAGTCGAAGTCTATTGCACCAAGCAGCTCAACATTAAGCCATGTCAAGGCGAGTTCAGCTGTCAGCTCAAGACGCCGGGCACATGCTTTCAGAAAGACGACATGGAGATGTTACTTCCCAAGCTTGTCGAGGCAGATATCCATGTATTTGCGACACCGGTGTATGTGGATGGTATAGCAGGTTCTTTGAAATGCCTTTGGGAACGAACAGTTCCTCTGGCAAATCCGTTCTTCGAGCTTAGCAACGGTCATTGCTTCAAACGTCGAAGGAACGATAGTGATACCGGCAAAGCAGTGTTGGTATCCAGCTGCGGCTACTGGGAGATGGACAACTTTGATCCAATGCTTGCTCACGTGAAAGCTAGATGTTGGAATACGAATCGTGCATTTGCAGGAGCATTGCTGCGGCCTCACAGCTTCGCCTTGAAGATACTGACGTCCAAAGGCATTCCGATCAATGATATATTCGAAGCAGCAAGAGAAGCTGGGCATCAGTTGGTCAAGGAAGGGCAGATGTCGAGCCAGACCCTATCTGTTATCAGTCGTCCCCTTATGCCATTAGAGGAGTACGTGCAGAACATGAACCAAATGTACCAGCAGGCACTAGATACGTTGGAGGCTAACTGAAGAAGAATAGAATAACGAAAGTCACTTTCGAACAAAACGCTGCTCGCGCCAAGATAAATCCGGAGCGAGGGAATGAAACTCGAAAGGAGGTTTCTGAAACTCGTTGTTTTACCCAGTCGGTGCGCCAGACTACAGTTAGTCCTTCCAAAGATAGCCATACTTTGCCGGAGGAGTAACTTTGTGCTGTAGTTCATAGGCTTTCCTCCCTGATCTTCTTTGGTATTCTCCTGTTCTTAATATGTGACCGTTATAACGTCATGTCGACACCAGACAGGAATCGGACGCAGTTCACGTTAGTCCTATTTTTCAAGGACTATATTCGTTCACTTACCCATTGACGCCATCATATGTAGTGTCAAATCTTGTCTGCACTTGAATATCGCAGGCGCGGTCCTCGTGTTAGGCCCGGTCGATGGGAGAGATCTCTGGAAAAATTGCGCACAATGATTAGCTTGTTAATAAGCTGGCCTGTATAGCTGAAAAAGGAGGTGTGTCATGATGCATGGTCCGGATGATCTCTCCCCCTGGTGGAGGCGCTCGGTCATCCTCATTGTTGGTGTCTGCTTTATCGTTCTGATAGGGATAGCCATCAAGGCCTATACAGACGCACCCCCGATTCCTGAAAAGGTTATTGATGCCTCAGGAAACAGACTCTTTTCCGCTGACGATATTCTCTCGGGGCAGGAGGTCTTCCTGAAGTACGGGCTCATGCAGAACGGCAGCATCTGGGGACACGGTGCCTACCTCGGGCCTGATTTCTCGGCAGAGTACCTTCATACACTTGCCACGCATACAGCGGAGTCGATAGCGCAGCAGCAGTACCAACGCGGCCTCTCTCAGCTCCAGGCAGGCGAGAAGGCGATCGTGTATATACTGGTAGGACAGACGCTGAAAGAGAATCGCTACGACCACAACACAGGGACGCTTCTCTTCACCTCAGCCGAGGCATTCTCCTATCAAAACCAGAAAGAAAAATGGAAGAACTACTTTGCTGAAACACGTCAAAATAGAGGGTTGCTGAACAAAGCCATTCAAGACCCGAGGGAGCTCGACCAATTGACCGCCTTTTTTGCCTGGACCGCCTGGGCGTCTGTCGCAAATCGCCCTGGCAAGACATACTCCTACACGAACAACTTTCCTTACGATCCGATGGCCGGAAACCACCCAACGCACAGTGCATTTCTCTGGAGCGCGCTGAGCCTGATTACACTGCTCGCCGGCACTGCGGCCGTGCTCTTTGCCTTTGGCAAGTTTGGCTACCTCGGCTGGAAAGCAAAGGGAGAGCATTTCCATCCACAGATGCTTCCGGGCATACCAACCGAAAGCCAGCGAGCAACCATAAAATATTTCGCGGTGGCTGCTCTCCTCTTTTTTGCACAGGTCAATGTCGGAGGTGCGACCGCCCATTTCCGTGCGGACCCATCGAGCTTCTATGGCCTTGATCTCTCCTTCCTCTTTCCGAGCAACCTGATGCGCACGTGGCACCTTCAGCTGGCTATCTTATGGGTGGCGACCGCATGGGTTGCAGGCGGCCTCTTCCTCGCATCCTCCCTCGGGGAAAGGGAACCGAAAGGGCAGAAGGCAGGCATTGACCTGCTCTTCTGGGCCCTGGTGATCGTAATATTTGGAAGCCTTTTTGGCGAGATGGCCGGCATGCGGCAGCTGCTTGGAAAGGCATGGTTCTGGTTCGGTGACCAGGGCTGGGAATATCTGGACCTGGGGCGAGGCTGGCAGATACTGCTTGTTATAGGCCTCTGCCTTTGGATGGTCCTCATCTTCCGGGCGGTTAAAGGTGTGTTGAGCGACCCTGAAAAAGGCGAGGTCTCCTGGCTCTTTTTACTCACCACCCTCACGATCCCTCTCTTTTACCTGCCCGCACTGTTCTTTACCGGAAGGAGCAACTTCACCGTCGTGGATAACTGGCGGTTCTGGATCATCCACCTGTGGGTAGAGGGCTTCTTCGAGCTTTCAGCGACAACGATGGTGGCTGTCCTCTTTTACCGGCTCGACATGATCTCCCGCCAGACCGTGTTGAGGATAATCTACCTTGATGCGATCCTTTTTCTGGGCGCCGGCATACTAGGAACGGGCCACCACTGGTACTGGACAGGACAATCGAATATCAACATGGCGCTCTCAGCTATGTTTTCGGCCATGGAGGTCGTTCCTCTCACGCTCATGACGCTGGATGCCTGGGACTTCATAAAATTGGGCCACGGCAAGTGCGATATCTGCGGAAAGCAGATCCTGATCCCCCACCGGTGGACGTTCTATTTCCTCATGTCGGTCGGCTTCTGGAATTTTGTCGGTGCGGGCATATTCGGCTTTCTCATCAACCTGCCCATTGTCAGCTACTTCGAAGTGGGTACGGTCTTTACGCCCAACCACGCCCATTCCGCATTCATGGGGGTGTTCGGCATGCTCGGGGTTTCCTTTATCGTCTTCGCCCTCCGGCAGACCTCGACTGACGAGCAGTGGGCACGCACGGAAAAATATGTGAAGGTCTCTTTCTTCGGATTGAATGGGGGCCTCGCGCTCATGGTCCTGCTCAACCTTTTCCCCGAAGGGGTCCTGCAGTTCCTTGATGTCCTGAATAATGGCTACTGGCATGCGAGAAATGTGGCATTCCAGGAACAGCCGATCATCCATTTCCTTGAGTGGCTTCGCCTGCCTGCCGATCTGATCTTCATCTTTCTCGGTGCCCTGCCCTTGCTGATTGCCACAGTGACCGGCTATGTCGCACTGAGAACCGATAATCTCAACGGAAAGGAGTGAACTATGTGGGAGTATACCGATAAAGTCAAAGACCATTTCCTCAACCACGCAACGTGGGCGAAATTGAAAACCCGGACGGGGTTGCCGAGACCGGGCTCTATTGCCTGCGGCGACGCGCTGAAACTCTCGTTCAAGCTGGATGAGCAAGAAAGGATAAAAGAGGTCAAATTCAAGACTTTTGGCTGCGCCAGCGCCATTGCTACGGCATCTGCACTGACCGAGATGGCCAAGGGGAAAACGCTGGAGGAAGCCTCGCACATCACCAACAAGGAGATTGCCGACTACCTCGGAGGCCTGCCCGACGAGAAGATGCACTGCTCGGTGATGGGCCAGCAGGCCCTGGAGAAGGCCATTGAGAACTACAGGGGGATCCCTGCCGCCGGCAAAGAGGGCGAGATCGTCTGTCAATGCTTCGGCGTCACCGACCGCGAGATCGAGAGCGCCGTAAAAGAAAACCATCTCACAACCGTCGAAGAGGTGACCAACTATACCAAGGCCGGAGGCGGCTGCGGGAAGTGCCACGAGAAGATCCAGCACATCATTGACACGGTTTACTCGCAGGCGGAACCCGAGGCCCCCAAGGAGATAAAGCCAAGGCTCACCAATATCCAGAAGATCAAGATGATCGAAGGGACCATCGACCGGGAGATCAGACCCTCGTCGCGTCACGATGGGGGCGACATCGAGCTGATCGATGTGGTTGGCAACAGGGTGCTTGTGGCGACCCGAGGAGGCTGCACTGCCTGTCAGGCATCGCAACAGACGCTCAAGGGTTTCGTCGAACTGAAATTGCGTGATCTTGTGTCACCGGAACTCTCCGTGGAGGAGGTGTCGCCATGAAGACAGTCTACCTGGATAATAACGCAACGACGCAAGTCGCCCCAGAAGTCCTGGAAGAAATGCTCCCGTACTTTCACGAACTATACGGCAACCCTTCAAGTATGCACACCTTCGGTGGCCAGGTGGCAAAGAAACTCGCCGATGCACGCGAAAAGGTAGCTAAAGTGATCGGTGCGACATCTGGCGAGATCATCTTCACCAGCTGTGGTACCGAAAGCGACAACACCGCCATTCTCTCTGCCCTTGCGGTCACCCCTGAGAAACGGCACGTTGTGACGAGCCGTGTCGAGCATCCTGCTGTGAAGGTCCGTGCGAACGCCTCGCAGAGAAAGGATGCCGTGTTACCGCCGTGGGCGTAGACGCTGACGGGAACCTGGACATGCATCAGTATAAGGCCAGCCTCTCGCCAGATACAGCGATTGTAAGTCTCATGTGGGCAAACAACTCAAACAGGCGTTATTTTCCCCGTTGAAGAGGCGGCGCTGCTCGCCCGGGAGAAGGGTATCCTCTTCCATACGGACGCCGTGCAGGCAGTGGGTAAGATCCCCATCGATATGAAGAAGAACACCATTGACATGCTCTCCTTCTCGGGCCATAAAGAAACCCGCACGTGCCTGAAGGGGATAGGAATCCGGGACGTCCGCAGGGGCACCAGGTTCTCGCCCTACCTCATAGGCGGACACCAGGAGAAAGGCCGGAGGGGTGGCACAGAGAACACACCGAGCATCGTAGGCCTGGGAAAGGCGTGTGAACTGGCTGCGCAGAACATCGAAGAAGAAAGTAGGAGGGTGAGATATCTGCGCGACAGGCTGGAGAGAGAGATCCTGAGCCGCATCCCC
>CAWIHO010000031.1:0-67739 GCA_963835605.1 uncultured delta proteobacterium | reverse complement strand
CCTGATGGAGCATGGCGGAAATAATGTGCTTCATAACCTCCTCTTCTCTCCGTCCAGCGCCGCTAGCCAGCCGATGGATCTGATCGGGACGCTTGACATGATCTGCCTATTTTTCTCGTATTGGGGAATGCCGATGAACGCAACTTCTTCGCCCTCAAGGCTCCTCCTCAATATAGGCAATGCCTCAACCCATTTTCGTTGTTCCCAGGTCAGTGTGATATGCGGATACTGATAGACCATCATGCCCTTCCGGTCTATGAGACTGATGCTGCTCTTGCTACGCCGCTTGACTGCCAGGACATTATCCAGCCGCCCGGATCTACTGTGGCCAGCACAATCCCGAGGAGGGCCCCTTTCTCATCGCGTATGGCCCGACCTATGGTAAAAAACGGCAGAAGCTCTGTTTTCGCCAGGATAAGGTTGCCCACCACCCACTCGCGGCCTGAAAGGATCTCTTGAAAGTATTCATGGGGGCCAATGCTCAAGCCGGAGTCGATGGGAAGGCTGCTGGCCAGAGCGTGCCCGTTCGGATCAACCCAACTGAGACGCCGGACAGCAACGAGCTCTTTGGCACTTTTTTTCTAAGAGTCTCGTGAGCGCTTGAGCTGAAAGGGGAGGTGAAGCGGTTGCGGCCAGTCCTATGGAAAGCTCTTGGCGCAAAACGCTATGAATGAACCCGTCGAATGCCCTTCCTATTGCCCGTCCCATTTCGAGATTGTCAGCGAGTTCCTCCTCTCGTCTGTCCCGGAAAACGTCATAGTACATGTACCCTTGAATAACGAAAATCGGGATGAGTACGACCAGCAAAACCAGGATAATCCTGCCCTTGATGCTGCGCGGAAGTGTTCTTTCAAGAAATGGCTTTGACAGAGGTCTCACCTTCCTAGCCATAGTCTCCTCACTCTTTCGTGAACGTGAAACCATTCGCAGTCTGCCTATAGGGCAACCTCAAGATCGCCCGATCAAATTTTGTGATAGCAATAACCATAAAAGTCACTTGTTCCTCGCTGGCTCTCAGTAGGTCTCTTCGTTCTCCTTTTTCATGGCTTTCGCCTCTTTCGCGTCATGGTGCTGCACGGTTCCGGCCCTGGCCGGTCAGGTATGTCGTCTCTTTGTGTTGGCAAAAACACGCTCGAATATACCTTGCATTGGCGGCATAGCTTCATCTTCTCCTGCCAGCTTTTCTGCACCTTGCCCTGACAGATCGTCCCGTTGATGAACCAGCAAAGATGTCCTGCCTGAAATTCCCATGCAGGGCACTTGTGTCTCGTCTCCTCAGAACAGCGCCTTATGACCCAACAGGGTCTGGCCGTTTTTTTCTGAGAATACTTCAGAGCCATAAGAAAAAGCACCTGACGTTCAGTGTGTACCGGAACGCTCCGCCATCCCTGCTCGAAGCTCTGTATGGCTTTGGGAGAGGTGCCCAAGAGCTGGGCCATTTGCTTTTGCGTTTTTCCTAAATGATGACGGATCTGGGAAAATTCCTTCTTATCCATGCGTCACTCCAAGGACAGCTTGTTTACGCCCCAAGCTGTACGTTATAATCGAAGAGCTGTTGTATTTTTTTGATACCACGCGTGGTACTTTCTGTCAAGCACCATTTACCAGCGATTGGTATCCCGAAAGGGGCTAGCCACCAGGGTACGTTTATTGACAAACAAGAAGTGCAGTCATAGACTGGTATATACCACGCTGTGGTATAAAACGGAAAGGGGTCGGAAATAAAAAAGATACAGTGGTTCTGTTCCTGGCTTCGATGGATATCGGTGGGACCAACAGCTCTGCAACTCCGAGACCAGGCCCGAAAACGCCAAAATCCACCGCGTCTGCCTGTGAGGTGTGAAGCATGGGCTCTTTACTCAGGGTAGTAACGCAGACCAATAATGACATCGCATGCCTTATTTTGCGCATCTTGTTGGCAGTCGTCTTTTTTGCCCACGGGGCGCAGAAGGTGCTGGGCTGGTTTGGTGGCAGAGGACTCGAGGCGACGATGACCTTTTTTGAAAAGGTGCATCACCTCCCCGTGGAACTTGCCGTGTTGCCAATCGCTGCCGAGTTTCTCGGCCCTATAGGCCTCTTCTTGGGCTTGCTGACACGAGTCGCCGCCTTTGCCATTGCGGTGGATATGGCGGTCGCCGTGTACCTGGTGCATCTTAAATTCGGTTTTTTCATGAACACGTCTGGAAAACAGGCGGGCGAGGGCTTCGAGTTTCATATCCTCGTGTTCGCCATCGCCCTGGCCCTCATGATAAAGGGGTTCGGTAGCTTGTCGGTCGACCGTTTGATCTCTTGAAAAAGCTGACGTTGAAGTATGAGGACATCTATCCCAGAGAGTATCAAACCGTGCGTGGCACCCGGCAGGGGATCGACCATTACTTCAAGCTCTATGAGACCGAGACGCTCCGCCTCTCGTTACCGAATGGCCGGGGGTGGCCCAAGACGCCGCGGTACTAACTGCGCACCTGTCAAGATGGAGGACACGAATCCATGAAGCTTATCGCCGTTTTTGTTGTTGGCTGTATCATAGCGAGCCCTATCCTGGCGGGTATCGAGAGTTTGCTTGGCAAAGGTATCAAAAGATTTTCCAAAGATCCGCATGAGGAGAAGAAACAGACTCCAGAACCACCACTAAGCAGGAGGGAACTCGTATGAATGAGACAGTGTCTGCATTGCTTGAGGCGTTGGGTTTGGATGAGGAGCCCTATGGCATCTTCTACACCGACCTTGAACCGGCGGAAGGTTTCGCGCCAACAGTCGGCCAGCCGCTCTCCCTGGAGTTGGAGCGCCAGGGCAAGGTCGACTTCACGGAACTTTTTAAGAATTTCTCGTGCGTTCTCAGCAAGTTGTGGCTAGCGCGCCGGAAAAAGGCGGCCGCCTATTTCGAGGCCGGGCGGTACGGGTGCCCAGGGGGCTCATTTTATTTGGGATTTCACAAACCTCAGCTCGATTTCATCATACGCTACGTTTCAACCGGTGTTCCCGGTACGCCGGTACACGGTGAGCGGTATCTGTCGTCGCCTGAGGTGGCCCGCCGGTTTTTCACGGACATCGACCCCAGGCCCGCGCCGGCCCGGTTTTGCGTGTTCAAGCCCATAAGCCAGTTTTCGACAGGCGAGCGGCCTGAGTTGGTGACGTTTTTCGCCCGTGGCGAGGTGCTGGAGGGTCTTTGCAACTTGGCAGCGTTCGTCACTGACGACTTCGAGATCGTGGCCACACCGTTCGGTGCGGGGTGCAGCTTTATGGTGACGTGGCCGCTTCATTACCTTACCCGGGGGAGGGCGCGGGCGGTGCTCGGCTGCGGCGATCCTTCAGCACGCAAATTCATGAAGCCCGATGAAATGACCTTTACCGTGCCCTATGTGCTCTACGAGGCGTTTCTGGCCCGGTGGCGGGAGTCATTTCTGGAGACTGACACTTGGAACATGGCCAAAAAAAAGATTATGAGGAGCAAGGAGGCGTGGGGGGAATTGCCCCCACGCAGCCCAGAGCCAGCATGACGTTATTAAAAGGAAATGAATTGTGCTGGCCGGATATGGGAAGATATGGCACATATTGCCAAGGGGAGATGCTATGGGCCCGAAGACTTCCACAGCGCGTGTAGTCAGGTCGTCATGCCGTGGCTGCCACGGTGTATGCCAGGTCCTCGTCCACATCGAGGGCAACAGGGTCGTCAAGGTTACGGGCGATCCGGACAGCCCGACCAGCAGGGGTTACCTCTGCCCCAAGGGGGCGGCGGCCCCCGAAATGCTCTACCACAAGGACCGCCTGACGCATCCTCTGCGCAGGGCAGGAGCACGCGGTGAAAACAGGTGGGAGCGGGTCTCGTGGGATGAGGCGATCTCCGGGATGGTTGAGCGCCTCGACCGAGTCCGCCGGGAGTCGGGGTCCGAGTATTTTGCCATGGCCCAAGGCACGGGGAGGCCCTACACGGAGTTTACATTCCGGTTCGCCAACGCCTTCGGCACGCCCAATTTCGTGGGCCCCGGCCACCTCTGCTACCTCCCGAGGGTAATCTCGAGCAACCTCACCCTCGGCGGCCTCCCCATCGTCGACATCTACGGCTTCGGCGGCACGACGCCGGCCTGCATCATGAACTGGGGCTGCAACCACACGGAGACGGGGGCGGCCGACGGCATGTGCGGGAGCATGTTCAACAGGGCGCTCAAGAAGGCCCAAAAGGTGATCGTCGTGGACCCGAGGCGTATCGGCCCGGTGGAGATCGCCCATCACTGGCTCCAGCTCAGGCCTGGAAGTGAATGCGCGCTGGCCCTGGCCATGATCAACGTCATCATCACCGAAGACATATATGACCACGAGTTCGTGGAAAAATACGGTTTCGGCTTTGACCGCTTGGCTGCCCATGTCCGGCCTTTCACGCCCGAGTGGGCAGAGCCCGTCACATCAAAGAACTTGCGTATTTCTTGCGCACCGACGCAGTTGGCATATGTGAGCTTCCCCCGTACGCGGTCTTCAGCCACCGCTTCCCAAGTGGCGAGCCTGTCGATCTGAAGCACAAGTACGCGATCGCCATCCTCATTGATCAGGACTGGAGAACCTCTGAGGCGACAAGTGGGTCCGATTACATCAGCCGGCCGCAAAGCTACATGGCCTATTCGACGTCCGGATTCATAGCGTGCGTCATGGCCGATTACATAAGGAGGCTCGGGTATCCCGCTAAGGCCCATTATGGTGCATTCAACTATGACGTGGTTGTACCCCCGATACTCTTGTGGGCCGGGCTCGGGGAATTTTCCCGGATTGGGTGAGTGTGTTGTACACCCATTCTTGGGTCCCCGTTTCAAGGCTGCCGTTGTCACTACCGACCTTCCGCTGGCACCGGACAAACCGATCGACTTTGGCCTTCAGGACTTCTGTTCCAAGTGTAAGAAATGTGCCCGTGAATGCCCCACACAGTCTATCAGTTACGAAGGAAAGATCATGTACAACGGTTACGAGCGCTGGCCTGTCGACGTCAAGAAGTGTACCAGCATGAGGGTCGGGAACAAGCACGGTGCATCGTGCGGTACGTGCATGACGGTCTGCCCGTGGAATAAACCGTATACGCCTTTCCACCGGGCCGTGGGGTGGATGATGAGACATTCGGGTGTCGCAAGGAGTCTTGCCATCCGGGGAGATGACCTCCTAGGATATGGGAAGCCTGATTACAGCAAAAAATGGTGGTTCCAGCTGGAATGTGTTGATGGGGTACTTCAGGATCGCTCAAAGGGTAAATTGAAGGACGGCGAGACCCCTCATGTAGGATGAAACCCAACTATAGCAGGCAGGACAAGGTGCTTGAAATCTAGTGAATTGGTCGAGAATAACAAAGCCTTAAGACGCCCACAGTAAGGTGCTACATGGAAGCAAAGACCCAACTGGTCCTTTATGAGGTCAGGGATCATATCGCTGTTATGACCTTTAACCGCCCGGAACAGCGAAACGCCTTTGATGCGGCCATGACGCGGGAGATGCGCGCCGTTATGGATCGTTTCGAGGCGGAAGAGGAGGCGTGGACAGGTATTGTTACGGGTGCGGGGGACCGGGCGTTCTGTGCCGGAATGGACCTTAAGGCCTTTGCGGGAGGCGAAGGCCCGGCAATCCTGGAGGGCAGGGGCGGTTTTGCGGGGTTTGTTACCTATCCGAGGACCAAGCCGATCATCGCAGCCGTGAATGGCGCAGCGCTGGCCGGTGGATGCGAAATCGTCCTGTCGTCCGACCTTGTCGTCGCGGTAGAGTCCGCCCTCTTCGGCCAGCCGGAGGTCAAGCGGGGCCTTTACGCAGGGGCAGGAGGCGCGTTTCGGCTTCCCAGGGCGATGCCGAAGGCGCGTGCCATGGAGATGCTCCTCACCGGGGAACCTATTGACGCGCATGCCGCTTATCTTCTTGGATTTGTCAACGCAGTGGTCACGAAAGACAAATTGATGAGGGCCGCCATGGACCTCGCCCAGAAGATATGCGTGAACGCCCCCCTCGGAGTCCGTGCCAACCTTGCACTCGCGCGAGTCGCCTTGGACATGACTGATGAGGAGTTGTGGCAGAAGAACGCCGATATCTGGCAGGGCATCCTCGTAGCGCCGACGCGGCGGAAGGACCAGCTGCCTTTGCCGAAAAGCGGGAGCCCAGAGTGGAAGGCCCGCTAAGAATAGGTTTCTAAATTTTCGCTTTAACCAAGGTACACGCCTGGAAAGAGAGAAGGTCTTTGGTCACAGGATGCGCTGACCTCGTGCAGGAGAAGATCGTCAGCGATTCGGCCGCAGTCCTGGTAATGGCTGCGGGAGCACCGAGAACAGTAAGGACTACAACAATAGTTTAATGTTTTGCCTTCGATTGCCTTGCCACAGTACGGATCCCACCTAATAAAAATTTTCCTTGCATATTCTCCTATAAAGCCTGATTCATGGATTTTATTTCCTTGCATCTCCATTCAATTTCAGGCCGAAGATTCGTGAGTAACGCTGTTAAATGCCACTTGTAATGTGGATCTTTTTCTATCGAGAGCTGATGCTCATGTTACAGGAAGACATGCGCGAGTAACGGACTGCGCGATGTACCTACAAATGCCCACCCTGCGCCAATCACTGAGATTCGCGATTACCGATAGGAATCTTCGTCACGGCCGCTATGGCCGCAGCTGTGCTTTGAAAAAGCTCACCATATCGTCGACGAAGGCTTCAGTCTGGCCGGGTTTCGTTCCCACGGTGACCGTCGCTCGCACCCCCCAGGGGCCCCTCATATGGGCATCATCGGCGCCGGGGATCGTCTTGCCGGTATATATATCAAGAAAGGCGCCCTGATCGTTTATGTACGTGGTGGGTACGGTGTAGAATTTCATCGCATTTGGCATCTCAGCCACGGGCTCGTAATGACCAAACGCGTGATAGGCCGCCTTGAAGAGCCGGATGGATACCTCTGGATTGTTAGCCTGCATAGCCGCAGCCTGCCCCTGGCACTGCGCCGGTGAGGTCCAATTATCTGAATCGCCCACCAGGAAGCGCACAACTGTGGGAGCCGTAACCGCATGCGCGAATTGATAATCGCACGTGGGCCATGCAGCCAGCACTGCTTTAAGAGATACCTTATCGCCGAGAACAGCGCTAGTCATCTGGTGATAGGAGGCCAACAGTACCGCTGCGCCTCCACGGCTGTAGCCCATGGCCCCGATGCGTTGTCTGTCTATGCTGGGTTGGGTTACCAGCATGCGCGCGGCAGCGAGGACATCATACGCCGACGCTGCCATACTCAACCCGGCCTTATCGGACACGATGTCCTTTATGCCCCGTCCGGCGAGCGGATCCAACGCATAGACGGCCAGGCCCACCGAGGTGAGTTCTTGTGCGTGCTTCAGGTAATCCGCGATCACCCCTCGCGATCCGGGAACGAGAATAACGACCCCGTACGGCCCTGCTCCTGCGGGAACAAAGAGTTGCCCGTCCAGTTTGA
This sequence comes from uncultured delta proteobacterium, assembly GCA_963835605.1. Classification (GTDB taxonomy): domain Bacteria; phylum Desulfobacterota; class Syntrophorhabdia; order Syntrophorhabdales; family WCHB1-27; genus JADGQN01. Next base: position 60,299 of record CAWIHO010000031.1, on the reverse strand, counting down.
CAGGGCGCAAAACTGCCTTGCCGATAATTTCCTCAAAGTTACGGGGGTTCGCGCTTTCGAAGCTTAGCGGCCTGCCTATAACCCCGTTCTCAAACTTCACGTGCCTCTCAGCAAACGGGACTGGTGGTGCCTGCTGGGCGCTACCTATTACAGCCACAAAGACCACTACGGCCAGAGCGAGTACAGAAACAATCATCTTTTTCATGTGTCCCTCCTTATCCCCTCACTTCCGAAGTTTGCGGCGCAAGAAATGACAACACTCCCCAAAGCCTACTCTTGGCTTTATTGCTATTCAAGAGGAAAATAGCTTCTTAACATGGCGCTGGCTTTCGAGCACAAGATCGGATGGTTGCGCTTGGCAGTCACGATTGCGGGGCGTAATCCTGTATCGAAAAGAAAAAAGAGAAGTTGAAGAGGAAGAAGTATTTGATTTTAACGAGTAAGGAAGCAATGTTTGAGGAGTGGGAGATGGTCTTCAATCACGAGGTAACCCGCCGAGTCTTATACCCGAAGATCATTTCAAACCCCTTGAATGAGCTTGTAATACTCCCTGAGAGTACGGATGGATTCCATCGTGGTTTGGAACAGGATCCAACTGAGAACAAGGATTCCTATGGTGAGTCCGATCTTCCATGGCCACGTCGTTTGTGGGCGCAACCAAATCAAGGGCAACGCCAGAGGCCCCACACAACAGACTGCCATGATGATAAAAGACTTTCGGAAATACCATTGAGTCTTTTTCTCTGCAAAGCGTGGGTGCTTGGAGTCATCCAGGACCTCACCGCAGTGCTTACACTTTATCGCCTCGTCTTGAATGTCTTCAGCACAGAAGGGACACTTCTTCATTATCATCTCTCTTGATCAATACCAAATACACTATCGTCTACTTTATTGTGTACCAAATTGAAATTAGTGTATAAAAAACACGTTTACCGTCATATGCGTAGCTTTGTTTTACGTGGCTTATTTGAATGTTACTGTTGTTCGTAAGCCAGGAGTTTATTTCAGCTTCCAATTCTGGCGTATCTCTTCGGTTTGAAAATACTTCTACTCGCATAACAAACCTCCTTATCCTGTCCTTTTGTCTCGCGACATCGCCTCTATGATGTTGTTGCGCAGATTGACATCACCTATACGCAATACAAGGGAGGTCCGTGCAGGAACGGCTTGATGGTGATTCGGTTCTGGTGGTTCACAGGGCTTTGCCGGAAACATTTGACATAATGCCTCTGCGTGAACGGGCGATGTGGAGTAGATATACAGGGTCACGCTGCGGTCATCCTCACGGCCACGAGAAAAAAGAGCAGTGTCTCTCCATGCATTGAGGGACACATACCATTTTTGAAATTCATCCTGCATGCGATTAAGCTGTCCGGCCCTTATTTGGTCTTCCGTCAGCTCCACTTTGTACCAGTTCATTTTTCCCCCTAGCTCGGTGGCTGACTCTATCATAATTATTGAGACTACTGGGCATGCATGGTCCGTGTCACCAGCTTTGACCGGTTCGTGATGTTGAGCTTTCTGAATATTCTGTTGAGATGGGCTTTCACGGTATGCGATGAGAGGGCGAGCCTCACTGCGATCTCCTTGTTGCTCAACCCCTGACAGACGCAGTCGATGATCTCCTGTTCCCTACCGCTGATAGTGCCGATGTTCCCTCTCTGAGACACGATGCCCCTGTCGTGGAGAACTGCCTTGACGGAGCTGTTATCGATCCAGATCTGCCCTTCGCTGACCACCTTGAGGGCCTTCTTGAACAGGTTGAGTTCCGTATCGGGGGAGAGTATTCCGTGTATCCGGTACGAGAGGAGCGTGGTGCAGAGTTTGTCCGATTCTATGCCGGTGTCGATGAGGAGAACCTTTGCCTCGGGGTACTGAGCAAGGAGATCCTGCGTGAGGGTCGTGATATCCACGAGGAGCACGTCAGGGATAAACCCGTTGGTAGGAGGGCTCTCGCTCGTGACCACGTGATCGTACCCGTTCTTCACCAGAAGCTGGTAGACGGCCTCAGACACCAGATGGTTACTGAGGTGGATCGCTATATTCATCCTTTTGTCCCTTTCCGAACTTGATGCTGCGTTTCTAAAGGATTATCGGTCAAGGGACGCAAGAGGTAAGCAGGGGACCGTTGGCGCGGGCAGCCATTCGTTAGATGGTTTTCATTCCCCTGTATACTCTATCTGTAATAATTTTGCCAAAGGTCAGCTGTTCAGACCGTGGTCTTTCTTTAAGAGCACTAATCTCATCAGCTGCCACCATGGCATACATGGTCGGGTCTTCTATTAACAGCTCGATGATTTCGGGGTGTAGAAGCATATACCAAGTGATAAACGCCTCCATCTGCGGCGTCCATTGGTGTCCTAAGTTTTTATAATAGAAGCACGCAAAGAGAATAAGGACATCATTTGCCTCTTCTTGGATATTCTCCAAAATGCCATCGTGGGCGTCCTCTGCATGTTTGAGAAAGTCGGCCGGGCGATTGAACGCTTTCCATAACTTACCCTCCATTTTCGGTTTTATTATCTTTTTGAGATGGTGATGTGTCTGACTATCTGCTTTTTCCCCGAGGTCACGAAGGATTCTGAATCCCGCAGCCGCCAGCGTAAGAATACCGATTGGGTCCTCGTTTCGAAACAAGAGCCGTATCGAGAGTTCTATTTGCCTTTTCGCAGCTTCAATTTTGCTTACTCTTATTTCGGTCATTGTATGACTTTTGGGGAAAAATGCTCACCCTCAATAATACGGCACCCAGACTCTGTAGCACCTGCCATAAGGATCACACTGCGTAGCCCAATACCCATAAGCGTAATAGGGATAATAGTAAGGATACCCACGAAGACCAAAGTAGTCTCTCCGGTATCTTAAAGTCTTCCATCAGGTTGACGAGCTTGGAGCCCCTGGCCCTTTCTACTCTCCACACACCCCCCTGATTAACGTTCTTTCCACGGAGGCATCGGGTAGATCAAGGAAGCCGAGGCCTGATCCTTTGGCCATATCAATTCTCGTTTACCATTCTGAAACTGCAGCACAGTTTGCAGATACTTCCCTTCCCCCATACCATTAGGCCTGAATTTCATGGGTCCCATAACCGTCATCATGTTGGTTGCGGCTATGGCGTTTCTGACCTTATCCTTATCAAGAGTTCCGGCCGCTGGAGAGCATCGACCAATATCTGGATAAGGGTGTAAGCCGTCCCTGCTGACGGCTCAGGAAAGTCCCCGTAAGCAGACTTGTAATCGACGGTAAATTTCTCAACTCCCGGAAGCTTTAGATGGTAATCCCAACCGCCTAAATCGCATATGTAGTCGCCATCCTTGCCAAGGTTTTTGGACCAGGGGCATCACTCGCTGCTCTGGTCATAAAGGCAAGCTTTGGAGACCAATCGAGCTCTTTCATCTGTTTTACGAGTCGGATACCCTGAGGAGGAGCGGGGACCGAAAACAGCGCATCGGCACCAGCCTTCTTAGCATTGATGATCAGGGAAGAGAAGTCCATGGCAGCCATTGAGTACCATTCGATGCTTGCGATGTCGATATTTCTCTTCGCAGCAAGTTCCTTGAAATAGACAAGTTGGGCCACCCCCATCTCATCTTGTCCCCCAAAGTAAGAGAATTTCTTGGGCCGCTGCTCTTTCGCGATGGATTCAAAAATGTCAAAAAAGACCACCGCGTGATCCAGGTCGCTTTGGAACACATTAAATATGTACCTATATCCCTTTTGAAACGGGCCCTCGCTTGTCACCGTTGTCACAAGAATAGGCGTTTTATACTTCTCCGCGGTCGCCAGCTGGGGTATGACGAGAACTCCTGAGAACCCTCCCAGAAAAACGTCAACTTTATCTACCGAGTAGAGCTTATCCATGCGGCTCGCGGACTTGACGGGATCAGATTCACTATCCAGGAACAGGAATTCCAGAGGTATCTTCTTCTTAAATTGTTCGATGTAGACTCCTCCCGCATCATTAACTTGCTTAATCCCTAATTCATAACCTTGCTTTATCCGTTTTCCTCCTGCGCCGAAAGCCCCGGTGAGAGGTATTGAGCAGCCCACTTTAACGGTTTTTGGAGCCGTCTCTGTAGCCAATACTTCCCCATAGATTCCCAGCAGGAGCATAGCCGTTAAGCCAAGCGCTAAAACTGTTCCCCTTGATGCTGCCGGCAATCGTTGCCTTTTCATTTTGTTCTCCCCTTTTTAAGGCTGCCTCCACAACAGGCAGGTCTTTTGGCCATCGCACTGAGCTCCGTTCCGATTCATTTTACTGCAATGGCACGTGCCGTGGCAAATCCTCCATTACGTCCCTTGATGATACTACCATGGCACAACAACTACCATGATACCGATATTGATTAGTATTGTCGTTTCAGTATTTATTTTGGGGTTAACAGCATACATCAACATCAAGATCAAATTTGCACCTGACGAAAAGACAGCGATGAGCCATGCAAAAACCCTGATATATCGGATTGCGCTCATTATATGTTGTAGTTATTCGGCATACATCCTGATTAGAGAATTCACTCTAGACGCTCCGCTTGATAGAGCATCTTTAGGTGTTATTTTACTTAACTCCTTTAGCTTGCTTTATATTTTTATCGTGGAAGTGAATTTGGGCCGAATAATGTCCTTGATGGAAAGACTAATTTCGATAGTAGAGCGTTTATCTTGCGTATCCCGATGAAGTTTATCTGAGAGTGGGTTATACCTTCTCCAGAAGACTAGAAGGTCCTTCTCATCAGAATGCAGCTATCTACGACTGTTTTATGGCGCCCACTTCTTATGGCTATCTTATGTCATTTGATGCTGTTCGGTTAGAAATTGGTTAGAAAATGGTAGAAAAGAGTACAAAAAAGGGGTCAGACATAATGCCTAACCCCTTGATTTTATTTGGTTGCGGGGGCAAGATTTGAACTTGCGACCTTCGGGTTATGAGCCCGACGAGCTACCAGTCTGCTCCACCCCGCTGTTAATCAACAGGATACCGGATTAATGCGTGGAAGTCAATATTAAAACAGGTGACGTCAGTTCCTTCAGCACATAGAAAAGCCCGCTCGACAGGGTAGTGCAAATCGCAAGCACGAATATTCCAAGCCTGAAGCTCCAAAAATCACCGGAGATCCCCAGAAAGTAAGGCACCAAGCCTACCGAGAACGAGACAGAGGTTCCGTACCCAAAGGCGATAAATGTGAAAATGCCGGCCAGACGAGCATAAGAAAGAGGAAGGTTTTGCGCTAGCCTGTCATTTCGTCCTGTGATCTTGGACTCCTGACCCGTAACCCGTAACTCGTAACACGTAACGTTATTGCACTGTTACTCCAGCTCCTTTACAAAGCAGAGAAGACCGGACGAGAGCACAGTCACGATGCCAAGCAGCAAGAATCCCAGTCTGAAGCTCACGAGGTCTCCGGAAAGGCCGAGAAAATAAGGGATGACGGCAGTACCGATCACACCGAGCGTCACAATAAGGCCAACAGCCTGTCCTCGCGTTTCGCGCTCAAACATTTTCGAGACCGCAACCAGCGAGATAGGAGGAAACCCTGCCGCAACGGTCGCCTGGAGAAACAGAAAGACTTTTATCCATCGCAGGTCTCTGACGGCAACCAAAGCGGTAAAGATACCGGTTGTCAAGACAAGGAAAAAAAGGATCCTCTTCGCACGGAACCGGTCAACAAGAAATCCTGCCGTTATACCGACGACCGCAGCTCCTATTCTCGACACGCCAAAGACGGTATTGGCATGCTCTATGGTGAGCGAAAGCTCCTTGGCGAGATAGAGCGGAACCACGAAGTAGAGACCCATGGTAGCGCCTGCCATGAAAATCCATATTACGCCAAGGTACCAGATAGCTTTTGCCTTCAGGACATGCCCGGGAAAGTACGTGATCTTTGTCCCCACCCTTACATCTTCCGTGACAGCATAAAAGACGATGGCCACCAGAAAATAGATTATGGCGATGACGACCAACATTCCACGCCATGGCAGAAAAAGTAAGAGGATAACCGCAATGAAAGGGGTGGCGGACATACTGAGGGCTGCACCCGAATCATGAATGGCGATCACTTTCCCCCATTGCCCCTGGTCATAATACTCGGTCAAAAGCGGTATCGCGGCAGGCAGATACATCCCGGTGGCAAGACCCAGCACAATGCCTATGGGGTAGAAGAGATCAAAGGTTCTCACCAGTGAGATTGCGAGGAATGTGAGCCCGAGAATCGTGAGCGACATGCATACCGATTTTTTCGGGCCAAGCATTCTGGCATAAACTCCGGAAAAGAAAACCGAAAACGCATACCCCATCCCGATAAAAAGAAAGATGCTGGTTGCGCGCGCGTGCAGAACACCAAACTCGTCCTCTATCAGCGGGAGCACGGGTGATAAAATGGCCCTTGCCATGAAATTCATGAACCAGAGGGACCAGATGAAAAGGAGAAATACGAGGGCTTTCCCCTTTAATGCGTGAAATCGTGCCACAAGTCTCAATCTACCCCATGTGGAAGAATCTCTGCAACGAAAAATTCACCAATCGTGATTGAGAATGCGGACACGGATGTGATAGACTCCAGCCTGACCGCAACGAACTCTCCAGGGGGAGACCATGGAACTGCTCACAGCCATACAGGAAAGACGAAGCGTGAGGAAGTACAAGAGCAAACCCGTGCCGGAGGAGATTCTCAAGGAGATCCTCGATGCGGCGAGACTCGCTCCATCCTGGAATAATACGCAGGTCTGGCGCTTCATCGTCGTAAAAGACCAGGATACCAGGGCCAGACTTTCCGAGACACTGAGGCCGACAAATCCTGCGAAGGCCGCGTATCTCGATGCACCGATAGTGATCTGCGCAGCGGCTCAGAGAGGATTATCAGGCTACTACAAAGGGGAAGCCGCGACCAACAGAGGCGATTGGTTCATGTTCGACACAGCTCTCGCCATGGAGCACCTGGTGCTGGCAGCGTGGCAGTTCGGCCTGGGAACGGTACATGTCGGATTGTTTGACGGGATCGAAAGCGGAAGAGATATTGAAGGTCCCTGAAGGCTACAGCATCGTCTCTATGACGCCTCTCGGTTACTTTGAGACGCCACCGGACGCGAGGCCCCGCAAGCCGCTGACAGAAATTGTGTACCTGAACACTTTCGGAGAACCTTACATAAAATGAACGTACCGCTGATTGATCTGAAAGCCCAGTATAAGAAAGTGGAACGGCCCCTCCTGCGCAAGCTCAAAGAGATTTTATCAGAGCAGCGCCTGATCCTTGGAAAGTATTGTTCCGCGCTCGAGGAGGCGATAGCCCGCTACGCAGGCGTTCCCCACGCCATATCCTGTGCAAACGGGACGGACGCGCTTATCCTCAGCCTCATGGCGTTGGACATCAAGGAAGGCGACGAGGTAATCACCACACCGTATACGTTCTTTTCCACAGCCAGCTCCATCCTGCTCGTCGGCGCAAAGCCTGTCTTTGTCGATATCGAAGAAGATGACATGAACATCGATCCCGTCATGATCAGGAGCGCCGTAACGCCGAAGACGAAGGCAATAACCGTTGTCCATCTATTCGGCAAGGTGTGCGACATGAGGGCTATCTCAGTTCTAGCGCACAAACATGGCCTCGCCGTCGTAGAGGATATGGCGCAATCACTGGGCGCGCGTCTCTGGGGCACCATGTGCGGGAACTTCGGCGACATAGCTGCACTCAGTTTTTATCCGACAAAGAACCTTGGCGGCATAGGCGAGGGCGGGATGGTGCTCACAAAGCGCGATGACCTGGCAGGGCGCGTGAAGAAGCTTCGTGTCCACGGGATGGGCGAGACTCGCCTATCTTCACGAACTTGTGGGTATCAACAGCAGGCTCGATGAGATCAAGGCATGCGCACTCGTCGAAAAATTTCCTTACCTTGAAGCATGGAACAAGAAACGTATTGCCAATGCCACGTATTATAACAAACAGCTCAAAGACCTGCCCCTTAAGCTCCCGAAGATGGACCCTCCCGGCTCCCACATCTTCCATCAGTATGTCGTCAGAACAGAGAAACGGGACGCGCTGCGCGAGCATCTCCAGAAGAAGGGCGTGGCAACAGGCATATACTATCCGCTGCCGCTCCATCTTCAGCCGTGCTTTGCGTACCTGGGATACAAGAAAGGCGATTTTCCAGTGGCCGAGGAAGCGTCGCTCACGAGCCTCGCCCTGCCCATCTTTCCCGAACTGAAGACAGAGCAGAAGGAATACGTCGTCAGCGTCGATACGAGAATTCTTCGCGTAAAAGACTGTTATCTCACGCAGAGTTCACAGAGGCCACAGAGATGAGAAACGGAGCACTTATCTTTTGATTTTCCGGTGAGAGGCCGGAAAATCAAAACCGTCAGCCACTTCGTGGCACGGTGTAACTGGCCCCTTCCGGGCGGACATTCATCGCCGTCCTGACCTCGGTAGAACCCTGCCAGACCTATGAGATACATCGTAACGCCCAGAAGAAGATCATTACCTTGGAGCCGCGCATCCGCAAGTGCCTCTTCCTCTACCACTACTGGATCGACGAGCAGTTCGGCTTCATGCACGGCCGCATCCAAACGTGGTATCCCTTCACCATCCGTATCTGCCTCAATGGACGGGAGTGGCTTGCCCGGCAGATGGATGCTGTCGGACTCCGCTACGAACGCCGGGACAACTGCTTTGTCTGGATTGAGGACGTAGCGGCAGCTCAGAAGCTTTTTGACCAACAGCTCACCACGAACTGGCCAGAGGTGCTGCATGCCGTTGCCCGGCGGCTCAACCCTGCCCATGAAATGATGCTTTTCCCGTATCGCATCGGCTACTACTGGTCGACCTACCAGAGTGAGTGGGCGAGTGATCTCATGTTCAAATCGCCCCGCGATCTTTCCTCCCTCTACCCATCCTTGGTGCGGGGCGGGATCAGTGCCTTTGGGAGCGTGGATGTTCTGCGCTTTCTCGGTAAAAAGCCGAACAGCCAGTTCGTTGGTGAAGTGGTCAGCTCCTACAAGAAGCGGCCCGAAGGGATACGGGTGAAACACCAGCTCAAGGCCAATGCCGTCAAGGTCTACGATAAGCAGGGGAGCGTGCTCCGGGTGGAGACGACGATCAACGAGGCAGCTGACTTCAAGGTGTTCCGGACAAAAGAGGGAGAGCCCAACGGCGAAAAGAGCTGGCGACGGATGCGCAAGGGGGTTGCTGACCTCTACCAGCGGACCAGCATCAGCCAGGCAAGTAATGAACGGTATCTGGAAGCACTCGCCTCCCTCCGGGTGGACGAGCCTGTCTACAACCTCGTCGCACCGATCTGCCGACCGATACGGTGGCGAGGCCATCGGATACGGGCCCTGAGGCCCTGGTCCCCTGAGGATCAAACACTCCTCGCTGCCATCAGCCGGGGCGAGTTTGCCATCGGAGGATTCCGCAACAGGGACCATTCCTGGCAACCCCCGTCCGGCTTCCCCGCCGGAAGGGGTAACGACAAAATCGGTCTGCTGCGAAGCGGCGGACAATACAAGCGCAGGCTCCGCGACTATTTCGCGCGTAGCGCGATGCGATGCGAAGAATTCTCTCCGAGAATTCAGAGCAAGCACATGCATACTCTCACGTATTTCTCTCCTCACGTATTTCCTCTGCGCCCTCTGCGGCCTCGAAGGAGCGGAGCGACTGGGCGTGAGATATCGTTCTGGTATTATTGCTTGTCTGGCTTGGGTCCGACCTGGATTGTCACCATCTTGTCCAGCGAGAGATATTTTCGTGCTGCTTCGTCGACGTCTGCTTTCGTCACTTTGTCTATAAGCGCCGGCCAGCGCTTGAAGTGATCAGCCTTGAGCCCGTACATGGTGTCGAGGCACATGCTGGAGACAATGGCGCTGTTCGTCTGCATGCGCGTGCGCTGGCTTCCGATGATGTAGCGCCTGCCAATGGCAATCTCCTCCTCGGAAAACCCGTGCTGGCGGATCTGCTCTATTTCGTTTGCCACAACCGCCTCTCACGTCCCGCGCGTGCTTCAGGTCTGTGCCGATGTAAATGCCGAGCGCACCTGTCTCGTACGCCATCTGATTGAAGAAGGTAACAGCGTACGCGTATGGCCGTTTTTCTCTCAGCTCTTTGTGAATTCGCCCTCCCATACCGGAAAGAACTCCAGTTCATCACCTCCGCCGCATATCTGTCTCCGGACGCGACTCCCGGCCCGAGGAAAGCAAAGATCATGTGTGTCTGAAAAATCTGCCTGTCCACTGTTCGCTCTTTAGCGCGACGTGTCGTGCGGAAGTTTTTCCAGCGTGTGAGCGCCACCTGTCCATCGGGCAAAGGCCCTTCCAACGAGCTTTTCCGTTTCTTTCAGGTTTATGTCCCCTGATATCGCCAGCACCGCGGACCCGGGACTTACGTACGCTTTGTAGAGATCGGCAATCTCCTTCCGGCTGAGTCTCATCACATCTTCGGCCGTGCCGGACACATCCTTCCCGTAAGGATGCCCCTCATAGAGCACCTCGTACATGGCCTTGAAAGTGAGCGAAACGGGCTCGTCGTCCTTCTGCCGTATCTCTGACAGCACGTCCTCCTTGACCTTTTTGAGTTCTTTTTGGTTGATCGCCGCGTCCGTGAGAAGTTCCTTCAAGAGGGAGACGGACTGCTTCAGGTCTTTTGACAGGAACGTACCGTACAGACCAAACACGTTCTTTCCTGCAACGGGGTCAATCGAGCCCGCAAGCGTATCGATCTCGACGGGCTATGGCCTGCGCATCTTTCTTGCCGGTACCCCTAAGCAGCATCCTGGAAAGCACGTTGAAACTCCCGTTCTTGCCGGCAGCCTCCTCCTTCAGGCCACCAACGAATCCGATCATGAATGAAATGCTCGGGCTCGCATTGTTCCTGTTCAGAACGCACGTGAAACCATTCTTCAACTGAAAGGTGTGGGGATTAGGCTTATGCGTATACCTTCTGTCGCTGCGTCGCCTCAACGACAACCAAGCTTCGTCTCCTCGACCGCCCGGTCTCCGCAACGATGGATGGGCCAGGGCTTTCTCTGCAAGTCACCCGCTTGACATCCGCCTTCGACACCCGGTCAAGCCCCTTCAAGTACCTGTCACTGAAACGTGCATTGCCTGTTATCGTGGCGTAGTATCCTATCTCCTGAGCCCGCCCCTGCACTGTTTCCGATGCATAGATGTGAGATGAGCGCACCAGGTTCTTCGCCTTTTCCATCTCCCACGTTTCAATCGAGCCCTTTGAGATCCTCCCGAGTTCTGCATCTATGCCTTTCAGCGACGGCTTCATGGTCTGCCTCGTTGAACGTGGCCAGGACGATAAAGAGACCATCTTCCTTCGGAGTAAAAAGGTACGTGCCCGCGTTTGTAACAAGCCCCTTCTTGTGCTTGAGCACCGCCTGGAGGCGCGAACTGTCGCCGTCGCCCAATATCTTGGCCAGGACCTCCAACGCAGGAATATCTTTGTGAACCAACGGAGGGACAGGATAGGAGAGCGCGAGGTAGCTCTCTCTCACATCCTTCTCGATCCGTGTTCTCCTTCCGCTTCTGCCGGATCGGGAAGGCTCTCGCGGGCTGAGAAGCAACCGGTCGCGCGCCGAGCCCCGAAAAACCCTCTTCGAGAAGTTTCTTACCTTTCGCCTCATCAAAGTCGCCTATCACCACGACAACCATGTTATCGATAGTGTAGTGCTCGTTAAAGTAGGCCATGATATCCGGCCGTTCCGTGCTGCTTACCGTCTGCTCGAAACCTATGATGGGCCTTCCGTACGGATGCCCCTCGTAGCTGAGTGAAAAAAGCTCCTTGAAAAGCTTGCGTTGCGGGTGATCCTCGCCCATCTTGATCTCTTCGATGATGACCTTCTTCTCCTTTGCAATCTCCTTGTCAGGAAAGCGTGGGCTTTTTACTGCGCCGACGAGCAGCTCCAGGCCCGTTTCGAAGGCGTCTTCGGGGACCACGATATGATAGACCGTGTTGTCATAGGAGGTGAAAGCATTGATGTTGCCGCCGAGTGCCTCTATCTTCGGGGCAATCTCGTAACCCTCGGCCTCACCTGAGCCCTTGAAGATAAGATGCTCGATGAAATGGGTTATCCCGGCCTGGCGATCCGCTTCGTACTTACTTCCGACTTTCACCCAGACCTGGATCGCGACAACACCAGTCCCTTTTCGCTGCTCGAACAGACATTTCAGGCCGTTGTTCAGTTTAAATGCTTTCATCGCGCACATAACGAGGCCTGCGCAGGAGACCTGCGCAGGCGAGAGAACGAGAATGGCATGGGTAAAAAGAGAAAGGCCCCCTAGAGGGCCTTTCTTCCTTCCTTGAAAGCTGCTATGTTCAGCTCATGAATCTTTTTCGGGAGCAGCTCAGTAAGCGCGTTGATCCACGTTTCTTCCTTGAACTTGAAGAAGTTGGAGAAGGCGCCGACCAGAACAACGTTGGCAGCCCGCGCATCACCAAGCTTAGTTGCAATGTCCTGCCCTTTGATCACGTGAACATTTTCCTTGAAGAATTTCCTGAATATCTTCTCGACGTCCGGGGGATAGACAGCCAGCCCGAGGTTCACAGCCGGCGGCAAAACCTGCTGGTCGTTTATGACCACCTTGCCGCCATCCTTTACCCAGTTGATGTACCTCAATGCTTCGAGCTGCTCGAAGGAAACGAGGAAGTCTACATCACCGTACTTGATGAGCGGCGAATAGACCTTCTTCCCGAACCTGAAATGGGTCGTTACATCCCCACCTCGCTGGGCCATGCCGTGGACCTCACTTTTCTTGACGTCAAAGCCTGCCCCGAGAAAGACCTCTGTGAGGATATTGCTGGCGAGTATGGTACCTTGACCACCGACACCCGAGAGTAACACATTCGTCACTACATTATTATTTCCTTTCATCGCGCACCTCCTCACGCCTGGCCCGGGATTATGGCTTCAAACTTACAGATCTGTTGGCAAAGACCGCACCCGGGGCAAATCGTCTTGTTGATCGAGACGACGCCCTTCCGCTTCTTGCCATCCTTCGTCATAGAGTCCGCTTCTGAGACTTCCTGCCAGCTTATCGCAGGACATCCGATCTCAAGGCACGCCTTGCATCCCCTGCACGTGTCAACATCGATCTGGTAATACGGATACTGGAATTTCCTTTTTTCCCGCCTGTGGAGCATGCAGGGGCCATTCTGGGTCACGATTACCGATGCTTCGTCCCTGTTCAGCTCTTCCCTGATCGCGCCCATAGTCTCGAGGACGTTATAAGGATCGACGGTCCGCACGTTCTTGATACCGAGGGCCCGGGCGAGGTCCGGGTAATTGACCATATTCGCGGGCTCACCCTTTGCCGTGTAGCCCGTGCCCGGGTGTTCCTGGAGGCCCGTCATGCCGGTGATCCTGTTGTCGCAGATGATCGTCGTGGAGTAACCTTTGTTATAGACCGTGTCCATGAGCGGCGCAACGCCTCCGTGCAGGAACGTTGAATCGCCGATCACGGCGCAGACCTTGCCGAGACCCTCCTGGCCAAGGGCCTTGCCCGCACCGAAGGCTTCACCGATGCTCGCGCCCATGCAGACACAGCTGTGAAGGGCTTGAAGGGGCGGCGCCACGCCGAGGGTATAGCAGCCGATGTCGCCGAAGACAAACGTGCCCAGCTTTTTGAGGGAGTAAAAGAGGGCCCTGTGTGAACAACCTGGGCACATGTTCGGCGGTCTCCTGGGCAGGTCCTCCGGCTTGACCCTGACCTTCGGCGCCTTGTACGCCTTCCCTTTGAGGGATTTTTCGACGATTTCAGGAGTGAGCTCGAACATGGTCGGGACGATGTCCTTGCCATGCCAGACCTTGTAACCGAGCGCCTTGATCTCCGTTTCCAGGAATGGGTCCAGTTCCTCAACGATGATCACCTTCTTCACCTTCTTGAAGAACTCGGCAAGCATCTTTTTCGGGAGAGGCCAGACCATGCCCAGCTTCAAGTAAGAGTAATTCGGGAATACATCCTTCGTGTACATGTAAGCAGCACCGGATGTGATGACGCCGATGTTCTTGTCGTTTATCTCCATCCTATTGCCTTTGAATTTGTCCGCATACGCCTCCAGCTTCTTCATCCTCTCTTCAACGATCGGCCTTCTCACCCGCACATTGGCCGGCACCATCACGTATTTCGACGCCATCTTGGGATCGAGACCGAGGGGCATTGTCGATTCTTTCCGTTCTCCGAGGACGACCGGTGAGTCCGCGTGGCAAACCCTCGTCTCACCTCTGACGAGAACGGGCGTATCAAACTTCTCGCTGACATCAAAGGCAAGCTTCACAAAATCGTGGCATTCCTGCGCATCACCCGGCTCAAACATGGGAACCTTGGCAAAACGCGCCCAGTTGCGGCTGTCCTGCTCATTCTGGGAGCTGTGCACGAACGGGTCGTCACAGACGACGATCACGAGCCCCCCCTTGATACCCGTGTAAGCGAGCGTCATGAACGGGTCTGATGCCACATTCAATCCGACGTGTTTCATCGATGCCATGGCGCGCGCGCCTGCCACCGCGGCGCCCGCTGCCACCTCAACGGCCACTTTCTCGTTCGGAGACCATTCTGTGTAGACCTCCTTATACTGTGTCATCTCCTGCAAAATCTCACTGCTTGGGGTACCGGGATATGCGGTAGCCACCTTCACCCCAGCCTCCCAAGCTCCTCTCGCTATTGCTTCGTTTCCTTGCTGCATTACCTTTTTCATACGCCCCCCGTCTGGCAAACGCCAAAGATTTGAAGAAGCTAAAGCCTATTGCCTCCCGACGCTTGTTACCAAATTCACTTTCTATTGCTATTGTGTACAAAATCCCTACCCTTGTCAAGAGATTTTATCGAATCGTTTCATTGGTTCAACTGGTTGAATTGGTTTCATTAGTTCGAACAAACGCACCAGATATCAGACCGATTTTGGCTATAGCTATTCAACCAATCAAACGAATGAAACCAATTGAACGTTGTTGGCAAACCGGTATCAGTCGGCTGAACTGTGCGTGGCCAGGTCTTTCACGATATCGTACGTGGCGTCCAGCCCCTCAGCGAAGCCCTCCACGGATATGCGCTCATCAATCGAGTGCATGCTCATGAATTCTGCGCGGGAAAGGGCCATCGGCGAAAAACCATACGCGGTTATACCGATCTGCCTGAAATACCGCAAGTCTGTAGCTCCGGTTGTAATAAAGGGGAGCACGGGGATGTTCCCCTTTCGGGCTTTCACCGCACGCCGTATGGCCTTGAAAAAATCCGTATCGTAGCTGGAAGGGATCGACTCGCCCCGATCTACCGGCACGACCTCGACATCCTTCCCGGCCACCTTCTGCACCTGCGCCAGGAAGTGCTCATGCTGCTCTTCGGGCAGGATACGCGCATCAAAGCTGGCTTCCGATTCCGGCGGTATCACGTTAACCTTGACACCACCCTTGAGAATCGTGAGAGCCACAGTATTCCTGAGCAATGCATTGTAGACCAGGTTGTTCTCTGCAAAGACTCGAAAACTTTTCCTGCGCAACGCATCCGACAGTGTCGAGAAGGTGAATCCTTTGAACTTCTTTCCCTTGAGAATCCCACTCAGGTATCGCGTTGCAACCTTGTTCCGCCTAATCGGCCAGTTGTGCGCGATGATCCTGTTCGCAGCACGCACAACCTTATCGTTCGCATTGTCTTTGTGCGGCATGGAGCCGTGCCCTCCGGTACCGTGGGCCCTGATCATGAACTGGCATATCTTTTTTTCAGCTACGGAAACCTGGGCATGCAGCACCCCGTCCTCTTCGATAATGCACCCTCCCTCGCTCAGCACGAAGGCCGCATCGGACAGCTCATCGACCTTTTCAAGCATGTAGCCGACGCCCATTTGGCCGCCTGTCTCTTCATCGCAGGTAATGAGGAGGATAATGTCCCGTTCAGGTGTTATGCCCTCTCGTTTGAGGGTCGCGAAGGCTAAAATCTGGGCAGCCACATCCGATTTCATGTCAACTGCACCCCTGCCGTACATGTAGCCATTCCTAACCACCCCTTTGAACGGGGGTTCTGTCCATCCTGCGTCATTTGCCGGCACCACATCAATGTGACCGAGAAGCACGATGGGCTCACCCGCCTTCTTCCCCTTGAGCCGTGCCATCAGATTGCCCCGGCGCGGCGCCGGAGAAAAAATCTGTGACGTTATGCCTTCCTTCTTGAGCCATGCCTCAATGAACTGAACCGCAGCTTCTTCGTTGCCGGGGGGATTTGAGGTATCAATCTGTATGAGTGATCTCAGGAGGTCAAGGCCCTCTTCACTTCGTATCATAGCACACCATGTTTTTCCCTTCCCTTTTGGCCTTGTAAAGGTTCTCATCCGCGATCTTGATCAACGCATTCCCATCCATGCCTTCTCTGTGGACTCCCAGCCCTCCGCAGATGGTCAGCCTAATCCTGTTATCGCCATAAATAAACTCTATCTCCTCTATCTTCCGTCTGAGGCGCTCCCCGATAAGTTTCGCCGAGTCTCCGTCTGTTTCGGGCAGTATCACAAGAAACTCCTCCCCACCGTACCTGCCCACACTGTCAAGGCTTCGCAGGCTACCTTTCAAGATGCGGCCCAGCTCCTTCAATATGCTGTCTCCTGCCAGATGACCATACGTATCGTTGACGTCCTTGAAATTGTCCAGATCGAAAAGCATAATCGACAGGTTGGAACCATAACGCGTCGATCTGGCCACCTCATCCGTCAGTTTCGACATGATAAAGAGGTGCGTGTACAGGCTTGTCAAGCCGTCATTGACGGACAGAGCTTTTACTTCTTTGAAAAGCTCGATCTTCTCCAGCGTCAATGAGATATGAGCACAGAAGCGCTTGAATATGGATTCCTCGTAGTAATCAAAGGGGCGGCTCCGGTAGATGCCGGCACAACCGTGCGTCTTGTTCCGTGTGGAGAGAGCCACAATCACTGATTTGTAGTCTTCATCAGCCTCCGGCGAGGCGCTCTCTTCCGGGCCTTCAAAAACCACCTTCACCTGCTTGTCTTCGAGTAAGGCTTTCCTCATTCTCCGGATGAGCGTCCCCGGAATGAATTCAGCCACCGCGGGGTTGGTCGGCCCATTCGGATAAACGTGTATTTCTATCTCATCCTCCTGCGGCACAAGCGCCGCAAACAGTTCAAAGCTCAGAAAATTCCTGATCAGCATAAAAGAGTTTTTCAAAACCGTGACAGCGTCTTCTGTTTCGCCGATCATGTGCTGGAGGCTCTTTACGAATTCGAGCTCCAGAAGGTTCAGTTTGTCATGCTCGAACCTTTTCTCCATCTCCGCCGTCAGCTCCCTGATTTCCAGGCGCTCCATGAAGTGAGCGATCGCGTTATTCACGCCGTGATAGATTTCTTCATAACTGGAAAAAGGTTTCTTGAGAACCGCATAGGCCCCGGCTCTCAAACAGTCGAGCGCCCGGGCATAGTCTTCCATGCCGGCCATGACAATCACCGGCATATGGGCTTCCGACTTCTTGATCTTCTCGATCAGGTCCGTAGGCGAGGCCGGGGAAAACCCCACATCGAGCAGGATTGCGTGGGGCTTCTTCTGTCGTATCTCGATATCAAAGTCTATCTCGTCAGCGAATGCATAGACCTTGATACCATACTCTTTGAAGAACTCTTTTAAGATGCGATTGAGTACGTGATCATCATTTAAAATGAAAAGTCTTTTCTGTCTTTCCATAAAATGGATGGGGGAAATGGGGGGACGAATCCCCCCATACCTTACTTCTTACCTTTCTTCGCCGCTGGTTTCTTTGTTGCTTTCTTTGTTGCCCCACAACCCTTCACTCCGCATGACATCAGACTTCACCCCCTTTCAGTCCGTACTATATATATCGCGCAAGATTGCAAACAGTTTATATGTATTAAATCATATTTTTTCAGCCTGACGAAAAATATTTTTCGGCTTGAATCCGGGCACATCACAGGAGAGATCTTTTGTGAATCCAAGGACTGAAATCATGGACCCGAGCCCCTGCGGATTTATCAACGTTTTTGCCGGTGCCCTCTCTGCATCCGGCAGCATCATCATCTGCTGCAGCATGCCAATGTTGATAAGGAACCGGTACTGCTCGATCTCTCCGACTTTTCTCCACCCGAGGCCACGAAGGATGGCGCCCAGATGATCAAAATTCACGTGGTGCGTAATGTCCATGCTGCCGAGGTCGCGAAACATATCTTCTCGAATTCTGAAGTCCTTGTATCCTATCGTGCTGCCGTCAAAGAATCTTCCGTGGGCCAGATCTTCATTGTGGTATCCATAGTCGAGGACAAGCAGCAGGCCTTCGCCAACGATGCCGGTGAGCCGGGAAAGAATCTCGCCAGCCCTTATCGTCACCTCTGAGCTCTGATGGAGATTCAGGAAGAGCGGGTACGACCTGAGAAAGGCGTCCACCGGAGGGCTTAACGGGCTGAGCAGCTCCGCGAAGCCATCAGCAAAATCGACATAGATTTCCTCAAGCCCGTGCTCAGTCCTCAACACGCGGTGAAAGGGAAGTGCGTCAAAAAACTCGTTGGCTATAATAACGGTGAGCCCATCAATCGGCGTGAGATCGCAAAGATCATCGACCCACGCTATGTGGCCCGTTTCCTTTTTTTTCCCTCGCTCTATGATGAAGTAGTCAAGACTGCCAGGATGCATGCAGCCTGAGACGATCTGGTCCGCGAGGAGACCGGACCCACCGCCCAACTCGATGACGGACATCTTGTCTCTGCCGCACGAGACCCGAATATTCTCGACGTACGTCGCGATTGTTTTTCCAAAAACCGGATGAATTTCCGGAGAGGTGTAATAGTCCTTGCGGAGGCGCTTTCCTTCCTTGTAGTAACCCCCCTCGTGGTCGTACAGAACGACGTCGAGGAAGGCCTCATAGGTGAGAGGGCCTTCGCGTTTGATCCTGTCCTTGAGCTTCTCTTCTAGGGCATTCACTCCCCCGTCACTCTTTTCACCTCGTCCATGAAGGTCTGCAAATCCATTTCCCAGTGCGGGCTCCATGCTGTTACCGGCATGGGTCAGCTACCTTCCGTCCAGTAGTTGGTTTACGTATTTTGATCGCCCAGTTCTACGATGGCCCTCTTCCAGAAGCTTACTGCCCCGTTCCGGTTAAACAGAACCTGGACCAGTTCCCACCCTTTGCTCCCCATTTCATTCATAAAACCTTTCAGGAGATCCATTTGCTCCTCGCGGAGATCTCTAATCGCGCACTCCCCCTCCGCGCCGCACGCATAAACCACGTTGCGTGTCTCTTCGGGCACCTCTTCCGCCGGGGCTATCCGCTCCAGGGGAAAAAATTCAATGGTATATTCGTATGTCATATGTCCTCCTGTTCCGTCATTCACACACTCGACTTCAGACTCCAGATTATTCTGCAGCCTCAGTCTTGTTGTCCGGATCACAGATTATGTACTATATAATAAGTCATAACGCTCAATTTTTGAAGTGAGTACATGCACGCGCTTCCTTGCTATCTTGTTGCGAAGTCCAAAGGCATTTTGGAAGAAAGAGCAACTCAATTGGAGGAGAGGCTTGCCTCCTGTACGCTCTGTCCGCGCCAGTGCCGGGTCAACCGGTTGGAAGGCGCCCTTGGGTACTGTCAGGCACCGGCAGAGCTCGTCATTTCCAGCGTCTTTGCCCATTACGGCGAAGAGTCGCCTCTTGTGGGAGTGGGAGGCTCCGGCACCATTTTTCTCACCCATTGCAACCTTAAGTGTATCTTTTGCCAGAACTACGAGATCAGCATGAAGGGCGAGGGACTCCCTTACTCACAGAAGAAACTGGCAGCCGCCATGATCGACCTTCAGCGCCGGGGCTGCCATAATATTAATTTTGTAACCCCTACCCATTATGTACCAGCAATCCTCAGGGGCCTTTCTCTGGCGATCGATCAGGGACTCACCATACCCCTTGTGTACAATTGCAGTGGATATGAGTCTCTTGAAGTCGTGAAACTTCTGGAAGGTATCGTCGACGTCTATATGCCGGATATCAAGTTTTTGAAACGAGAGCTTTCAGACCGGTACTGCAATGCGCCCGACTATCCGGACGTGGTAAGAGAGGTACTCAAGGAAATGCAGCGGCAGGTGGGAGACCTTGTCGTGGACGATAGAGGTATTGCCCAAAGAGGGCTGCTCATCCGACACCTGGTGATGCCTTCTCATGGAGAAAACACGAAGGATGTGCTGGACTTTATCAGGCAAGAGCTATCGCGGGATGCCTTCGTGAATATCATGGCGCAGTACCATCCCTGCTATCAGGCGTCCCGGTTCGAGGAAATTTCCCGAAGGCCCTCCTTGAAAGAGTATAATGAAGCAGTGGAGTATGCCCGTCAAATAGGGCTGAGAAGGGCTGGGCGCAAATAGGAGACAGGAGGTGAGCATGGATCGCGTAAAGGGCAAAGTAGCAATCATAACCGGGGCGGCGGGCGGACTGGGCAGGGCCCAGGCCCTGCTGTTGGCAAGAGAGGGAGCTAAGGTCGTACTGACCGACATCATTGAGACTGAACCCAAAGAAACAGTTGAAGAGATACGGCGTGCAGGCGGTGAAGCGATCTTTGTGCGGCATGATGTCACCAGCGAGCAGGACTGGGCAGAAGTCATCAAGCAGACATTATCCTCATTCGGAAGATTGGATGTTCTCGTCAATAACGCGGGCATCCTGATGAGCAAAGCCATTACGGATATGTCGCTGGAAGACTGGCGTCGGGTGATGAATATCAATCTCGACGGCGTCTTCCTCGGCACGAAGCATGCGATAGGGGCGATGAAGAAGAGCGGAGGCGGCTCCATCGTTAATATGTCATCAGTGGGAGGCCTCGTCGGTATGCCCGCTGATTCA
Source organism: uncultured delta proteobacterium (assembly GCA_963835605.1). GTDB lineage: Bacteria > Desulfobacterota > Syntrophorhabdia > Syntrophorhabdales > WCHB1-27 > JADGQN01. The sequence goes on along the minus strand of CAWIHO010000031.1, from coordinate 39,479 downwards.
TCGGCTTATTGTGCGAGCAAGGGAGGCGTGAGGCTGTTTACGAAAGCATCCGCCCTCCAGTGTTCCAAATTAGGCCACGACTATAACATCAGGGTAAACTCCGTTCACCCCGGATTCATCCTGACGCCAATGCTCGAGAAAGTAATGCGCGCTTCAGTTGCAATTACCGGATCCACCTATGAGGAGGCCAAAAAGATGCGTGAGGACTCCACCATGATCGGGCGCTTAGGCACGCCTGAGGATGTGGCCTACGCTGTTCTCTATCTTGCCTCCGATGAGTCGAGTTATGTGACGGGTACTGAGCTGGTCGTGGACGGAGGCTATACAGCCCGGTAGCGCTGCGCTACGTAGGACGACCGCCCTTGCGGGCTGAGACGTACGGGTCACGCAGGTCGCGGGTTATAAGTATTGGTTCTGAACTCGTAACTCGCAACGCCGGTAACCCGTAACGTATTTAAGACATAACACCGTTTGGGAAACACTATGAGCTTAAGAAAACAGGAGATTGAATCGAGATACTGGAGCAGATGGACAGCCTTAGGGCCGACCGATACCCGCTTGCGGAGTACAGAAACATCGGTAAGCGCGGCGTGCGTCGTATCGATGGGTATGAGAAGGCGAGCGGAACCGCGATCTACACTATGGATGTGCAGCTTCCCGGCATGCTCTGCATGCGGTTCCTGACCTCTCCCTACGCTCACGCGCGGATCAGGAGTATGGACACGAGCAAGGCGGAAGGGCTTCCGGGTGTCCGATACATCCTCAGGTACGACGATCCTGAACTGCCCGCGTTCGCGGAACTCGGTGGCCACGGCCCTTCTCACGCCGCGGTTCTTCCTCGCATAGCCCATTTCCAGGGCGAAGAAGTGGGGGCTGCCGTGGCAGCGGACACGGAAGATATCGCTTGCCAGGCGCTGAGATTGATCGAGGTGGAGTGGGAGGAACGGCCATTCGTGCTTGACGTGGACGAGGCGCTCGGACCGGGCAGACCTTTGGCGAACCCCGAACTCTACCCTGACGGCAACCTGTATAACGAAGGCTGGCGCGATGTGGAAGAGCTGGGTGACGTGGAGACAGGTCTTGGCGAGGCGGATACGATCATAGAATTCACCGTCAAGGAGGCGCCTTCACACGTGGATCGGCCCGGAACGGCCCTGCGGAGTCGTCAGGTGGAATGGCGAGTACCCGGAGGTGTGGGTCAAACAGCAGCGACCGCATATATGCAAGCGCGTCATCTCCACCTGGTTCGGCGGCATCCCCATGAACAGGATCCAGCTCCACTGCCTTTACCAGGGGGCGAGTTTCGGGGGCTGGAGCCAGGTGGCCTGGAACATGGGCGGCTCTTACTGTGCCGCTCTGATTGCCAGGCGGACCGCCAGGCCCGTCAAATGGGTATTCGACAGGCGCGAGGATTTTTACGGGGGAGAGATGGACGAAGGTGTCTACCATTTTACGGTAGGCGCAAAAAAGGATGGAACGATCCTGGCGGTGAAGGGACGCGCCATGCTCTCCAACCATTACTTTCCCGTGTTCGGTTTTGTAACCCATTTTCTGGAGAACACGAAAATCCCCAACGTACACGGCAGGCTGCAGGCCGTACAGATAAATAAGGGGGTGAACGTGCCCACAAGGTGCGAGCAGAACCCGAACTGCCTCAGCTTTACCCTCGTCTTCGACCATGTTGCGGATGCGCTGAAGCTTGACCCGATCGAGGTCGCTTTGAAGAACGACGGCTGCCACGGCCTTGATATGGCCTGGCTCGACAGCCGGAAGGCCGAGATGGGGTTCCCGAAAAGGGACAGTCTCGCCGAATGCGTGGAAAAAGGAAAAAGGGCGATAGACTGGGATAGCAAATGGCACCTTGCGGGCACGAGAAGGCTTGCCAACGGCAGGATGCACGGCATAGCTTTCACGTGGACCCACGAGTGGGAGGATTCAGCCGGTTCGAGCGAAATGGCCATACGGATTGAGCGCACCGATGGCACGGCAACGGTTCTCGGCATGCGCTGCGACAATGGGGTGAACGCTGAGACGACTTACTGCCAGATCGTCGCTGACGAGTTGGGCATGCGCATGGAGGATGTATTCTACAGACCTCACACAGACCCGGGCTTTTTCGCGATGACGCCCGATTCGTCAACCAACATGTCCGTGAACGGTTCCGCGATCCGCAACGCCTCCAGGATCTTGAAGCAACAGATACTGGAGGCCGCAACCAAGCCGCGCGGGGAAGGAGAGCGCGGGAGCTTTCCCCCTGCTTTTCCCGGCAAGAGGCCGGATGATCTCGACATCAGGGAGAGCGTGATTTTTGTCAAGACAGACCCGTCGGTCAGGATGGCGCTGGCCGAATTCGTCGGGATCGCGGGCGTTGCAGGGCCGATAAGCCGGGAAGAACTGGGCGGCATGGCGCGCGCCGCGTGGACACCGCCCCTCTTTGCGTACAGCTTCCATGTCCAGGTGGGGGCGTACTCTCACACGCGACTCAGGTTGTGCAGGCAGGCCCATTTCATGGAAGTGGAGGTCGACACGGAGACAGGCGCGGTGGAAGTGACGAAGGTGGTCAACGTGAATGACGTGGGCAAGGTAATAAGCTGGGAAACGTGCGAGGGGCAGCAGTACGGCGGGACCATTATGGGGGTCAGTAGAGGCCTCATGGAAGAGGTCGTCTACGATCCCGTCACCGGCGTGATGCTCAATGGAAACCTTCTCGACTACAAGATAGCCACTATGGCCGATGTGGGGCCGATAAAAACTATCCTAGTTGAGACGGGGATGGGCTACGGGCCATACGGACTGGTGGGCATTGGCGAAGACATAGCTACCGTGATCCCCGCGCTCCTCGGTCCGGCCGTGCATAACGCTATAGGGATATGGGTCGATGATTTCCCGATCACGCCGGCCAGGGTCCTCAAGGCGCTGGGAAAGGGATAGGGCGCATCAGGGTGGAATGGAGCTGTGTGAGTAAACCATGACAGTACACGTCAGGGTACATCCTTACCTGCGCCAGTGCGTCCCCAATTCTGAGAAACTCGTGCATGGAGAAAAATGGGACGTGCCGCAGGCGACGACCGCTGCTCAGGTTGTAACGATGCTCAATCTCCCCAAAGGCTTCCCCGTGATCGTGATGGTAAACGGATCTTCCTCATCTGACCCGGCGCATACGGTGTTGAAGGAGGAAGACATCGTCCTCGTGTCTCCTGTGATGGCCGGCGGCTAAGCGGAGGCGAGGCGGGAACGTTGATCCCGTCTTATGGTTTTATAACCCAAGATACGCTTCCTTCACCGCCGGATCTCGAAGAAGCTCGGAGCCCGGCCCCTGCAGGATGACCCGGCCATTCTCGAGCGCGTACGCCCGGTCAGCGATCCTCAGGGCCTGCAGAACATCCTGCGAGACCAGCAGGATGGTCATATCTTCTCGATGGAGATGGTGAAGGACCGAGTAAATCTCGGACGCAGCCTTAGGCGAAAGCCCGAGAGAGGGTTCATCCAGCATAAGTAACCGCGGCCGCGCCATCAGCGCCCTGCCGATCGCGAGCATCTGCTGCTCCCCTCCGCTCAGCGTCCCGGCCAGCTGTTTCTCGCGGTCACTCAAAACAGGAAAGAGCTGGAAGACATGCTGCATGGTTTCTGCTGCCTTTTTAGCGGCGTCCGGCAGGTATGCACCCATCTCGAGGTTTTCGCGGACGGTCATCCGGGGGAAAAGTTTTCTCCCCTCCGGAACCTGAATGATACCACGCCGACAGATCTGGTCCGTCGGCTCTTTTTCGATCGGGTCGCCTCTCCAGAGAATCCTTCCCTCTCCGGGCCGGATCAGGCCGGATATCGTTCTGAGCAGCGTGGTCTTTCCTGCTCCGTTTGATCCGATGACAACCAAAAGCTCTCTTTCGCGAACCTCGATGGTGACGTCGACCAACGCCTGGACCTCGTCATAGAAGACGCTAAGCCGTTCCGCTTTCAGCATAATCCTTCCCGAGATACGCCTCGATCACTTCTGGGTTATTCGCCACCTCAACGGGTCGGCCCTCTGCTACCTTAATCCCTAGATGGATGGCAATAATGCGATCACAGGTCTTCATGATCGCTTTCATGACATGTTCGATCATAACGATGGTGATTCCCATCTCCTGACGTATTTGAAAAATCAGATGGATGGCTTCATCAATCTCTTTTTGATTTAAACCCGCAAAGACCTCATCCAAGAGGAGCAGACGCGGCCGGATGCCGAGGGCCCGAGTGACCTCCAGCCGCTTCCGGTCTGCAAGCTTCAGCAGACCCGCATGGACGTCCCTCTTGCTATCCAGTCCTGTGAAACGCAAAAGGTCCCGAGCCTTATCCCTCGCCTGTTCCAGGTCTGCGATTCTCTCCCCGTAAAGAATCCCCGTGGCCACATTATCAAGGACCGACAATTCTTTGAGGGGCCGGACTATCTGGAAAGTTCGCGCGATTCCGAGCCGTGCGATGTGAGACGGTTTCAGTTTCGTCAGCTCTTTCCCGCCAAAGCGTATGCTCCCCTCATCGGGCCGGTAGAATCCGGAGATACAGTTGAAAAGCGTTGTCTTACCAGACCCGTTGGGGCCGATCAATCCGACGATGGTCCGCTCGGCAATGTCAAAATCGATCCTCGAGAGGGCCACCAATCCCCCAAAGCATTTGGTGACAGTTCGCCCCTGCAGCATCATGGTATTTCTATCCGGTACGTACGCGCCGTCACCGATGTTCTCCACCCGCTCTCTCCCCGCTTCCTGCTTTCTCGTCTCGCTATTTCCTGCTTCCAGCCCGGAGCATATCGCCCCTTTTCTTCAGAAAAGCGACCATCCCGTCCGGCATGAAGATGATGACCGCTATAAACATCGCTCCATAGATGACGCGGGCGCTCTCGGGCCTGACGAAGAGCGACAGCAGTTCATTGATCGTGGTAATAAGGGCTGCGCCCAGGAGAGGCCCGGCCCATGTTCTGCCACCGCCGGCGATCGCCATAAGCACGATGAGGATAGAGATATTGATGTCGAAGACAATGTCCGGGTGGATGTACGAAATGTAGTAGGCATAAATACCGCCGGCCACGCCCGGGAAAAAGGCACTCAGGATAAAGGCCTTTACTTTAATCGCCGCCGTATCTATCGTGAGGGTTTGGGCGACCTCCTCATCCTCCCTGATCGAGGCGAGCCCCAAACCGAACTTTGAATGTTCCACGCGGCGCACATAGAGCGTCGTGAGTAGGGCCAGTCCCAGGAAAATCTCGTAAAATATCGACCGTGAAAGCTGGATACCCATCTCGACGAGCTTCAAATGGATGCCTTCTGATCCTCCAAGGAACCCCCAATTCTTGACAACGAGATCAATGACAAATGCGAGGCAGAGAGTAATGACCGCAAAATATGGGCCTTTAAGACGCAAACATGGATATCCGATAATCAGCGCAACGAAAGCAGCCACACAAGCCTCGCAGGGATGGCGCCGATGAAAGGAGACACGGAATAGATGTTGAAACAGCATGGCGGATGTGTACGCTCCGATTCCGAAAAAGGCCACATGACCGAAGCTGAGGTAGCCCGCAAAACCACCGATCAGATTCCAGCTCTCGGAGAGAATAACGAAGAGGAATAGTTTGAACAAAAAGGAAAGGAAATAAGCCGGTGGCCGACCACGGGGAAAATGGCCAGCAGCAAACATGGAAATGCAGAAGAGGGCAATCGATTCTTTTTGACATCGCGCTAACTCTTGAAGAGTCCCTCCGGCTTGATCAAAAGAATGACCATTAGTAAGCCGAACAGCAGGACATTGATCCACTGCTGCGGGAAAAACGCACCGCTCAGCCCCGTGATAAGACCTATGATGAGACCTGCGATTGCAGAGCCCACGATGCTTCCCACCCCGCCCACAATAACGACCAGAAAAAGGAAGATCAGCCACAGATTGTGAAGCGGTGGGCTGAAAGAATACATGTAGGCCATGGCAACGCCTCCCGCGCCTGCGGAAGCGAGTGCCAGACCAAAAGTGATCATGGATACCTGCGTCAGCTTGATGCCTTGCAAGGCCGCACCTTCCGGATCCTGCCAGGTTGCCCGTACCGCTTTACCGGTGCGCGTCCGGTGTAGAAAAAGGTAGATGGCGGCTATGCCCAGAATCGATACGAGCGAATCCAAGCAGACTGGTAACCCGGATTATGATATCGCCGAGGAAGATCGCCTTGCTCGAATACGACGTGGTGATCAGGCGCTCATCCGCGGTCCAGGCGGCAAGCATGAGATTTTCGAGAATGATGGCGAGGCCGAATGTAAGGATCATCGGACGCCACGACAATATCCTCTGGAGCGCGTGATGGGCTGGATGAGCAAGACGATGGACGAGGAGGCCCGTGCAAAACAGCAGGGGAAGACTTAAACCAAGAGAGAGGAGAGGGTCGATGCCCGTAGAGCACCAATCCCCAGTAAGCGATATAAGCGGCCAATATGCCAAAGGCTGCGTGGGCAATGTTGATCACCTTCATGACCCCCCAGGTAAGGCTGAATCCCACCCCGAGAAGGGCAAAGATTCCCCCCATGAGGAGACCGCTTACAATCGACTGGACGACCACAACTGTATTGAACATGTTACCTACAAAACAAGCGAGGAAAGGGCACGCCCTTTCCTCACCGACTGAGCCGCTCGGTTAATCGGGGTCAAAAACCTTTAGCACGGAAGCCGTCTTTCACTTCCATGCAGGTTTCGGATAGACAGGCGCGTGCGTCCGCATCTCCGGAGGCCAGATCAGCTCCACGTTCCCGTTGATGACCTGTGTCAGATAGACGAAGGGTTTGTGGCACTCCTTTCTCATCAAACTTGAAATTTCCTGCAATCGTCTTTACTTCGTGCGACTTGAGCCAGTCCCTGATCTTTGTCTGATCCAGGCTCTTTGCGCCTTCCACAGCAAGCTGAAGCGTCTGCATCCAGGCGTATCCAAACCCAAAATAGAGAGGCGGTTCATCCTCTTTATATTTCTCTTTGGCTGCCTTTATGATCTTGTCATTTCCCGGATACTTCAGTTTATAGTGCCAGCTCGTCCCCGAGAAGACATAGTCCCCGTCTTTTCCCAGCTCCTTGGTCCACTCCGGGATGACGCTTCCTATCCCCTGGGCAATCGCCTTGGGAGAGTAGTCCGAGGGCTTTGCAGGCACGCAGCGTCATGACACCGTCCGGAAACATCCCGTTGGCAAAGAGAAGGTCCGCCTTCATCTGCTTGGCCTTCATGATCATCGTATCGGCGGTGGTCAGCGGCAGGTTATATTTTTCGTCGAGGATGATCTCCATTCCCGTTCTCTTTGCATCCCTTGTAGATGCTCTCCATGAAGGAAACGCCGATCGGATTGTTCATCGTGAAGATCGCCACTTTTTTCGGACGCTTGTCCGGTGGACGGTCTTCATCCATTCGAAGAAACCGACGGTACCACCACTCCCCCATCAGAGGCGGGCCGCCGAAACGAGTAGGTATAGCCCTGGGAAAAAGACTCCATATGCCCACCCATCGAGACATAGACCATTTTGTACTTCTCGGCAACCGGCATAACCGCGGTGCAGGCCGTTCCGGGATAGCCGCCCAGAAGAAGATCGGCCTTGTCCACGGTGATCACTTTTTCGATCAGCGAGACCGCTTCCTTGGCATCGCTCTTATCATCGTAGATGATAAGTTTGACCGGTCGCCCCAGAAGCCCCCCTTTGCCATTGATCTCTTCGGCCCAGAGTTGGTAGCCCCTTTCGACCCATTTCCCGGTCGCTGAGTATGTCCCGGTTAGGGGAAGAGATCCGCCGATCAGGATGGGCTTCTCCGCCGCGTATGCAGCGCCACTGCTTCCTGAAGAAAGAACGAAACAAAGCCACATCACAAGCACGAGCAGCATCTGAAATATCCTGGTTTTCATCGTTGTTCCTCCTTTTTTGATTTCGCTATCGTCAGACATCTTCTTCGATGATGGCGACCGGGCGAACCCACCCGGCACTCGCCTTTTTGATGCTTATCGGAAAGCAACAGACCGTAAAACCATGGGGTCTTCCGATGGCCGAAAGGTTGGCCATCTTTTCCATGTGGCAATATCCGACTTCAATGCCCGCGAAATGGGCCTCCCAGATGACCCTGCGAATCTCCTGTTTCCTTAAATTCCTTCGCCAGAAAAGGCAGAGGCCTGTCCCAGCTCCAGGCATCGATTCCAGTAACACTTTACACCCCTTTTTCAGTCAGATACAAGGTGCTCCCCCGGTCCATCCCTGCGCCCTTCGTGAGATACTCCGCCGTGCCCCAGGCTGGAGTCCGCCCCGGTCCGAATGAGCACGATGTCCAGGGGCTGAATGTCGTGGTCGATTCGGCCCAATTCCTTTTCAATATCTGCCGCCGTGATCCGTTCCCCATCTGCCTTTGTGACTGAAAATCGAGGAGCACGCCCGGACCGAAACACCATTCCAGAGGGATCTCGTCGATCGTCAGGGAACGTTTTCCCTTATCCATTGTCGGATGATAATGAAAAGGCGCATCCAGATGGGTTCCCGAGTGTGTGGTCAGAGTGACAAATTCCAGGGCCCAACCCAATCCCTCCGGCAAATCCTTCTCGGTCACTCCGGGAAAAAGATTCTTCATCTGTTCGGCCCCCTGCGCGTGATCGACGTAATCGATTCGTGGGATCATCATAGGGGGATCGCTGGGGAGTCCGTGATTCAATGGGCACACTTAAATCGACAAAACGTTTTCGTTTCACAAAACAATTGTTTCCCTGGCCGGTCCTCGTTGGTGCTGACCAAGCCGGATTCAGAGACGCGATTCAGAGTGTTACGAGCACGCCACAGCTTATCGATCGGTTCATGCTCAGTTCAGCTTTCTCCATTACATTATGTGAAAGAGAACCGCGAGTCAACATTTTTATCGTATGAAACCTTTTATGCGAGAGTGCTCCGGTGTTTCTCTTTGCGCCACTGTCGTTCTGTTTCCTGTCGCTCCTTTCTTTGAAGCCCCTGCCAGTTCTGTTCTGCGGATTATTCCGCGGAATCCCCTCTTGGGTCTTATAACGGAAAGTTTTTTCTTGACCGGATGATCAAAGGCACTTTATTATTAGGCATCCACGACTTTCAATGTACTATTAATTGTTTCTAATACATTTGAACGGGAGGCAAAAAATGAAATCAAAAAAGTATCGTACGGCCTCTGTGTGGTATTTGCCTATTAATCATGCTTTCATCACTGGCCTCGGCAGCGGAACCGGCAAAAAAAGCAACTAAAACGGGTGTGCTGAAAATAGGATCGTCGATGCCTCTGAGCGGACCGATGTCGCCCTGGGGGATTCCGGAATCGGAGGTGACCGCCATTTACGCCGACCTGTTGAATAAAGATGGGGGCCTTACTATAGGTGACACAACCTATAAAATAGAGTTCATCGTATCGGATGACAAGGCCTCTCCTGACGGGATAAAAGCGTCGGCGGACAGACTCATCAACACGGAAAAGGTAAATGCAGTGGTTGGAGGATGGATGCCGCCCATAGCAACCATTATGGGGCGTGAGGCGACTACGGCCAACATACCCGTTCTCCATATGGTACGGGAAGCCAAAGGTATTGAAGTGGTTTCACCCAAATACCCGGTAATGTTCGACTTAGGCTGGGCCCAGATTGAGGGCATTAAAGTCTATATCCCTAAATTGAAAGCCGCGGCATTGCCGAACGTCAAAACGTATGCGCTCATAAGTAAAGATGACACGCTTGGGCGTACGATGCTGGAACAGATAAAGGGCTTGAGGCAGGAATGGCAGACTAAGTACGGGTTGGAGATGGTCTACGATGATATGTTCCCGATAACAGCCCAGGATATGACTCCGTGGCTGTCAAAGATCGCTGCTTTGCCTAAAAAAGCAGACCTGATTTTCGCGGCATCCGCCACGGTTCCCAATCTGGCCATGATCGCGAAACAATCCTACGAGATGGGGCTTAAGGTTCCCATCGTAACCGTTCCCAACTTGACGGACGTGGGAGAATTTATCAAGATAGCCGGCTATGAGGGATCACAGTATGTCTACACCTCAGGGTGTGCCCCTTGGGATTCTCCTAAAACATCTCCCAAGTTCAAGGAGATGGCCAATCGCATCCGCAAGGCCTGGAAGGATAAGCATGGCACGGATCTGACGTTTGGCGATTCATTTGCGTGGTGCTGTAATCATCTTGCCGCGTATGTGAGTGCCGCCAGGCTTGCCAACAGCGTTAAGACGGAGGATATTGTCCGCACTCTGGAGTCGAAGCCTATTGAACATTTCTATGGCACAAGCGTCGCCAGCGGGGACAAAACATATGGCATCAAGCGGATGCTTACCTATGATGCGACAATAGCAAAAATCATGGGGCGTGAACAAAAGCCGGTAGTGACCTTCTCCACCACGGTACCCTAGGACCGAATAACAGGTTGAGGCAAAGGCTGTTTCGCCCCTTCACCTCACCTGCTATTTTTTATACGCTTTAACCCTCACCGTCGGTTCGGCTGCCCCTGATATGGGACAAAAATGATGCTGATCCTGCCTGAGCAGGGCATTGGGGTTTATGCCTTTACCCCGGGCAATCGGCTTTCCCCTGGCCCAACTCCCTAGACCGACCGCTGCCACCACCCTCGGATGCACCAGCTGGCTAAGTTTCACCTTTCCCGTTTGCTTGTCCCCGAAACGATTTTCCAGGCAGATGGTGTCACCGTCCTTTATGCCTTTTTTCTTCGCCGTTTCCGCGTTCATGACTATGTTATAGGTATAAGGATTGAGCGAAGCCGCTTCGTTTATATAAGGGTTATGCGCCGTGAACCGGTAGGTCATGAGCGGATCCCGCTGGGAGATAACGAGGAGGTCATATTCAGAATCCGGGGGCAGCTCGGTGTAGATAACGGAGGGGAAATAACTGGTCATCCCGGTGAAATAGTCCCAGTTCAAATGAAAGCCTATTTTTTCCGCCCTCTTTCTTGATCTCCTCTCTATCCTCTTCGACCGCCTCGTAATAGATCGGCACCCGGGCGTTGATGAACCACCGCCAATAAGCATTCTTCGGGCCTCTTGTTCCAGGTCATGAAACCATTGTCCCTGAACCACTCCAGCCCTCGCTCCTTACCGAAGTGGTACGTCAGTATTCTATCAACAAGTTCTACATTCGATAGCCTCTCCCCCGGCCCCATAATAGGAGGGATCTCTATATTTTTCCCTCGCCTGCCTGGCCTTTCTGAATGTATAAAAATCATCCAGTTGCGCATTATACTCCGCCCTTATTCCCACCCTATCGGCCAGGTCGTTCATGACGTCCTGAAGGTCTCTTGCCTCGCCCCTGGGCTCGGTAACGGGCATGCGCACGTGAAAGCTCCACTTGTCCATGCCTATGGGGTAGTTATAGGTGACACCGAAGGAGGCGGCGATGTCCAGCGTTTCAAGGTAATGGGACTCGGGCAGAACAATATCACAGAAGCCCTCGGTGGTTTCGTTGTGGAATGGCTGAAGGGCGCAGGCAAAGGGGATTTTCTTGAGGAACTTTTCCGCTGCTTCCGGTCTCATAATATTCATTACCACATTAGAGCCATAGGTGAAAAAGACTTCCGGCACAAAAGGACGGCCGGCGTTATGCCATAATTCTTCCCAGTCCTCGGCATAAGGATAGATATTTGACCCCGAGTGGGAAAGACATCCTGAAAGTTCATACGAGTGCCGGGCCCCTGAACCTTACGGGGCGGCCACACGGTCCATCCAACCGGCCAGGCGCCGGCAGTCAGCATGCCCTCAAAGCCGCCGTAAGGCGAGAAGGTAAATCCACCTGTCTCGGGATAGCCAAGACTCCTCGGCGTCCCTGAACCCAAAAGCCCTCCGCATACATCCTGATTACCGAGCAGAATATTTATCAGGTGCATGGCGGTATACTGGTGAAAGGAATTCTGATGGGTCTGCAGCCCTTTGTACCCCACAACGCAGGCCGGCCTGTACGGGACCTTGACTCCATCAATCTCGATAACGCTTCCTATTCTTGCCTCGTCAACAAGTTCCCTCGCCAGCCGTCGTATGGTATCGGCGGGAACCGTACTTATTTCGGAAGCCCATTCCGGCTTATACTGTTTGAGATGTTCTTTGATAAGCGCGAAAGCGGGCTGGCATTCGACTCCGTGAGCCGTATACTTCCCCTCAATCGCCGGATGCGTCAGAGTCGGGTCATCATAGGTTTTAACTTTATCGTCAGCTTCATCGAAGAGGAGAGGTTTTCCCGTTTGTTCATCCCGCACATAAAGGACGATCGGGGCCGATGAGGTAGGGACCATTCGTCTTGTGCCTGACATATTCTTTATCATAAACCCCTATCTCATTCACCATGAGATTAGCTATAGCCAGAAAGACAGCTATGTCCGTCGCCGGCAAGATCGGTATCCATTCTTCTCCCTTGGAAGCGACGGTGAAGCCCTGAGGGTCCATGACCTTCATTTTCATGCCCCTCTCCCTGGCTGCCGCCGCCAGCCTGATGCTGGCGCTCGAATTACGACCGCCGCCCCACCCTTCATTTCCACCGCAGCGAAGCACATAATTGCAGTACCGGTAATCCGGGACTATATCCCATGCGGCATACTGCAAAGCGCCTATGTGATGGGCGCTGGCGCCGCACATAACGCTGGGACCGCCGGAGGCATGGCTCGCAGCGCCGTAAGCCGCAAAAAAACGCGTGAAGGTAACGTTAGACCTCATGCCGCCCGTAGGTCCGGGCGTCATAGCGAAGAACAGTTGACCTCGGGTCCTTTTTCCGTGCCGCTATGAGCTTCTCGGTGATTGTATCGAGGGCTTCTTCCCAGGAAATGCGCTCCCACTTCGGGTCTTCATGAAGCCCTTTTTTCGGATTGGTCCTTTTTACCGGGTAGAGGATCCTGTTCGGATTGTGCCAGTCCATTATGGCGCTAACGCCCTTGGCACAGAGGCTCCCTTGAGCGCCGCGGTCGCTCTCAGGAACGCCCTCCACTGCAACCGGCTTCCCGTCAAGGACCCTTACCCGGATAGCACACTCACCGTAACAGAGAGAACAGATGCTATAAACCCAGTAGTCTTTTTGTTTGTCTCTTTCACCGAAAATTTTCCTGTAACGTTCTCTGTCTTTCTCGATAATACCCATCACGAAATCTCCTCACCCGTTGAGCGGCCATGACAGCCTTAATCTTACCCTGTAACCACAGATCGCAGTTACATGCCCAGATAGGCCTTGCGTACCCGTTCATCCGTCATGAGCTGCTGTGAGGTACCGTGTAATACAATTTCGCCCAGCCTCATGATGTATCCTTCGTCACTCACTTCGAGGGCTAATTCTGCGTTCTGTTCGGCAAGGAGAAGGCTTGTCCCGCGCTGCTTAATCTTGACGATAGACTCCATAACCGCGTCACAAAGCAAAGGGCTTAACCCCAGGGTCGGCTCATCCATCAACAGCAAACGGGGCGTGCTCATCAGCGCTCTTCCTATGGCGGTCATCTGCTGCTCGCCCCCGCTTAACGTTCCCGCCTGTCGTTTCAGCTTATTTTTCAGGGCAGGAAAAATAGTGAGGACCTCCTCAAGGTTCTCCTTCAGCTTTCTCCGCTCCTTTTCCAGATACGCCCCCATCTCCAGGTTCTCCTGTACACTCATCTCACAGAAGAGCCTTCTTTCCTCCGGAACCTGGATAACACCTCTTCGCACGACGTGATGGGGCGCAAGACCATCTATCCTCTGGCCGTCAAAATAGATCTCCCCGCTGCGCAACGGGACCAGTCTGCTTATGGCTCTCAACGCAGTACTCTTTCCCGCGCCGTTTGCTCCGAGAAGACAGACGACTCTTCCTCTTCTCGATTTGGAAAGAAACCCCTTTCAGGACTTCTACAGAGTCGTATCCTACTCTTACGTTCCGCAGTTCAAGAAGCACTTCGGTTTCCTCTCTTGCGTCCAAGATACGCTTCGATAACCGCCGGATCCCTGCTGATCTCCACAGGCGTGCCCTCGGCAATCTTCTGCCCGAAGTTTATGACAACTATGCGATCACAGAACGACATTACCGCTTTCATGTGATGTTCTATAATCACTATGCTTATACCTTGAGATCGCAGTTTCTTGAGTCTGTCCAGCAAACCTGCGATTTCTTCCTCGTTTAACCCGGTCAACGGCTCATCGAGCAACAGTACTTCAACGGGAGACATGATCACCTGGGCAATTCCCAGAAATCGCTGGAGACCCAACGGCACTACATTGACCAATCTTTCTTTCCACTCGGTCAATCCCATGAATTGCAGGGTATCCAGGCTCCGCTGGAGGGCCTGCTTCTCCTCCTCCCGGTAAGACCTGGTGTTGAACAGTGCATGCCAGAAACCTGTCCTGTGCTCCCGCACGTGCCCCGCCAATAAGCTGCGAAGAACGGTCTGGCCACGGAATAAGAGGGTTATCTGGAAAGTCCTTCCTATGCCTTTCCTCGCTATCTGGTCCGGCCTCAGACCGATGATGTTATCGCCCTTGAATCTGACCGTGCCGCTGTCGGGACGGAGAAAACCGGTAATGAGGTTGAAAATGGTGCTCTTGCCCGCACCGTTCGGTCCGACCAGGCCGACGATCTCTCCCGGCTTTATGTCAATATCGACGCCGGCGACTGCCGCATTCCCGCCAAAACTCTTGCTCAGGCCTGCTATCTCAAGGAGTGCCAACGGATTTTTCCCTCTTCCTGCCCAGGAATCTCTTTCGCATCCCCACTAAGCCTTCGGGGAAAAAGAAGATCACGACGATCAGCAGCAATCCCATTATCAGAGACCGCGCCCCGGCGAAGTACACCAGATACTCGTCGAACACGTTATAAAGGATCGAGCCTAACATCGGTCCCAGAACTATGGAACCGATTCCTCCCAGGATGGGAACGATCTGAGATATCAACGAGTAATAAAACGTATAGCCGTCCGGGCCGACCGCACCAAGATAGCCACCCATTGCCGCGCCGGTTAAGCCGGTAAAGAAGGCGCTGATCACATAGGCCTGGACCCTGTATTTCATAAAATATATGCCAAAGCTCTGGGCAAGGTCCGGCGATGCGCCGATATACGCATATATCCTGCCGATGCGCGACCTCTCCATCCTCGAATAGGTAAGGCCTGCCAGACCGAGGATAAAAATAAAGAGATAGAGCCACCCTTGCTTTGTTGAGAAACTAATAAATCCTATGCTTTTCGGAACGGGCAGGCCAAACAAACCCTCGCTGGAGCCCAGGTAATCGCTTGCCGCTATCGTGAGCCTGACTATCTCGGCAAAAACAAAACTTATTACCAGAAAATAGAGCCCTTTCAGTCTCAGGATGATGACCCCCACGATCAGCGCGACAACGCTGCAGAGGCTTGCTGCCACTATCAGGGCCAGCCAGAAAGAACAGTTGAATTTCAGCGTCAATACGGCTGCCGTATAACCGCCGATACAAAGAAAAACCGCCTGGCCGGCGCTGAAAATCCCTGCCCTGAGTATGATTAACCAGCTCATACCCACAGTGCTCCACATAGCCCACAGGATACAGATCTGTTGCCATCTGTTCGGGAGAAAACCAAGGAGGGAAGCGATAACGCCCAATGCCACGACGGCTAAACAGAATTTGGCGACACTGCTGATCTGCGCGAGACTCATTTTTCCTTGCCTTCGGCCTCAACAGGGGTCCCCATTAAACCCAGCGGTCTGAACAAGAGTATGAGCATAACCGTCCCGAAACTCAGCAAATGATGGTACCTTCCTATGAATGATGCGCCGAAGCTGTCGGAGAGCCCTATTATAAAGGCCGCTATGAAGGCCCCGACGATGCTTCCCATGCCCCCCAGCGTTATGATCAGGATCGCCGTGCAAAGGGCTGGAATACCCACAAAAGGCGACAGAGAGTAAACCGCGGTAATCTGTATACCGGCTATGACGGCCATTGCGGTACCGATCCCCATGCTAAGACTCGAAATCACGTTTACATTGACTCCCATCAATGAAGCTGCCTCTCGATCCTGGACCGTAGCTCTTATGGATTTACCCAGTCGACTATACTTCAGGAAGCAGAACAGACCCGTGATGACGAGTAAGGCCGTGGCGGCAACCGCAAGTCGTTCCATGCTTACGACGGTCCGCCCGATAGTCGCAGTTCCCGTGAGCATGGGAGGAAGACCTCGAATATCCGGGCCGAAAAGTAACGTAGCCACGCCTTCCAACACCAGGAGTACACCACACATACAGATTATTGAAGGCTCGATGCGTCCTCCCAGCCTTCGGTATAGCTTTGCCTCCACCAGCATGCCGATTCCGCCGACGAACAGCATGCTGAGCAGAAGCGCTATCCCGTAAGGCAGTCCAACCTTTTCAGAAAAAACAAGGAAGACGTAAGCGCCCGCCATGTAAAAATTTCCGTGAGCCATGTTCACCACACGCATGACGCTGATCGTGAGGGTGAGCCCTGTGGCCAGGAGCACGTAATTCAACGATAAAGTGATCCAGAATATCAGGATATCAAACATACGTTTGTCTCTTACGTGCCTCCTGTGAAATTTTGCTAGAGCTCGCCTTACCTTAGGCTCAACCATGCTCCAGTATCAGCCTAGTGAGCAGCCTACTCTTCTTACCTGCTGTTTCACAGGCCTTTATGGAACGGGCCAGCTGGGGACTGTCGCGACCGGCTTTTGTTCACGACCCATTATCTTCGATATCACTACATCGTAATTGAGTATACGCTTGATGCCATAGGTCTTTTCTCCGCTGGCGACGCTGGTCCCGTAGAAATGTTCAATAGGCTTCGTCTCCAGCGCCCGGACAATATCCTCAGTCTTGACGCTGTTGGCAAGCTTAACCGCACTCACATAGGCCGCAAGCTGATTGGCGAACCAGCCAAATGCATCGCCGAACGCGAAATCCGTGCCATGCTTATCCTTCCAGGCCTTTCGGACGCGAAGGGACATCTCTTTGAATTTGGGCGATGTTTTGGGATAATCCCAGGGGCCGCACCCTGAAGTGTACACATACTGTGCAGCTTCGTATCCGGTTATCTTGATAAATTCCCCCACATCCGTCAGATTGGGAACAGTTACGACAGGGACCTTGAGACCCATCTCATACGACTGTTTTGCGATCATAGCCATATTGGGAGCAGTGGCAGATACCGCGAAGATCAGGTCCGCCTTTTTCGGCAACGCGCTATCTTTGATAGCCATGGAGTCATATCCTGAGCTGTTATGGGGAATATGGCATCGTATACCAATTCGAGCCCGTATTTTGTCTGCCATTCCTGCTTCAAGTTGAGTATCGATTGCATCATCGAGCGCCCGTACGTGTCGTCTTTACTTATCAGTGCATACGTTTTGATATTCGGCAACGCACCCTTTTTCAGCGCGGGGATATACGTATCCATAGTCTGGAGCTGTGGCCAGCATAAATCGAACATGGTCGGGGCCTTGGGAGTGACCACTTCAAAACCCGGGGCTTCCCTTACCGCATGGATCACGGGTATGTTGGCTATCGTCCCTTCACGCCCCATAACGGTTGCTATGGGCATCATCCATCCCCCAACCACTACATTCACCTTTTCAGTGTGAATAAGCCTGTCCCCTGATGCCTTTATCCCGTCAGGAGTGGCCTTGTCATCGGATTTAATGAAGACCAATTTATAGGCCGTGTCACCGACGATAATGCCCCCGTCTTCATTCAAGACATCGGCATACAGCGCGGCTATCTCTGATTCCGGAATCCCCCAGGGAGCCATAATTCCGCTCAAGGGCGCCGACGCCCCTATTTTCAGTACACCCGTTTTAGTCGCTTTTTTGACCGGTTCCGCAGCCCACGCCACTGTAGAGAGTACGATGAAGAAGACAACTACCAAACAGAAGCCGTAAAGCAATCCTCTTGATTTCATGTCTCCCCCCTTAACTGTATTTATTTAGGTCATTTAGCGGTACGCTGAAATCAGATAATAAGTTGCCTATGGAGTTATAGTCAAGAGAAATCCAACGTCCGGTCAACTTGTCAAAATTGGTTCAGTGGGGTAGTCGGTTAGCTCCTCCTGTATATGCTGCTCAGTAAGAGGGCCTGGCGCGGAGAATAATTTTTCTTGACAAAGTTGTCGGTCTGGCATCATTTGAATACGCACGGTAAGAGATGAATAGGTGTATGGAGCTTCGCGAGATTGCCAGACCCTGTTTGGAGAAAAGCCGGACTACAGAGGAGAAGAATCATGGCGTTGACAGGAAAAGTGGCATTGGTGACGGGCGCGAGCCGCGGCATCGGCCGGGCGATTGCCCAACGGCTTGCCCACGACGGTGCATTGGTGGCGGTGCATTATGGATCGAATGCTCCGGGTGCTCGCGAGACGGTGAGGGCGATTACGGACGCCGGCGGGCGGGCATTCAGCGTGAAAGCGCGGCTCGATAAATCGGAGCGTGAACTTGACAAGATGTTTGCCGTGCTCGACAAACTGCTCATCGAACACACCGGTGAGGCACGCTTCGACATACTCGTCAACAACGCAGGGGTTGATCGCACCGGAACCATCGACCAGATAACAGCGGAGCTGTTTGAAGAGGTATTCAACACGAACGTCAAGGGGCCGTTTTTCCTCACGCAGCGAGCGCTCACCCGCATTCGCGACAACGGGAGAATTATCAATCTCTCTTCAGCTTTGGTACGTGCGGTGCGTCCCGTAAAAATTGTCTACACCATGACCAAAGGCGCGATTGAAAAGCTGACGATGGTTCTCGCGCAGCAGCTGGGCCCACGAGGTATTACGGTAAACTCGGTCGCTCCCGGTCCTGTTGCTACGGACATGATTGCCTCCCTGCTGCGGGGCAATCCTGACGCGATAAAGGAGATCGCCGGGTATACCGCCCTCGGCCGGATTGGAGAAACGCAAGACATAGCCGATGTCGTCGCCTGGCTCGCCTCGGACGATGCACGGTGGATCACGGGCAATCATATTGACGCGAGCGGAGGCCAACGCTGCTAAGGCCCCTTGGCAAATTGGGCTCGGCACACGTTGCCGCGTTGCCCCCTAAATGACCTTTATCTCGGGCGTAATCCTGGATAGTTTACGCGGTTTGTCTTCTGTAACCACAAACATATCCGCACAAGCTTCGAAGGCTGCAACGGGAGGCGAGAACACAGGGTGGACGGAAATGACCATACCTGGCTCCAGCACTGTTTGATCGTCCAGAGAGATAAACGGCTTTTCAAGGACTTCAAGCCCAACCGCATGTCCGGAACTTCGAGGTGCTGCGGCATAGTTGCTTCCCTTAAGGGCGTCATTGATGGCCCTCATCACGTCTCCACCTGTGTTTCCCGGCCTCAGCTTCTCAGCCCCTCGCTCCTGAGCCTTCATGTTGTGCTGCCATGCGTCTCGTAATTCTTTTGTAGGTTCCCCGAACGATATCACTCGCCCGAACTGTATCCAGTAGCCTCCGGGAGCTTGGGCCTCGGGGTACAGGTTGTAGTTGTCGCCGGGCTTGATTATGTTGGTGGAACGCGACAGCGGATAACCGCCTATGTCTTCCGCTCCCCAGTGGTACAATGCCCTGCAGACCTCGCTCGTTATGTCATTCCAGGTTTTTCCGGTGCTTGCAAATTCAAAGCAGGCTTCGTAGGCCTTGTCCACCACCTCCACGCCCTTCTCCACGAACTCGATCTCCTCCGGGCTCTTCACCTTCATTAGCTCATGCACGATATTCGATGGTTTGAAGACGGCTCCCGGGAGTTCCTTGACAAGCCTTTGGTGCGCGGGCACCGGCATGAAGTCCCCCTCTATGCCTATGTGGCCCTTCTCAATATTCAATTCCTTAATAACGTCGGCGATAACCGCAGCATACGGCTCGCTCTCAGGCACCCATCCTCCTCTGAAGGGAAGCGCACGGTTATCCTTGATCCATCCTCCCTTCACATTTATAGTTATTGGCTCGCCTTCCAAAGGAAAAACGACGTAGTGCCACATAAGTGATGCATGGCTATCGGAGACATAGCGCATGGAGCCTCTTCGCTTGAGGTGCCCATCGCTGACAACCAAGAGCCCGTGCAGACCACTTTGCTTCAGCGCCTGCCGGATATTAAGCCATCTTCTATCCCTCTCCTTCAGTGATACGCCTGCCATATCGAATCTGGCCTCCGGTTGTCTATTCCTGGGGCTTGCCCCGCAGAAGCAGCTGCTACGTTACCACGATGCTGTTTATGCCCGGGGCAAGATGTCGATTCACAACCTCCTGGTTAAGTTCAATACCCAACCCCGGCCCCTTCGGTGGGTAGAGATAACCATTTTCTATCCTGCCGTTTATTTCCTTAGTGACGTCCGTTGTAATTCCTTTTGTTTCTGTCGCTCCATGGATGTATAAAACCAGGCCGAGCTCATCAAGAACCTTATCCCTTTTTGAACGTGATACGGCGAAGTGAGCGCCCACTGCATGTTCGATGCCTGTTCCCAAAACTGCATATCGCATAATCCAGGTCTGCAGCTTCAACCAGCGTTGTATATTGTAACGCCCTGCGAATGCCCCCGATTCTGCCCAGGAGGGTATGAAAGATGTCAGCGGCTCCTTGCCTGATCATAGTATAGAGTTCGGCGACAGACTGGGCGCTCGCGTCAGCTACAAGGGGAACGTTTGTCCTTCGTTTTATGGCTATAAATCCGTCTATATCATTCGTTGTCACAGGCTGTTCGGCAAAGTTGATATTATATTCCTTTAATGCTTCGATCAGTCGCAATGCATCATGGGCATTACAGTGACTGGGCGCTCCGACGAGGCTGGACATATCTATTCCTATCGGGATTTCCGGGCCGACAGCCTCACGGACAGCTCTGAACCTTTTAACAGCCATATTGAAATCGCCACCGGTATGGAGCTTGAGGCTGTGAAATCCGGCGTCTATGTATTTAGCCGCCATTTCAGCCTGAACCTCGGGCTCGTCCATAATTATGATCCATTCCAGCGGGATCCTTTCCCGGCTGAGTCCACCCAGAAGCTGATAGACGGGAACATTCAATATTTTACCCTTCAGATCATATAAAGCATAGTCAATGTGCGCCTTTATTCGACAATTTCCGGGAAACCTGGCGTCGATTTGACTCAAAATACGCTCTATGTTCAGAGGGTCTTGCCCCAAAAGGAATGCCGACGCAAGACTTTTTATGCTGGCCATGACGCTCTCCCGGTTCTGGCCCACGGCAGGGATGCCGGTACTACTACCGATGCCCTCCATTCCCTCATCGGTCCGTATCTTCAGTATTACGAAGTTGCTGCTGACTGCTCCTCCTGAGGAAACGCGAAACGGCGTATGGTAAGGAATATCTACCGGTATTATCTCGACCCTGTTAATTTTCATCGATCTTCCTCCCGATCACTCATAGCCCGAATATCCGATGGCTATTTCAGTCCCCCTGGTGATACTGCCTCGACGGTACCGCCACCGAGTGTTATCGTCATCTCAATAACAGGCCTGTCAACCCTCTTCCATGTTACCGGTCCATGTTTAAGCCCTTTTGGCAGGTATAGAGAATGAGTCTTATTGATCGTGACCGGCTCACCATCTATTACCATCTCGAACTCTGCCCCGAGGTCTTCAGGATTTTTAGGATCGGTACCGATATGTAACGCGATCTGATCATAGTCGTGCGTGTGCTCACCGATAAGCGGGTTGGGGTCAGGCACGGCCCATATCCACCCATACTCGACATACACATTACACCCCGGCACAAACTCGTTGCTCATGTAAGTCATGGAGGGAAGCCGACGACCTGTAACGGCAGTATTGCGCCCCACTTCGTAAGCCGGTTTCGTTACCAGTGTTTTCTTTTGTGGACTCTTCTTCATATTGTAGTGCCCTCCTCTATGTATGGTCTTATTAGAATTTCCATTGGACAGTTTCCTGCCGATCTTCTACCTTACGATATCATCCTAGGTACGGTCAACCGGCAGTCCGGAGTTGGGGCGATCTGGCGGAACGTAACTGCGATCTGCGATCACAGGTTAAGGTTTAGGCATGAGGTTAAGTTTTTTAACACGGTTCTTCTTACTTCAGTTTCAACAGCCTCCTCGCATTGCCCTCGTAAATCGCCTTCCGTTCAGCGTCCGTGATCTCCAGCTTATCAAGGATATCGATCGTCCACCGGATATAGGCCGAACCTTTCTCGGGGTCGAACGGCGAGTCGGAGGCGAAGAGTACCTTGTCCGCGCCGAAGAAGTCGAGGCCGCAGACTGTTGCCGATTTTGAGCCGAAGACCGCGGTGTCCGCATAGAACATGTGGAAATAGTCGAGCGGCCGCTTCTTCAGTTTTTTGAGAAGCAGCGAGTAATCCTCGTCTGATGTGCGGGTGCCAAGCTGGTCCCATCCGGGTCCCACGCGACCCTCAAAGTAGGGGATCATCGCACCCAGGTGGTGCGTGATAATCTTGAGGTTGGGATGCTTGTCGAAAAGCCCCGCAAACACGAGATGGGCCATAGCTACGCTGGTTTCGTAAGGCCATCCGAACGTCCACCAAATCTCGTAATGACTCTTCTTCTCACCCTTGTAATCGGGAAAATCCGCGCCGCGGGCAGGGTGTAACCAGATGGGCAGATCGAGTTCCGCCATCAGGTCGAAGAGAGGCATAGTCTCCGGCTTATCCAGAGGGCGGCCCAGTACGTTGCTGAATATCTGCACGCCGACCGCACCCAGATCCTTCACTGCGCGCCGCGCTTCCGCGAGCAAGCCCGCCGGGTCGTTCATTGGCAGCGACGCGATGAAGCCGGGAAAACGATCCGGATACCGCCGGACCAACTCTGCCATCCCGTCGTTGGCTATTTTCGCCATTTCCGTGGCGAGGGCCGGAGCACCGTACACTTCGATGGGCGGCGCGCCCAGACATATGATCTGCACGTAGTCGCCGAACTTGTCCATAATACGGAACCGCTCGTCGAGGTCGACGATAGAGGGCACAGCGCGCACGCGCTTGTGCATATCCTTCCCATTCGGCAGCACTTCAAACATCTTGTCAAAATACGCCTTAGGGAAAATGTGGTTAAAAATATCGATCTTCATACAATCTCCTTTCACGTGATAGTCCGTAAGTCCCAGCGGGCGACCTAGGTCAACTCTTATCTGATTGTCAGACAATTGAGTTAGCCCTATTCTGCTATAGCCTTCCGAACTCTGTCAAGGAAATTGTTCACTGGAGGCTGTCCTTAGAGTTACAAGGACCGTCCGCCGTTCGCAGCGTCGTCGACCGGACTTCGCCGCTCATCTACTTCGGCCCCGTAGCGATGTCAGGACCGCTCGGCTCCGACTTGCGGCAAATTTGGAAGCGTACTCAGAAGTTCAGCACGGATCGCGAGGCCCGTGCCCGAAGCGAGGCTCATGAGGTTCAGGTTGTTTCGGCCCTGCGGTCTGGGTTACTATTAGGCGGAGACTGCGAAGACCTGAAAGGTCCCGCGCAGACTTGCGGACTATCATACTATGGCTTCAACGGAGCAATACAGAACATTCCTGGTAACATGCTATGCCGAGCCCGTGCCAGCTTCGGAGCTTGTCGAGAAGATGCTCAGAGCCCCGACTCTTCAGCACGAGGGACGTGCCGGCATCCGGATTCTGGACGTGGGAGGAAAAAAACTGGCCTGCAGAAAATACTCTCACGGAGGCTTGTTCAGGGCCTTCACGCGGGACGTCTTTTTTTCTGCCAGGCGAAGCGCGCAGGAAGCAGAGGTAATGCTTTTTTTGAAGCGGAGCGGCTTCCCCGTTGTCACGCCTTTCGCCACGATCACGGAGTTGGGAACACTCAGAAAAAGGCTCTACCTGTGCACGCTGCTGGAAGAAGGAGCGCTAAATCTTCTGGAATATTTGAAGCGCTCGGGCAAAAGGGCCAGACTGCGGGCTGCAAAAAGGTTTGGCGAACTACTCTGGGAGCTTGAGAAGGCGGGAATCTATCATCCGGACCTCCATCTCAAAAATGTGGTGCTTACCCTCGAAGGACATATGTTATTTCTTGATTTCGATAAAGCCTCCAAAAGATCAATTGAACAGAAACAGGTGAAATCGATGTTCTGGAGGCTGGGCCGTTACGTGGACAAGATGCAAGGACAGGGAGAACTGCGTGTCGATGAGCGGGAGAAAATGCTCTGCCTGAGAACGTATGAACGCCTCTCCAAACGGAGTATCATCGGAGAGATGCAGAGGCAATTGCGAAGAAAAACCTGGCTGCACAGAGCGGGCTGGTTTTTCGAATCACTGCTTTACGGCAAGTCCAGCTGAATTACTAAATCTCAAATGACAAGCACGAACCGATCATTCACGCGAAACGGCATAAAGCGTTAGGTATCCATCAGGGGCAAGGGAGGTCGCAAGCATTACCATGTTAATGTCCCGATGTTCGGTCCAGCTTTTGACTTTCTCGTGTTCCGGCTCAAGCCAGAACCTGTCGATAACCTCTGCGAGCGCCTCATATTGTTTCAAGGCTTTCATCACCGCCTTCAGCTCACGTTCCTTAGTGATAGTCTGCTGATTTCCCTCAAGAAACCCGGGCAGCCTTTCCAACGCCTCCAATCCGATCGACAATCCCAGTTCACGAAACGCAAGTCGGTAATCCGCCGGAAGCCTTAAGGCATCCTCCCGGGTAAACGCTTCGAGGCCCGCAAGAGAAGCATCCAGTAACAGAGCAAGCAGGTCCGTCCCCGCGAAATAGCCCATCGCCATCAGTTGGGCCACGCGGAACGCGTCGGACAGCAGACCGCCGATACCAAGGGGATCATCGGTGGCCCAGTTTTTCCCCCGGCACATAGCGGCCATGTCACCAATCTCAGCACTCAAGTCTGCCTTTGATGGCTCGCGATCTTCCGTGGCTGTCGCCTGAAGCTGGGTATACGTGATCAGTCCGTCGAGCGGGTCATGGAGCCCCATGGACGGTACGAGAGGATAGGAGAGATCTATACTCATCTTCCAGTACATGCGCTTCTCTCCGCCGGAGGAGGGCGTATAGACAAAATTGGCATGGACCGTTCTCGCAAGCTCCAGCGCCCATCTGTTGTACGTGAAATCTCCGGTGACCCTCGTGACGGAGTTGAGAGCGTGCATCCACTTGGTCAGGTAATGATAGTACTGTCCGTCCCGATCCCATTCCAGACGCTCGTTAAAAAGATCGTTCGGCCTCCGTTCCTTCAACTTCTTACCTATCCTCAATCCCCCTCTGGTGGGGTGCAGCCTCCCCTCTTGTTCGTCGAGCCCGCTGACCCAACCGGTTCGGGAGTCGTCCCGCCGGTGCCGTCCGAGCACACTGTGCACCTGGTCCACGAGCTGGAGCGCCAGATCCTTGAATTTCACTTCCCCGGTCTCCTTGTAAAGCCCTAAAAAGTTGCAAACCGCGAAAGCGTCAGTCCACAGGTAGCGCTGGGGCGAGCCGCTTGCCGGTGACAGCCCGGTCAGACGAGCATACTCCATCATAATTTTCCCGGCCTGCGATATCGTTGCTCCCTGTTTCATCATACTAAGCCTACCATAAGGTCAACACTCGTCAAACATTGCTCAATAGTCGACCCCTGCGGGAATATAGCCCCTGATCTGATAATAGACAAGCTTGAAAAGCTCAGATACAAACTCTCGTAATCCTTCCTCGTGACGCCACCAGTTCTCAAGCTGAAAATCATTGAAGTAAGCGAGAGGGATAATATTGATCCCAAGCGGTCGTCCCACATAGTGGTATGCCAGGAAACTTCTTCGAGTATGAAAGCCATTTGACAGCAGAAAGGCGTTCTTGACACCCTCCTTCGAGAGTGCTTTTAAGACTATCGTCGCCTCAGTCAGCGTGATTGGGTGATGAACCGGCGTTACCACGACCATGAACTGCTTTTCACTAAGACCTAAAGCCTTAAGTCTCTTCTTTACCAGATCGGAGTAATCTTCATCAAGAGCAAATTGTTTCTTATTCTCGGAAAGCCGATGCAGAACCACAACCATGCATGAAGCCCTCCCTGAGGATAGCAGATCAATGGCAATTTTCACGGCACCTGTCTCAAGACCTTCTCCGCCTTCCAGGATAGCGACGTCTGCCGTACCGCTGCCCTGGGGAGCCATAAAGATGCCTGCTCTGACAAGGAGCGCTTCACTGAATGAGAAGAGAAGAATAATGGCAACAAACGTCGACAAACAGATTGCCGCCCAAATCCTTTTCGCTTTCGTCTTCATGCCTTCACTGCTTTCAGCATCTAAATCATTGATCCGCGCTGCATCATCACCTTGCAGCCAGGGCCAGGCCTGATGGTTGCGTCACGTACCATTCTATCACATTGCGAGCAACCGAGTCGGCTTTTGCCCATGCCATGGACCAAGGGCCACATCAGCAAGAAATGCGTGCGTCTCATAGCAAGATTTGTTGTTGCTATATATTCCGATCAGGGGTAAGATGTCCGAAAAAACCAGCTTGGCGTACCATTGCTGTTGATAACAATCTTAACAAGTTACTATTCAAGGAAGGTGCACAATGCCACAGCAAGAGGGTGAAACGAATTACAAGTATGAAGACTACGCGTCGGAAATGACGATCAACCGTCTTCCACAAACAGCGGCGCTCGTGAATCAGACGATGAAGATCACGCTCGACTCGGGGGCATCCTTCGATCTCGAGTTCACCGACCGCAACAAGGTCGTCTGGCAAGGCGGCAATGAGGGCGGCACGGATTGGTGCGAGGTGGTGGAAGTAGCGCCGCACACCTATTTTATCGACATGACCTTTGCCCGTCAGCCCCGTGAGTCGCAGACTTTTATAACTAACACCCAAACACGGCAAGTGCTCGGGATCCGCACTATTATGCGCGAAGGCGATGTCGGCAAGGAGCCCCGGGCAGTCCATCAATTCTCACCCGGCGTGCTCGGTGATACGGCAATTCCGCCGACAGGGCGCAAGCCGGCGCCAACGCGCGATCTAATCGGCTTGCGCGGACTTTATTTTTACAGCCCCGGGCAATGTTTCGAACATATCTACCTGAATTCTCAGCGCTATGCCTGGCAATGCATCGTAGGACCGCTGCGCGGTGAAGGCGATGTCGACTTCGCTACCGCCTACAAGTTCGACGATAACCAATACATCTTTACCTTTCGCGAATTCGGTCTGCCCGTCTCTACGGTCTTCTTCTATAACTGGGATCAGATGAGAACGACCGGCAAATTCTTTGCGATTGGTGAAGACGGAGCTATTGCCAATACGCCGGCCGGCGCCTTCATCAAGAAATTGTCGATGGCCTTTTATCCTCTCGACGCACAGCCGATGTGAAATTTGGCGAATGATTTATTCGGCTATCGGTTTCCGATGGCAGCACCTGCAAGTCCTTCAGGTCTGCTCGCCGTACGGCTCAGTTTTTCCACGTAATAGTCCCACTGCATCTTTAACTGGGCAGCGACGTAGTTGTTGGCGGCCAGTTTCTTTGCCTCGCCGGGCGATATCCCGCTCGGCTTACCGAACAGGTTTGCAAGCAGGTGGTCCTTTGCCGCCTGCTCGAAGTGGATGGCCAGAATGACCGCTTCTTCGATCGAGTTTCCAGCGGCTGTAATCCCGTGATTCTTCATCAGCACCACCGGTTTCTCGCCAAGTGTCAGAGCAAGCTCGGTTGCCAGTTCCTTTGTCTGGATCAGCCCCGCGGACGGATGAAAGGGTATCTTTCCGATAAACCTCACGCCATGCTGGCTGACCACACTGATCCTTCCTTTGAACACGGAGGAGAGAAGGATAGCATAGTAGGGATGAACGTGAACAACACTGGCCACATCCTTCCTTTTCCGGTAGATCTGGAGGTGCAGGAACCTTTCCGAATGCATCTTCCCCTGACCCTCCCGGAGATTTCCGTCCAGATCGACCCCCTGGAGCTCTCCCGCCTTCACGCTCTCGAAGCCCATGCCCCAAGGCTTGATGTAAACCAGACCACCTTCGCCGCGGGCAGTGACGTGGCCTCGACTCGAATCCTCCGCAAGGCCTTCCATGTGAAGTATCCTGTGGGCCTGTTCCAGTGTGGCTCGCAATGTTTCATTCATCGATGCGCCTCCTGAATAAATAGAGCACCCTTCGGATCGATTTTCCTTTTTCGCGTGTTTCATGTCAAGCAAATCTTTTTGGCATATAAATACTATTTGTTCTATTTAGTTCACCCTCAGTATACCGCCGAGCGCGGCACGTGCCGGCGGTTTTATTTTATTCGCCCTGCTCCCAGCAACGAAATTATTTCCTTGCGGTAGGTAAATTGTTCTATACTGTTTAAGCGGCAACAGGGGACATTAGGAAGAATCTCTACTGGAGGAGCCGTACGTGAGAATCGGGGCTTTTGAGTTGAGTGACCCTATTCCTCAATTGAATGAGCCTTATGCTTTTACTATTCTCAGGCCCTGGATAGATGTGAATAACGTTGGGACTCTGGTTCTGAACGAGTTAGAGACTCAATTCGAAGCCAAAGAGTTGGCAAGGCTCGCCAGACCCGGTCATTTCTTCGATTTTACCCGGTATCGCCCCACACTTCATCATGAAGAAGGTGTTCGCAAAGTATCCATTCCCAATGTGACTCTTCGCTATGCCAGAAGAGAAGGAGCAAATGACCTTCTCTTTCTTCACCTGCTTGAACCTCACGCCCTTTCTGAAGTTTATGTTGATTCCGTTTTAAAGCTTCTCAAGACGCTCAAGGTGAAGAAATATATCCTGTTGGGAAGCATGTATGACGTAGTTCCTCACACCAGACCTTTAATCGTCAATGGGGGCGCGATAGGGGGAGAAGCCCTTCAGGATTTAAAAAAATCGGGAGCCCTGACTAGTACCTACGAGGGTCCGACGACCATCACCTTTTTGATTACACAAAAAGCACCCCATTTGGGCATCGAAACGATCTCGTTTATCGTCTCCTTGCCTCAGTATGCTGTGTTGGAGGAGGATTATCTGGGAAAGGTAAGCCTGATGGAGATTTTGAATCTGCTCTATGACATCCCCATTGACAAACGAGACTTTGAGAGGGCTCTCGAGCAGCGCAGTCTCATCAGCCGGAGAGTGGACGCAACGCCGGCGTTGAAGAGTCTTCTTCCTCAACTTGAGGCCTTGTATGAAGACCGGATTAAATCAAAGGAAGGGGAGGCAATGCCCAAGTTAACTTCCGAGATGGAAGAAATCCTTTGGAAAACCATGGGAAAAGATTTAGGAAAGGCATAAGCCGGCAGCAACCCCCACAAACGCGTGTCTGGAAATTCCTACGCAGATGTCAGGGGATTTCGTACAGAATGTGCACGCGGCATTTTTTTTGCATGAAACCTTCATAGTGTTATGATACCTCTACATTTCTGGGAGATTTAAACGCCTCTTCCCGTGTTCGACAAAGAGGAAACGTTGCGGGGATAGCGTGGTGCACAAGGACATGACCGGGAGAATACGAGCAGAAGAGCCGCTTAAGCAAAGTGAGGAGGCAGCCCTGCGGCTGGCCCAGGAGACGGGTGTCATCGCCGAGATCGGGCGCATCATCAGCTCCAGCCTGGATATCGAAGAGGTATATGAGCGCTTTGCCGAAGAGGTGCGCAAGCTGATTCCTTTTGACCGGATTCTGGTTAACCTCGTTAATCAGCAGGAAGGCACCCTTACCACGGCTTATAGCGCAGGGATGGAAGTGATGGGGAGAAAGAAGGGGGTCGCCTTCCCTATCGCGGGGACCGTCACTGAGGAAATGATTCGCACAGGGGCGCCGGTGCTCTTTCGCCCGGAATCCATCGAGGAGGTGCGCAATCGATTCCCCGGACTGGTTCTCGCCTTCCAGGAGGGCCTGCGCGCGAGGCTCTCCGTACTCTTGATCGCCCGGGGCGAGGTAATCGGGAGTTTGGCCCTGTGGTCGAAACAGGAGAAGGCCTATGGGGAGCGGGATATCAGGCTTGCGCAGGGCGTTGCCAGTCAGATAGCGGGTGCCATCGCCAATGCCCAACTCTTCCGCGAGCGCAAACGAGTAGAGGAGGCGCTGCGGGAAAGCGAAGAGAGTTACAGAAGCCTTGTTGAGACCTCGCCAGATGCGATTTTCCTCCACGAAGAGGGGAGATTCGTCTACCTGAACCCTGCCGCGGTCCGGCTCTATGGTGCCGGCAGCGCAGAAGAACTGTATGGTAAGAGCGCATATGACATTGTTCATCCGGACGACAGGGAGGCGATACGGAACCGGACGTACTTCATCACGACAACGGGCGTATCTGCTCCTCTGAAGGAGATGAGGATCGTGCGCCCCGACGGCTCGAGTCGTCGACGTCGAGGCGACTGCGGGAATTTCGTACTACCGAGGGAAAAAAGTAATCCAGGTGATCCAGAGGGATATCACCGAGCGCAAACGTGCGGAAGAAAGAATCAAAGCATCGCTCAAGGAGAAAGAGGTACTCCTGCAAGAGATCCACCACCGTGTGAAGAATAACCTCCAGATTGTCTCAAGCCTTCTCTATCTGCAGGCAGCGAGAACAAAACATCCCGGGGCCGTCTCAGCGCTCACGGAAAGCCGGAACCGCGTCAGGTCCATGGCCCTTATCCATGAAAGACTCTACCAATCACCTAACCTTGCCAGCGTTGACATGGGCGAGTACACGAGGAACCTTGTGTCCGACCTCCAGCATTCCCACAGAACTGCGGACAGTGCTGTTCGGCTCACGCTCAACATTGGAGATATCCCCCTGGGCATCAATGAAGCAATACCCTGTGGTCTTATCATCAACGAGCTCGTCTCGAACGCGTTGAAGCACGCCTTTCCAGAAGGCAAGACCGGAGAAGTCACAATTCAGCTCACACGAGGTGATGACGACACCTTCATACTCCTGGTGAGCGACAACGGCGTCGGTTTCCCGGAATATGTGGACTTCCGGAATTCCCCTTCTCTCGGGCTGACCCTGATAAACTCACTGGTCGAGCAGCTCGGCGGCACCATCCAACTTGATAGAAGAGATGGCACAGCCTTTACGATCACGTTCGGATAATGTAAGCCGTATCCGTTTCATTGGTTCCATTAGTTTTATTGGTTTCATTGGTTTCATTATTGCAACCTTGTCTGCCCGCCGTGTTATGTCTCACAAAAGACTTGACATGCTTTTACTCCGTGCTAGAATCGCATGTAGCTAATGGCAACTTATAGGCGATCCGGGTCTTGCGGGACGTCCAGGGGGTTTTTCTCAGCGTTTCCACGGCAGCAAGAAAGGAGAGCCATCCCTCGATCCTTTTCCTGTTTAACACCGTTCCCGCAACTACCGTCCCGCGCGCCGGGCGGGTATTCACATACGTAGAAGGAGGTTCACTATGTTCGGTTCTGATGTTCTCGAAGTCGCGATCGGCTTGATTTTCGTTTATCTGCTGTTGAGCGTGATATGCTCTGCGGTCAACGAGACGATAGAGGCATGGCTGAAGAAGCGCGGAGCAGACCTTGAGCGGGGTATACGAGAACTTCTCCACGAGCCGGAAGGCACGGGTTATGTACAAAAGCTTTACAATCATCCATTGGTATACGGACTATTCAAGGGCGATTACATGCCGCGCCTGATAAAAAAGGGGTGCTACCCGAGCAGCTCAAATCTTCCTTCGTATATCCCATCCGGTAACTTTGCCCTCGCTCTGATGGACGTTGTTTTGCCCGCCACTTCCGATACCCTGTCCGGTGCTGCCCGCGCGACCACTCCCCCTCCTCCCGCTTCCGCTGCCGTTTCAGCTGCCACCCCCACGGCTGCTCCCGCTT
The DNA here is from genome assembly GCA_963835605.1 of uncultured delta proteobacterium. GTDB lineage: Bacteria > Desulfobacterota > Syntrophorhabdia > Syntrophorhabdales > WCHB1-27 > JADGQN01. The sequence continues at coordinate 7,799 of CAWIHO010000031.1, read as the reverse complement.
CCCCGGGTACTCCCGCTGCACCGCTAAAACCTTTCCGCGATGCGATCGCCAAAATTGAGAATAATTCCGACCTCAGGAAGGCGCTCCTGACTCTGGTAGATGCGGCCGGGGACGATGTCAGCAAAGCGCGCCAGAACATCGAGGCTTGGTATAACAGTACAATGGATCGTGTAGCTGGCTGGTATAAGCGGCGGGTGCAAGTCATCATTCTTTGTCTCGGCTTCTTTGTTGCCGTGATAGTCAATGTTGATACGATCACCATTGGCAAGAGTCTCTCGCATAGCCAGGCATTGCGCAGCTCGCTGGTCGGGGTCGTCCAGGAGTACGCCAAGAACCAACCACAGAAGCCGTACGATGATCCGAGAGTCACTGCAAAATTGGACGAGATCCGCAAACTCGGCCTCCCGATAGGTTGGAACCGGGACGAGCTCGACGGGTTAACAATCTGGCACCTGATTATCAAGGTGATAGGATGGTCGTTAACGGCGATCGCCATCTCTCTCGGCGCTCCGTTCTGGTTCGACCTTCTTAACAAATTCATGGTCGCCCGCTCCACTATCAAGCCGGCAGAAAAAGAGAGTTAAGGGACGGAGTGAAGGGAGGAGGTTGACCTTGACCATTTTCCTCCGTATATTGAGTGGATAAAGAGCCGCAGTATGGACAAAAGCACGAGAATACTCGTGGTTGACGATGATCCCGACCTGCTCGAGCTCACGAGCGAGATCCTGAGAAGAGCGGGCTACGAGGTTCTGGAAGCCTCAACCGGGAAGGAATGTCTTGAAGCTGTGAGAGCGCATCATCCTGACCTGGTTTTGCTGGATGTGGTTCTTCCCGATGTGACAGGGGTTCAGGTATGCAAGCAGATCAAAGGCGATCAACAGTTGCGCGGTACGCTCGTAATTCTCATATCCGGACTCCGGGTTTCATCCGACTACCAGGCGGACGCGCTGAATGTTGGGGCGGATGGTTACATCGTCAAGCCAATTTCCAATAAGGAACTCCTTGCGCGTGTCCAGGCTATGGAGCGTATCAAACGGGCAGAGGAGGCACTTCAAGCTTCTGAGGTTCGTTACCGCAGACTCTTTGAAACAGCCCAGGACGGCATCCTGATCCTCGATGGCGACACGGGGGAGATAGATGATGTGAACCCATTCCTGATCGGGATGCTGGGCTATACCCGTGAAGAACTTCTGGGAAAGAAACTCTGGGAGATAGGTCTCTTCAAAGACGCGGAGGTGGGCAAGGCAGCGTTCGGGGAATTGCACGATAAAGGGTTTTTCCGTTACAAGGATCTACCGCTTGAGACAAAATTTGGACGGGAGATTGCCGTAGAATGTGTCAGCAACGTCCATGATGTGGACAGCAAGAAGGTCATCCAGTGCAATATCCGCGACGTTACCGAAAGGAAACGGCTTGAGGAGAGGCTCCAGAGTATGTCACTCGTTGACGATCTCACGGGCCTGTACAATAGGCGTGGCTTTTTCGCCCTCGCCCAGCAACAGTTAACAATGGCGAAGAGGACAGTGCAGGAGGTCCTCCTCTTCTTTGTTGATCTGGATAACATGAAGCAGATCAATGACGCGTTGGGTCACCAGGAAGGCGATAACGCGCTTATTGAGGTTGCATCCGTCCTGAAGGAAACATTCAGGGAATCAGACATCATCAGCCGGCTAGGTGGAGACGAGTTCGCAGTCCTCGCAATAGATGCCACGCATGAAACAGAAAATATTCTCATGAATCGCCTCCAAAAAGCCCTTGAGGCCTGTAATCGGCTCAAACCCAGGAAGTACACACTTTCTCTGAGTACAGGTGTCGCACGCTACGAGCCTGAAAGCCCCTCTTCTCTTGATGAACTCATCGCCCGGGCAGATGCGCTGATGTATGAAAAGAAGCGGACCAAACAGCGTGCCGGCGGCGACTAAAGTCCTTTTCCCTATCGCACATAGTTAAATATAAAATCCTGCGGTTCTGTTTTGCGGGAGGTCTGCTCGACACGCGATGAAAGTTGGGCTAGCGCGCCGGCTTGGCGTTCCAGACCGCCAGCATGTCCGGCGAGCCCGCCGAGCGGATGCCATTATCCGTCAGAATCTCTTCGGTAGCGGCGAGCATCTCCTCGCGCGGGAAGACCAGCGTTTCGCCACCACGCCGGGCAAATTCGAACTTGATAAATTCCGCCCGACTGTCGCGCAGCACCTCGACCAGATGGCGGAGGTTCTTGATGGGGATGTCATTGACTGTTTTGACCACCTCCGCGGCCGGACTTGAATAGCCTTTGGCCAACTTGTGCGGAAAAAAGGGAGAAGAAACCACCACCAGTTGCTCACCCTCAAAGGCGGGGACATCACCCATTCGCGTCATGAGCGGATTGGCCGATAAAGTGAGCGTCCCGATCAGGTCGCTTCTGTTCGAGTTGAAAAACGCACCGATGAACTGTGCCGTGGCGCTTGAAAACACGAGCGGCCCGCAGACGAAATAAGATGGGTAAGAGCCCTGTAAATTCGGGATCAGCATCGGCCGGGTGGACACCACCGGGAGCTCAACCGCCAGCGCCTTGCCTGCGCGCACGACCACCAGGGGAACCTTCCCGTTTTTCGCGATCTTCTGGATAAGATACTGGAACCGAACGCGCAGGTTAGCACCCAACTTGATCATGCCCTGGTTGTCAATCCGTGTATCGCCGATCTTAGTGATAACATCCCACTCCTTCAGAGGATAAGCGGCGTCGGCCCTGAAAGGTTGGTGCACGACGATGCCCTCAATCGTCTTGTCCAGTTTAAGGTAGGAGCGTAGCGCCAGGTTCTCGAGGGTCTGGAGTTCGTCGAACATCGCGGGCTTGCCGTCGTACCTGCCGTCGGCGACGTCCCGCAGAAACAGCTCGATCTCTTCGCACGGGATGATGTAGCCGATGTTTTGCGCGCCCCCGAGGCGGCTGAAAACAAGGCCGATCATTCTGCCGTCCACCACGGCCGGGCCGCCGCTATTGCCCGGGTTGATGGCGGCATCGATCTGAATCCGAAGGCCGGATACAGGATAGTTGTAGCTTGTGAATTCGATGCGGGAGACGATGCCCTTCGTAATCGACAGGCTGGTGCCGCCCGTCGGGAAACCGTAGGCCATGACGGCATCCTTGATTTCCGGCAGGATGTTTGCGCGCTCCAGCGCCGGGCGTGTGTCGAAGAACGTCTTGTCTTCGAGCTTGAGCACGGCGAGATCGATGCCCGGGGCGACCGCTTCGACTGAGGCGGAGATCTTGTCACTGGCCTGGTTCGCCTGCACCTGCACCTGGCTGGCGTAAAGGACAATGTGGGCATTGGTCAGGATGCGCTTGCCCTCAATGATGATGCCGCTGCCCGTGACCTCCTGCGGGGCTTGCTTGGTCCAGGGCTTGAAAGGATCAGGATATCGCATCGTGGCGAAAACCTTCACGACGGAATTCTCGACCCGGCTGGCGGAGTCGGCACCGGCGGGCTGCGCCGCCTCTGAGGCCGGTCCCGTGCGGGCGGGAGCAGCGTCTTCAGCATGGGCGAAGCAAAACGGGGCGATCAGGGCAATGGCGAAAAACAATCCGGCCAGCCACAAAACCTTTTTCATTGCCCAAGTATAGCGCGGCAGGTTCTTTACGTCAAACAACAGCATTGACCACAGCCCAACCTCTGGCCGCGACCAAAAATAGGACTTTATCTCACGCCCACTCGCTTGGCTCGTTCGAGGCCGCAGAGGCCGCTGAGGAAGAGCCCGCAGAGTGAGTATTTCTTTGGCCTGATGCGAGAGAGGACCGCGCATCAGGCCAACCCGCATCGCTCCGCGAGGGGATCGCTAATTGACGCCATGGAGGAGTTAGCGGGGCGGTCCAGTCCATGTCATGGAAAGACGTGGTATAATTAAGTTATGCAAGGAGGTCGAAACGGTGACAGCTATCGATTGGAGAGGCCTTATAAAAGGCTAGGAGGAAACAGAAGATGGATGTATCACTAAAGGACTTACAAGGTTATGTTGGAAAGTCGATTGGACAAATCTGCAACAACAGATTTACAACCACCTCTCAATCCCATTGTGCTCATGTCGTCAGCCATATTCTGGACATCCAGATAGCAACACTTTGCGGGGACATGACCTATAATACGAGAAGAACCGGAGCAACAATCCGATGCGATGAGCTTTACAACGGATTGGTGAGAAAAGGGCCTTGGGACCAGAAGCCCACCCCTGACAACGGCCTCTTGATCTTCTGTATCTCAGCCGGAAACTTCGTCGGTGGACAGATGATGAACGTGCGACAAAAACATGTTGGCATTCACCACAGTGGTATGGTCTTCAACTATTCAAATGCTCATCAGAAGGTAGTTGTAGACCATTCAGTTGAAGCTTTCTTAAAAAAGCTTGACGCTATCTATGATGCCAATGATATTTCCCTCTTCTATGGAGTTGCGCCATGATACGAAAAATCATATTTGCTTTGATACTATAATTCTGGTTGTTCCATTGTACCCTGGCCCCCACAGGGCCGAGTGATACAGAAAGAGTCTTGAACTTGCTTCTGGCAGCCTCCAATATGACCATCCCTCCACAATCTTCTTGTGATGGAGAATATGGTCAGACCGGGGCACCAAAGTTGAAAGACCTTCTGGCTATGGAACTTGCTGGTTTCAATAGAGGAAAGAACACCATTGTGGGAAGCTGCCAAGGCTCTGGAGCCTAAATCCTGTAATCTCTTTATCGGGCATAAATATGGAGAAGATCAATATGCAGCCGAAATCCGTTTCTTGGTTAGTAGCAAAGGAGCGATCGACATCAACACACTGACCTGCATAATTACTCCATGAGGTAGAGGAAGCTTCCTCGCACGAAAGTCGCTTACATTTCCAGTCATATCGTGGTATCTATTATACAAGGACGCTGCATTGTGAATCGGACAGATCGAGGATGTTACTTCGGTGAAAAGACTACTATGGCTGATCAGGTTCTCGAGCTGAAAGGTGGCGTAGCAAAAGCCGTGTCTCACTATTGGCGCACTCGCGAGGCGCAGGCGAAGAAACAGGCAGCGTCTGGCCGACCCGATTACGGTGCAAGAAGCGCAGTAACCGGTGGAGCACAGATGGCTGGTTTCATAACCCTGTTCACCGACCTGATTCTCAGGGCCGGCATAAACGAGGGGCACATCTTTTACAACAAGTCTCTGGAGTTGCCGGGATTCTTTCGCCCCACGAAGGAATGGGACCTCTTAGTCGTGAGGGACGGGCAGCTGATTATGGCCCTTGAAGCGAAGTCACAAGTAGGCCCTTCATTCGGGAACAACTTCAATAACAGGACCGAGGAGGCCATGGGAAGCGCACTTGATCTCTGGACAGCGTACCGTGAGGGGGCCTTCAACAAAACGGTACGGCCCTGGCTTGGGTATATGTTTCTCCTCGAAGACTGCCCAGCTTCGCATACCCCGGTGAAGGTCAAGGAACCGCACTTTAAGGTCTTCCCCGAGTTCCGCGGTGCGTCGTACGCTCAGCGTTACGAGTTGTTTTGCCGCAGACTCGTCAGAGAGAGACACTATGACGCAGCAGCCTTCATCATGTCTGACAGAAAGACCGGATTAGATGGAGCATACCACGAACCTGGCGTTGATCTGACGTTTGATATATTGGCCCGTTCACTTGCCGCACATGTATCTGTGCACAAAGATTAGGGAGCCATGAGCGAATTGCCTAAGCCGGAAGAGATGACCACCACGCATCGCCTGATCCAAGGCGATTCCCGCCAAATGCCCTTTATCAAAGACGAGTCAGTTCATCTTGTGGTGACCTCTCCGCCCTATTGGACGCTAAAAAAATACAATGACAATGAAAGCCAACTGGGTCATGTAGCGGATTACGAGGTCTTCCTCGACGAACTGTCGAAAGTGTGGAAGGAGGTGTACAGGGTTCTCGCCCCCGGCGGACGGCTGGTGTGCGTTGTTGGTGATGTCTGCCTGTCGCGCAGGCAATACGGTCGACATGTCGTTGTTCCTTTGCATTCTGACATAGCAGTGATCTGCAGAAAGATTGGCTTTGACAATCTGAATCCAATTATCTGGCACAAAATCAGCAATGCCAATTATGAGGTGTCTAACGGCACCAAATTTCTAGGCAAGCCCTACGAGCCAAATGCGATAATTAAGAACGACATCGAGTTCATTCTCATGGAGCGCAAACCGGGCGGCTATCGCCAGCCAACGGCCAAACAGCGCCAACTCAGCATGATCTCCAAGGAGGAGTACGGAGAATGGTTCCGACAGTTCTGGAGCTTGGGCGGCGCCTCAACCAAAGTTCACCCCGCCCCCTTCCCTCTGGAACTGGCCTATCGCCTCGTCAGGATGTTCTCGTTCTGGGGCGACACGGTTCTTGATCCGTTTTGCGGGACCGGGACCACAATGCTTGCCGCAATGAAGTGTGGCCGGAATAGCATCGGCATTGAGCTTGATCCCGAATACTGCCAACTTGCAGCCAAACGCCTCCAACATGAAACCGGGTTTATGTATTCCACGATCAACCTGGAATTTCTCGAATCCACTCACGACCTTCACGGCGCTGCCTCACTCCGCGAGGCCCAAGGAAAGTACTCTATCGGCAAGCACAAGCCGCGCAAAGCTCCTGCATCAGACAACAAGCCCAACAACAAACAAGGCAGTAATAAAGTTATGCAACGTAAGAAACAGCGTCCCTAAAACTCAGCAACCTGGGGCGGGCGATATTCCAATTAATGCTTGCTTCATAAACCGGCGCGGAAGTTACTTCCTGAAAGAAATGAACGGAGCAATCCGGAAAACATACGCTCTTTCACTTGGCAATTCTGACCGGTTGTGGGAAAGAAATGCATCGCTTTATCATGGCTACCTTTGAACCCGCGTAAAACAATCCGCGTGGTATGTGATGTTCTTATAGTGATACAAAACTCGTGCCTCCTTGGCACGCAGATTGCATCGCTTCGCTATGCGCACTCCAGCAGGTGCTGCTCTGTTCGGGGCGGTGTTTATTGCAGAGGGTGAGACCCCACAATGGCAAAGGATGACAAACCCATAGCGAACCCCTACGTCATACTCCGGGAGGAGTTTGACGACTGGGCTATTCTCTTCAACCCCGATAACGGTCGGGGTTTTGGCCTGAACCCTACCGGTGTCTACCTGTGGAAACTCCTGGACGGGGAGCATTCGACACATGACATGCTCAAGCTTCTGCACCGGGACTTCCAGGAGGTGTCCCAAGAGGCGGGCACGCACATCGACGCATTCGTTGAGGAACTTATCTTCTGGGGGTTAGTCGCGTCTGCGGCCGAACCGGGCACCCACAGCCTTCACCGAGGGTTGAGTCGCTCCAGCAGGCAACCTACGAGTGGCACCAGCGCGACCAAGGTCCTCTACGAGGCACCTCAACTCATCAATCTAAGCAACGAGCGGTCAGTACAAGGCGGGTGTTGTAGTGGCGCGCTGGCGCCATGTGTACGAACGGAAACTATACATCGACCGGCAGCTGCAAGACTGGCGCTTTCACGGGAGGGTCGTGCTACTGCGTGACCGGCACGACGGCACCCGCAGGCTGTAACGGAAACGGTATGTCCGCGCAATCCATGGGGTGCCAATACTACGGCATGACCCCTACCGGAGCATACTGCAGGTGTAATGGTTCGGCGCCGTCATATAGTTGTAACCCAGGATCATAGAATGGAAACAAACTTCTAATACGCTTAAAGAAAGATGTTAGCAGTCAAGATTGGCGATGACCGCTCTTTCTCGCGGTAATCTTTACTTTGGATTATCCTGCAAACTGAACCAT
>CAWIHO010000030.1:0-65360 GCA_963835605.1 uncultured delta proteobacterium | reverse complement strand
GGTGGAACAAAGTGTGGACTGCTTCCTATAGTCTTCACTCTAGCAATCCGCATTGATGGCGTACATTTTAACTGGTAATCGTCAACAAGGACTGAGCCGCCCACTGCTGGAAAGCTCCAACCGGCTCCCTTGACAGCTCTTTCTGTCGTGATTAAGAACCAACAAGGAGCGCGCATCGCGAAGTTCATCCGACGATGTACACGCTCCAAATAGAAAGGAGGTCAAGGCCATGAAGTATTCTTTTAAATGCCCTGCACCCTGCAACTACGAAATTAAGGTTGATGCCCAGAATGACAATGAGGCGATGAACAAACTTATGGCAGCAGGCAAGGTTCACGCCAAAGAAAAACATCCTAATATGCCGCCGATGTCAGAGCAACAAATGAAGGATATGTTTAAGGCGGGCATGAAGAAGGGATAAGGGGTAGAAAATCCGAACAGGTTCAGTTCCTGCTGGAATAAAATGATTGCCGCCAATGGAGCATCCGGACCTTACAAGGGGAGCAGGCGGGAGAGATTCCGCCTGCTTCTTCATTTCCAATACAGGGCACCGCTCTGGCGGGTTGTCTCAGGGCATGGACAGTTACGGGGTGTGAAGGATTCCTGGGATTTACAATGATAGAAAGGGGTTGGTCCCTGAAACATAAACGTGTTTTTCATTACGTGAGGCTTTTCTTCATGAGCAATGACATCCTCGACGAGTTATTTCTGAAATCACCTTACCGACAACATTGCCCTTGGTAATCGTGCATCTAGTGTTGTCCTCAAGCATGAACAGTTGTAGGTGTACCAAATGATTTTCAATCTTACATCCTCAGCAGGTCTACGCGGCTCTGGAGGCTGTAATGGTTCTCTGTCTGTAATACCAATTCGCCTTCAAGTGTATACCTTCCGGGTACCCACCGCCGGTGGGTGTGCTGCGTCGCTCTCCTCCTGCCACCCGCGAACTTAAGTTTGGTTGCTCGCGGGTGCCCGGCTAAAACAATTGGGACCATTGCAGCTGGTACGCCTGCGTCATCTCCTCGCTGCCGCCCGGGGTACCCGGCCGAAGGCTGGGTCGTCCATCTTGAATGCAAATTGGTATAAGATCCGTTCCACTTCGAACACGGCACCGAGGAGGGAGGCATGCTGGGGAGTAGGGATATCCATGCCACGCCGAATTTTGATGAGTAACGAGGCGCTCCGAGGCCTGGGCTGCGCAGGCGTACAAACTATAACGATACCAATCGTTTTAGCAGCGTATATCCCTTACCTGAGGGCAAGTAAAAAGCTCCACCACCCGTGGAAGAGCACCACGGGTACCCGGCGAAGCTCCGAGACGGCGCGAACGGAGGCGTACCTAGTGGTACGTCGGAGTGAGAGACGGCGAAGGGCGACAAAGCAGATGGACTTTTGACGCCGCCCTTATGCTTTCAAAGACTGGTAGTCTTTGAGGAACCTCTCCAGCCCAATATCCGTCAACGGATGTTTCATCAACTGCTTAATCACCGCGAAGGGGATGGTTGCTATATCAGCACCCATCGTAGCTGCTTCAAGCACGTGGAGAGGGTTCCTCACGCTGGCAACGATAATCTCGGTTTCAAACCCATAATTGGAGTAAATGGTGGCGATATCGCCCACTATGTCCATGCCCACTGTGGAGATATCGTCAAGCCGGCCCACAAACGGGCTCACATAATCCGCCCCTGCCTTTGCGGCTATGAGCGCCTGGACAGCCTGAAATATCAAGGTCACGTTTGTTCTGATCCCCTCCTCATGGAGCGCCCGCACCGCTTTCATACCTTCTTCGGTCATGGGGATCTTCACCACAACCTGCTCTCCCAGTGTTGAGAGCTGTTTTGCCTCAGCGATCATGCCCTTTGCATCGGTGGCTAACACCTCGAGATTTACGGGCCCATGGACGAGGGAAAGAATCTCCCTGATCGTAAGATTTGGGTCTCTCTTCTCCTTGGCAAGCAGGGTCGGATTCGTCGTCACCCCGTCGACGAGCCCCATTTCCAGGGCCTTCTTGATCTCTTCAACATTTGCCGTGTCCAGAAAAAACTTCATGGTCGCCTCCTACCGCGTCTTATACTTATCCGATGTCTGCGTTTCTCTTGTCTCTCTGGTTTATTTGGTCTCTCTGTCTACCTGGTCTATCTCGGTGCTAACTGGCTATCTCGGATAATAGCACTCTCCACAGTCGGCCTCGCAACCTGTAACTTGTAACTCGTGCAACCCGCAACTCGTAACACGTCCTCTCAACGCTTCAGCTCCTTGAATTTCTCCATGCACGCTTTGCTGCAAAAATACCTGACTCCGTCTTCGGTGCGCAGAGAGAGGTCTCGCCGCTGAGACACATACGCGCCGCAGACCGGATCCTGCAGGAGCACCTCAGGTTCCGGTTTCATGGCCGGGGCCACCTTTTTTTTCTTATTTTTCAGAAGGTATCTGATCAGGAGTATCACCAGAATGAGCGGTATGAGATACTTCATTTAGAGGCTCCCCCTTTGACTATCTCGATAGTCTGTTCCGGGCCTATTTCATCCAGAAACTCCTTAAGCGGCCGCCCCAGGCGCGGATGAACCGCGGAAGGTTCTATCTCAAGGATCGGCGCAAGGGTAAACTTCCTCTCATGCAACCGTGGATGAGGCACCGTCAGCTCAGTGGTCTCAACTATCAGATCATCAATCAGGAGAATATCCAGGTCTATAACGCGGGGACCCTGCGGGACATCCCTGACCCTGCCCATTGCTGCCTCAATATAATTGAGCAGCGCGAGCAACTCCATGGGCGAGCCATGCCATCGGATCCGCAGGACACAATTGAGGAACTCTTCTTGCCGCACGGGTGAAACGGGTGAGGTGCGATAAAACGAAGACAGGGCAGAAAATTCTACTCTGTGATCGCTAATAATCTGATCTATACTTGACTTGCAGTTCTTATACCTATTGCCGATATTGGAGCCTATGCCGATGAACACATTGTAGACCACAGTAACTAGGCGGGCTTCTCTTTATCCTTGTCGTTCTTGGGTGTCACGTCTATTTCGTCCGGCTCTTTTACTGACTTCTTGAAACTCTTGATGCCCTTTCCTATGGCCCCCCCGATCTCAGGCAGCTTGCCTGCCCCGAAAATGATCATAACGATGACCAGGATAACAAGAAGTTCAGGAACTCCAAGACCAAACATATTTCCCTCTTGCTGTTAGAATATCACTTTTTCTTGACTGTAGTCAATTGCAGCTTTTCGATACGGTTGTATGCTGAAGCCTTAACTGGAGTTCGCTACAGCCAATGGCAAAAAGCATTGGGTGGCACTCAGGGATTATTGAATTGACAGGATTCCGGCCTTACGATAGATTGATGGCTTGTTGCAATGAACAGATGAACAAACCGAACATCGAATAAAAGCATTGTAAAAACTCTAATTATTTGTTGAATTACTAATTAACCTGAATGACGGTAAGAACAGAGGGAAAGCAGTGCACATCGTCGTATGCGTAAAAATGGTCCCGGACACCACGCAGGTCACCATAGACCCTGTCACCAACACTCTTGTCAGAGAAGGCGTGCCCTTCATCACCAATCCGTTTGATGACCATGCCATTGAAGAGGCCTTGCGTATCAAGGATGCGTGTGGAGCAAAGATTACGGTGCTCTCGATGGGGCCGGCCCCCGCTGAAACGGTCCTGCGGAATGCCATCGCTCTGGGGGCCGATGCAGGGCTGCTCTTGTCCGACAGGGCGTTCGGGGGCTCTGACACCCTCGCCACGAGCAAGGTCTTAAGCGTTGCCATCGCGAAGCTGTCCGACCAGGAAAGAGTGGACCTGGTCGTCTGCGGAAAGCAGACCATCGACGGCGATACTGCTCAGGTCGGGCCCGGCATAGCTACCCGCCTGGGATATGCGCAGGTAACGCTTGTCGACAAGGTGCTTGACGTGGACCTCGACACAAGACGGATCACCGTGAGGGCAAAATTTGACAACCGGCACCAGATTGTCGAAGCTCGGCTCCCCGCGGTCATCACCGTTGTACGAGAGATCAATACCCTGCGGTACCCGGCGGTGCCCCGCCGGCTCTACGCGGAAGAAGTGCCTATCCCGGTGTGGACGAATGAAACTCTAAAGCTTGATCCCGACACCATCGGCCTCAAAGGCTCACCCACCTGGGTGAAGCGCATCTTTGCGCCTGAGCGGGAAAAGGGCGAGATAGTGATGGGCCTGGGGGAAGATAAGGAAAGGGCCGTTCAACTGATCATGCAAAAGCTTGCGGATTGGAAGGTTTTGGGCCTTTGATGGAGAAGAAGAAGCAAAGATTCAAGGTGCGGCTCTTGCCGGGTAAGTGCATCGGATGCGGCCGATGCGAGCCCGCGTGCCCGGTGGATGCCATCAGGTACGATGAAAAAGGGGAGCCCATCATCGACCTGGAGAAATGTATCGGCTGCCTCAAATGCGTTAAGGTCTGCCCGGCGGACGCTATCGAGAAATTCCTCCCTGAAGGCGAAACCGGCGGAACGGAGCCGGAAGAAACCGCTGAAGGCGAGGCAACAGGGGAGCAGGAAGTCAAACGGCTGTGGCGCGGGGTCTGGGTTTATGTGGAGCAGATGGATGGGAAAGCTGAACCGGTCTCCTGGCAGCTCCTGGGAAAGGGAAAGGAACTCGCGCAGGACCTCAGGGCGGAACTGGCTGCGGTGGTACTTGGCAGTAATGTTGGGCATCTGGCTGACGAGGCCGCCGGATACGGGGCCGATAAGGTCTACCTCATAGACTCACCCGTGCTGAAAGACTACAGGGCAGAAACCCACTTGCACAGTTGCGCCTATCTGGTCGAGAAATATTCCCCCGAAATATTGCTCATCGGCGCCACAGGGCTCGGCAGGGACCTGGCAGGCGCCGTAGCAACACGTCTGCAGACCGGCTTGACAGCCGACTGTACCGGTCTTGCCATCGACATACGGAACAGATACCTGGAGCAAACGCGTCCGGCCTTCGGGGGCAATATCATGGCCACAATCCTCTGCGAAAAGGCCCGGCCCCAGATGGCCTCTGTAAGGCCAAATGTTATGCCAACTCCTCCTTTTGTCGCAGAGAGAAAGGCGACCCTGGTGCGGGAATCGATCACCATGGAAGAGAAGGATACTCTCACGAAGATCCTCGAGATCGTGCCCATACAGTGCGAGGCTTCAGTGGACATAACGGCTGTGGGCGTTATCGTCAGCGGCGGCAGGGGTCTTTTGAGCGGTGAAAACTTCAAGATGCTCCAGGAATTGGCAGACCTCCTTGGCGGTGTTGTTGCCGGTTCCCGAAGCGCGGTAGACGCCGGATGGATCACGCACGAAAGGCAGGTCGGGCAGACCGGCAAAACGGTGCGGCCAAAACTCTATCTGGCGTGTGGCATCTCGGGAGCTATCCAGCATCTTGTGGGTATGCAGAACGCCGAATATATCATCGCAATCAACAAGGACAAGCATGCGCCCATCTTTGATGTAGCGCACCTCGGCATCGTGGGGGACGTGTTCGAGATCATACCGGGAATGATCGAGGAATTGCGGAAGGTGAAGAACCCTCCGGTGTGCGAAACATAATAAGGGGTTTATATGGCGGTGGTTGAATCGGTCATCTTTGCGCTGGCGTTTTTCGGGTCACTCTTCCTGTTTCTGAGGAGGGTCTTCAGGCTTTTCGCCATGGTGCTCCTCGGAAAAGCAGAGCCGAGATTCGACCGTTTGCTGGACAGACTGAAATCAGTTCTGCTCTTCGGTTTCGGCCAGAAGAGGGTGATTGAAGAGCCTTTTGGGGTAAATCATTTCTTTCTGTTCTGGGGATTCATTCTTCTCCAGTTGATGGTGAACAGTGAGTTCATCATTGCGGGCATCTTCCCTAAATTCAGCCTCAGTTTTCTGGGTGACATTCTCTATCCGGTTATCACCTTTATTGCGGACATAACCTCGTTCGTCGTGCTCCTCGTCGTGATCATCGCCGCCATCAGGAGGATGTTCTTCAAACCACCGCACGTAGAGCGAACGCTGGAGGCATTCTTCATACTGATCCTCGTTGGCCTTCTCATGATAGCCTACTTCGGCCTGCACATCTCATCCATAGTGGCGGGCCACGGGCAGGAAGAATACGTGCCTATCTCGCAGATATTGGCCATACCGTTCGCAGGGCGCGGTACGGAACTATCCTGGCAGATCGCCCATCGGATCTTCTGGTGGCTCCATGCGGTGGTGCTCCTTATCTTTCTCGTTTACATTCCCTACAGTAAACACCTGCACATTCTCACCGCGCTGATCAACTGCTTCTTCAGGCGTTTCAGCTTCGTGCAGACGTTACCCCGCATGTCATTCAAGCAGGGCGAGCGGTTTGGTGTTTCGAAAGTCACCCAGTTTACCTGGAAGGATCTGCTCGACTTCTTCTCCTGCACCGAGTGCGGAAGGTGCGCTGACGCGTGCCCTGCGACAAATACGGGAAAGGCACTAAATCCCAAAGAAGTAATTCTCGCGGGCAAGGCCAACCTACTCCAAAACGGGAGCGACAATTCTGGCAACACGAGGAGGAGATACCATCGCGGGAACCGACGAGCGGACGTCTGTCAGTCTCCCGCTTATCGCCAGGACCCACGAAACAAGCGTCCCGCCCGAGGCCATCTGGGACTGCACTACCTGCGGGGCATGCGTGGAAAAGTGTCCCGTCTTTATCGAGCAGTTTCCGAAGCTGCTGGCCATGAGACGCCATCTCGTGATGGAAAATGCGGACTTTCCTCCTGAGCTGGTAACTTTTTTCCAGAACATCGAGCAACGGTTCAACCCGTACGGAATCGCTCCCGCTGACAGGGCCAAGTGGGCCTCTGACCTTGATATTCCTTTGATCTCCGAGCAACCGAACGCGGAGTACCTCTTCTACATCGGGTGCGTCGCATCGTTCACCTCACGGATGAAGAGCATCATGGCCGCCATTATTGAATTGCTCCGCAAGGCATCCATCTCATTCGCGATCCTGGGCAAAGAGGAGCACTGCTGCGGAGACCCGCTGCGCACGGCTCGGCAACGAGTATGTGTTCGACAAGTTTGCCCGCGGCAATGTCGCGCTCTTCAAAAAGTACGGCGTCAAGAAAATGCTGACCTTGTGTCCCCACTGCTATAGCACCTTCAAACATGATTACCGAGACTTCGGCGCGGAGTTCGAGGTGATACACCACACGGAACTCATAAGCGCACTGTTGAAAGAAGGTAAGCTTCAGCCGGGAAAGGGCCTCCAGCATGAACGTATAGTCTTTCACGATTCGTGCTATCTGGGAAGGTACAACAATGTGTATGAGGAGCCCAGAGCCATCATACGAGAAGGCAACAGGGTCATCTCCGCTGGAGATGGAAAGGAGGCGGCGTGAGAGCTTCTGCTGCGGCGCCGGCGGCGGGCGGATGTGGATGGAAGAATCGAGCGGCACAAGGATCAATGCCGACCGCACCAGACAGGCTTTGCACCAGGACCCCACGGTCATCGCGACCTGCTGCCCTTACTGTCTTACGATGTTTGAAGACGGCATAAAGGATGAAAAGGCCGAAGGCAGGGTGAGGGTTCTCGACGTCGCGGAAATCCTCATGCCAATCCGCCTTCATCGATATAGCTTTGTTGGCCTCGTCGCTATCCTCACGTACTTCACGTAGCCTGCGTCAGCTCCTCGGCTGCCTCGCTCTATCTTCGAATGCGATTGGCATCCAGGCAGCTCATTTTCTTAGGATCGCGATCGGCGTCACCAGCGCCTGATAGACGATCTTTTCTTTGACGGCGGAGATCGCTATCTTCTTCTCTTCACAGCTGTGCAGATATCCGAACAGGTCCGCCTTTCTCCTCAAACATGCGCTCTTCGATTAATAAATGGCCTGTAAATAGAGGACATGTACTGGTTGAGCAACGTCAGCGTGCACTTTATGTCATTTTGGATAAACTCCAGGACCACCACTGAGGTCCGTGCGTCGCAACGGAGCCCGCGCGGCAAGACGTAGAGCGTGTTTCTTAAGGTACCCTCCATCCAAACCCTTTGCTTCTGCGCAGATTTAAGCACCGGAGGGTCTGCCACGCGGAGATAGGCCATCTTAAGCCCGGGAAGCATAGCCTGGAGCAAATGACTGTCGCCTACCTCGAAAATCTGCGCAGATGTGGACCCCGTGGCCGTGGACGAGAGAAAGCTCGACCTGTATTCTCCACCGACGTTCTGCACCTCCACTTTCGGACGCTCCCGCAGGCCCGTGAGACCGCTGTATGTTGCAGCCAACTGCTCCACGTCCAGATATACGATGGTTTCAAAAAAATCATTGGTCTGATCTAACACCGTTTTTGAAAGGTTCTTAAAAAACCAATCGACGTTCATATTTCCCGCTCTTTAGAGACGTTTTATGAGTACAAAAATATTGTATATGGTATTTAACGTCGAGACGCTGTTTTAATCAATCAGCCAAATGGTCAATTTTTGGCGCCAAAAGGGATTAGGAGTTTAGTTCATACGCTCGTAGAACGGGCTGTTCACTTCCTCCCGACGGGCATGATGTAAATGGGCTGCACCTTCTCCGGAAAAGCGAGGGCGCGCTTCACGTCTTCGGGCTTGAATCCCGCTATGGAGACCGTACCCAGTTTCAGGGAAACTGCCTGCAGGTAAACGTTTTCAGCCGCATGGCCGGCTTCCAGGTAGATCCAGACAGGATTTGCCGTGGAGCGCTCCGGGATACCGGCGATGATGAGCGCAGCAGGCGCGCTATTGATCGCCGGCTGAGCAACAACCTTGAAGAGATCGCTCTTCTTGTCGCCTTCCGCCACTTTGATCAGCTCGTGGCCCTTGGGCTGATACCGATAGAGACCGGCGGGCAGCCCGGTCACGTTTCCTGCTACGAGGTAGACTTCGAACACTTAACACACAACACTACACAATGCTGGCATCATCTCTGAGAGACCCGGTAGGTGAGCCGGCCTCCGCGAGAGCAGACAGTGATAGGACCCTGCTTGTCTGTCCTCAGCAGGGGGATAGAGAGCCCGCGGTACCGTTCCAGGGTTTCAACGGCCGGCAGGGCCGGTAGCACACCACCCCCGCTCAGTACAGCCAGTTCCGGCCTGACCGCTCCGAGGAAGGCGAAAGCACTGGACGTTTTGCTGCCGTGATGCGGGATCTTCAAGACATCTGCTTTTAGGGAAACGCCTGACCTGATCAATTCTTCCTCGACGCTGCTGCTGATGTCTCCCGTGAAGAGAAAGGTCCGGCCTCGTTGGGTAATTCTGATCACGAGGGAGGTGTCATTCAGATCTTCAAAGGATACGCCGCGTGGGGGATGCAGCACCGTCATGCTTGTCTCCTCGGGAAGACTGAACGTGTCACCCTTTTTCCAGAATTGCAGCGTCGTTTTTTGCTGGCGCATGATCCGCAGGAGAGAAGGGTATTCCGCGTACTCCACCAGAAAAGGAGTGCATGCGAACGTGTTGACTTTGAAATAGCGAAGGATCGATACGAGACCCCCGATGTGGTCCGCATGGCTGTGCGAATTGATCACGTAGTCGAGTGTCAGGATTTTCCTTGAGAGAAGAAAGGGCATGACAATCCTGGAGCCGGTATCGAAATCTCCGGAGATAGAACCTCCCCCATCGATGAGAACCCTCACGCCTCTCGGTGCTTCGATCAACGTTGCCTCCCCCATGCCAACATCGATAAAGCTCATGCAGAAATCATTGTGAAATCTTTTTTCATAGACCAGGTATACCTGAAGCAGGCAGAGCGGCAGTAAGACAGCAATGAGGAAAGCAACCACGGGCTTCCGTCCGGCGTGGAGGAGAGAGAAGAAGAGCGCGTAGTAAAGAAGTATCTCGTATAGATCGGGCCGGACAACGGGAAACAAATAACCCCAATCGAGGAAGCGCAGAAGCATGAGATTGAGATGCACTATCCAGCCCGACAGTATGAGCAGAAAATTACCAAAGGGCACGCTCATTCCCACGAGGCTCAAGGATGTGGCCAGGACCCCCGTCAGAGGCACGCTCACAAGATTGTGGATGATGCTGAAGAGGTTTATGCCGTAAAAATGATAGATGACGATGGGGGCCGTTCCAAGCGTTGCGGCAGCTGTTGTAAGCATAACGGACAAAGACCAGCCCGCCGGCTTCAGCTTGACCTTTTTGATGCTCGGATAAAGCTTTTCCACGCACACGACTATGGCGAGCAGGCTCATGAAGGTGAGTTGAAAAGAGGGCGTGAAGAGTGAGTGGGGATAGATGAGGAGAATAATGAGAGCGGAAAGCGCCATGGTATTCAGGATATGACGTCCCCGCTCAAAGATGAGGGCGAGCATATATATCCCGACCATGATCGTTGCCCGGATCACGGAAACGCCGGAGCCGGCTATGAGCATGAAGACAAAGGGGAACGGGATCGTGAAGGCAGCCGCATACTTTACGTCGCGGCCCGACAATCTGAGCCGTCTGACCCGCCGGAGGAGGGTCCTGGCAATGAAAAAGAAAAAGCCGGAGATGATGCCTACGTTGAAGCCTGAGATGGCCAGTATATGTGAGGTACCCGTCCTCAGAAAGAGCCTGTTTATTTCTTCGTCGAGCGAGGCGCGATCCCCTATGGTGAGAGCTTTCTGGACATCGGTGTGCCTTGCACCGGACTCCTCTATTCTTTTCCGGAAAAAGTTTCTCAAGGCATTGATGGAATTTACGCCGGATCTGACAAGCAGTACTTTCCCCTTAATCTCGTGGTTGACTCCCTCCAGCCTCTTTAGCCATCTCCAGACCTTGCGCGGGGATTCCGCGGATGCTGGGGCAAACTCCATGAGACGGCCCGTCAGATATACACGGTCGCCGGTCTGAAGGTCTGTGCTCGTCGGAAAGGCTGCCCGAACGTTGCGCAAGGATTCGGGGCTCGAAAGCGTTATAACCTTCGACCGCTGGGATGTTTCGACCACGGTTCCCGCATAGAGTGACTCGCCCTCTTCGACCGATACCGGCGGCAAGTCTATCAGTAAGGCCAGACGGGCCGCCCCGGTCAACATAAAAGCAAGCAGCAGCAGGCAGAAGCCGAGACTCCGTTTCTTAAGATGGAAAAACGGGATAAGCAGGACGGACGCGACAAGTCCCAGGATGACCGGCCTCAAAGGGAGGCCGTAAAAGGCTTCGATGTAGATCCCGGCGATAAAGGCGAGTACGCAGCTTACGAACAAGCTTCCTGGATGCCCTGAAGAAAATAATGGACGTTCTTGCCTAGGTCGGTGATGTAGTATCCGCCTTCGAGAACGAAGAATACGTGCGGATTGGAAGACGCGATCTTCGCACCGATGGCTTTGAAATCCTCGGTAAAGAGCAGTGACCCCCAGTCCTTTATGTAAGTGTCGAATCCCGCGGAGCAGCCCACCACACCGAACCTTGACGCGTCGGCCAGCGCCCCGTCCAGCTCTTCGAAGAATTCCGCACGAGTCGATGCGGAAATATTCTTGAATGCGACCCTTTTCTCTTCCTTGAAGATGTCAAAGGTACCGTTGCCGTAATGGAGGTCGATATCAACGATCAGGGCTGATGCTATTTTTTCCTCTGAGAGCAACCTCTGAATAGCCAGGGCGATGTTATTGAAGAAACAGAATCCCCCGTTGAAATTCCGGCCGGCGTGGTGGCCCGGAGGTCGCGCCAATGAAAAGGTGGGTCCCCCAAAGCAGAGCTGAGCTGCTTTAATTGCGGCACCCGCAGAGAGCCGGGCCACTTCAAAGACCTCCGGAGATCGCTGGACCGATTGTATGATTGATTCAGAGTGGCAGAGTGTGAGATCCGCAGCGCTGCAGGGTTCAGGTTCCAAAAAAGTTACAAGCTCACCTATGTGGGAGTGAACTGTGCTAACCCGCTCCGGAGCCTCGCAGTCAACGGTTGGGTAGTCCCGAAGAAAGAGCGGACTGTATAAGGTTGTGATTTTTGGTACAAATTTTCTTGACAAAGCAGCCCTTTCGTTAGACTATAAATATATACGCCATTTAAGTCAACATATACGCCATTTGGCTTCAGAGTGAGGTTTTGCCGTGGAAGCTCAAAACGTTCTTAATGTTGGTGAAAAGTTAAAGGGACTTAGAGCGAGTAAGAGTATGTCCTTAAGGCTGCTGTCGCAAAAGAGTGGGATTTCAGCAAATGCTCTCAGCCTCATTGAACGAAACAAAACGTCGCCTACGGTCACGACGCTTGTGGCAATAGCCAAAGCATTCAATATGGGGGTGCACGACTTCTTTTCCGGCCAGGACCGGGACACGAAAGAGCTTGTGATTTGTCGCAGCGTGGGAACACAGCCCGGCGCGTCCATCGAGGCTCTCGCCCCGAATCTAAGGCAGCAGAATCTGCACCCGGTATTAGTGCGACTCGCACCTGACGAGAAGTTCAGGAAAGACCTTTGTTTCCACCCTGGAGATGAGTTTGTTTACTGTCTTTCAGGCGAAATAGAGTGTGAAGTGGGAGGCGAGAAGATCCGATTGGTGCAGGGAGACGCTGTCACCTACAAGGCTGAGACGCCTCACCGGATCAACAACGTGGCGCCCGCCGGAAGTCAGGCGCTTGTTGTCTTTGAAGTGGGGCACCTGGTTTAATACCAATCCGCCTTCAAGCGTATACCGTCGTTGTCGCTGCGTCGCCCTCCTCGACGTACTTGTAGTACGCCTACGTCAGCTCCTCGCTGCCGCCTCGGTCTCCACATAAATGCGAATTGGTATTACAACTGTCACGGGTTTCGGGTTGACAACACGTAACGCGTAACAACGCCGAAGGCGTCGTAACTCGGAACGGGCTTTATTACTTCGCGAGGCCCTTGAGCTGCTCCAGTTGGGCCTTGGCCATGCCGGCCCGCTCGTCTGTCGGTGCAACCCGCAAAAAGTCTTCCCAGGCTGCGATAGCTGCGGGTATATCCTTTTTGTCTTTCTGAAGTACAGATGGCGAGGTTAAACCTGCTGTTTATGTGGGTTGGATTGTCTCTTGCGGCCTGTCTGAACTCCCTGACCG
This sequence comes from uncultured delta proteobacterium, assembly GCA_963835605.1. Taxonomy (GTDB): domain Bacteria; phylum Desulfobacterota; class Syntrophorhabdia; order Syntrophorhabdales; family WCHB1-27; genus JADGQN01. Next base: position 52,378 of record CAWIHO010000030.1, on the reverse strand, counting down.
CACTATCATAATCCTTGATGTTTCTGTACATGATGCCCATATCGGTCCGCACGTCTGCATTTTTCGGATCGATCTTCAACGCCTTTTGATAAGTCTCAATGGCCTTCTTTTCCTGGTTCGTGTCGAAATAAGCGTTGCCCAGCGATATGAGGGCCTGCAAGTTTTCAGGGTCGCGCCTGAGCGCTTCTTCGAGCTGGGCAATCTCCTGGGTCAGGTTTGCTTTTGCCTGCGGGCTGGCTGGCCCTTCTTCGGATGCGCTGGAAGAGGCCCCTCCCTTCTGAGCTCCGTAGAACTTGATGCCGCTTACGGCCCCAATTATGAACCCTGCAAGGAAAGCGACGATGATAAGCAGAAAGGCCTTGTCCCGCTGCATGGCAACAATATACGAAATTTGTTGTAACCTTTTCAACTTTTTTGATTCCGCTCATGGTTAAAAGCCGGAAGTGCAGATTTGTCTTGACACTTGTAAGCAGTTCGATTTAGCTACGAGCAGGCGCTACAGCAACGCCCGGAGCCTGGCCTCGATTTCAGTCTCTTACGGCTCAGAAAGTCCTTATGGACCACTTCGCCGACCGGTGGATACCGGGAACGGTAGGCGCGCGCATTACTTTCAACGGAAATGGGGTGTAAAAAAGAGCAAATCCCAAATTCAAAACAAGGTAAAATATCCAAAATTCAAGGCAATCCTTTGGCGGCGTTTTCGGGCTCAATTGATTAATTGGCGAGGAGATGGGAAAATTAAGACGCGTCCTAATTTTCTGCGGAGGGGGTTTATGAGAGGCTTGAAAATTTTGGTCTTGGTTGCTCTAATTGTTGGTTTGCTAACGCCCGGCATGACCTTTGCCCAGGCTGCGAAATTCAAGATAGGGTGTGCGCTGCCTTTAACCGGCGCTTTCGGAAAAGACGGAAACCTTGTGAAAGACGCTTATAGTTATTGGGCAGATACCATCAATGCAAGGGGCGGCTTAACGATAAAAGGCAAGAAATATCCGGTTGAGCTGCTCTTCTTCGATGACAAGAGCGACCAGGCAGAGAGTGCCAAGCTTGTTGAGCGACTTGCCACGCTCGAAAAGGTGGATCTTATTCTGGGGGGATTTGGGAGCGACTCGGTATTTGCCGCGAGCGCCATCACCGAAAAGTACAAGTATCCCATGATTTCAGGCGGCGCCAGCTCCAACAAGCTTTTCGAAAGAGGCTTCAAATACTACTTTTCAACTCTTGGAAAGGCGACGGAAGAGGTGCGGGGGTGCGTGGAGATTGCCGAGCTGCTCAATCCCAGGCCAAAGACTGCCGCCATCATCGGTTCCGATGTGCTTTTCACCTCTCTTGCCGCTGAAGGCTACAAATCGTATCTCAAGAAGCTGAACATAGAGCTAGTCTATTTCGAGCTCTTTCCCTTGAGCCTCGATGACTACAATTCCTTACTCTTCAAGGTAAAGCAGAAGAACCCTGACATGCTCCTTGTGGGCTCCCATCTCATGGTCGCTTTGAAGGTAGTAAAGGCCTTGAAAGAGGTTGATTTCATGCCGAAGATGGTTGCCTTCAGCTACGGACCTACCGTACCGGACTTCATCAAGTCACTCGGGAAAGACGCTGAATACGTGATTGCGGCAGCAGAGTGGGCACCAAACCTGAAGTACAAAGACGCAGTCTTTGGGACGGCGGCGCAGCTTAATGACAACTACTTTAAGAAATACGGGAGATACCCGGATTACGTTGAAGTGGCTTCGATCGGTGGCGCGCTCATAGAGCAGTGGGCTATCGAGAAGCTCGGTCTGGTACCGCCCCTGAAGGAGGCGGACAGAGTCAGGATCATGGAAGCATTATACAAGACGGACGCGATGACGGCCTATGGGAGGATAAAGTTCGGTCCCGATGGAGCGAATGTAGAGCATCCGCCCGTCGCAGTCCAGGTTCAGAATGGGAAGCTCGTTACGGTCTTTCCTAAAGACGCGGCTGAGAAGCCGGTCTGGTATCCCGCGAAGGCATGGAAGGAGAGAAAACAGTAAATGGCTCTGTTTCTTCAGGCCCTGGTGACAGGCCTTCTCATGGGGGGTGTGTACGCCGCTTATTCCAGCGGCTTTTCCCTGATATTCGGCGTCATGAACATCGTGAATATCTTCCATGGTGAACTGATCATGATCGGTGCTTTCACCACGTATTGGCTTTTTACCCTTTACCATGTAGATCCCTTTGTCACGCTCCCCATCTCCATTCTTTCAGCTGGACTGCTTGGCTATGTGATCCAGAGATTTTTGATTAACAGGGTGGTTGAAGCGCCACCCATGATATCGTACCTCTGTACGTTCGGTGTTCACCTCATACTGGCTAACCTGGCGCTTCTCTTATGGAGCGCCGATTTTCGGACAGTGACAACATCTTATTCCGGAGAGGGCTTTTCCGTCGGACCCATAACCGTTCCCCTGGCCCGGCTCGTGACCTTTATCATTGCCCTGGTGACCACCTTCGCAATCTATTGGTTTCTGGAGAAGAACCGCTACGGAAAGGCGATCCGGGCGGCAAGCCAGGACAAGGAGATGGCGCGCCTTGTGGGGATCGACATCAGGAAGGTTTACGCCTTGACCTTTGCCCTCGGTGCCGGCATCACCGGGATGGCCGGAGGACTGCTATCGACCTATTTCGTGATCTATCCCCAGATGGGCCTTCCCTATACGATCATAGCATTCTGTGTCGTTGTTCTGGGCGGCATGGGTTATATCCCGGGCGCCCTGATCGGCGGATTGCTGCTCGGCGTCACTCAGTCTCTCACCGCGACCTATCTGACGTCGGGCCTTTCAATCGCCATCACCTTCATCCTGCTCTTCATCATCCTCATTCTGAAGCCTCAGGGCATAATGGGCAGAGGGGCTGTCGAGTGAGAGGCAAGCACGTAATCTGGCTTCTCATTTTCATTCTGCTCCTCCTTTTTCCGCTGCTCAGGCCACAGGGCTACTATTACCGCACGCTCTCCATGATGTTCTTGTGGATGGGCCTGTCATCCGCTTGGAATATCACTTCCGGATTTGCGGGATACGTAGATTTCGGCGCAGTGGCCTACTTTGGGATCGGGAACTATGCGACAGCCCTCCTGATGACAAAGGGCGAGCTGCCTTTCTCTTTGAGTGTGCTGATCAGCGGCATACTCTCAGCCTTCATTGCAGCGTTCATCGGCAGGTACACCATGAAGCTGCGCGGCGCCTATTTCGGCATCGCTACCCTGGCCTTTGCGGAGGCAGCGAAGCAGATCGTGCTCGAGTTCGACAGAACGTTCAAGGTTACGCTGTTCGAGGGGAGCCATGGCATCACGCTGCCCATTGCGCATGACGACCCATTTTTCTATTACACGTTTCTTGTCATGCTTTTTTTCATTGTTCTGACGGCCTTTCTGATCGACCGGAACAAATTCGGGTATGCGCTCAAAGCCATCAAGGAGGCGGAGGGTTCAGCGGAGCTGGCAGGTGTCAACACGCGCAGGTACAAGATCTGTTCCTATGCCCTGTCGGCTTCTATGATCGGGATTCTTGGCGGGGTCAATGCGTACTGGCTCACCTACATAAGCCCGCTTGATGTCTTCAGTGTGATCCATACGATACATATGATCGTGATGGCGCTCTTCGGAGGCATCGGAACAGTCTTCGGGCCCGTGCTCGGCGCATGCGTCATCTCCCTTGCCAATGAGCTTATCGGGGCGAAACTTCTTTACACGTATCTTCTCATACTGGGCGTCATCCTTCTCGTCGTTGTCCTTTTCTTCCCGCGAGGTGTGATCGGTTTGATTTCCTTGAAGAGGTTCCGACGGTGAGCATTCTCTCCGTGAGACATCTCACAAAAACGTTTGGCGCGTTGCGTGCCCTTAATGACGTTACGTTTGACGTGGCTGAGGGGGAGGTTCTCGGCATCATCGGTCCCAATGGTGCGGGGAAGACGACACTTTTTAACGTGATCGTCGGTATGTACGGACCGGACGCGGGGGATATCCTCTTCAAAGGCAAGAGCATAAAGCATCTCTTACCCCACCAAATTTGCAGGCTTGGCATTACCAAGACCTCCCAGATCGTCCAACCTTTTCTGACGCTGACCGTAAGAGAGAATGTATGGTTGCTCTGATGTTCGGGCAGAACCTCAGAAGAAAGAGTCGCAGGCCAAGGCTGACGAGATCCTGGAATTCCTTAATATAACGGACGTCAAGGATCTGCCTCCATCGGCCATTTCTTTGCCCAAGAGAAAAAGGGTAGAACTCGCGCGGGCTCTTGGTACCGGGGCCGAAATCATACTGATGGATGAAAATATGGCCGGCTTAAATCCCAAAGAACTTGAAGAAGGGATGGAGATCATCAGGAGGCTTAAACGGAGAGGCAAAGTACTCGTTGTGGTGGAACACGTGATGCAGGCCATCATGGGGGTTTGCGAACGGCTCATCGTGCTCAGTTACGGTGAGAAGATTGCCGAAGGCACCCCTACTGTCGTCTGCAATAATGAACGAGTGGTGGAAGCCTATTTGGGGAGAAGAGTATGCTCGCCATAAAGCAGATGGATGCGTTTTACGGGGACGTGCAGGTGCTCTTCGATGTAAACGTTATGGTCGGAGCTGGGGAACTGGTCTCTATCATAGGGCCAAACAGCGCTGGGAAATCGACGCTTCTTAAGGCAATACTCGGTCTTGTAACGGTCGGCAAAGGGGGGCAGGATTGCGCCATTTTTTTTGATGGTAACGATGTCAGATCAATCGCCACGGAAAAGATCATTGCACGGGGTATGTCGATAGTACCTGAAGGCGGCCGGGTTTTCCCGGATATGAGTGTCTACGACAACCTCTATCTCGGAGGATATACCAGACACGAGGAGATAGAGCCAACGATCGAACAGGTTTTCGAACTGTTTCCACAATTGAAGGAACGGATGCATCAACAGGCAAAAACATTGAGCGGAGGGGAGAGACAGCTGCTCTGCATCGGACGCGCACTGATGAGCCATCCGAAGCTGATTTTGTTTGATGAGCCTTCGTTGGGACTCCAGCCCTCCATCGTCATCCGCATCTTTGAGATCATAAAGAAGGTCCATGAACAGGGGGTAGCCATACTCCTTGTTGAACAGAATGTAAACCAGACTCTGGCGATCACACAGAGGACCTATGTGCTTGAGCGCGGTCGCATTGCCCTGGAAGGCAGGAGTGACGAACTGATGGGCAACGACTATATAAAGAAGGCGTATCTGGCGATCTAGGACATGAATAGTGAATGGTGATCAGTAAACAGTGAGCCGTGATCAGTAAAAGCTAAGTCAATAGGCGAGCGCCCGTAAAAACGCTTGAAACATTTTCTGGAAAAAGGTAAAACGACAATACCTATCCTTGTTCCGATCTTTTTTATCGTCTGGTAGATCTTTTTTAGAGGATACTAGAGTACGTTGCCATAATTCACATTTTCTGCCGTTCTATGCTATAATGCGCGTGGCTCCATGCCCCCGTAGCTCAGGTGGATAGAGCGACGGATGATCCACTGAGCCCGGCGGCACAAGGTTCTTTTAGATGTGGACAGTTCGTTAACTTCAGTGCCCCCGTAGCTCAGGTGGATAGAGCGACGGATTCCTAATCCGCAGGCCGCATGTTCGAGTCATGCCGGGGGCATTAGTAAAATCAAGAAGTTATGCATCACACTCATCCACGACTATTGACAATACTCCTGTTTCGATTGAAGATTTACTAAAATAATTCAGAGCAACAAAAATATGAAAGAAGTGATTGTGTCGTGGAGTGGTGGAAAAGATAGCTGCCTTGCGTGCTATAAAGCATTGCAGAGTGGTTATAAAGTTTCATATCTTGCCAACACTATTTCCAGCGAGTATAAGAGGGTTAGATTTCACGGCCTGGAGGCTAGAGTCATCCAGCAACAAGCACAAGCCTTAGATATTCCTCTTTTACAAAAAGAAACTGGACCCGACAAATATGAAACGGAGTTTAAGGAGAATATTGAGGGTGTAATACCAGAGGGTATAACTGGAGTAGTGTTTGGTGATATTCACTTGCAGGACTGTTTGATATGGGCTAATAGGGTTTGTAACGATTTGGGCATCAAAGCAATTGAACCGCTTTGGGGACTGGAACCGGAAGAAATCTTTTTAGACTTTATTGAAGCGGGTTTTGAAGCAGTAGTTGTATCCACCCAAGCAGATCTTTTGGCTGGGGAATGGATTGGTCGAAAGCTAGACAGACGCTTCCTCAAGGACATAAAACGCTTAAACAATATTGATATCTGCGGAGAAAATGGCGAATATCATTCCTTAGTTATAGACGGACCAATTTTTAAACAAAGAATTAATATTAAAGAATCTCGGAAAATGTTAAGACAAAATTATTGGTTTTTGGACGTTCGAGATTACCAGTTAATGAAGAAGAATTAGAAGCCTCCGCTTACGAGCTTCGGCCGGGCAAGACCCCGCTAACTCATATGTCTGGTTTCAAGATATGGTTTATATTGCCCGTGATTCATTGAGCGGCAAAGATGTTACGGAAACAATTCTTCAGGCAAGAAAGGCCGCAATCGCTAACGATGAATTAAATAAAAAAATGGAAGACAAATGAATCTTCCGGCAATCATACATGGAATGATCCTTTTGCATGGTTGTCCAGCGAGCGGGTGCAGCCAATTGCCCAAACCGCGGGCTCTGGTTGATTCTCGTGTTGGATCAAAAATAATAGAAACTCTGAAGGAGTGCTTATGGTACGATTTCCGGCATTTGTGACCAAAAAGACGATTTGCCATTTGCTTTTCCTGGCTACACTTCTTGTCGTGGCGTCCTGCACAACCACCAGCCACAAGACAAAGTATTATCGGCTACAGACTATCTCCGACACGCCTCTCAAGACCAAAGCAGATGAGATTACTGCCTACGTGCAGCTAAGAAACGCAGGTTCCAATTTCGTGACCATATTCACCGTGGAGAAGGGCTACCAGTTGTTTCGCGTGTACAGGCAGGAGAGAGGACAAGGAGATTTCAAACCAGAAGGTACCTTGAGTGCCAGAACGCCAGAGAATTCTACCCAAAGCGAGGACGACACGCACAAACGTCTTATCTTTTTCGAAGATACTGAGCATTCCTCGATTAATGATCGGTATCGCATTACGCCGATCGTCGACGGGGCTGAATTGGCACCGCTAAAGATCGTTTATGATACTGATGATCCTGAATATTTCCGCAAAATTGAGGGGAGAGAGCCAAATAAATAGGACCATTAATGATCCAAGAACTCGTTCCACGGCAGAACCTGGCAAACAGATTATTTGCACGCCCACAGCAAAGTTTTATCCAGTTGTCTCTGGTGTACCAGACTTGGATCACCCGCTTTCATTTCCAGTATCTAAAGAGATAATTGATCTTGGAAAATAACAAGCGGCCCAACAATTTCGTTTAGCTGCGCGACCGTGAGCAGAACATAACAAAAACTGTTAGTATACCTGTTGCGTACGACGATAGTGTATTTGGTATTGACCAAGAGAGATGATAATGAAAAAATGTCCCTTCTGCGCTGAAGACATTCAAGACGACGCGATAAAGTGTAAACACTGCGGTGAGGTTCTGGATGCCTCCAAGCACCCACGCCTTGCAGAGAAAAAGACTCAATGGTATTTCCGAAAGTCTTTTATTATCATGGCAGTCTGTTGCGTGGGGCCTCTGGCGTTGCCCCTGATTTGGTTGCGCCCACAAACGACGTGGCCGTGGAAGATCGGACTCACCATAGGAATCCTTGTTCTCAGTTGGATCCTGTTCCAAACCACGATGGAATCCATCCGCACTCTTAAGGAGTATTACAAGCTCATTCAAGGGCTTTGAAATGATCGGCAGGTAGAACAACCGACGGGGAAGTTCCCATGACGCAGAAACAAGACATCCACGGGAATCCTGCTGACCAGCCCGGTCAAGTCAAGGGATCGATCCTACGCCTGGAGTTTGGTGAAAACAGGGCCTTTGAGCTTGATATTCGGCAACGGGTCGATGCATACTTCCAACAACGGACGGGGCAATCAAAAACAGGTTCCTGGCAGATGTACCTGAAGACGGTTGTCGTTCTTGCCTTTTTCGCAATCTTTTACGTGCTGCTGGCCTTCGTGGCCAAGAGCGTGTGGCAGGGCCTGCCTCTGGCCATTCTGCTCGGATTGTCCACCGCCGGAATCGGATTCAATATCGCGCATGATGGAGGACACAAGGCATATTCGAAGGCCGCTCTGGGTCAACAAGCTGATGGCGGCGGCGATGGATCTGGTGGGGGTCAGTTCCTACGCCTGGTTTTGGAAACATGCCGTCATCCATCACAGGTACGTCAATATCACCGGCTATGACACCGATATCGATATCGGCATTATTGGCCGGCTGTCGCCGCATAGTAAGCGGCTCCCGATTCACCGATGGCAGCATTTCTACCTCTGGCCGCTCTACGGGTTGCTGGCAAGCAAAATGCAGTTTGTTGATGATTTCAAAAGGGTCATTCGCGGTCGGATCGGAAAGCATGGATTCCCACGGCCAACAGGGTGGGAATTGGTGATTTTCGTTGCGGGGAAAATGGTCTTCTTCACCTGGGCATTTTGTATCCCTCTCCTCTTCCACACGTTCTGGGTCGTTCTCTTTTACTACGGTGTGGCCGTGCTGGTGCTGGGTCTGACGATAGCCGTGGTGTTCCAACTGCCGCATTGCGTAGAACAGGCAGCATTTCCCATCCCCCGGGAAGGACGCATGGAAAACCCCTGGGCAGTCCATCAAGCAAGCGTGACCCTCGACTTTGCCAGGGGCGACAGAATCGTCAGCTGGCCTCTCGGTGGGCTGAACTATCACCTCGAGCACCATCTGTTCCCTACGATCTGCCACATTCATTACCCGGCACTCACGAAGATCGTGGAACAGACTTGTCGAGACCACGGGGTAACATACGCCGAACACAGGTCATTTTGGACAGGCCTCGCCGCGCATTACCGGTGGTTGAGGCAGATGGGAGCACCGGTGGATTGCTGTTAACTCGCAAAGACCTTGCGCCACATTGAAGATTACATAGGCAGATAGCCGCCGTTAAATCCACGGGGCACCGGTATACCAAGAAGTCTTTGTGTCCCTTATGCAGGCAGTTAAATTGATCGCGCGGAGCCCTATGATCTGCCGGCGCAGACAGCGCCACTGTGCACTCCATCTCTACCCGTAAAACGGATAGGCCCGGACGAGGCTGGGTTGGGTCGGATAGACAAATGCCGGCGTACCTCAACCGTTGCGGATGGCCTTTCAGTAGTAGGGAAGAACTACTTACAGTGTTCGCCCATGAGGTATGCTTCACTGCTGTTTTTGTAGATTTTTACCCACTGGGTAGCATTGTCGGATCTCCCGGTCGTGCCGTCCCAGTAAGTCACGCGAAGCTCGAGGGTACGATACCGTGTTTTACGGCAGTCTATTTCGTCGAGGGTCACAATTTCCTTTTGCGCTGCTCCAGGTGGGAACTCCCTTTTTCTCCACATCCGGATGATGTTGTTGGAGGACTGAATGATCGCGCCCTCGTCGTAGAAATGCTTCGTATCATCCTCATCGGTCATGTACTTGGTCCACCTTCTCCCATCCTCACCCGCACTGGAAGAAAGCTTAGGAAGAGGCTGGCTCCCAGGCTGCGCGGGAGCTGTTTCGGTTTTGGTGGTCTTCTGCTGAGAACCGTCCCCGGCGGTCCTGTCCCAAGGCATGTCAAAGTTAAAGCTACAGGATACGAGAGACAGGAAGGAAAGAATAATGATGAGTTCGGGCAGGGCCCCGCGGGGCCGCGATGGGACAATCCCCATGGTACGTGTTGTGGTCATGCGTCGTGTCTCCTTGCGAAACCTTTGGACAGCGCAGGTGCGCTGTCACCCGGTTCAACGTTCCTCTGTGATTACCCCATAGTATACACAGAAATGTGGCGCAATTCATGCTCCATCCTTATCCTGCAGTGAACTCGTCCTAACCCTTCGATGAGTCGTACCCGTATCCAAAGAATCGACAGTCTTCCCAAAATTCTGGGACCCGCAAGACCCCCTATGCCCCAAAACACCCTTAGATACGGTTTGATCAGTGAGGGCCAGTGCTGCGAACTGTACTCCCTACGACTGTCTTGGTGATGCTTCCGGGATGCTGAAATTGCATTCTTCTGTTTGAGGTACCAATATATCTTCCGTTCTTATACTGGCTTTCTCTGACGGTTGTTGCAGAGCTGGGCGGTGAGTACATCATCCTACCCGTGTAGTGGGATGAATGGTGCCTGGACTTTGAACTTCCAAATAAATTCCAGTCTCCTGCCCACAGCTGAGACGACATGAACAGACTGACAACAATCACTGTCAACACGAAGCGTTTCATAGCACACCTCCTGGCTATGGACTGCATATGTTGTGCCAAAGATTTGGATTTTATGTAGAATACGACGAATCGTCTGGGCGATGAACGAAGTCGACTACACTGACCAGAGATCAGAAATTGTATATAAAAATCAGACTCGATAATGTGAGATCTCCGGAAGCATTTTGCGTCGACATGTATTGCGGCGGGCATTTATTGACCAGTGTCACAAATGATAAGCACAAAAGAACTCTTTGACGTACTCTTCCGATAGGCGTACAATGTTAGGTAGGGTTAATGTTCATGGGAACTGATCATGACGCACTATGTCTTTGTTGCGATTACGTGGGAGACAATGTTGACTCCGCTCGGCAGAGGTCTGATACAGTCCAAGAGAAGGTGATGGGCTGTAGGAGGGTACTATGAAAAAGGTTTTCTTGATCATGGTGCTTTGTCTGGTTGTTTCCGTTTCATACGCCTACGGAAGGGGCGGTGGACATGGCGGAGGCGGACACGGGGGAGGATTTAGTGGCGGCCATTTTGGGGGATTTAGTGGAGGACACGGAGGAGGTTTTGGAGGACATTCTTCCGGATTCTCCGGACATTCCTTTGGTAGTACCGTATCTCATGGATTTTCCGGAAGTAGAGTGTACAGTGGCAGCCGTAGCTTTGGTGGTGGAGTTAGCGGCGGTCGTTCATTTTCTGGAGGAGGCGCACAAGCAGTTGCGCACAATGCTTCAGTTGGATCCTTTCGTGGAGGATCGATTCAAGGAGCGTCCTTTAGCCATCCGGCTCCCGGTGCAGGTCATGGATGGTATGGAGGGAGATACTACGGATATAGTACCTACGGTTTTAGAGGCGGGTATGCGCCGTGGTATGGCTATGGCGCATTTGCTGGAGCTTTCTGGAGTGGGATAGTTGTCGGCGGTCTCTTCAGTCCATTCTGGTGGCCGTTCTACGCCATCCCCGTACCACCAGCGTACTACGATCCATACCCAACATATTACACCTACCAGGAGCCAGCACCTCAATACGTGATCGCTGTACCACCTGCAGAAGCGACAACATCTTACTCAGGAGCTCCTCCGGCAACTATGCCACCGGATCAATGTTATGGTCCTAAAACAGATGCAAATGGAACTATACTTAAAGACAATGGTAACATGATCCCTGACTTTTCTAAGCCGGTACCATGTCCTCCACAACAATAGCAAAGAAGAAGGAGCATAGTGAGCATTTCATTTCTTACTATAGCTCCTCAGGTTAGTCAACGGACAGCCCTAGGCTGACGTGTAGGAATACATTTTACAGAAAATCATATTTTCTCCAACTGTACCCTTACAAATTCTCCCTGCAGGAGGAGTGTATGTGCGGAATAAAAAAAGCAAGCATCGGCGGCATGGTACTGTTCGCGTCCCTGGTGCTCTCCTGTGCCAGCAACACGGGGTTCGTGAACTACAGAGAGGGTCTATTCCAGGGCTGCCGATCTCTCCAGGACGGAGACTACCAGCCTGCTCTACAGGAGTTCCTGCGGGCGACCCAGGCTGATCCGACCAGGGCTTGGCCTCTGGCAATGGCAGGGCAGGCGGCCTACCAGATGGGCGACTATGCCCAAGCGAGCCAGTACCTGGCACAGGCAGAAGACCTCGTGAAGGGCCAGAACCACGCATACCTGGTCGTGAAGGCATATCAGACCCTCATCGCCTTCAAGGAAAACAGGCAGCAGGAGGGAATGGCGGCGCTGGCTGAGTATGTGCGGGTCTACGGGTTCCGGTTCTCTCACCCTGACATAACCTATCAGGACGTGGAGCGCATGTACCAATCGGGACGTATCAGGCTGCTAACGCTGGAAGAATTGATCAACTACCAAATAAGCCGATATGAGACGTACTTTCCCCCTTACCTCCTGCTGTAATCCCTTTCTCCCGCAGCGGCGGGAAGCCAAAGTTTGACTTGGAAATTCTTCGACTTGCTTCTAAGAACTGTTACTAAAAATTTCACCAGATTTTCTTATTGACATAGGGCTAACATATTGATGTATTATTGATAGACCAATAACAACAGACAGGGACGTGAGAACAATATGTTCAAGTCGGTGCGAACGGATCGCAGTTCCCAAATAATAGTAGACCAGATCAAAGACGCAATATTCCAAAAGAAGATCAGGCCGGGGGATAAATTGCCCTCGGAGCGGCAACTGATGGAACAATTCCAGGCCTGCCGGGTTACCGTGCGCGAGGCATTGAAGTTGTTGGAATACGCGGGCATTTTGGAGATTAAACGGGGAACCCAAGGTGGTGCTTATGTCCGGGACCCGAATATCAAGTTCATTAATAATTTCTTGCGAGACATGTTTTCCATGGGAAATATAAAGGTGGCCGACCTGACGGAAGCCAGGATTGCCATTGAACCTTTCACGCTCAGGCTTGCCGCTGAGCGGATGAGCGAAGAGTGCTTAGGACAGTTGAGACAAAATATCGATGAGACAAAAGAGTGCCTGAAAAGGAAGAATCCTAAGGATGCCAGGCTTCTCAACCTGGAATTTCATCGGATCATTGCCCAGGCATCGGGGAATCTCGTCATCTTCTTCATGATCGATTCAATAATGGATATCATGGAGAACAATATCTCTTCTGCTTCTGGCATCTCCACCAAGGCTGTAGAGAGGACCCTTCATTTTCATGAAGAGATATACCAGACGATCAAGAACCGGAGCCTTGAGAAGGCTCAGGAGTTGATGCTGAAACATGTTCGGGAAATAGAGAGGGCGCTGGAGACAAAAGAACTCCCTATGAGCGATCCCGGAAGAGGAAAACAAAAAAAACAGTAAAGGAGGTAGTTTTATCATGGTTGATTTATCAACGGAAATAGCCGGCGTCAAATTTAAGAACCCTATCGTAGTCGCTTCCGCTACACCGACGATGAATGCAAAGGGTATGAAGAAGGGCATTGATGGCGGGGCAGGTGCGGTCATTGCCAAGTCTCTCTTCGGGGAAGCGGGGAAACTGGGAAGACAGTTCCCGAGGCCCCGTTTCAAGCTTCTCGACTACAGGGAATATCCTGGATATCCGGAAAAGCTGCCTCATTCCTTCACGCTCCGTTCGCTCGAAGAGTGCTCCAGCTTCGATTACGAAACCTACATGAAGGATATCAATAAAGCCAAGGATCTGATCGGCGATTCGGGCGTGGTCATAGCCAGTCTATCCGGCTCCAGCATGGATGAGTGGCTTACCATGGTCAAGATGGTCAACGAGACCAAGGCCGACTGGGTTGAGCTGAACAACTCGTGCCCCTTCGCTGCCGATATGGGCATCTGCATGGGCGCCGGCGCAGTCGACATGACCTATCAGTTCGTAAAGGCTTGTAAAGAGGTAATTAAGAAACCCTTCAGCGTGAAAATAACGCCTCAGACAAACGATCCCGTGACTATCGCCAAGCAGGTTGAACAGGCGGGCGCCAACGCAGTCAATATGTCAGCCAGGCTTTCAGGGACCATCATCGATATCGAGACGGCCAAGCCCTACCCCTTCGGCGCCATTGGCGGCTGGGGCGGACCATACCTTCTGGGTTACGGCTTGAAGCTTGTGGGCGCTGCGGCCAAAGAGCTGAAGATCCCCATCATCGCAGGGCTCGGAACGTGGGACTGGCAGGATATCATCCGCTATATCATGGTTGGCGCCACACTCGTTCAGTCGGGCGCCGGGATCATGCTGCAGGGGTACAAGGTCAGCCAGAAGTGGCAGGACCACATTAGCGCCTGGATGGAGGGAAAAGGTTACAAGAGCCTCAACGATATACGGGGCCTGGCCCTTCCGAATATGCTGAAGACTGCCGAAGTGCCTCGGAAACCGACCAACGTCGGCATGGTGATCGATACCACCAAGTGTACGAAATGCGGCGTCTGCCTGCGCAGCTGCTTCTATGATGCGATCACGGTCACGAAGGCAGGGGCAGTCATTAATCCGAAAGCTTGCGACGTGTGCGGTATGTGCTCCGAGGTCTGTCCCTCTTATGCGCCGCACCTCATCAGTAAGTGATAGGGTATCTGACCGCCGGCCTAGCTCCGGCACTGAGACCGGGCCGGCGGCGAAGGGAAGGAAGATATGAACGCGGAAATCTTTGATGCAAAGTATCGCAAACGCCTTGAGAGCATTTCTACAACAAATCTGTCGGACGCACTCGACCAAGCCGGATTGAGGGGGGCCGTAATCGGCATCCGCCCCCTCTTCGGCATGCCAAAGGTGGTCGGCAGGGCTGTAACGATCAAGATCACGGCGGCAGGCATGATGAAATCGAAGAGACATCTCGGGATCGATGCAATCGCCGTCTCCTCCCCGGGGGACGTGATCGCCATCGACAATCGCGGTGATACTTACAACAATTGCTGGGGAGAGATCCTCTCTTGTGCGGCACAGCAGAAACGCGTGTCAGGCGTCCTCATCGACGGAGCTGCCCGGGATGTCGATTTTTGCCAGGAGATCGGATTCCCTGTTTTTGCCCGGGGCGTAGTGCCGATCACTGCGCGCGGGAGAATCATGCAGGAGGACTTCAACTGTCCCATCCGGCTCGGGGACGTGCAGGTAAGGCCGGGGGATATCCTGGTAGGCGACGTGAACGGGGTCGTGGTAATCCCTGAGGAGAAGGTGGACGAGGTGCTTTCCGCGGCGGAAATGATCCTGGAGAAAGAGGAGCAGATGAAGGCGGACATTCTTGCGGGTATGGACATTCTCGAGGTTGACAGCAAATACAATTACGAGCAGATGCTCAAAAAATGAGGGTGGGCTATGGAAATTCCGCGGCCGGACAAGAAGATAATCGATCAATTTCTGTCGCTCTCCACGTCTACAATCTCCGACGCCTTGGACCGCTTCGGCATCAGGGGAGGATGTGAAGGCATCCTGCCCGTCGTGCCCGGGGCAAAGATGGCTGGACCGGCTTTCACGCTCCGTTACGTGCCTGTGGGACAGCTCAAGGGGACCGTCGGCGACTATATCGATGACGTGCTGACCGGCGACGTCATTGTCCTCGACAATAACGGCCGGACGGACTGTACGGTCTGGGGCGATATTCTCACCATGGTAGCCAAGCGAAAAGGGGTCAGCGGAACCGTGATTGACGGAGTCTGCCGCGATGTCCCCTATATTCTGAAGGAGCAGTATCCGATCTTCACCAGGAGCCGCTTCATGATGACCGGGAAGGACCGGGTTATGGTGGATGCCATGAACGTGACTGTCTCGATCGGAAAGACGCAGGTGAGGCCCGGGGATATCATGATCGGGGACGACAGCGGGGTTGTTGTCGTTCCAAAAGAAAGGGCCGCTGAGGTTCTGGCGGTGGCTCTGGAGATCGAAAAAGCTGAAAACGAAATCGAGGAGGCTGTGCGGACCGGCCTCTCTCTGAGAGAGGCGAGGGTAAAATTCAGCTACCACTCCCTCCAATCGAAGAAATAAATACGAAGGCTGGCGCCTGTGGGGATGTTATGCAGAACCTTGTTATGAAAGCACGTGTTGAGAGCCTGATTGATTGCTTCAGCCCGGATCCGACAAAACCTTACACCATGAGCGAGCTGATCCGGATGGCCGAGGATCGGAATGCACCATTGAGTCACCTTGTCGTGGCTCAGGCAATGGCCGCGGAGAAGCTCGGCTACGAAGAGATACTCAACGCAGTCATGGATGCCTTTCAGCATAACCTGAGCGCCTGTGAACTCGGTCTGGGAGAGGGCAAGAGCTTTCTGCTGGGCAGGGTGGCTTCTGACATTGCCCGCGAAAATAGCCGGGGACCGGCCCTGATCGAGGACGAATTGATCAACCGGGCCATGACCTATACCCTTGCTACAGAGGTCGGCAATCACGAGGTAGGCCTGCGCCCCTGCGCTGGTACCGGCGATTCCTGCCCCTACACGGGTCTCATGCGTTCCCTTCTCGAAAATCCTTACCCCTGGGAGCGTGTCGCCCAAGCCACGGCCCTGATGCTGAAAATCGGCAGTATCTTCAGGGCGGGAAAGGAGACAACGGGATGCAACATGGAAGGATTGGGAGCGGGTGCTGCTGTCACCGCTGCCGTTCTCACGGAGTTGAGGGGTGGGACGCCTTCTCAGGTCGGGAAAGCGATGGTTCTGGCCCTTTCACCGACGATTGCTGTGCCCTGCACGCCGCGGGTGATGGTCCCGGGTCTTTGCGCAATGCACATAAGCGGGGCAATCCTTCTGGGTAACCAAGCCGCAAACCTTGTCCTCAAGACGTCGCTCCCCATGCCCGTGGATGTAGATGTCATGCTGGCAATGGCCGCCCGAATTCACAAGGAAGCGGCGACGGCCATTACACCTATCAACATCCGCTATCTGCGTCCTTTCTTCGAGACGGATGAGAATGTGGAACGACTTATCTCTCCTGAGCTACTCAGTCAGGAGTCGCGCGAGAAAGCAGCTGTCCTTGAGGAAGCAAGAAACGAGGTGAGAGCCCTCGTGGCGCAGTCTGCCCCGCTCACCCGTACCCTCGGCGACGTTGTCTTCGGAGGCAGCAGCATGGCCGTCGGTTCACCTACGAATATGGGCAGGATCTGCCACGAGATGGCGAAGGGAGAGATCACTGCGGTGCGCATAGAACTGACCACCGATCTCTTTTCCCGCCGGGCGATTAACGTACCGGGCATTCTCATGGGCGCCCTCTACGGTGCATCCACATCTGATATCGAGAGTTATCGTAAAGTGGTTCCCGATGTACTCCAGCGGGGAATTCCGGTCAAGCTCACCCAGATCGCGGAACCGGAAGTCCAGCGCATCTGGCTTGAGACCAGGGAGGGGAGCTTCATGGTCAATTCCCTCAATCGGGGCGGAGGGAGGTTGGCCATCATCGATGCGCTGCCGTCCCGGGAAGAGGCCATCGCCGCGGCAAAGCGGCTTGGGATCGTTGTTGCCCAATGACACAGAAAGGAGATATATGGACGCCCATGTTCTGAAAAGCATTATACGCCCGCCCCGGGATTTGATCCGCCAGTTCGAGGTCTTCGATACGGCCACGGTTCACGAGGCATCCGGTGGAGCAGGCGCCCTTTCCAGCAATATCAAACCTGTCGACCCTTTAAGCCGCCTTTGCGGCCCGGCAGTCACCGTATTCTGCCGTCCCGGTGACAATCTTATACTCCACAAGGCAATCTATGTTGCTGAGCCCGGAGATGTCCTCGTGGTTACGGTGGGCGGTTACGAGGAAGCAGGCCCGTGGGGCGAGATCATGAGTTTTGCAGCTCAGGTGAGGGGTATCACCGGGTTGGTTATAGACGGTTCGGTCCGTGATTCAAGGGCCATTATTGATATGCGGTTTCCTGTCTTTTCCAGGTCCCTCTGCATCAAGGGAACCACCAAAGATTCCCTGGGGCTGATCAATCATCCCATTATCATAGGCGGTGTGCCAATACATCCGGGAGATCTGATCCTGGGCGATGCAGATGGCGTTGTCGTGGTGGCGCGGGACGATCTCGCAAAGGTCCTCGCCGTTTGCACTCTTCGGACAGAGAAAGAAATAAAGATCAAAGAAGAGCTGAAAAAGGGGAAATCGACCCTCGAACTCTACGGGTTCGATAAAACACTTGAGGCCAAGGGACTGAAGGAGTCCTGATACGTGATAACCCTTGGGGAAGGAGGAATATGGGGCCGGCAGGAATGAGAGAAATCGACTGCGACGTCCTGGTTGTGGGTGGCGGCGCAGCCGGAAGCCGTGCCGCCTATGAAGCCAAGCGAGCCCATCCGGAGCTGGAAGTGCTGATGGTAGTCGCCGGCCATTTTGGATCAAGCGGCAGTACGAATCTGATCGCTTCAGAGAGTCTTGGCATCAATGCCCCTTTTAACTTTGCCGGGGACGGCGACAGCCCCGACGTTTATTATGCGGACATGATGGAGACCGGGGCCGGCCTTAGTGATCCGGTTTTATGCAGGGTCATCGCCGATGAGGCATGTGATCGCATTAATGAGCTGATCGGTCTCGGCTTGAAGTTTGACAGCGAGGGGGGCCGAATTGTCCAGCGCAAGCTGTCCGGCTGTACGAAGGCACGCTCTCTTACGTGCGGGGGCTCCACCGGCAGGGAGATCGTCAGGGTCCTGAAAGAGGGGATGAACGAACTTGGTGTATTGGTCCGGGAACATGTTCGCGCCATTGATCTTGTGCAGGATGACAAGGGGCGGGTGCAGGGGGCCATAGCACTGGCCGGCCCTGAGGCCGTCCCTATCAGGGCCCGGGCCGTGATTCTTGCGAACGGAGGCGCGGGGAAGATCTTCAGGCATAATGTCAATCCTCCCTCTCTTGAGGGAGATGGCTGGTCAATGGCCTTCCGTGCAGGCGCCAAGCTGGTGAACATGGAGTTCTTCCAGGTGGGACCGGCGGTTTTCAATGCGCCTCTCACGTTCATTATCCACAGCCACATGTGGAGACTCAAGCCGCGCCTGACAAATGCATCAGGTGAGGAATTCCTTGCCCGATATTGCCCACCCGGTGTAACGCCTGGGGAGGTGCTTGACCTGAAGGCCATGTCCTATCCCTTCTCAGTCAGAACAAACGCAAAATACCTTGATATAGCGATCTTCAAAGAAGTAATGGAGGGCAGGGGGACACCTTCCGGAGCCGTCTATTTTGATGTCACCCATATAGACCGCGAGACCCTTCTGGCCCGTGCTCCTATCACTTACAACACGTTGAAGAAAGTCGGAATTGATCTGGCACGTGATCGCATTGAGATAGGCCTTGCGGTTCAGAATTTCAACGGCGGTATCTCCATTGACGTTGACGGCTTTACCGGGATTGATGGTCTTTACGCAGCGGGCGAGGTGTCAGGCGGTGTTCACGGCGCTGACAGGCCTGGTGGAAACAACCTGATCGACACGCAGGTGTTTGGCTATCGGGCAGGAAGGGCTGCCGCAGGATACGCCGCGAAGGCGGAGAAGATGGGTTTCTCAGCGGGGATAGTGGAGCATCTCGAGTTCCGGACGCCTTCGGAGAAGGATGTGACGGTGATACAGGAGAGTGCCAACATCTACTACTCCAATCTCACCATCATCCGGACCAGAAAGGGCCTTCAGGATGTACTCGATTTTGTCGATCGCAACAGGAGGAGCACGAACGTGGTCGTCAGAAACCGGCTGACCATCGGGTCTATACTGGCAACAGCGGAAATGATCCGGGAGGAGAGCAGAGGCACACATTACCGCGAAGACTTTCCTGACAGGAGCCCGGGCTGGGGAAAGAGAATAGTCATATCGCGGGGAAAGGGCGACACTCCCAAGGTAGAGTTTCTCCCTTAAGGCGTATCATATACTTCAAATATTTAATAAAGGAGGTCTTCCATGAGAAGAGCAAAAAGCTGGCATTGGTTCATGATAATGACTGCGGCCATATTCCTTGTTACCGTTTTCTTTAATGCAGGGGCATGGGCTCAGATACGGAGAATATCCATCGGCACGGCGGACACGGGCGGCGTCTATTATATTTACGGCGGCGCCATTGCAAAGGTCGTGTCGGCCAATATACCCAACACGCAGGCAACGGCTGAAGTGACGCCCGGGGCCGTGGACAACGTGAAGATGCTGCAGAACAATTCCATCGACTTTGCCTTTACGAAGAGCGATGCCGCGTCGGAGGCCTTAAAGGGTGTGGGACCCTTTTCCAGTACGGGGAAAGTTCAGGTCCGAGCAATCGCTGTTCTCTATCCCGACATTGCCCATGTGGTTGTCACACCCGGCATCAATAAGCTGGAGGATATGAAGGGGAAGCGGATCTCCACAAGCGCACCGGGGAGCGGCCATGAAATGGTGGCCCTCAAACTTCTTGAAGCAGCAGGGGTAGACCCGCTCAAGGATTTCAAGCGGGAGCGGATCAGCCTCAGCGAATCGGCAAACGCATATAAGGACAGGAAGATCGACGGCTTTTTCTTTGCCACCGGCCTGCCGGCAGCCGCCATGCTCGATTTAGCGGCAACCCCCGGCCTTACCTACAAAATAATGGATGTCCAATCCTACCTCCCCGCCATTATAAAGAAGCACGGCAAGATCTATTACGAGGCGGTGATTCCAAAGGGTACCTATAAGGATCAGGAGGCCGATGTCAAGACCATTGCAGTGCCCGTGGTCTTCGTCACCACCAACACGATGGATGAGAAGCTGGTGTACGCAATAACGAAGACCCTTTTTGAAAAGAAGGCTGACCTTGTGGCAGTGCACAAGGAGGCGAACAAACTGACACTGAAGAGTGCCACGGCCCTCGCTGAAATCCCCTTTCATCCCGGGGCTATCAAATATTACAAAGAGCAGGGAGTAATGAAGTAGAGAACAGAGGCGCCAAGCCGATGGCGGCCTGAATAGTTCGAGGGAGGGGCTGCAGTGAGCGAATCGGAACACCTGGAAACTATATCAAGCGAGAAGGCGGAGGAGATCCTCGAGGAGTTCGAGGCTCCCACGCGCAAATTCAGCGGGATGATGTGGTACATCGCCACGGGTCTTGCGGTTTTTTGCTCGCTCTTTGCCTTATACGGGGCCTTCGGTTCGATGATCACTCAGATCGGAAGGTTTGGTCACGTGATGTTGATACTGATGCTGACCTTTCTCTACTACCCTGCCGCCCGGTCATGGAAGAATCGCAGTATCGCCTTTGATGTCATCCTTGCCCTCTTGGTTTTTATTACGTTTGCCTACCCCTTTGTCGATTTGGAATCGTTTATGTATCGTGTGGCCAACCCCGTGCCCCTGGACGTCGTTTTCGGCGTTCTTGCCTGTATTCTCGTGCTGGAGGCTACCCGCCGTGCCACAGGGGCTGCCCTCCCCATCCTGGTCATAGTCTGCGTTGCCTATGCCTACTGGGGATCTATCCTGCCTGAGCCATGGGGACACCGTGGTTACACGATCACCCGTATCATTGCTCTCGAGTATATGACCTTGAACGGACTTTTTGGTACGCCGGTGGAGGTCTCCTCGACATTTATCATCCTTTTCACGATCTTCGGCGCTGTTCTGGAGATCTCGGGCGCCGGGCAGTTCTTCGTGGACTTCGCCCTTGGTTGTATGGGAAAAAGCCGCGCAGGCGCCGGACGGGCCGTTACCCTGGCGTCCTTTCTCCTGGGAACCGTGTCTGGAAGCGGTGCGGCGACAACAGTAACCCTCGGCTCCGTGGCGTGGCCTTTGTTGAAACGTTCAGGGTACGACAGAGATTCCGCTGGAGGGCTTTTAGCGGCAGGTGGAATCGGGGCCATCCTTTCACCGCCTGTCCTTGGGGCCGCCTCCTTTCTGATTGCGGAAATCCTCAAGATTTCCTACCTCCAGGTTCTGATCATGGCCTCCATCCCCACCATACTTTATTACGCCTCGATCCTCTTTATGGTTGAGGGCGATGCCCGGCGCTTCGGCCTGAGGCACGTAGCATTGGGAAAAATCGATGTCTTAGCCCTTACGCGGCAGTACTGGTTCCATTTTGCCTCTCTGGTGACGATCGTCATATTCATGGCCCTTGGATTCACGGGCATTACCGCGGTTTTTTACAGCATCCTTATTGCCATTGC
This sequence comes from uncultured delta proteobacterium, assembly GCA_963835605.1. Classification (GTDB taxonomy): domain Bacteria; phylum Desulfobacterota; class Syntrophorhabdia; order Syntrophorhabdales; family WCHB1-27; genus JADGQN01. The sequence goes on along the minus strand of CAWIHO010000030.1, from coordinate 30,502 downwards.
AACAAGCTTCCTCAACAGGAAATCAGCCCTCTATCCACGCAGGCTCATCGAAGCGCTGGCAGCAGGCACCAAACAGGTGCTCGGCGTTGCCGCTACCTGCGCCTGCGCCGGCCTTATCGTCGGCATCATCAACCTGACCGGCATAGGCTTGAAGTTCTCCGGCATCATCGTCGACATTGCCGCCGGGAACCTGTACTTCACCCTTATTCTCACCGCCGTGATCCTTTTGATTCTGGGGCTCGCTCTTCCCATCACCGCTTCCTACATTATTGCCGCCGTCATGACAGCTCCGGCATTGGTCAAACTGGGCGTCCCCGAGGCGGCTGCTCACATGTTCATCTTTTACTACGCGGTCTTGTCGGAAGTATCCCCTCCCACGGCCCTTTCTCCCTTTGCCGCCGCTGCCATTACAGGAGGGAATCCGTTCAAGACGACCATGCTGGCATGGAAGTATACACTACCGGCATTTATCGTACCCTTCATGTTTACCGCCTCTCCGGAAGGGATCGGGTTGCTCCTGCAGGGCCCGCTCTTGAATATAATAGTGGTTACTCTCACGGCCTTAGCTGGTGTTTGGGCCCTTTCTGGCAGCGTGGGCGGCTACTTGATTATGCCGGTTGGCGCATTTGAACGAGTGGTCCTCGGTATTTCCGGCCTTCTGCTCTTTTATGCCGGCACATTTGAAGACCTTGCGGGAGCTGCGCTCCTTGCCGTAATCGTTGCCATTCAAATCGTCAAGAAACGTGGCGAGAAGAGGGCTTCCGCGGGCGAACCGGATGTATGAAGAAGAGGGTTTGATCGATGGAATTCACCTATAGCTACAAAAGAGAGAAAGTCGAGCGCAGCCCAGAGGTCAGTTGCGGTAGGGACCCGTGGAATGGTCTCCTCCAGCCACTATCTTGCGACAATGGCGGGATCTAGAATACTCTCGAGAGGGGGCAATGCCATCGATGCGGCGATAGCAATGGTCTCGACGCTCAATGTCGTTGAACCTCAGTCGGTCGGGATCGGCGGTGATGCCTTTGCCCTCATCTACCTTAGCAAGGACGAGAAGCTCGTCGGCATGAACGGCAGTGGCCGCGCACCTTATAAGGCGAACATAGACTGGTTCCGGCAGCACGGGATGAAAGAGATTCCTGAAAAGGGTATTTTGCCTGTGACCGTGCCCGGCGCACTCCATGGGTGGGCACAGGCCCTCGAGCGCTACGGAACCCTTTCCCTTGCCGAGGTCTTGAAGGATGCGATCATTTACGCAAAAGAGGGATTATCCGGTCACAGAGGTAATCGCGGGCGAGTGGAAGCAGGTGGAGGCCTCCCTTCGGACGAATGACGCCGCAGCGAAAACCTATCTCGTACACGGCGAGGCGCCACGGCCCGGGTACCGGTTCCGGAACCCTGATCTCGCACGAACCCTGCAGATGGTGGCCAGTGACGGCGTCGGGGTATTTTATGAGGGAGAGATTCGTGACGCCATTGTTCGCTGCTCCACTGAGTCTTGGCGGACTTCTCACGGAGAAGGATTTTGCTGACCACACGACGACCTGGGTGGAGCCGATCTCCACCGATTACCGCGGCTACAGCATCTATGAGCTGCCCCCGAACGGCCAGGGTGTGGTTGCGCTGCAGATGCTCAATGTGCTTGAGGGTTACGATCTTGCCGCTCTTCGGCCATAACAGTCCGGATCATGTTCATGTGCTTATGGAAGCGAAAAAAGCCGCCTTCAGCGACAGGGATACGTTCATCACCGATCCTGAGTTTGAAAAAATTCCACTCGATCAGCTACTGTCCAGAGAGTATGCGAAAATAATTCGGGACAGGATCAGTATGAGTGAAGCCATGCCATCGCCCCCTGCTCTATCCTATTCAAGGCATTCGGACACGGTCTACGTGACGGCCGTCGATGAGGAGCGCAATGCGGTCTCGTTCATCAGCAGCATATTTCACCATTTCGGCTCCGGTGTCGTTGTTGATGGGACGGGCATTGTCCTCCAGAACAGAGGCAAGTCCTTCTCTCTCGACCCGCGCCATTTCAACCGGCTTATGCCGCACAAGCGACCGATGCACACGATCATTCCGGCAATGCTCTTTAAGGATCACAGGTTTGTGATGAGTTTCGGCGTCGTAGGGGCGGATATGCAGCCCCAGGGGCAGGTTCAGTTCCTTTCCAATCTGATCGATTTCAAAATGAATCTCCAGGAAGCGATGGATGCGCCGCGCGCGCGCCACATAGAGGGGATGAAAATCTACCTCGAAGAAGGAATCTCTGACGAGACGGTTTCGGCCTTAAGATCGAGAGGCCATCAGGTGGTCGGGCGTGAGTTCGCAACGAACCAGGTAGGCGGCGGCCAGGCCATATATCTGGACCGGGAACAGGACGTGCTTCTCGGAGCATCGGACCGTAGAAAAGACGGGTGCGCGATCGGTTATTAATTCGGGTACGCCGAATGTTCTTTGGCATCACTCGCTGCAACTGCGGGCCAGGTATTTCTCTTTGAGCTCTTCATTTTCCAGAAGGGTTCGGGAGTCACCGGTCATTACGATCTTTCCATTTTCCAGAACGTAGGCCCTATTGGCATTTTCGAGTGCAACGAATGCATTCTGTTCGACAGGAGCACCTGTTGCAATCGCTCGTCTCACAAGTTGTCACTACGCGCGGACTTGTAAGTGCGTCACGCAATCCGCCTGCCCGCGCATAACTGAAATGGACAAATTCCACTTTTCTGTTACAATATACTAATGCGATTGGTAATGATGTTAAAACTCTTGCAGTAGGCTGGAGGCTTCCTTACGCAAGTCCTAGCGGAAGCTATTGGATTAGGCCTGATCTCGCAGGCATCATTGTGGGGCTTATCGTTAGTGGCCCAAGGCCGTAGGACAGGCGTTCACGGTAAAATACCGTCCCTGCGGCTCGGTCAAGGGAACGGTGGGCGACTTTCTGGACGAAGTTCCGGCCGGACGCGTGGTGATACTGGATAACGGTGGGTGGCAGAACTTATGGCACTGTCTGGGCCGATATAATGACAGTTTATACGCAGAAGCGCGGTATCGCAGGAACGGTTAGAGACGGCGTCTGTCGTGATCTCCCGGGCATTGTTGAAGTCAAGTATCCTATGTATTGATGCTACCCCTAAAAAGAGGATGCACAGTTTAGCTCTCGGCAGGCTTGATGCCCAATCGTGAAGCGGCGTTTCTGGCGCCTGCAAGCGATGGACGGGCATCGAGCAGCTTCAGGCGCCCACCGCCCCGATTCAGGGCGTCAACAAAGGCGCTTTTCCCGGTTGCTTCTCGGGGCGTGTGACAGGTAAGCACTCGCAGGCTTATTGAGTTAATGAGATAACAGGAGATAAGGAAGATAAATGGCTAACCCTCTACGTTTCATCGATGAAACCTTCCGTGACGCACAGCAGTCGATAATCGCAACGCGCATGCGCACTGAAGACATGGAACCCATTGCCTCAGACATAGACAAAGTCGGCTTCTACGCTGCAGAGGTCGCCGGAGGCGCTTCTTTTGATGTGGCCATTAGATATCTTGACGAGAACCCCTGGGAGCGAATTCGAATCCTCAGAAAACTGATGCCCAATACGCCACTGCAAATGCACTTCCGGGGACAAAATCTCTTAGGTTATCGCAACTACCCCGATGATGTGGTATCGGCTTTTGTTCATCACGCCTCTGAGCAGGGCATTGATGTTTTTAGAATTTTTGATGCCCTCAACGATGAGAGAAACCTGGCGGTTCCTCTAAAGGCAATCAAGGAGTGCGGCAAGCACGCCCAGCTTCAGTTGCAGTACTCCCTCACCGAGTCAAGGTTAGGGGGCCCCGTATATACCCTTGATTACTTTGTAGGCAAGGCGCGCATTTTTGAAGAAATTGGCGCTGACAGCATCTGTATTGCGGATACCTGTGGTTTGCCCACACCATACGATTCCTATAATCTGATTACGGCCCTCAAAAAAGCAATAAAAATTCCGGTCGATCTTCACACGCACTATGACAGCGGAATGGCGTCAATGGCGTGCCTGAAGGCAGTCGAGGCCGGCGTAGATATCATTGATACGGCGGCGGCGCCTTTCGCCTTGCGTTCATCCTTCCCTGCGGCGGAAACCATGGCTATCGCTCTGCAGGGAACTCCCCGAGACACCGGCCTGGACATTTCCCTGCTGGTGAAGATAGGGAAGTATTTTGAATCTGTTGCCTTCAAGTATCGCGAATTTATGAACACATCACAAATGTCGGCGGTTGATACGGACGCATTTGTGAACCAGGTTCCCGGGGGTATGATCACCAACTTATTAGCCCAATTGAAGGAACTTAAGGCTGCGGACAGGATTAAGGAGGTATGTGCCGAAATACCGCGAGTCCGAGCTGAACTGGGTTATCCGCCTTTGGCTACCCCCGTTAGTCAGATCGTTGCCGCTCAGTCAGCGCAAAATGTTCTGCTCGGCAGGTATAAGGTAGTCCTGCGCCAGGTAAAGGACTATGCCCTTGGGTATTATGGCAAACCCCCGGCTCCCATTGATCCGGAGGTCATGAAAATGCTGTTTCAGCAGGGCAAAAAGGAGACCCCTATTACCTGCCGGCCTGCCGACCTGCTTGAGCCAGAGATGGATAAAGCCAGGGAAGCCACCAAGGGCATTGCTCAAGATGTCGGTGATGTCTTGATCTATGCTCTCTATCCCAAGGTCGGAATGGATTTCCTCCGAAGAAAGTGCGGTTTGGAGGCTCGACCTGAAAAACCCTAGAAACGATATGTCAAAAGTTTTATGAAAAATACGGAGCGCGGCTCAACCTTTCCTGAGCGAAGCATTGCGAGAGTCTCTCGGGACCCGTCTTATGTTCGGAGGGAGCGGTGCGCAGTGTGGGGCGCATGCCGAGGACTGTCTGAGCGGTAAGCCTGCTGTCGACAGCAGGCGTGCGCGAGTTCCACAGGCAAGCGGAAGGAGAACTTAGAACGGGTGAGAGACGGAGCACCAGCAAGCGAAGGAAATGGTTGAAGCCAGCGCGGATTTTGACAATACCCTAGGAACTGAAAGGAGGCAAGAAATGAAAAAGCTCAGAAAGCATCTCGGAACAGCGATTTGTCTATCGGCGGCCCTCTTGGTCTGTCTGGGATTAGGCGGCTCGCTTGTGCGGGCGGAGGACAAGGCGCCGGTCAAAATCGGAATCGTTTACAGCTCTTCCGGTTCTCAAGCGCACTCGGGGTTGCAAGAAGCCAACGTAATCAAGATGTTGGTCGACGAAGTCAACGCCGCGGGAGGGATTAATGGCCATCCCGTGAGGGCCATTCTGGAGAATGATGACACCCAGACCGAAAAATCTGTCAACGCCGCGAAAAAGCTGGTGTTCAGCAACAAAGTCCACATCCTGATGGGGGCGAACACCAGCTCGGCCATCAAGGCTATCCAGCAGCAGGTCACCGAACCACAGAAGGTTCCGTATATCAGCATGGTGGGCAGCGATCCCGCTCTGACGAAACTAGGCCAGCAATGGTATTTTCGTAACTCCTTGTCCGCCGACTACCAGACCGGCAGTATCATAGACTATGCGATGAACGTCCAGAAGCTGAAGACTTTTGCCATGATCTTCGACGCAGCTTCCGCCTCGGACCAGGCCAAAGCTTTTGAAGAGGGGTTAAAGAAGGCCGGGATTACCCTGGTGGCCAAGGGACAGTTCAAGACGGGCGATACCAGTTTCAATGCCCAGTTGCTCAAGATCAAGCAGACAAACCCTGATGCGCTTGTGACGATCGGGGTGGCGCCGGAAGCCGCAGGGATTGCCAAACAGGTTCGCGATCTGGGGATGAATGTACGGATCATCGGTCTGGTGGCCATTGTCTACGATGAGTACATCGCCTTAGGCGGAAGCGCGGTCGAGGGAACCATTGCGGCCAGTGCTTTCCGGGCGGATAACCCGGACCCGAATGTTCAGGCCTTCGTCAAGAAGTACAAAAGTAAGTTCAACGAGTCCCCGGATCATGCCGCTGCCCAGACCTATGATGCCCTTCAGGTGTTGTTTAAAGCGCTACGCGACGCCAAACTCGGTCTGACCGATGATGCGCTCGCAGAGGACCGGACGCAGATCCGGGACGCCTTAACCCGAATCAACGACTATAATGGAGTCGTCGGCCACCTCTCCTACGGCCCGAAAGACCGTGACGCCTATGACAAAACCCTGGTGGTCGAAGTCAAGGGCGGCAAATGGACGGTTGTTAAGTCCGCCAAATGATCGAGCGAAAGGATCCGGAAGGAGGCGGATGTTGACCTATATTCTCTTAGGGTTAACGATCGGTGCGATTTACGCGCTGATCGCAGTCGGTTTTTCCCTGATCTTTGAGACGGTGAAATTGCTTCATTTTGCCCAGGGAGAACTGCTGATGCTGGGTGGTTTTGTGGCCCTCACCCTGATCGGTCTATTTGGCCTGAACCCGATCATGGTGGGCTTGGGAACGATGGTAGCAGTGGGATTTTTTGCCGCCTTCCTGCAGCGTGTGGTCTATCAATCTGTCCCGTCCCACCTGGTCGCAGTCAGGATCATGGCCACTCTGGGCGTGGCAATATTCCTGCGCAATGCCGCTTCACTGACCTGGGGAGCCAAAGCCAAAACGATTCCAGAGGCATTCTTTCCGGGCGGCCCGATTGCGATCGCCGGGTTGACCATTCGGCCCGGATATTATTGGACCTTGATCGTATCGATCGCAGTCATGGCGCTGCTGCTGTGGTTTTTATACCGGACCAAGATCGGGCTCGCAACACGAACGGTAGCCTACCGTGCCGATATCGCGGAAATGATGGGAGTCAATCCCGTCCTGCTGTGTACGCTGAGCTTCGGCATCGCCGGAGCCCTGGCCGGCATCTCTGGTCTCCTCGTGAGCCCCCAGACATTTGTCCATTTCAACATGGGGATTGCCTTGAATCAAAAAGGATTCACGGCAGCCGTCCTGGGAGGGCTGGGAAGCATCCCCGGCGGCAATCATCGGCGGATTCGTCCTGGGGCTGATTGAGACCATCGGCGGCAGTCTGATCGCGAGCGGATACCAGGACGTCATCTCGTTCGTGATCCTGGTGCTCGTCCTTTTTATCCGTCCCCAGGGTCTCATGGGGCAAGTCCAGCGGGAAAAACTCTAAGAGAGTGCGATGTTGAAAGAAACTCGAAACAGACTCGTTTTCCTGGCCGCCGTCATCCTCATCGCTGTTGTGCCCCTGATCTGGGATAATTATTATTTTCTGTCCGTTCTCAGTACGACCGGTTTGTACATCATTCTGGTTACGGGGCTGAATGTCCTTCTGGGTTATACGGGCCTGGTCTCTCTGGGGCAAGCGGGGTTCTATGGTATAGGCGCTTACGCGTCGGGGCTTCTCGTTGCCAAGGCCGGGGCGCCGTTTGTGCTGGGGCTTTTGCTGGCCATGCTTTTGTCCGGTGTGATCGGCCTGATCATCGGGCTGTCTTCCGTCCGTTTGCGGGGCGGATACCTGGCTATGGTCACCCTAGGATTCGGAACCGTAGTGCAGATCATCATGATCAATTGGGACGAGATCACCGGAGGGGCCGAAGGCATCTGGGGCATACCCCCGGTGGGGTTTGGTCCGCTCAAGATCGATACGCCCCTTGCATGGTACTATACTATCTTCATTATTGCCGGGCTCATCGTCTTATTGACGTATAGCCTGCAGAGGTCCAGGATCGGCCGGGCCTGGATGGCCTTGCGGGAAGACGTTGCCGCGGCCCAGATGATGGGGATCAATCCAGTGTACTACCGGCTGTTGGCTTTTGTGGTGTCTGCGGTTTACAGTGGCATTGCCGGAGCTCTCTTTACCCATCTGAATGGATCGGTTTTCCCTGATGCTTTCGGCTTGCAGACGTCCATCATGATCCTGATGATGCTGATTCTGGGCGGCTCGGGCCACATCCTCGGCCCCATCATGGGCGCGGCCATCGTGAATGTGGGATTCGAAATTCTAAGGCCTTTTGGAAACTACCAGTCCCTGGTATTCGGGTTCTTGATCGTCTTGATGGCGGTCTTTATGCCGCAAGGCTTCATGGGATTATGGCGGAGACTGGCCGCGCTTTGGGGAGAACATTCTCCAAAGCAGGCCGGGAACTCATCAGAACGGCAGGCTAAGGGAGCAGTGATTTGATCAGACTGGAAGGGGTCAGCATGTATTTCGGCGGAATCCATGCGCTTGAAGACGTTGATCTGAAACTGGAGGGTGTGGGTATCCAGGGACTGATCGGTCCGAACGGTTCTGGCAAATCGACCTTGATCAATGTGGTAACCGGATACTACAAACCGACTAAAGGAAGGGTCCTTTTGAACGGGAGAGAAATTTCAGGGCTGTCACCGTATGATCTGGTGAGGCTGGGGATTACGCGAACATTCCAGAATCCCCGGATCTTCAACGGCTTGTCGGCACTTGAGAATGTGACGGTGGGCCAACATTCCCTCCTGAAGAGCAGATTCTGGGCGAGCGCATTGAAGCCGCGCTTCACGCGAGCCGAGGAGAGAGCCGCCCGTGAGGAGGCTATGAAACTACTCCACCTGGTCGGTTTGCATGACAAAGCGCATCTGCAGGGCAATTCTCTGGCCTACGGCGAATTGCGCAGGCTGGAGCTGGCCCGGGCCCTGGCCTCGAATGCTTCGGTCCTGTTACTCGACGAGCCGGCCGCAGGTATGAATGAGACAGAGACGATCATGCTGATGTCTCTGGTCAAACAGGTGGCGGCCGACCGGCATATCAGTGTCTTATTGGTTGAGCACAACATGACGGCGGTGATGAATTATTCCACGACGATCAGTGTCCTGGACCAGGGTAAGAAGATCGCCGAAGGCGTCCCTGAAGAGATCAAGAATGACTGCCGGGTGATCGAGAGTTATATGGGCCGGAGGAATAAATAGTGTTATTAGCGGTCGAAAATCTGGTCGTCAATTACGGGAAAATAATGGCCGTCAGCGGTGTCAGTCTTACGGTGGACGAGGGAAAGATCGTGGCCCTGGTGGGGGCAAACGGCAGCGGTAAAACTACGATCCTGCGAACGATTTCTGGTTTGATACATCCCGCCGGCGGAAGGGTCGTTTTTGACGGGCAGGAAATCCAGTCCCTGAGAGGTTATCAGATCACTCGCCGGGGTGTGATCCACGTGCCGGAGGGGCGGATGGTTGTACCTCACTTCACGGTGGAGGAGAACCTTCGCACCGGAACGTTCCTCATCAAGGACAAGGCTGTTATCTCGGAGCGCTTAGACGCTGTTTACACCTATTTCCCGAATCTCAAACAGAGGGAAAAGCAGCGTGCTGGAACCCTAAGCGGCGGAGAGCAGCAAATGCTCGCCATCGGCCGGGGCTTGATGATGGGGCCACGCCTATTACTCCTGGACGAACCTTCGCTTGGCTTGGCACCTTTGATCATCGAAAACATTTACGAAATCCTGAAAAAGATCAACTTCGAGCGGTACTGCCATCCTGCTTGTCGAGCAGAATGTCTATGAAGCCCTGGCTCTCTCATATCGGGCTTACGTCCTCGAGAATGGAAGAATTTCCATGGAAGGACCCTGCTCCGAGTTGATGAATGCGCCGGAGGTGAAAGAAAAATACTTGGGAGGCAACCTTTCCGCGGACTGTGGCTATAAGACCTCCGTATGATCCTTAGCTACTCCGGGATTGCCCATGCCAACGCCTGCGCGCAGTCTTGCCTTCTCCTGCGGACCGAGTGATCTGCTGAAGCTCAAGTAGGATTTTTATATCACTCAGAATTCCGATGCTGGAGATACTATTGAAAAGGAGACAAACATGGATCAAACATTGAAAACGATCGTTGACTTCATCCTCTCGACACGGAAAGCCCCACCGCCAGATTCGGTGCTCGACCGTTGCCGCGAAATCCTCGTTGATTCGCTCGGGTGCGCCATAGGAGGTCGCAATTGTATCGGGGCGCAGGTCGCGCAGAGATTTCCTGCCGATCCGCACGGAGAGTTCGGCTCGGTGATCGGATCGGCACAAGGCACCACGATCGACAATGCGGCATTTTGGAATACAGCCATGATTCGCTATCTCGACTTCAGCGACCTTCTCGATAACGGGCATCCCAGCGACATGATCGGCGCGCTGGTTGCCATGTCGCGTTCAGCAAAAGCCTCGGGCAAGGACATGCTCATTGCCATGGCCATCGCTTATGAAATTTACTATCGCCTGGCCAAAATCGTGCTTTCGCCGGAGCCCTGGACGATTGACCAGGGCTACTGCGTCGCAATAGGAGCGACTGCCGGCGTCTGTCACCTGCTCGGACTCTCCAGTGAGGAGACCACACACGCGATCTCATTTGCCGCCGCAAACGGCGTGCCGTTGCGTGTCAGCCGGGCTGGAGAACTCTCCCATTACAAGGGAGTCGCCACGGCCGTCTCCAGCCGACACGCAGTCTTCTGTGTTCATATGGCCCGTTCCGGCATGACCGCTCCATCTGCGCCGTTCGACGGACGTCACGGCATCGTCGAACTCATGCGCGGCAAGGCTGGGCCTCTCGATCTGCCGGCATTTGACGTATGGAATCTCACTAAGACACGGCTGAAGAACTTCCCCGTGGCATATAACACGCAGATCGGGATCTGGGCCGCACTGGAGCTGCGCAAGCAGGTCGATTACAGGCATCTCGATAAGATGACGCTGTACACCTCTTTGTTCCTCAAGCACGAGTCAGGCAGCGAGCCGGCAAAGTGGGATCCGCGCACTCGTGAGACAGCAGACCACAGCCTCCCGTACATTTTCTCCCGGGCATTGCAGGACGGTACTGTCAATATCAACACCTTCGACCTGGAAAAGGTCCTCGATCCGCAGATCCGCACGGTGATGAATAAGTTGACCGTCGAGGGAGACCCCGCGATGGGCGGCGCCGAGTTCCCCGATGTCGTCCAGGCGAGACTGATTGCGGTTGATCGGGACGGAAAGAGGTACGAAATTCACGTTCGGGACCCGCTCGGCCATTATCTCAACCCATTTACGGCTAAGGACATTGAAAACAAGTTCAAGCTCCTGACCGAGCAGGCACTTGGGCGCAACAAGGCTGCTGCTGCCTTTGACCTGGCTTGGCGAACGAAGGAATCAGAATCGTTCGCCTCCGTACTTGACGCGTTCGTGCCGGAGCAGGAAAAATAGTTCTTTCGCCATCAAATTTTTGGTAGCCCGGGCACTCTTTCCTGCCTTCACTCATCCGTAAATAGCTCGGGAAGCAGGTCCTTGTGCTCCCAGGCCAGAGCGCGGAAATGGTCTCGGTCGTTATCCCTCTCCTCCACGTCAATGGCCGATACCGGACAAACCTGGGTGCAGAGCGTACATCCCGCGCACTTTTCATCGACTATCCTTGCCTTTTTCGGCAGGGCCTGGATAGCGTCGTACATACAGACGTCGAGGCATCGGCGGCAACCGATGCATTTTTTGAGATTGATCACGGCCCGAAGGGCCTTCGTCTCATCAATGATCTGTCGCGAGGAGAGGATATGTTTCAAGGCGATCCCCCGCAGTTCGTCTACCGATTTGTAGCCTCTTCTATCCATAAAGGCTTCCACGCCGCTCAACACTTCCTTCACGTACCTGAGGCCACGTACGATAATGGCGGAGCACATCTCGACACCCGTCGCCCCGGACATCAGGTACTCAATGATATCTTCCCAGCGCATGGCACCGCGTCCCGACAAAATAGGGAGATCAACTTTCTGAGCGATCTCCGAGACCCACTTCATGGTAATCGATTTGAGGTGATTGGACGTGGTGGCGCAGGGGCCGTAATTGACGGGCCTTCCGGTCTCGATATCGATCCGAAGGGTGCTGTTATTGGCAAACAGGGAAACGCCATCCGCTCCCGCCTGTTTGAAGATATTTACCATTTCTACGAAGTTCGTCGCTTCCGGTCCCAGCTTTGGAAAAAGGGGAATGTCGACAGTCTCCTTCAATTTCCGTATTACCGCGGCCCCCTCCTCCGGATGCTGGCTGAAGTAAATCCCCAAGCATGCGTTACGCTCATCCTCCTCCAACCCTTTCGGCGGGAAAGGGCAGCAGAAGTTGAGTTCCATGGCGTCGGCGCCCGCAGCCGCGTACGCTTCCACTATCCTCTGCCATTCATCGATCCCTCTGCCTGCGAAACTGCCGATGAGGACGGTCCCGTGGTCCTTGCAGTAAGGCGATGCCTCCTTGATAATCCGGACAAACTTATCCGCGGGGAAGACCGAATTGTGCTCTCTGTGCATCCACATATAATCGTTGGGGACATAGTAAGGCTGGTCAGCCTTCTTTGTATAGTCCTTGAGGGTGTACAGGGGCCGGGGGTAACGCTGGAGGTAATAGGACAGCGTTGACGTTTTGGCGCAGATGGCCCCAAAACCAGCGTCCACGCATTTCCGGATGTGACTGGCCGTGCCGCTTAAAGGACCAGCTCCGAGAATAATAGGATTTTTAAGCGTCAACCCGCCGATTTTCGTTGTCAGTTGTGCCATTTGCTTCTCCTTTTCAATGATCGGGGCACCCGTAAACAAGGGCCCGGCGAGCCGCTGCTTTCTGCTCTGCAGCTTGTGATATCCCAGTTGGCTGGCTGCGATTTTAAAGTTGTCAAAAGCCTTTTGGGTGCTGCCAAGTTTCCCGTAAGAATAACAGCGATTACGATTAAGCCTCTGTAAGTTTGAGGGTCAGTCCGCTTTAAACACTTTTGATAAATCGATACTGTTAAGCCCCTCGTTGAAATTGATTTGCTTAAACGTGCCCTTAAGCTGCCTGGTAGCATCGATTCCGATTTTCGTAACAACCCCGTTTCGGCTCGCGGGATCGATCGGGCTGCCCTTGGCATTATGGATGATAAAACATTTAGAGATATCCATATTCAGATTAACGGCCCTTAAAACTTCAGCATCATCAAAAATATTCACATCGTCATCAACAAAGATGGCGTGTCTCACAAACGGATCCGCCGAGAAGACGGCCGCGGCCCCATTGGCCGCTTCACCTTCGACGAACTTCTTAATGGACACATAGCAGGCTGTCCGACAAAAACCGGATGGAGGCATGTAGACGTCCCGGACGCCGGGACAGGCCACTTTTACCTGATTATAAATCTGCCCGAGTCTGGGAATGCCTCCCAGCAACTGATGTTCGGTGTCGCCGGAGCAAACGTCAAGGTAAATGGGATTATTTCGCATCGTCATGGTGGTGATCGTAACCACGGGGTAATTCATCGTATCCCCGTATAAGGTATGCCATTCCCCAATAGGGCCCTCCGGCTCTCGTTTTTCCCAGTCAATATAACCTTCCAGGCAGATCTCCCCGTTTGCCGGAACTTCGAGGTCGACTGACTTGCATTTCACAATTTCCATGGCGCTGCCGAACAGTCCACCCATAACATCATACTCATCAATGTCGATACCGCAGAAACTGAGGCTCCCCAGGTAAAAAGCGGGATGCGCTCCGATGGTGACGGCGATCGGCATGTTTTGTTTCTTTTCACAATACTTTCGGTAGACGTAATAAACGTGGCTGGCCTCTGCCAGATGAACGCCCATCTGGTTCTTGCCCTTCAACATGAAACGATACATCCCGACATTCCTGATATGGGTGTCGGGGTCTCTAACAGTTGTGACACCCGCGGTAATATAGGGCCCGGCATCGCCGCTGTTATGATGAACGACCGGCAATTTGGTCAGATCAACCTCGCTCGCCGGTCATCACCCTTTCTTGAATCGGCCCGGAAGCAACTAGTACAGGCGGTATCAACTTTTTCTCGCGTTCCCGGTAGACCTGATTCAAGTTCTCCTCGGTAGTATCCAATGCCAAAGCCAATCGTTCACGATTGCCAAACAAATTCGTCAATACCGGCAAGTCGCTGCCTCGGACTTTCTTGAAGAGAACCGCCGGTCGCTTGTTTTGCTTTTCCAGTTTGTAAATGATTCTGGTTAACTCCAGTTTCGGATCCACGGGAACATCCGTGGTCAGCAAATTTCCGGGCAATTTGGCAATTTGATCCAGGTAGCTTCGCAAGTCTTTCATAGATTCTATCCCCTTCTGACAATGTCGTTTTGACCACTGCTTCCTTTGTAAGCGCCAGGTGAAATGAATTTATTAATGAGAAACGCCACAGGTATGACGTACTAACCCGATTATATCGGTAATAATTTCAGGGTAGAGCAATAAAAGCGCGGCGATCCCCATCAGAATTCTTGGGATAATATTAAAATTAATCAACATAAAACCCTCTATGGCCGCCGACAAAACACAGGATTCCAACGATTCAGCGCCAACCGCAATGAATATGTCCGACGGTTTTCCCTGCATGATCACGGCCGGTACAGCGATAAACATAAAGGGAATGATGTAGGCCGGCAATCCAAACCGGAAGGCCAGCCAACCTGTTCGATTAGGGTTGGTATTGTGCCAGAGCCGCTGCACAGTATGCGGCGATGGCCACCGGTGGCGTAATTGCGCCGACGCAGGAGAAGATGAAAATAAACATGTGCGCCGCAATAGGGACGGCGCCCAGCTTGGTCAAAACCGGCACCAGAATGGTCACCAGGATGATGTAAACAGCCGTCGGCGGCATGGCGCATCCCAGCAGCAGCGCAATGATCATCGACCAGAAGCCTGCCCAGATACAAGTTTCCGTAGGAATAGGCGATCAAGGTGTAAGTGAGTTTGGCCCCCAGACCGGTTATCAAAAACGTTCCGACGATGATTCCCGCCGCCGCACAGGTAATGACAATCTGGACCGATTGACTAGAGCCGGACTCAAGGGCCTTCAATAATTGCGAGAAATTCGGTCGAGTAAGTCTGCTTATAAAGCTAACGGCAATCGTCAATATCGACGCCCAGAAAGCCGATCGCATCGGGGTCCAGCCGATAGCGATTACCACAATTAAAAAGATTATCGGGATCCCGAGATGTCCCCTTTCTCTCATAACTTTAGGTAATGATGGCAATTGATCTTTTGGCAAACCGGTTAACCGCTTCTAACGGCACGTGCATCCACCACGCACATCAAGGCCAGGTAATATAAGAAAGCCGGGACGATTGCCGCAATACAAACCGTCACATAGGGTTTTTCCAGGTACTGAGCCATAATAAAAGCTCCCGCACCCATAATCGGCGGGGTAAACATCCCTCCGGTCGAGGCCACGGCCTCAATGGCGCCGGCCACATGGGCTTTATAACCGACCTTCCTCATGAGCGGAATAGTAAAGGTTCCAACCGTAGCCACGTTGGCTGCCGGTGAACCCGAGATCATTCCCATTGCTGCGCTTCCGATGATGGCAGCCTTTGCCGGCCCACCCCGAAAATGGCCGGCTATGGCGTAGGCCGTATCTATAAACCATTTACCACCTCCCAGAGCTTCCAGCAAAGCTCCGAAAATAATAAACACGATGATAAAAGTCGCCGCAACATCCATTGGAATTCCATAGATGCCATCGGTGCTCAAAAAAAGGAAATTGACCAACCTGGTCCAGGCCTCACCGCGGTGAGCCATGAATGTTGGAAAGTAAGGCCCGTACAACGCGTAAACAATAAAAAAACCTGCCGTGAGCGTTAGAAAAAGTCCATTGGTCCGTCGGGCCGCTTCTAACACCAGAATGACCAGGATACTGCCGATAATCACATCGGTCATGATGATTTCGCCGGACTTGAACACCCGGTCTTCCCAGACGACCATGACATAGATATTAACGGCCATGATCAGAAGGGCCAGTATGATGTTGAAGATATTGTTCCATTTGTTGTCGTCCGCTTTTTTGAGGTTGAAAAATGCAACCGGGGAGAGGAGGGCCATCAACAAGGCCCTCTGTGTCATAGCGGAAAATGTCCCGAAACCAGCCGTGTATAAAAAAATGGCGGAATTGAAGATCAAGAGTGCAGAAATACAGCCTTTCTGAATTGTAGCCAAACCAAGGTTCATTTTATAGTAAGCCCTTTTTCTTTAAAATACTTCACGGCGCCGGGATGGTAGGGAATCGGCAGGCCCTGCACCGCGGAGGCCAGGTCCAAATCTTTGCAGGACGGATGAGAAGCCCTTATTGTCTCAATATTGTCGAAGAGCGCCTTGGTAATGCGATAGACCAGGTCAGTTTCAAGCTCCTTGTTGACGACGACGACGTTTGTGGTATAGAAGATTTTGAGCGGCTCGTCGGTTTTATACATCTCTTTCGGTAAGGTGACCGGGATCATGTAAGGATACTTCTTTATCAATTGTTGCATGGTTTGATCGTCAATCGAAAGATAGCGGATCGCTTTCTTGCTGGCAGCCAACTGGATCAATGCCGGAGTGGGGGCCGCCGCATGGACCAGGATGGCGTCAAGATTTCCATCCGCCAGCGCATCGGCTGACTGCTCATACGACTGGTAGACCGGCTTGAACTCCTTTTCAGTGAAACCATAAGACTGGATGACCTGCATAGAACAGGGTGATCGCCCCGCCGCCGGCCGGACCCAGGGAGACTTTTTTGCCCTTCAGATCTTTGATCGACTTGATCGGTGAATTTTTGTCGACGACGACCTGGAACATGCCTTTCGACAATCCGGAGAATAACCCTTCGACATTCTCCAATTTTGCTTTATACGGCGGCATTCCGTTCCGGGCAAAATAGGCCATGAAACCGATGGTAATGGCAAGATCATTGCTGCCGTTGTTGATCAGGATGTTGTTTTCAATAGCCCCGCCGGTGATTTGAGCGGTGGTTTGAATGCCCACCTTGTTGGTGATAATGTCGGCCATGGCAATGCCCATCGGATAGTACGCACCGCCGGCACCGGCTGTTCCGATGGCCAGAAACTTCGGAGTTGAAGCCGCGAGAACTACGGAACTACAGAATAACATCAGTAAAATAACCATCCACAGACATTTTGTTCTCATCGTTTTTCCTCCGTCTTTCGTCTTTTCATTTTACTATGAGTGATACAAGTTTACCGAATCCCTCCTGCATTTTCTATATCTTTCCCTTGCACATCATCTAAGAAAAAAACAGCATGATAGGAATTTTGAATAATCCCCGCGTGGTTGGCCTATTGCTTAAATTGAATACATCTGCCGTTAGTCCTATGTCAAGAAAAAACAGGGAAATTATCAGCAATTCCCTCACCGTTGCTTCCCTGTCTGCATAGGGTCAACATCCTCATAGTGGATAAACTAATGTGCTGTCTCATAAACGACTGGAACCCCCCGGCTTCCTCAGGGCTTAGCCCTTGAGGAAAACGCTTGACAAATATAGATGGCTTTTATAGTCTGGAGGACACCAGTTTCCGTTAATTGACGAATTAAAGAAGGGGAGTGATATCAGCAGAAACGTGTGAATATTTTTGAATGATGAGGCGGGATCACAAGTATCAAACGAAAAAAGGGGGGAAGAGATGAGAAAAAAGGTCGGCTTGTTGTTTTTGGTTATGCTATTCGTTGTTGGTTCCTTGTTCTGCTTGGGCTCATACACAGGTCGGAGCACAATCCGCGGCTGGAATGAAGAGCCTCAAGATCGGCGTCATCAGTCCGCAGAGCGGTCCCGTTACCTTTTACGGCGTGAGCATGCTGCGGGGGGCGGAGCTTGCGGTCAAGAATGTCAATGAGAAAGGAACCACGGGAAACGGACCTGGTATCCTTGTCGGAAAACAGCGTTACAAACTGGAGATCGTAAGCTACGACGATTCCGCCGACCCGGCCAAAAGCGTCGCCGGTATGCGGAAGCTTGCTGAAATGTATAAGGTCCCCGTGATATTGGGCCCGTTTGGCACGCCTCAGGTTTGGGCCTGCCAGGAGATCAATGTACCGCTCAAGATCCTCTTCAACGGGCTGTCAGCCTCCGACCAGTCGCGCAAAAAGGGCAATCCTCTTTACATTCAGGAGCGCGTGCCTGCTCTCTATTATGGCGACCCGATGGCCCAGGCATGTATCGACAAAGGATACAAGACGGCTGCGGTGCTCACCGACATCAATGAGGCCTATCAGTCCTGGGGCAAGAGGTTCCAACAGAAGTTCGAGAGCCTGGGCGGCAAGGTCGTGTCGTTCGAAAGCGTAGACATCAAGAATACGACTGATTACCATTCGATCATGACGAGCATGAAGACGAAGAATCCCGATATCATCTTCATTTCAGCCTACGAAGAACCGACCGCGCTTGCTACTAACCATGCTCTCGACGTGGGCTACAAAGGTAAGTTCCTGTACACCTCGGAATGGGGCAGCAAAGCGGAAAAGATCGTCGGTCTCGACAGGATCGAAGGCTCCATGGTTCAGGCCATGACGCACACGTTCTACAGAAAGTACCCCAACCAGGACAAGAAAGGCATTTTCACTGCCTTCTGGAAGAGGTATCAGGAAACGTACAAGGAGGATTATGCGCAGCCCGGGGTTTCGGTGTATGATCCGGCCTTGATGTTCTTCAGGGCAATGGAGATCAGCAACAGCGTGACCGATGCGTATGCCATCCGCGCAGCCTGCGCCAAAGCCCTTCAGGAAGGCAAGCTGCCGCTCATCTTTCCGAATAACGACGTCTTGAAGAACGGGCTGATGGTGGGCGCGCCCGAACTGCTCCTGGAGATCAAGGGAGGCCAGTACACGCTTGTGAAGGAACTGCGGGTGCCGAAGGACATTCTGGAATAGCTGGATCGGTGCGGCACACCGTCCGGGTGCGACGCAAACACCCGGGCCGGAGTGAATGACGGACCTGAACATTTCGCGCACATATCGACCGCTGCCGAAGTCGGTCCCGGAGCAGTTTGTACAAGCTTGGAATCACGGCCGGATAAGGAGGCTGCGCTACGGTCGAGCTGGCTCAGTATCTACTGAATGGGATCTCCCAGGGATGTGTTTATGTCCTCCTGGCGTCAGGTCTTACGATAATATTCGGCATTCTCAACGTGCCCAATTTTGCCCAGGGACACCTGTACATGGTAGCCGCGTACCTGGGATTTTATATGGTCATGTCGCACGCGATGAACTACTGGCTTGCCCTGGTGCTGGCCACGTTCGCCCTGGGTATTCTCGGCCTGATCGTCTACTTCCTCGTCTTCTATCCCATAAGAAAAGCACCGGAAGTGAACCTGTTCGTGGCTGCAATGGCACTGCTTATGATTCTCGAGGGAGGCGCGCTCTACCTTTTCGGGACGGAGACGAAATGGTTCCTGATGCCATGGTCCCGAGGTGTCGTGACATTCGGAGAGATGTCGTTGCAGGTACAACGCCTGGTTGTCATACTTGGCACTATTGTCGTTATGAGCGCTTTGTGGCTCTTCATCAAGAAAACAGCTCTCGGCGCGGCACTCGAGGCAACGGCGCAGCACAGGGAAGGTGCGCAGCTCTGCGGGATAAAGGTGAGCCGTGTCTGTGCGATGGCGTTTGTGGTGGGCACCGCGCTCGCCGGCATTGCGGGTGTGCTCATCGGTCCCGCCGTACTGCTGATGCCCAGCATGGGCATGGGGCCGCTCCTCGTTGCCTTCTCTGCTATCATCTTCGGGGGCCTGGGCAGCATACCGGGGGCCGTGCTCGGGGCGCTTCTCCTGGGTCTTGTAGAGAGCCTGGCATCAGGGTACATAAGTGCGACGTACAGCCTGATCTTTGTCTTCGGCATCATGATCGTGATGCTTCTCTTCCGCCCTAAAGGGCTGCTGGGCAGGGAGGTCTGGAGGCCGTGACCAGACGCTTTTCCCCGGAACGCATCGGCTGGTTTCTGGCCCTGGTAGTGGCGATCCTGCTCCCGCTCTTTGTCGGTGAATACCTGACCAGCATCTTGCTCCTCATCGCGATCTGGTCGATTGTGGCCATTAGCCTCAACCTGATATACGGCTACACCGGTCAGCTCTCCCTCGGTCATTCCGCCTTTCTGGGAATAGGCGCCTACGCCCTCGGTCTGATCGCCGTGAAACTGCACCTCGGTTTCTGGCCGTCATTCTTCACCGCAGCCGCCATCAGCGGTCTCGCCGGCTTCCTGATCGGCATACCTGCGCTCAAGCTTCGCGGACCTTACTTTGTGCTGGTAACCCTGGGCTTTGCGGCTATCGTGGGCGTAATCGTGCTTGCCTGGGTGGACTTCACCGGCGGCGCCAACGGGCTGGCCGGCATGCCGAGGCCTAACCCGATCCCCCTCCCGTGGGGTGGTCAAGTCCGCTTCGATTCGCTGCTCAACATGTACTATTTCGTCCTTTTTTTTCTGGTACTCATAGCGATACTATGCCACAGGCTGGTCCATTCGCTGATCGGTCGGGCGTTTATTGCCATCTCGCATGATGAGAATCTGGCCGAATCGCTTGGGATCAATACCATGGCGAAAAAGCTGCTCAGTTTTACGGTCAGTGCGATATTCGCCGGCGTGGCCGGCGCCCTGTATGCCTCCTACAACGCGGTTATAAGCCCGGACATTGCCCATTTCGCGCGCGGCATGGACGTGCTTGCCTGTCTGATCGTTGGCGGCGCGGGCACCGCGGCAGGACCCATCATCGGTACTTTCGTACTGACGGCAATACCCGAGGGGTTGCAGATCGTGCCCTACCTGAAAACGCTGATCAACGGCATAATACTGCTGCTCTTTATTATTTTCCTCCCCGCCGGTATAACGGGCGGATTCAAAGCCTTCGCTTTAAGGTGGGGGAACTCACAAAAATCAAGGGCGGGACGCAATGGCGCTGCTTGAAGTTTCCGGTCTGACTAAGGCGTTCGGCGGTCTTATGGCGGTGAGCGGGCTCACTTTCAGCGTACAACAAGGCGAGCTCGTCAGCATCATCGGGCCGAACGGTGCGGGCAAAACGACGCTCTTCAATCTTCTCACAGGCATCTACCGGCCAACGGCCGGAATTATCCGCTTCGACGGCATTGACATCACCGGGTGCAAACCGTACCAGTCAACGCGTCGCGGCATAGGGCGGACGTTTCAGCGGACGACTGTTTTCGGTGGGGAGACGGTTCTGGATAACGTGATTATCGGCCAATCGCTTCACGTGAAGACGGGAGTCTGGGGGGCGATAGTACGCACCGGGGCCGCGCGGCGCGAGGAACGGAGGGTGCGGGAGAAAGCGCGCGAAATCCTCGCATTTGTAGGTTTGTTGGATATGGAGCAGAGGCTGTCCGGCAATCTCACCGAAGAGGCCCAGAAAAGGCTGTCGATTGCGATGGTCCTGGCAGCAAACCCGAAAGTGCTCTTGCTTGACGAGCCCACGGGAGGCGTGAATCTGGAAGAGATCGGCGGCCTGATCGAACTGGTCAAAAAAGTTCAGCGATCCGGTGTCACCGTCTGCCTCATCGAACATAAGATGCGTATGGTGATGAGCATATCCGACCGTATCATCGTTCTCAATTACGGTGTCAACATCGCGGAGGGAACGCCGGCGGAGGTGGGGACCAACGAAGAAGTCATCAAAGCCTACCTGGGGGCGCGACGTGTTGCTTAGCGTGGACGGGAATAGAGACGTTCTACGGCACATTTCAGGCGCTTCGTCGCATATCGCTGGAAGTGGACAGCGGAGAAGTGGTCACGATCCTTGGAGCAAACGGCGCCGGAAAAACGACGCTGCTGAGAACTATATCGGGTCTCGTGTCGCCCGCGGCCGGAAGCATACGGTTGAACGGCGAACCGCTGGATAAGGTGGCGCCTGATGTCATCGTTAAACGTGGTATTTCTCAATGCCCCGAAGGAAGAATGCTTTTCCCGGAGATGTCCGTGCACAAGAACCTGGAACTGGGCGCCTACGTGCGCAGGAAAGAACGGACTCTCGTCGAAGAGATGAGGCAGGAGGTCTATGAGCTCTTTCCCCGGCTGAAAGAAAGGAAAAAACAGGCTGCAGGCACGATGTCCGGCGGTGAGCAGCAGATGCTGGCCATAGGAAGGGCGCTGATGTCGCGGCCGCGCCTCCTCATGCTGGATGAGCCCTCTCTCGGCCTTGCTCCCCTGGTGGTGATGCATATCATGGATACGCTGGTGGAGATCAAAAAGCGGGGCATGGCAATTCTTCTCGTCGAGCAGAATGCCGCTGAATCCCTGCGAATAGCCGACCGTGGCTATGTACTCGAGACCGGGAGGGTCGTTCTGGCAGGCACCCCAGAGAGCCTGATGCACGATGAAAAAGTACAGCAGTCCTACCTGGGCACCTGACAATGGCAGTCTTCTAAGAAACTCCTGTTGACTATTTACAAAGACCTCTTAGAATACCTTTAGAAGCAAGCCTCATCATACGACCTTCCACGAGAGGATGAGCACATGGTAAAAAAACTAGTGGGGATTTACGAAAAGAAGATAAGGCCCCGCGCAAAGAAGATTCTTATCGGACTCCTTATCTTCTTTGTTCTTTTTACCATCACGGGGTTTTTTGTTCTGCCTCCTGTACTGAAATCCATCCTGACTAAAGAACTCTCTCAGAATCTCCACCGGGAAGTAACCATCAGCCAGATCAAGTTTAATCCCTATACGCTTTCCGTAACGGTAAGAGGGCTTCTGATCAAGGATCGATCGAGTGCCGAGACGTTCGTATCCTGCGATGAACTGTTTTTGAATCTGGGGAGCCTTTCGGCCATCAGAATGGCTCCGGTCCTTAAAGAGATCCGGATCACCAAGCCTTATGTAAAGATCACCCGCAATAAGGACCTCTCCTATAATTTTTCCGATTTGCTGGAGGAGAAGAAGCCGGTCCCTCCGGAGAAGGCAAAGGCCAAGCCCCTGAGGTTCTCCCTGAATAACATCAGGATAATAAACGGGTCCGTCGATTTCGTAGATATGCCCGAAGAGACAACACATACGGTCAGAGAACTGATGATTGGCATCCCCTTTCTGTCGGATATCAGCTCCTATGTCGAAACGTTCGTCCAGCCTCATTTCTCAGCCAAAGTTAATGGTGCTCTCTTCGCCTTCCAGGGGAAGACAAAGCCTTTCGCCGATTCGCTTGAAACCTCTATTGACATTAATATCAAGGATCTCAATATCCCTTACTACCTGGCATATGTCCCCATGAAGATGGCGTTTAAGGTCGTTTCGGCCTCCTTGGATACAGAGGCAAAAGTATCCTTTATTGAAACGAAAGAAAAGAAGCCTTCTCTCACGATCACGGGAAATGTCTCCTTGAAAAACATAGCCGTGAACGACGCAAAGGACAAGCCCCTCCTGAGGCTTCCGCTGCTCGATGTCTCCATTGCCCCGTCGGAGCCCCTTTTGAAGACCGTTCACCTGTCGAAGGTGTCGATCCAGTCGCCCGAAGTTGACGTCCAGCGCGATGAAAAGGGGGTTCTCAACACCCAGTTGCTTCTGTATGAAAAAGGCAAGGAAAGGACCTGCCGCGAGGGAAGCGGGAGAGTCGGCACCCTTCTTCCTCGACATCGACGCGATGGTGCTGTCAGGAGGAAAGGTCTCTTTTTCCGACCTTTCCGGGAGTAAACCTTTCAAAACGATGTTGGACCCGATCGACCTGAAGATTGACCATTTCAGTAATGGTAAAGATAAAAAATCAGCCTATGCTCTATCCCTCAACACCGAAGCCAAAGAAACCGTCAAGGTCGAGGGTGAGTTTTCCGTGGAGCCCCTCTGGTCAGAAGGCACGTTGGAGGTCGCATCCGTTCCTCTGAAGAAATATAGCCCTTACTATAGGGATAACGTTCTCTTCGACATCGAAGATGGCCGCCTTGACCTTTCAGCTCATTACAGATATGCACAGGGGCAAAAGGAACCGGAGGTCACCCTTTCGGGGATTTCCGTTACGCTCAATGCTCTTCGTCTCAGGAAAGCCGGGGAGAATCAAGACTTTGTTAAGGTTCCGACATTTCTCGATCAAAGAAACGGATGTAGATCTCACAAAGAGAGAACTTAAAATTGGAAACCTCTCCACGGAGAAAGGTGAACTTCTCGTCAAGCGGTCAAGCAACGGCGATTTGAATCTCCTCACGCTCACCCCTCCTGCCACCCCGCCTGCGCCCGCATCGGCGAGTAAAGAGCCCCCCAAAAAACTAAAGGCCGGCGAGAAACCTGCTGAGCCTGAGAAACCCTGGCTTATCTCCTTGAAACAGATGCTGGTTGATAAGTATACGGTTCGGGTGGAGGACCAGACGACTAAAGAGCCGGTCACGTTGGTTGCCCAGAACCTGACGTATAAAAGGAGAGAATATTTCAACTGCGAAGAATAGCAAAGCGAGGCTTGGCCTCTCCCTCCTTTTGAATGGGAAAGGAACCATCTCCACTACAGGGACCATCGGCATAGAACCCCTCTCCGCAGACTGTAAAGATAGGGCTGAAGGGCATTGAAATCGCTCCCTTCCAACCCTATTTCACGGATAAGGTAAAGCTGACCGTGACCGGGGGGGCCATTTCCACAAATGGCAATGTTTCTCTCACATCCACCAAAGAGAAGGGGATAAAGGCCACCTATAAGGGGGAGGCTTCCGTAACCAATTTTTCCTCAATCGATAAGCTGAACGGAACGGATCTCCTGAAACTCGAATCCCTGTCGTTAAACGACCTCAATGTGGCATATGCACCCCTTTCTGTTGACATCAAAGGGGTCTCCCTGACCAACTTCTACGCTCTCGTGCTGGTCAGTCCTGATGGAAAAATCAATCTCCAGGATGTGCTGGCGGCCGAGGAACCAAAAGCAGAGACGACGCCGGGCCCTGCAACAGAGAAGACACCGGGCCCTGCCCGTCAGCAGACAGCAGCAGCCCCTCCGCAGGAAAAAGAGCCTTCGAAAAATATCAGGATCGATCAGGTCACCCTCCAGGATGGGAGGATAGACTTCCAAGACAAATCGGTCAAACCGGAATTTTCCACACGTCTCTCGGAGATCGGGGGAAGGGTGTCAGGGCTTTCTGCTGACCAGAACACGACGGCGGATGTTGAGCTTCGTGGCAAACTCAATGACTATGCCCCTCTTGAGATCACGGGCAAGATCAATCCCTTGAGAGATGACCTCTTTGTGGACTTAAAGGCCCGCATCAAGGACATGGACCTGAGCCCTGCAAGCCCTTACTCCGGAAAATATGCAGGCTATGACATCGAGAAAGGCAAGCTCTCCCTCGATGTCAAATATTCAATCTCTAACAGAAAACTCGATTCTCAAAACAACATCGTCATCGATCAATTCACGTTCGGTGATAAGGTTGACAGCCCTCAGGCAACCCATTTGCCTGTCAAACTGGCCGTCGCTCTCCTGAAAGACAGGAAGGGAGAGATCAACCTGGACCTTCCTGTTACAGGAAGCCTCGATGACCCGAAATTCAGCGTGTGGCAGATTATTGTACACATCATCGTTAACCTGATCGCTAAAGCGGCTACCTCGCCTTTTGCGCTCCTCGGGGCTGTGTTCGGAGGAGGCGGGGAAGAACTGAGCTATATAGAGTTCGACTATGGAAGCACGGTCATTACGGAACCTAACATGAAGAAAATTGATACGGTCGCGAAGGCTCTCGAGGACCGCCCCGCCCTCAAATTGGATATCGAAGGGTATGCGGACACGGAAAACGACAGGGAAGGATTAAAGCAGCTTCTGTTCAATAGAAAAATAAAGGCGCAGAAACTGAACGAAATGGTGAAGAAAGGGCAACCTGCCGTCCCGGTGGATGAGGTAAAGATTGAGCCTGCCTGAATATGAAAAATATTTGAAAATGGCCTACAAAGCAGAGAAATTTCCCAAGCCGAAAAATTTTATCGGGATGGCAAAAGATATTCCCGTTCCTGAAATGGAAAAGCTTATGCTGACGCACACCGAAGTCAACGAGGGGGACCTGAGAGCCCTCGCCTCTCAGAGGGCCATGAAAGTGGAAGATGTTATCCTGAAATCGGGGAAGGTAGAACCTGAAAGAGTATTCATCCTTGAACCGAAATCCCTTGCGCCGGAAAAGAAAGAAAAGGCCAAGGCAAGCCGTGTTGACTTCAAGCTGAAGTAGTGATGCCAATACGTTCAAATGCCGAGAGAGAGCTGTTATGATCGCACGCATCACCCATTTCTTTGAGACAGGGATCTGGGAAATCCGACTGAAAGATCTGCCTTCGATCAAAGCATTTTTCGTTAAAGCCCTGCGCATTCTTCTTCTGGCATCTCGAAGATTCGTTACAGATGATTGTCAGAAGACCGCTTCCGTTTTGACTTACTATTCTTTGCTCAACGTTGTACCGGTTCTGGCGGTGGCCTTTGCGATCGCCAAAGGCTTCGGCCTTAAAAAACTGATCGAAAAACAAATCGTGCAAATCGCCGATAAGGCAAATTTGCAGGCGGATGTCACCAATCAGATCCTTACGTTTTCCCATAATCTCCTTGACCAGGCGAAGGGCGGACTGATCGCCGGAGTTGGCATCAGTCTTGCTTTTATGGACGGTCATATCGATCCTGGGAAAGATTGAAGCATCTCTTAACGATATCTGGGAAGTAAAGAACTTCAAGGGCACTGATAAGAAAATTTAGCGATTATATTGCCATGATGGTCTTAGGTCCTCTCCTTCTTGTTGTCTCCGGTAGTGCGACCGTCCTTGTGGCAAGTCAAGTGACGGTGATTCTTGCCAAGATATCATTTCTGGGAGTTTTCAGTAATGCCATCCTTCTCCTGCTGAATTTGCTGCCCTATGTATCCATCTGGCTCCTCCTGACCATGCTCTACCTGATTATGCCAAACACCAGAATTCCACTCAGGTCGGCTATTCTGGGCGGCATCGCTGCAGGAACGATTATGCAGATTGTGCAGTGGGCATATATTAAATTCCAGATAGGGGTAGCCAGTTACGGAGCCATCTATGGCAGTTTTGCAGCACTGCCTTTATTCCTCGCATGGCTTCAAATGAGCTGGATGATCGTGCTTTTTGGAGCAGAGATCGGTCATGCCAATGAGCATTATGAAACCTATGGTTTTCATCCGGATTACTCCCGGATAAGTGTCTCATCGAAAAAACTTCTCATGCTCAGGATTTTTCATCTTCTGACAAAGAGATTCTCCCTGGGTGAGAAACCACTGAGCGTGCGGCAGATTGCCCACGCCGTGGAAATTCCCGTGCGTCTCGTAGAAAGCCTTCTCCGGGAACTAAGCGAGGTAGGGCTTGTTGTTGAAACAGCTAAAGGATCCACGAGTGAGGTTGCGTTTCAACCAGGAAGGACAATTGAAGAGATTACGCTCAAATTCGTCCTCGACGAGCATGAGAAATACGGAGTCACAAAGATCCCCGATTATCGATCTGATGATGCAGAAAAAATTGCCGAGGCACCTGAAAGAGATTTCGGAGACGATCGAGAAATCACCCGGAAATGTCCGCCTAAAAGATATATGAGAGGCGTGAATTAGCCGGCAAGTGCGTCACCCCCATCCTTTATTTGCCGAACACCTTCTTCAAAAGGTCCGTTGTCTGCGCCATGGGGTTTGTCCTGATCTTCTGCTCCTCCTGTCCGACCATATAGAAGAGGCCGTCCAGGGCCTTCGTGGTTACATAATGATTAAGATCGACTGATTCGGGCTTTGCGAAGGGAACAGACGGGACCTTGTCCATCATGGCGTTATAGGCGTGGGTGACGCCGACCTGGTTCATGCTCTCAGTTACACTGGGCTTGAACTCATCGTAGAGCTTCGAGGAGGTTTTCGATTTGAAATAGTCGGTTGCCGCCGTATTGCCGCCTGACAGGATCTTACGGGCATCATCGATGCTCATCCCTTTGATGGCATCGGCAAAGTAAGAGGCCGCTTTCGGGGCCGCTTTCTCCGCCGCACGATTCATGCTCAGAATGAAATCGTCCACCTGTTTCTGGTAACCCACCTTCCCGGCCAGTTCCGCTGCCTTCTGAATGTTGTCGGGCAGCAGGATCTTGATGGCTTGGTTGCCGAAGTAACCGTTGAGCTTGGAAACGAGGCTGACGGCGTTCTTGGTCCCGACAGAGAGGGCGTCCTTCAGACCGGAAGCAATGGTGCTGTCATCGAGGCCCGCACCTGCTGCCTGGCCTGTGGGCGAGCTGCCGGACCCGGGTAGCTGGGGCAAGCCCTTTTTCAGGACGTCACCAAAAGGATCGGCTGAGTAGAGCAGTGTCGACGAAATCGCAAGAAAGTAAACGACGGTAACCAAGATACGGCATAGCGTTTTCATGGTGCCTCCTTTTCTGATAGGGCAGGTCCAGAGTGGCTGCATTGACGCATGGCTGAGACACTCCTGTATAATCCTAGCCACGGTGCAAGGTAAAATCAAGTATGCAGTGGTCAGATCCTCGTTTCCGGGCTGCACCCCTCGCCCGCATTACCGGCTGCTCTATCGTGATGGGTCTTATGCTGGACCACCCTTCCTATCCGTTATGGCCTTCATAAGCTCAATCGGTAAGGGGAAGATGATCGTCGAAGTTTGCTCCTGAGCGATCGCTATCAAGGTCTGCAGATACCGCAGCTGGAGGGCCATGGGATTCCTGGATAGAATGTCGGACGCGTCAGCCAGACGGGTGGATGCCTGAAATTCACCCTCGGCACTGATGACCTTTGCCCTCCGTTCCCGTTCTGCCTCTGCCTGCCGTGCGATGGCGCGCTGCATCTCCTGCGGCAGGTCGACATTCTTCACCTCAACATTCGACACCTTGATGCCCCACGGCTCGGTATGGGTATCAATGATCTCTTGCAGCCTCGCGTTCTGCTTCTCTCTTTGGGAGAGCAAATCGTCCAGTTCCGCCTGACCTAAGACGCTGCGCAACGTCGTCTGCGAGAGCTGGCTTGTCGCGTATAAATAATTCTCCACGTCAATGATAGCCTTCATCGGATCCATCACCCTGAAATAGACAACAGCATTTACCTTTATCGTTACGTTATCCTTCGTTATGACATCCTGTGGCGGCACATCGAGGACGACCGTCCTCAAGCTGACCCGCACCATCTTGTCCACGATGGGTATCAGAATAATCAGTCCCGGACCCTTCGGCCTATCGAGCACCCTTCCGAGCCTGAATATGACGCCCCGTTCGTATTCCTTCAGTATCTTGATGGCGTTGTACAGAAAAAAGATGATGAGCACCATCAGAAATATTGCGTAAATCGGTAGACCTACCATACCGCACCCCTTTCTCTTTGACCTTTATGGTCATACCCCTCACTACGATCACGATGACCCTTCACCTGCCGCTATCGGCTCGTCAGTCTCGGCGTTCCACAGCCCGCCGTGCACGTAGACCCTTCCCTTTTCCTTGATATCCGCTTTCGCGACGCTTACCGGTCCTCTTGAGACCCTCACTCCCCGTTTCACCTCAGAGACTTGAGCCTTGATACCCTATGATAGCACACCAAGGAAGACTAGCATAGTCATTACGACAAGGGCCAGAATCGTTGTCTGCCCATTGTTGAAAATAGGCCCGTGGGTGCAACTTGGCGTATAGCAGGTGAAAGAAGTACCTGTCAAGTCCCAATAGTGTTACCCGCTGCTCCGTGGGAACGGGACACATAGCCGAACGGACTAAGGATGCCCTGAGGCTTAAGATAATCAAACATGAACGTGCTGGCGAGATCCCTTATGGCTGGAGGCTCGCAGATGATAAAGGACCCTTCTGGAGAATGTGCAAGAGCAGAAAGCGATCTCCTTGATAAAAGAACTTAACGTGAAGGGGCACTCTCTTCGGGCCATCTGCCAGCAGTTGGAAACGGAAGGGTATCAACCGATTGGAAAGCGCTGGCATCCAAAGACGATCCGGAGCATCCTCAAGAAGGCGGCGTGAAGGCAAAAGGAGCCCAAAACGGTTACCCATTCTCGGCGGGCAAAACACCTTTTCCGAGAAACCGGCAAATACGCCTTCCACCTAGAAGTGGTGCGCCGCAGGGTGATCGGATTTGTGAAAATTGCCAACCGTACTGGTGCGAACGCAAAGCAATGAGGCCCCGACTTGATTTCAGTTATTTTCCGTGGAGTACGTCCATCCAGCGCAAGGCTTCAGCCTCGCTTATCTTGCCGAGGTACATTTGAGTGGTCTTGAATCCTGGTGCCGCAGCAGCACTTTCGAGATGACCTCGAGAGGAACCCCGTTCCGACTGGCGTAGGTAGCCGAGTGTCGCCTCAGGTCGTGAGGCCGTACCTTGAGGTGCAGGTCCTCCCCCAGTTTCTTGATACAGGAACGGGCGGTCGAGTAGGAAATCGGGAAGCCTCCGTCCCCGTGAAGGTTCTGGGCTTCGAGGTATGCTCGCACCCTCTCGGCCAGTGTTTCGGGCATGAAGGCGCTCTCCTCATCCCGGCCCGATTTTGGACGCCGTATCGTCAACCTTCTTCCGCTGACATCCGATGCTTTCAGACGCAGTACCTCCCCTATTCTCATGCCGCAGCGTGCCAGGAGTTCGAGGATCAGCCGGTCCTCGGCGAGTGGCAGCGGTAGATGATTTCGTCGATCACTTCCCGGCCTATGATCTCCCGCTGTTTCATTCTCGGGGCCCGGAAGGTCTTCGCAAGAAGGGGATCGTCGCACGGGTTCTTCAGCGAGGCATGGCTTCTCTCGATGAAGAAGGTAAAAAATGCCTTCAGCTGGGCGTAGCGGAGACGCGCGGTGTTTTTGGCACGACCTTCAGTCAGCAGGATCAGGAATTGGTAGAGGTCCTG
>CAWIHO010000029.1:0-102595 GCA_963835605.1 uncultured delta proteobacterium | reverse complement strand
TACTTATTCCCTTTCACGTCGAATATGACCTTGCTGTCTTTGAGAATACTTGCCTTTCTGTACCTTGCCTTGATATCCTTAGGGCCTCGCCATTCTGCGCTTCGAGCTTCGGCTAGCCATGCCTTTAACCATTCCTGTGAATCGGTATGCTTCCCCATGAACTCGTGTATTCTATCTATGCCGATTACTCTCAACCGTTTGTCCTCTGAACGTTGTCATGAAGACTTTATAGCACGTTCCCAGCCTGATGTCAAGTAATATGTTCCCATTTTGATAACATCCTTGTGGCAAGCTCTACATCTCGTAAACGCCACGGGCTTTCTTCTGTGGGTAGAGTGGTTTTTGGTTGCAATAGCAGTGTGCTTGTGAAAAAATCATATAAGGGAGCATAAGATTTGCATGTATCGCGTTGTGAGATGCCACAGCGGTAAGCGTGACCAATCCGGGGGCTTTCTGTTTGACCCGCCATGTATGGCAGGCGCATGCTGAGACACTCATCGTCAGCCAGTGTCCTCATGGCGATAGGAGGTGCAGTTATGCTTCGACTGCCGTACCGCCCTGAAGATTTTGGACCGCACATGGGCGATGCCTTCAATTTCAATTCCGAAATCACTACCAGTTGGGAAGAACTCTGTCGAGCGGCAGTAACTGTCGGGCGCCGAAACTGGAGCGACGTCTTCCAATATGGAACATACTCCGTTCTGGAAATTCTTTGGCGTCTTGCGGTGGTGCGTGCAAATTTGGTCGAAGAGCCAAGCGAACGAATCAGGCAGTCGGATGCTTTCATTGCGCTCGATCCTACTGAGAAAGGTGCAGTGTCGTTCTTTCTAGGACACGTATTTACCAAGCTTATCGCGGAAAAGCTTTTTCAAGTGCCATGGTTACTCCATTTGGACGTATACAGGCAGCAACTCGCTCCACGCCTTGCATTTTCAGTCAAACCCGATTTTGTTGGTATGGATTCAGCACGGCAGTGGATCGTGATCGAATCAAAGGGGCGCACAGGAAGCGCGAGCAGAGGTTTACTTAGTGTCGCCAAGCAGCAAACACGGTCTCTTCGAAATATCAATGGCCAGCTACCGGTCTACGCGTGGCAGTTGCCACATATTTTTCGGGTCGCAAAATAAGATCGCGCATCTGTGACCCAGACGATTTCGATGCTGATCCGAAAGACCTCGAATTTGAACAGGAGGCCTTCGCGCGCGCTTACTATCGCCCAATTGTGGAATACTTGGAAGCGCACCCTCCCGAACATGTTCGCAATAAAACCGACCATTCAGATTACAGGCGCTCACCTTTCACTGGGATGGATGCATCCATCGG
The DNA here is from genome assembly GCA_963835605.1 of uncultured delta proteobacterium. Classification (GTDB taxonomy): domain Bacteria; phylum Desulfobacterota; class Syntrophorhabdia; order Syntrophorhabdales; family WCHB1-27; genus JADGQN01. Next base: position 101,272 of record CAWIHO010000029.1, on the reverse strand, counting down.
CTTAGATCGGGATATTCTCGAATGGTATCAAGGCTCGGGGCGGACTTGGCAACAGGTACTTGCACAGCGCCCACTTCAACCATCTGTCCTACATACAATTACAGAACTCAAGCTGATGCCAGAAGGAGCACGCGAGACGGTACTGGCCCGAGATGAGGAAAAGAAAACATTGCTGGGCAGAAACAGGCTAACCGAAGTAAGCCGGAGAGGCTTTGATGGTATCACTATTGAGCTGGGTCGATCATGGAGCGAGAAGTACATGCGTCGGCAACCCGAGAACAGAGCTGGCTGACCGGGGTACCCAGCGTGGGATTATTTCACTTAGATGCATCCCTGCTAGTGGATCACGCACGCGAGACGCGCTTCTGATGATTGAATGCGCCGGTGAGATGCCGCAGGAGTTGACGGAAAGTACTGGATGGACCGGAGACTAGCACGAGAGAAATTATTGGACAGGGTAAGGAGCGACGATGCCGGCAAGCATTAATGCTAACATAGAAGATCTCAGAATCGCCTGGCGAAGATACCAGCGTGACCTTAGAGACCGCTGTTTTGTCGACCACCCCTTTATTGAAACATGGATACAGGTCGATGTTGATTCGTGGCTGTTGACCATACAAACAGAATTGACAGCAGGCTACAACCCACGCATCTCCCATCGATGTGCGGTTCCAAAGGCAGGGTTCATGATCCGTCCGGGAACGGTACTGGAGCCAGAGGACGCCCTTGTATATACCTACTTAGTCGGTAGGATTTACGGCGCAATTCGCAAGGCTACAGGTGGGCTGGAGGGGAAGGTCGATATTGCCTACCAAACTGTGGAAGACGAATCTGCAGTTGACTGGACCCGCCATAATTTTAAAATTTGGCAGCAGTGGCGGGAGAACTCTCTGCAGGCGCTATCAACGCGAGTTCAATATGTGGTCGTAACAGACATAAGCGGATTTTACGATAGCATTCCTATTCAACGGCTTGTACAAGACCTGCGGGGCTTCGGAGCCGCCGAAGAGGTTTTAACTGTCCTTCAAGAGTGTTTAAGAAAATGGGCTTACGGGCGTGAGCAGGGAATTCCACAGGGCTATTGGGCAAGTGACCTACTTGCAAAGTTGTATATGTCACCGGTTGATCGACGGCTTCAGAGGGACGAATTTGAGCATCTACGCTATGTTGACGACATCCGAATATTTTGCGAGTCCAAGTTGGAGGCAAAAAAAGCAATTCAGTTCCTCAGCCAATTGCTTTATCCGCGGGGGTTGTCTCTTCAGAGTGGCAAAACAGAGATTCTGAGCAACTCAGAGGCTCGATCCGCCTTCGATGGTGTAAATGAAACGATCAAAGAGTTGAATATGGAACTCGCCGAGGAAATCGCGGAGAGCGCCGAAGCTGCTCCGTATGTGACACCGGGTGAGATACTAGCTGCGCTCGCTGATCGAGATGATCCACCAGTACAAACGCTCGAACGCGCATTCACCGAACACTTTGGGGCCGGGTCAGACGAAAAATTTGATGCGACCCTTTTTCATTACTTGCTCGTCCGCTTGGGGAAGGCCGGTTCACGCGTCGCAATCAATTACTGCCTTCAAATGCTGGCCACGGGTCCCCAAGAAACGGCCTACATGCTGAGGTATTTTACGGACGTAACACTGACAGCCGACGAGCGACAGATGCTCGTTCACTATATGCAGTCCGATGACGCGATCTACGATTACCAGCTTTATCAGATTATTCGATGGTTTTATAAAGACGACATTGAAGATGATGATGTTCTCCAGTTAGTGCGCAAATGGGTGGCAGATCGTAACCGTTCCTTTTGGCTTCGAAGTTATGCCTTGACATATTTGGGACGCTTTGGCGATGATGCCGACCTAGAGGGCATTGAGCAGGGATACGGCGAAGTCGCGAGTGATATAGAACGGGCGGATAGAATAGCAGCCTTAAGCCGTATGGAAAAGAGTCGCAGGAACGGATTCTATGCTAGGGTTTTACGTGACGGTCATTACGTAGAACGCGCGGTTCAGATTGTTAAGAGCACATGAATGTGCCACTGGGATCTCTTGCGTTCGGCTGCGGGCTTCCTGACACCTGGAATAGCTATGTTAGAAGCGCGTCCTGTTTGATGCGGGAAAAGACTTTACGCAGGACTAGTCATGAACTCCGCAACCGAATCTATCTGTATTAAGGATCCATAGAGTCCAGTTGGGGGAATGTATGCTTCGCAAGACGGCCATGATTATTTGCATTGCCATTTTCGGTTCCTTGACAGGCTATGTCAGTTCGCATTTGGCACACGTAAAGTCATGGGATTTGGCAGTGGTAGACAAGCTTTTAAGTATGCGCGAAGGCGGCTCAGCTGAAGGAAATATTCTGTTGGTAAACATAGACGAATCGACCATGGAAGAATTGGGCAATATGTATGAGTTGCGAAAGCATCATTCCCGCATCCTCGACCGCCTTAAGGCGTGCAGAGTAATTGCCCTTGACGTAATGTTTGGTAGGGAGACCATTGATGATCGGCTAGTCACAAAAATGAGAGAATTAGGCAACGTGGTCATAGCCAAAAATGCCGATGGCACAGTGCCAGCTATTCCCGGTGGCGGTGTTGTGTCTGGCTACATCGATTTCCATAAAGATGCGGATGGCAGGGAGCGAAGGCTTGAACTTATGAGGCGGATACGCATAGGAAGGGAAGGAGAGTATGGACTTGTGGAACGTTACGATTATTCGCTGTCGCTCGTATCTTGTATCCTGCAGATGTACTACCGAGAAGAATGGTATGGACAGCCGGGGGGGACCTCAGGCTCGGCTCATCAAAACGAGTTGTCACGGATAGCGAGGGATTGCTGTACATAAGGAATATTGCAAAAGGCGAGGGATTCCGGACCTTATCATACAAAGATCTATACCATGGAAAATTCCGCCCTTCCGCCGTAGACGATAAAACCATCGCGATCATTGGTGTGATCGATATTCCTCTCGCTCGCCGTCTTAAGGACCTGCATGAAACTCAGTTTGGCCCTGAGTCGGGCGCGATCCTTAACGCTCTGGCCTTAAATACAATTCTTCAAGACCAGTACCTTCGTCAAGTCGGTGGCATGGGCTACTATGGCATTCTATGGCTCGGCTGTTTTCTCGTCTTAGTCTTACGCAGCGTAATCAGCAAAAAATACAAGTGGGTCCGCTGGATAATCCCCATGGTCCTTCCTGGGATATGTTTATTCTTGACCTATTTTTGCGTCTGGGTGCAGACTATACCGCTCATTATTGCGCTAGCATTGACGGTTCTAATTCATCGGTTCATCTTCCAAAACTACTTTAGACTATCGGAAAAGGTAGGCGTGTTTGAAACGGTTGTCTTCGGTGTTCTTATAATAGCTTCTGTTGCGCTGTTACTTGTCGCAGGTCAATGGCTCAATCTCATAATTTCGATCGTTGGAAGTTTGATCGCGTCCATCATTTTTTTGTGGTGGCTAGGTAGACGTAAAGGGGACACAACGGTTTCCAGGGGGGCGTCGTGAAAAAGAGTTTTATTCCTTCCTTATTAACTGCTGTAACTTTGGTGTTTTCCGCTTGTACGTTGGCTAGCGCGAAGGATGATAGCTGCGGATTATTAGGGCATTCCTGCGGGGAATTGTCATTAATATTGGAAAATGGAAGCCTGTCCCTCCGGGAGAGGTATCTAATGTAGTCAAAGTCTTTAGACAAAACAACTTGGTTGAAGCAAGGATTGGAATGGTACTTTGTAAGTTCGATAGCGTGGAAGCCAGGAGCGATTCCATTATGTTTGAAATTACTTGGCGTCGAGAGGGCGAGATAGTGGGAAGCAATGTTTATCATTCCTTGAAGAAAGGAGAGCCCGTCAGAATAACCATCGCGGAATGTGCGGAGGAAACCATTCTTGATGTTATTCGCAATAATGCCGAAATTTTTACCATTATTAAATCGAAGTTTCCGTTTAAAATAAGGACGAGCCGGTGTCGCAGGCGTAAACGGAACCACTTTCATGACTCGTGTGTTGGAGGACAATCGAACCATCGAAATCCTTGTCATCGAAGGTGAAGTGCGTCTTGAGAATTCCTACGGATCGATTTTGGTGTTCGATTCCGAAGAAGGGATTGCTCGCCCATATTCAGAGCCGACAAAGACCAGAAGAGACGATAACTTCATAAGGGCAGCCGTTGGATGGATACTTGAAGCACCAGGTTTGCCTGAAGCCTATATGAATCAGTTACAGCGCTACGTGCCTGCCGGGCGTGATAAACAAGGTATGGGCAGCAAACCTATGGACAGGGCATCGACAAACTCTCATTCACAAACAAGACCTGACTCGACTAACACTTTAGGCACGGATTTCCGGAAATCAGCTGAAGGGTCGATGAGAGAACTAACTAAAAACATCGAGGATCTTTCCAGGCTTGGTGAAAAGATCCAAATGGATGATCGTGCCCTAAAAGAGACATATGGTGGGTCCGTAAAGAATAGTTACGGCTATATGGATCGGTCATCGATCGGAAAAGAATTCGACTGGCAATCACCCAATAACAAGCCCTGGGAAAACCAACGCGATAGCCTCCAGCGCGGGTTTCAGGATTTGCATAAGGAATACCAGGATTTGCAGGCGGAAAGTAGAGAGGCCATCCAAAGCTACGACAGAATGGGGTCGAACAGCAACGAACGCATTCGAGGCCAAGCCGCCTCTGATTACAAGGATTTTCAGCAACACTATCAGGCCATCCAGCAACACTATCAGGCCATCCAGCAACAGTATCAGAACTATCAGCGGCAGTACCAGCAGCAGCCGTATCTTCAGCGGGGAATAGGTCGGTAAGAGAGGAGCTAGGCGGAATATAGAATATCTTAACTCACTAAAGAAGCTAAGGCACTAAGCCCGGTTTCTTGCGCCCACCCTCGATTTCCACTGGGCGTGTAGCGATCATCTGCGGACCTCCCGTCCGCGTCAATTGCGACAAGGTGTTGGTGTGCTCAAATGTATACGAGAACGCCCGTAGGGTCAGGTCTTGCGTTGTCGCGTCCTTTCGTTGTAGCACTCGGTGTTGTTCTCTTATGATCCTGCTCACGGTCGTGTAGTGAAGGCGCACGTGATCACCGACCTCTTTAAGCGTATAATGATGGATAACATGCGCAGCATGGATTGCCCTATTTCTGGCCGGCATGTCATGAGAGGCTGCGTTATCAAAAAGCATCGGAAGTGACGGCCTGTCTGCATCCCGCTGAAACCGCGGAACCTCTTTAAGGAGCGCATTGCGGGCGCGAATGCTTATTAAATCTTTCTTGCTTTACCTTTAATAAGCAGGTAAGATATACAAGAAAGTTTAATAAGGAAGTAGAACGAATGCAGCGCGGACCAACAGGCGACTATGTCCTTATTTCCACAGTCGGGGATGAACCGGTCAGAGCGTTTGTACCTCGGCCGCTTCCCCCTGACCCGCCGCTAGTTATCGGCGGTGTCATGCGGAATGCCCTCGATCGGGCTCTTCTGGCTCTCGGCCGTCTCGACGGTGTCACTGCCCTTCTTCCAGACACTCGGCTCTTCCTTTACATGTATGTACGCAAGGAGGCCGTGCTGTCGTCGCAGATCGAGGGTACCCAGTCTTCCTTATCCGACCTTCTACTCTTTGAGATCAAGGAGGCCCCTGGCGTCCCCCTGAACGACGTGGTAGAGGTCTCCAATTACGTGGCCGCTCTCGAGCACGGACTCTCCCGTTGCAAAGAAGGCTTCCCCCTGTCAAACCGGTTAATAAGGGAGACCCATGAGGTCCTGCTTCGCGATGGTCGGGGCAGTGAAAAATCACCGGGGAAATTTCGACGATCTCAGAACTGGATAGGAGGCACGAGGCCGGGAAATGCTGTCTTCGTCCCGCCTCCTCCCGACCGCGTAAAAGATGCCATGTCAGCCCTCGAGCTGTTTCTTCATGATAAGCCTGAAAGATCTTCCCTTCTCATCAAGGCAGCTCTTGCCCATGCGCAGTTCGAGACGATTCACCCTTTCCTCGACGGAAACGGAAGGGTCGGAAGACTTCTTGTCCCCCTTTTACTATGCCTTGAAGGCGTATTGCGTGAGCCTCTCCTCTACCTCAGCCTATATTTTAAGAGCCACCGTGACCGATACTACGAGCTTCTCAACGCCGTACGGATTAAGGGAGAGTGGGAAGCATGGGTCGAGTTCTTTCTGGAAGGTGTCCAGGAGATGGCTGAGAATGCCGTTGGCAGTGCACGCCGGCTGGCGGATATGATGTCACGTGACCGCGCACGCATACAGCGGCTCGGCCGCGTGGCGGGATCCTCTCTCCAGGTACACCAATCTCTGCAGGCGAGGCCGATCACAACGCTCGCATCCCTGGCCAAGGAAACGCGCCTCACAATGCCAACGGTAACAAAGGCCGTTCAGGCACTCGAAGACGAGGGCATCGTAAACGAAATAACCGGGCGGCGGCGGGGTAGGATTTACAGCTATCGCGAATACATGGATATCATGAACGAGGGGACTACCTCTTGAGTTCATAGGGGAAAGCACGTGGGGTCAGGTCTTTCGTTGTAGCATTCGGTGTTGTTCTCTTATGATCCTGCTCACAGTCGTGTAGTGAAGGCGCACGTGATCACCGACCTCTTTGAGCGTGTGATGATGGATAACATGCGCAGCATGGATTGCCCTGTTTCTGGCTGGCATGTCATAAGAAAATGCGTTATCAAAAAGCATCGCAAGTGACGGCCTGTCTGCATCCCGCTGAAACCGCGGAACCTCTTTAAGGCTGTCATCCAGGACGCGGCAGGTCTTGGCCCCTTCGATAAACCTCTGGTCACCCACAGCCCGGGCCTCGGCGCGCCTCGGTATGCATCGAAACTCGCAACGGTTTCTCCTCACTGCAGCAGCTTCTGCGCTAGCCTCTGGAGTTCGGGGTTGGCGAGTGCCGCCAGTTTCTTCCTGATCGTCCGGGAGTAATACTCGCGCTCGGTCTTGGTTAGTGAATCCCCCCTAAACTTTTTCAGCACCAGTTCCTTCTGTTTGGGCGAGAATACTTGTGAAAGCGCGTGTTGAAGGTCAAAGTTCTCTTTGAGCGAGAGAAGCTCGCTGACTCTTGGCTGTGTCTCTCCATAGTACCGCAAGAAGGTGTTCTTCAAACGCTCAGGTGCCAGGGCCTGCAAAAAGACGTGCAGCAACGTGGAAGAAGTTGTTGCGTCCGCCACGACTCGGAGCTTCGCCGGGTGTGCGTCCGGTAGGCAAGTACGTTAGGGCTGCTACGCAGCATAGTGCCTGCCGCACGAGAATATTGTCCAGTATGTCGACAAAATATCGACATACTGGGACAATTTATGCTATCATTGCTGGTGTGAAGATGGCTGTAGAGCAGATCAGGCGGCAGATTCCCACTGAAGAATTCGACTACCAAGCGCTCTTGGACTGCCTGAAGGATTACGCACGACCGCGCGACCGGATCAGCGACCTCATCAAGAGCGGCGTCATCGTTCGTGTGAAGAAGGGCCTCTACATCTTCGGATCGGACTATCGCAGGGGGCCGTACTCAAGGGAGGTGCTTGCCAACCTCATTTACGGACCATCGTACGTGTCGCTCGACTATGCGCTTGGCTATTATGCCTTGATTCCTGAGCGCGTGGAAACAGTGACCTCCGTCACCTGCGCGAAGAGCCGCTCTTTCAGGACGCCGGTGGGCCGTTTCACCTACTGGGCAGTTCCCCTTGAGTACTACCGCACCGGGATTGACATCGTCGAAATCAGCGAAAAGCGACCGTTCCTCCTTGCAACACGCGAGAAAGCCCTCGCAGACAAGGTTTATCGTGACCGGGGCGCAAGCCGTCGGAATCCACACGTGAGCTTGAGGAATATCTCTTCGAAGACCTTCGGCTGGACCCCGGCGCTGTTCCGGGAACTGGACGTCAGCGCGATGAACGAAATTGCCAACCACTGCCGCTCGAGAAAGGTCGCTCTCCTCGCTTCCTTCCTCCGGCGCTTCAAGGAGAGCAGCCATGAATGAAGCGATTGCCCGGATGATGGCGCGATACGATGGTCGACGGCTGGAGGATTATGTGAGGGCGCTCAGGGAGATCCTCCAGGAGATAGCGCTTCTGGGTTTGTGGCGAAGCAAGTTCTTCGAGAAGGCTGCCTTTTACGGCGGGACCGCACTGCGTATTCTTTACGGCCTGGACAGGTTTTCCGAGGACCTCGATTTTTCTCTCCTCAAGCCAACGCCGGACTTCGACATATACAGGTACGGCGAGGCGCTGCAGACGGAGATGCGCAGCTTCGGCTTTGACGTCACCATCGAATCAAAGGAGAAGCACAGGCAAAGTGCCGTGCAGTCCGCATTCATCAAGTCGAATACCCTGGAGCAACTGGTCGTCATAGAAACGGCAGAGGAACTGGTTCGGACGGTACCCAAGGGACAGGTGCTGAAAATAAGGCTGGAAGTGGACACGGATCCGCCGCCGGGTTTTTCAACCGAGGTAAGATACCTCTTGCATCCCATCCCGTTTTCCGTCAAGAGTTACGCGCTGCCGGACCTCTTCGCCGGCAAAATGCACGCGCTCCTGTGCCGTCGATGGAAAACACGGGTAAAGGGGCGGGATTGGTATGACTTTGTGTGGTTCGTCTCGAACCATCCTGAGCTTCGCCTCTCGCACCTGGAAAAAAGGATGGTGCAGACAGGGGATTGGAAAGAGGGTCAGATCCTCACAGAGACGCTCTTACTCAGCCTGCTCCGAAAAACGATTCAGGAGGTAGACCTCCGCAAGGCTCGCCAGGAGGTCGAGCCCTTTGTCAATAACGCTGATTCGCTGACCGTCTGGTCCAAAAAGTTCTTTCTGGACATCTCTCGACGCATAGTCTTTATGTAACGTCTCCTGAACGCAGCTGTTGGCCTGCAAACACACCTTGGCGTCGGTGGTTTCACCCAATGACCAGACCTGCAAAAAGACGTGCAGCAACGTGGAAGAAGTTGTCGCACGCCGGGGAAACATTCTGCTCTTCACAAATACGGATGCGCAGCCCAGGCTTCGGCGCGCCTCGTTATGCATCGAAACTCGCCTCGGCCGGTGTTGTCCTGTTGTCGTGGTGTTCGCCAACTGGCGGCTTTGGATCGATCATGCCGGGCAACTCAAAATACAGGACCGATAGTCCGATATGCGACATTACAACTGGCATGTGCGATAATCCACTAATGATTTTTTCTTGCAAAACAGTTGCAGCTGAGACAGAATAGTTTAGAGAAACTTGCTGACACAAGAGGTATGTGTGAGATTGAGACGCATTGAGGCCAGCCGACCTCATAGCCCCGTCACGAAGCGATCATTCGGGCGATGGAAGTAGGGGACAGCCTTTCAAGGAGGTAGCATGAACTGGGAAGATAGCGCCGTGCAGTCGGGAAAATTGGTTGAATGGCCCTACCCGGTGCGCTACGACAAAGAGAATAAGGTTGATGTGGACGTCCTCATTCTCGGGGGCGGACCCGCCGGGTGCATGGCGGCAATAAGCTCGGCAAAGAAGGGGCTAAAGGTCGCTCTGCTCGACAAGGCGCATCCCAAGAGATCTGGTGGGGGGTCAGGCTGTGACCACTGGCTCAATACCCCGAATCCCTACGCGAAGATAACGGCTGAAGACTGTGTTGAGTGGGAAGAGGTGAGTAATAAGGGCTACTCCAATTCCCTCTCCCGCTACATTGCCGCACGGGAATCCTACGACACCCTGCTCGAAATCGAGAAGATGGGCGGCAAGATCAGGGATCTGGACAACGAGTTTGCGGGCGCACCCTTCAGGGACGAGAAGACAAAGTTCCTCTTTTGCTATGACTATGAAAACAGGTTCCAGTTCCGTGTCTGGGGAACCACTTTCAAGCCCGCCATGTTCGCCGAATGCCTGCGGTTGGGCGTGCAGGTCTTCGACAGGGTGGTTGCCACCAGTCTGTTGAATGAAGGAGGCACGCAGGCGGGAAGGATCGTCGGCGCAACGGCATTTAACTGTCGAACCGGAGAGTTTTACGTGTTCACAGCCAAGGCCACCATCCATGCCATGTCGATGCACCAACAAAACTGGCTGTTTTCAACGGAGCTGACCGGCTTGGACAACTTCAAACCCAATATTACAGGTGATGGTACCGCCATCATGTGGAGAGCGGGCGTTGAGTTGAGCCAGATGGAAAGAAGCCGAGCATCGGTTGCTCCCGGCCACGAGTATCCCTGCTACGGCACGGGCAATGCGAGTAACACCTGGTACCCCGCCACCATCGTCGATGCCGACGGGAAAGAGGTTCCCTGGGTGGATGCGCTGGGGAATGTCCTCAAAACGCTGGAGGACCGGACTCGGCCCCAACCACACCAGAGATTCATCGCTGAAAGGGCTTCAGACCCTCGATGGTCAAAACCCTCGCTCATCAAAGACCTTCCGTCACGGATTGCGAAGGGCGAATTCATCCTCCCTTTATACGCGGACCTCGCCCGTATGCCGTGGTACGAGAGAAAGGCCATCTGGGGCCTCATGGTGGGCGAGGAAGGAAAAACAAGGATCCCGGTCAAGGTGGCCTACGAGGAAGCAGGTTTCGACTCCACCAAACACATGCTCCAGAGCTACCTTACCTTGGGTGGCGAGTCCTACCCCAGCCGGGATACGACGCTGACCCAGCCTGTTTTCCGTGAGCAGCCCGGCGGGTCGGGCGACGTCGTGGCCGATTGGGATCTGAAGACGAATCTTGATGGTCTTTATGTCGCGGGCGACGCGATCATGTGCGGCAACTACTACTACCATGCCTGCGCCACAGGCAGGTATGCGGGCCGTAAGGCGGCGGAATATGCGTTGAAACAGAAGTCCCCCATCATCGACCGGAAGCAGGTGGAAAAGGAAAAGGCGAGAGTCTATGCGCCGACGAAGAGAAAACCGGGCAGGGACTACATTGACTGGAAGGAACTCAGGGCCGCCGGCGCGAGGGCTATGCAGAACTATTGCGGCGGCTTAAGGAACGAAGGGCTCATGACGACAGGCCTCAGGTGGATACAGGACCTCAAAGAGAAAGAATTTCCGGAAGCTTACGCAAGCAATCCACATATATTGCTTCGTCTTCTTGAGACGTATAACTTCCTCACCGTGGACGAAATTATTTTTCAGGCCTGCCTCGCCCGCAGAGCGAGTTCCCAAGTCCTTGGCCATACCAGGCAGGATTACCCAGAAATTGATCCACCGGGATGGCACAAGTTCCTCACTCTGAAGCAGGAACACGGTACAATCAAAGTCGGGGAACTACCCATAGGGTTTTGGGATAATCTGGCCGAGAAATACGAGGCCCACAACCCTGACTATAAGGGTTGGATGATGAATAAGAAGAAGTAAGGGGAGGATAACATGGACGAACAGAAGCGAAAAAAGAAAGAACACGGGCAGACGTGCTATGCCTTCCCTAACAAACCGACCCCGAGCATGCCGATCGTGATTGATGAGGCCAAATGCGCAGGATGCAATAAATGCGTCAACATATGCACGATGGATTTAATTCTCCCGAACCCGGAAAAAGGAAAGCCCCCGATCATCATGTACCCGGAGGAATGCTATCGTGAAGGTGATTGCGTTACGGAGTGCCCCGTGCAGGGCGCCATTACACTGCGTCATCCTCTGATGGCCAGAGTTCATTACAAGGACAAGGAGACCGGCGAGATCAAACGGATATAGAGGAAGTCTGTACCGGATACAACCGGGAGGAGGTAACATGAAAGGATAAAGCATGGCTTGTTAGTGATTCTGTCCATTGTGTTAAGCGTTTTTTTCGTAGCCGGAACCGCCTGCGCCCAAGGGGTAAAGACGCTCAAGGTCGGCACGGTCCTTCCCCTCAACTTCGGCATGGGGGTCGACACGAAAAAGGCCCTGGAGATGCAGATCGGCCAGTTTAACGATGCCGGCGGCATCACCATCAAGGGCCAGAATTACAAGGTCCAGCTCATCGTCTACGACGATAAATGGACCGCGGAGGCAGGCCGCGCGGCCCTGGAGCGGCTTGTGTATCAGGACAAGGTGCAGTACCTCATCAGCATTATCTCTTCTCCAACCATGGTTTCCGGCCTGAACATGGTTGAAGAGAACAAAATCCTGAACCTGTTCAGCGGGACGAGCCTGCGGGCCATGAACCCGAAATTGCGGTACACCTTCGGGACATCCACCACCCGCACAAGCCTGATGCCCCTGTGGTCGATGGTGAAGAAGGTCTTTCCCAACGCAAAAACAACCGTATTCATATCGCCTAACGATGAGGGAGGCAAGGCCCGTGCCGCCGAAGAGAAGCACGTGGCGGAGGCCAACGGCGTGAAAGTGCTCGACACCCTTTTTCATCCGCGGGACGCGGTCGATTTTACCGCATTGGCTGTGAAGGCAAAAAGCCTGAACCCGGATATCATGGACTATCCGGGCGCCGATTCCGGAACCCAGTTCGGCCTGGAGCTGAAGGCGGTTTATGCGGCCGGCTTCAGAGGTAACGCGCATTTAAGCGCCATAGCGCCAAAGCTCGACGAGGTGATGCAAGTGGCGAGCGTAGAGGCACTCGAAGGCCTCTTGTGCCAGATCAAACCGACCGAATTACCCAACCCTCCGCCGATCGCAAAGAAATTCAAGGAGGACTTCACCAAGGCTTACGGAAAGTGGTCTGAGGCCGCGTTCCCCTGGATTCCGGCCTGGCTCGCGCTGATCGAAGCCTTCAAGAAAGCCGACAGCGTCGACCCTACGACCGTTGCCGATTATATCGCCGCCAAAGGCCTTTTCTGGGATCGGGTTGACGGCCCGGCCAGGATGGTGAGAAGGCCCGATCTTGGAAATACGAAATATTGCGACTCCGTCGCGGAGGCCATGTACGGGCAGATAAAGAATGGAAAGATCGTGTATATTGCGACTCTAAGTCGCGACGAGGTGGTCGCGGCTTGCGAGAAGGTCTTCGGGCCCGGGTGGAAATAGATTTCTAGATGACCATCGAGCTTTTCTCCCAACTCCTTCTCAACGGCCTGTCGATAGGACTGATCTACGTCCTCGTTGCGTCGGGCCTGATCCTCCTTCTCGGCGTCGTGAGGATATTCAACTTCGCGCACGGCGAATTCTACATGCTCGGCGCCTTCATTACGTTTGGCTGCTGCGAATTTCTCCATCTCAACTTTTTCTTGTCCATCGCGATCGCAATCGTGCTGGTCACCATCCTTTCCCTGTTCTGCTACCGCTTCATCTTCCACTACATTCGAGGCGATATCCTCCTTTGTACCGCGGCCTCTATCGGCCTGTCGATGATGCTCCTGCGCGGCGCGCTTCTGGGCTTCGGCACCCAGGAAAGAGGACTGCACCCGCCGTTTGCGGGTTCGGTGGGTATCGGTCAGGTGAACCTGCCCGTGGAGAGGGTGATGGCCATCCTCCTCTGCCTGGGCGTCATGTTCGGCCTCTACTGGCTTCTCATGCGTACCAAAGTGGGCAAAGCCATGCGTGCGGTCAAACTGGACAATGAAGTTGCTTCCCTCCAGGGCATCAATACCAACCGCATCTATCAGATCGCTTTTGCGGCCGGATGTGCTCTGGCCGCCCTCGCCGGAGGCATCATGGCCCCCGTCTTCTCCATCACCCCTTCGATGGGCCATTCCCTGCTCCTCAACTGCTTCATGGCCCTCGTTGTGGGAGGCATGCAGAGCATGGTGGGAGGCGTTGTGGGAGGTCTTATCGTTGGTCTCGTCCTCAGCTTCGGCATGTACTTTGTCGGTGACCTCTCCGAGATACTTCTCTTTGCCGTAATAGGTGTGATCATAGTCTTTAAGCCGGGCGGACTTTTCGGGGAGCCGGAACAGCATGAATAGGGAAAAGCAAAAAAAAGTATTAATCACTCTGGGCTGCGTCTGCCTTCTCCTGGCATTTCTCCCCGTCTTCACGGATTCCCGCTATTTCATGCACCTCGTTATCATGACCTGCATGAATATCATGCTGGGCCTCTCCTTCTCCATGCTTTTCAGTACGGGACTCATAACCATGGGTGCGGCCGGCTTCTGGGGCATAGGCGCCTATACGTCGGCACTCCTGGTCATGAAAGCAGGCCTGTCGTTCTGGATTGCCCTGCCTCTGGCGGCGCTCATGAGTGCCCTTGTCGCCTTTGTCGTCGGCATTGTCATCGTACGGGCCCCGGGCGTTGCCTTTATCATCCAGACCATGGTCGTCAATATGATCCTGGTGCAGGTCTTCGGTCACTTCGAGTTTTTCGGCGGCTGGGCAGGCCTGCTCGACATCCCCGCCCCCAACCCGATCGGTCCCATCACCTTCACAAGCAAGACCGCGAACTACTATCTGATCCTGGTCCTGCTTCTTGTGAATATCCTCGGGTTCTACGCGCTCTATACTTCCCGGGTAGGGCGGGCCTGGAGCGCAATTCGTCTGAACGCACGGCTTGCGGAAACTCTCAGCGTGGATATCTTCCGTTACAGGCTCGCGGCCTTCATGATCTCCGCCGCCGGGGCCGGCCTTGCCGGCTCCTTTTACGCCCACTATTTTCAGACCCTTGAGCCCGACATGTTCGACGTTTTTAAATCGATTTACGTCCAGATTTACAGCATCCTTGGCGGACTCAATTTCTACATCCTGGGACCCGTCATCGGCGCCGCGATCATTACCTTCGTTCCGGAACTACTGCGGGTGGGCAAAGAAATCGAACCCATCATGACCGGCATGGTCCTGATATTTCTGGTCATCTTCCTTCCCGGAGGCATTTTGAGCTTGCCCGAGCGCGTGGGTTTCTTCAGGAAAGGGCCAATGGCTTCGTCGCCGGAGAAGGTGACGGTGGAGACGGAAGAAGAGGGCGTCCCATGAAACCCCTTCTCGAGACGCGAAAGCTGACAAGGTTCTTCGGGGGTCTGGCCGCCGTGAACGAGGTAGACCTTCAGGTCGCGGAATCGGAGATTCTGGGCCTCATCGGACCCAATGGCGCAGGAAAGAGCACGTTTTTCAATCTGGTGAGCGGTTTTCATCCTGTGACACGGGGCACGATAACCTTTCAAGGAAGGGACATCACAGGCATGAAAGCCCACGAGGTAGCGAACCTGGGCATAGGTCGGGCATTCCAGGCTGCCACGCTTTTCATGCAGTTGTCCGTCTTTGATAATGTCTTCAACGGATTCCACCGACACTACCAGGAGCCTGTCTGGAAGGCATTCTTCCATTTGTTGAGCGTGCGACAAGAAGAGCAGAAGGCGCGCCGAGAAGGTGCTAGAGATCATCGATTTCATGGGCCTCGCTGACTATGCGGGCCGGAAGGCGCAGAACCTTCCCCATGGGCATCAGAAAATCCTCGGCGTTTGCGTTGCCATGGCCACCCAGCCGAAGCTCCTCCTTCTCGACGAGCCTTTCACCGGCATGCATCCCGAGGAAACGGCCGTCATGATGAAAGTGGTCGGCAAGATACGGGACAGCGGGGTCACGATCGTGATTGTGGAGCATAACATGGAGGCGGTCATGCGGCTTTGCGACCGCATTGCCGTCCTGAACCAGGGCAGAAAGATCGCGGAAGGGCCGCCTGACGAGATCGCCCGAAACCCGGAGGTCATCGAGGCGTATCTGGGCTCGGACGAGGAGGAAGCATAATTGTTCCTGCAGGTGAATAACATAAGCGTTCGGTACGGCAAGGCGGAAGCGCTTCGCAACGTTTCGATGAGAGTGGATAAGGGCGAGATCGTAAGCCTTATCGGCTCCAACGGCGCGGGCAAGACCACGACCCTCAAGAGTATTTCGGGCCTGGTCCCCTATTACGGCGGGGAAATACTCTTTCAGGGAAGACGGCTCAATGGGGTAGCGCCTCACGAGATTGTCAGGATGGGTATCGCCCACGTGCCGGAGGGGAGAAGGGTTTTCAGCTCAATGACCGTCACGGAAAATCTGGAGTTGGGTGCGTATCTGCGCAACGACCGGGCGGCCGTGGCGCGGGACCTGGACCGGATACATAAGAGTTTCCCCGTGCTGAACGACAGGGCGGGGCAGAAGGCCGGCTCCTTAAGCGGCGGAGAGCAGCAGATGCTCGCCATAGCCCGCGCCCTGATGGCCTCACCAACCGTTCTCCTCCTCGATGAGCCGAGCCTCGGTCTTTCGCCGAAGCTTGTCCGGGAGGTTGCCCGGATCGTTTCGGCAATTAACAGCCAGGGTGTGACCATCATCCTGATCGAGCAGAACGCCCGCATGGCGCTGCGTCTGTCGCATCGGGCCTACATCCTGGAGCTCGGGCAGATTATACTGGAAGGTAATGCAAAAGAACTGATCAATAACGAGAAGGTGAGAAAGGCCTATCTGGGAAGCACCCAAGGATAGAAGAGCGAGATGAGTAAGAGAGTGGAGGAGTGAGACAAGGCCGAAACGACGTGTTGATGCCGAACACAGAAAAGGGAAAGCCACCGGTCGTGCTCTATCCCGATGAACGCGGAAGTGGTGAGGAGAGGAGACTGAAACCGATGAGAGAGGAGGTAAAAGGTGGCACTCAAACATATCTATTTTGACGAAGAGGTCTGTACAGGCTGCAACACCTGTGTCGATGTCTGCATGTGTGATAAACTCGCGCCCAATCCGAAAAAAGGTGAACCACCCATCGAGATGTATCCTGATGAGTGTTGGTTTTGCGGCTGTTGCGTGACGCTCTGCCCGCAAACGGAGAAAGGTGCAATCAAGATCGCAACCCCGTTCCAGATGCGGGGGGCATTTGCCAAAAACAAGAAATAAGGGGAAACCATGGCTGAGCGCAAAGTAATTCCTGTGGAGACAGACGTGTTGATTGTTGGCGGCGGTCTGGCTGGATGCATGGCTGCCATCAATGCGGCGGAGCCTGGTGACCTGAAAGTCACCCTTACGGATAAATCCAACACCATGGCCAGCGGATGCGCCGCTTCCGGCATAGACCATTTGTGGTCTTACATCCCTCCGGTACACGAAAAAATGGGATACACTCTGGAGGATATGGCTGAAGACCACCGTGTAGGGACCGCCTTTCGCTTTTTCCGGAAAGACCTGTTTATGCTTGTGGCTGGAACCATGTATGAACGCGTTCTCGACTTGGAGAAATTCGGGATCAGGTTCAGGTACGAAGATAGCGAAGCACCCGGTAAGTTCCGGATTGTGTACCAGTTTACCAGCGTGCCCTCGGCATTCAATTTTGACGGCGCACCCCTGAAGCCCACCCTTACCAGGGAGGCAAAGAAACGGGGTGTCACCATACTCAACCGCATACAGATGACCGACCTGATCGCCACTAATGGCCAGATTGCCGGGGCGGTAGGGGTCGGCACGCGCACCGGGGATATCTATTTCATCAAGGCCAAGGCAATTGTGATGTCCACGGGCAGGTCAAACAGACTGAGCAGAAACCAGTCAGGCTTCGATTTTAATACGCGGCTCCCTTCCCCGCTCTCCGGTGATGGAACTTCGATGGCAGTACGGGCAGGTTTGTCGATCATCAACAGTGAATTTCTGGGCTCCAAGCTCCTGGCCCCGTGCGGCAATTACAACCCCAACTATGGAGACCCCCGCAACACCGTGCAGCCTGCAGCACGCATCATCGATGGCGCGGGCAACGTAGTGGTCTCCAGAACGGCGTTCTATGACTGGAAGAATCTCGGCAAAGAGCCCTTCAACGCCGAGGAGAGTAGACGCCGCTGGCTGGAAGACAGGAAATACTGGCGGGGCAACCGGGGCACATTACCGAAAAGGATCATGCAAGGGGAAGGTCCTTTCTATCTCGATTTCAGCGAGGCCACCGAGTACGAGGCAGATTATATCCGGTGGTCCATCAGGAATGAAGGCAAGGGGAACCAGTTCATGCGCTATTTCGAGGAGGAAGAAGGGCTTCGCTTGAAAGAGAATGCGCAGGAGTATGCAGGCTGGGCTAACCGTGAGCTGTCAGGCACGGCGGCAAAGGGTCTCTGGGTGGATAAGAACCTGGAAACGGGGATCAGGAATCTCTTCGGCGCAGGCGATGAGGTGGGCGGTTTGCCCTGGGCCGCGGGCCCGGGAGCGATCACCATGGGCTGGCACGCCGGTGGTCTGGCGGCAGGTCGCGCGCGGGAGCAAAAGAGCTTCACGCCGGCAAGCGAGGATGCATTGAAGGCCCGGCAAGACCTCTGTTCGGCAATACTGGGTCGCCAACGGGGATTCCACTGGAAAGAAGTGGAACTCTACATCCAGAATCTGATGGATTTTTATTGCGGCGATATACGTGGTGAGGGTCTGCTGAAGCGTGGCCTTGAACGGCTCGAATATGCACGGAGCGCTCCCCTGAAAGCCCAAAACCCCCATGAGCTTGCCCGCTGTCTGGATGTGCTGTCGATTATGGACAATGCGGAGCTTGTGCTCAGTTCTTCCATAGAACGGAAAGAAACCCGTCCCACCCACGATTTCAGGAGGCTGGAGTATCCCGACCAGGATGACGCCAATTGGCTCGTCTTTCTTGCGGCCCGTCGGGATGCGACAGGAGGGCTGACGTTTACCAAAATCCCTATTGAGGAGTAAAAACACGACCCCGCCATCAGCTTTCGTTCGGCAATCCTGAAGCGGGCAAGATCTCCGTCCTACAAAACGCTTGACTGGCTCAGCCTCCATGCTACTATTGCGCTAAGGTGGATGCAGTGACGTAAGCACTGCGGCGCGCCTACTACGCAAGGAGGTGGGTATGGTTCGATTGATCGGTGCTCTCATGTTGGTGCTATTGATAGCGTCCCCCGGTTTCGGGCAGCAATCCCTCGTCGGAACCTACAAGTTTGTTTCTTACGTCGTGGACATAGGCGGCGCTCCAATCGAACCTATGGGGAAGACTCCACGCGGTTACCTCGTGTTAACGCCAACGCGTGCGATCTTCTTCTATACCGGAGACAACAGAAAATTCGGTACTTCAGTGGCTGAGAAGGCTGCCCTCTTTGACACCGTGACAGCCTGGTCAGGCCTGTATCGCGTCGAGGGAGGCAAGATCATCATCGCCGTGGACCTTTCGTGGGTCGAAAACTGGAACGGGAAAGATCAGGTCCGTAAATGGACACTATCGGGCAATCGGCTCACGCTCACGAGCGATCCGCAGCCTTACGGCAGAGACCCATCCAAAACGGCTATTATTACACAGGTATGGGAAAAGGTTGAATAGGCCTCCACATAAGAGCCCCAGTTCATGGCCTCAACCAATCAGAGATCGGCAAGCCGCTGACACCATTAAAGAGACGGCACAAAGCTTGCAAATTAGTCCCCATACGGTGAAGGTGGACGTGCATAACATTTTCAGGAAAACCGGTGCCGTGAGCCGTGCAAGGCTCGTTAATCTGCTCAGCGCCTGCTGTACAAAAGGAGAGGACCATGAAAAGCGGAAGTCTTGAAAGCGAATTGAAAAGCCAATTGGATCGCTGGTCCAAGGAGGACCTGCAGCTGGTTCAGCATTACAGCGAGAGGAAGACAGCAAACGCTGTACCTTTTCAGAAAAGAGATCCCGGCGTCACAGTATTGACACTCGATCAGAAGAGGGTAGTCGAAATCGTCGGGGATGCTGAGATCACCGACGACCCCTTCTTCGTCAAGGAGCCACCCATCGATATATGGGGAGCATGGAGGAGAGTCTATTACTGCAATGGCTGGTGGGTTGTGGGGCACTACATGATGTACCCCTGCGGCAGCGAAAGGGAGGCGGACAGGGTATACAGCAGACTCCAGGCGGATTGGGATGAATCGTGACGTACGCGCGTGCACAGGAGCGGCACTGAACGTGGGGATACACTGAGAAGCCTTTAATCCATGCGGCATAAGGTGATGGAATATGTCATCTGAGACAAAAACAGCTGTAAACACCGTATCGGCTTGCGAGATCGTGGATATCGGCCGTTGGCATCCACAGGTATGGCCCGGCAAAATCGAAGATGGAAAGCTTTCACTCCCGGAGGGAATTAATCCGGCCCTGCTATCACGGATGGTATACGTGCTAGGAACCACCTCCGGTTATTTCATCATTTGCCCGGACGAGTTCATGTCGCAAGAGAGCAGGGTGGGGAAGTGCGTATCTTTTCCTCGCCCTCGCAATGACGAGCCTCATGTTTACAGGATAGGCATGACCGAATTAACCGAGGACAGGTGCCTGACTCTGCCCTGGGAGATCCGTATTATCCCTGTGTTCGCAAACCCGGACATCGTCTTCGTCGAGCGGCATCGCTTCATCGAGGTCTGGAGTATGGCAGCGTGGGATCTGTTGCCTGACAGATCAACTACGACAGACAGCGCTATGCTTTCTTAAAAAATGTCTTAATTCCATCTACAGAACGCCAGAACTCGGTTAGCTGACCGATAAGTTTTTTCAGAGAGTGCACATGGGGTCAGGTCTTTCGTGAAGGCGCACGTGATCACCGATCTAAGGCGGGTCTCGCTTAGCGCTTGAGGTATCGGAAAAACGGCCGATAACTATAGCAATGGATATCTATGTCGCACGTCAGCCTATTTTCAACAGGAATCAGAAAGTCATTGGCTATGAACTGCTGCATCGTTCCGGATTGACCAACAGCTACGATGGAACTGACGGAACCAAGGCTTCTCTGGCCGTAATTGGCAACACATACTTGTTCCTGAGCCAGCGGATGGTGACCCCGCCGAGCCAGGCATTCATCAACCTGACGAGAGATCTCCTGCTCAATGGCGTTGCCGGACTGCTGCCTAACAAATCCACGGTGATAGAGATCCTCGAAGACATTGAGCCGGACGAAACGCTTCTGAAGGCGTGCCAGGATCTGAAGAAAGCAGGGTATACCCTGGCCCTGGACGACTACACCATCCACAACGAAGCACAGAGATCCTTACTCGAACTGGCTGATATCGTGAAGGTCGACTTCATGCAGAGCACCCGGGAAGAAAGCCGGGCCATTGTTCAGAAATTCGGCAACGGCCACGGGAAGTTTCTCGCCGAAAAGGTTGAGACCCTGGACGAATTCAAGTCGGCACTCTCCATGGGATACTCATTCTTCCAGGGCTACTTCTTCAGCAAGCCGGTTATAGTGCCGGGCAAAGCTATTCCCGGCTACAAGCTGAA
Organism: uncultured delta proteobacterium; assembly: GCA_963835605.1. Classification (GTDB taxonomy): domain Bacteria; phylum Desulfobacterota; class Syntrophorhabdia; order Syntrophorhabdales; family WCHB1-27; genus JADGQN01. Next base: position 80,222 of record CAWIHO010000029.1, on the reverse strand, counting down.
TTATATGAGAATGCTGCAGGAGACTAACAGAAGGGAACTGGAGTTCCATGCTCTGGAACGGATTATAAAGCAGGATATGACTCTCTGCTACACCCTGCTCAAGTATATCAACTCTGCATACTTCGGCCTCAGGGATGAGGTCACGTCCCTCCTGAGCGCCATAGTGCTTCTGGGTGAGAAGGAGGTAAGGAGGTGGGCGTCTCTTGTCCTCTTTACCTTAATGGGGGTGGATAAGCCGCCCGAGGTGGTATTGCGTTCCCTTATCCGGGCGCAGATGTGTGAACTGCTGGCCGCTGATCTCGGCCTAAAGGGACACGAGTCGGAACTCTTCCTTATGGGCATGTTCTCGATGCTCGACGTCCTGATCGGTCGTCCTCTGGAAGAAATCCTGGAAGAGATGAACCTGACAAAAGAGGTTAAGGGAGCTCTGCTGGGGCAGGAAAACGATTACAGAGACCTTTATGATCTGGTCGTAGGCTACGAGAGTGGTGATTGGGACAAGTGCTTCCAGAGTGCCTCCAAACTCAACCTCGACACGAAGAGTATCCCTGAAAGCTATCTCAAGGCCGTCGACTGGGCGGAAGAGATAATAGGGGTCGGGAGCCATACACCGAAATAGAGTGATCTTGCATCAGAGCACTGCCCGTCAGCTCGTACGACTGTGTACGAGTATTTCGATATCCTGAAGGATACCCTGCTTCTGCACGAAGCATGGGGCTGCCTCCCCAATTCACCTATCGAGGGCATTCCTTAAGTCCCAAACAACATCAAACTTTTTTAGGTAAATTTTGGTTTCTTCCGGCAATAGACATGCCCAGTGATTTCCGCATTTCCTCGCCGATTTTTCCACTCTTCCTGAGCCACAATTGTACGCCGCAGCCAAATACATACCGGCCGCCCGGGTATTGCTTTTTATGGCCGACAATCGCCCTCTCGGCAAGTCCGCCAAGTCTGAATCGAAAAGCAGTAAAGAAGCTTTCGCCGCATTAAGATGATCAGTGCAGCCTAAAACAAAATCTTTCTTCAGGCCTGCCTGCGGATATTTGTCTCGAAGCCGCTTATACGTATCAGGCACAAGTTGGAAAAGGCCCCTGGCTCCAGCCGGCGATTTGCTGTAAGCGTACGCATTAATCGTATTTGCGCCGATAATGGTGAGCACTTCATGCACCAGGGCTATTCTGTCACCTTCCGGGCAATTCTTAAACCTGACCGGATCGATATGCTCAATAATGGAAAGCACTAAGGCGACTTCAGGTAGCATGATGTCGTCGTCTAGTCCGTTAAATCCAATCAAGTTCACTTTTCTTGCGTCCAGATCCCTGCGAGCCAGCTCGATCTGCCACGCCAGGTAATCAAGTCCGGCCTTGCGCACCTGCCACGTGTCGATCTCGGGGGTATAGGCCGTGTATACCACTTCTCTAAAACTGTTCTTGCCGGATCGGACCGTTGTGCGTAAAGCCAATACGGCCATGTTCTCCGGATAGGTTACTTCAAACTTTGAACCAACACCGTTGTCCCGGTTCTTCGTTACCTCAAACCCGTCCGTTACGCACCCTTTGTCGGTAATTCGTACCTGCCAGATCTTCCTTTCTTTTAAATCTTCAACTGCTAAAAGGAAATTTGGCTTGATGACTTTTTCCAGCACCAGCTTTTCTCTTTTTCTGCCCTTCTTGTCAAAAAAGGTTATCCTTTTTTCTTCCTTCACCGGCGAATAGCCGGCAATCTTGTCCTTTAAGAATTCTTGGCCGCGTTTGATATCATCCCTGATATCGAAGTTAATCGCCTCACCACCCTTACCCTTGGATTTAAAGAGAATACTATTTTCAGAAGGTACGCTGTTTTCAAGCCGCGCCTGCTCGCTCGAGTCCGAACCCATGCCGCGGCTCAGACAAATAAAGCATAGGGCCACCAGTAAGGGAGAAACTATTTTCACTCTTTTCATCTTCCCCTGATACTGCGCAAGAGCAAGTCCAGGAAATCTTCCTCTAAGATAATTGTCGGTTTTTTCTGCAAATAATTTAGCGGGGGTACAGTTTCAAAACCCGCTACCCTGAGGGCTCAGGACGAGTCTCTCCCAGTGTCATGTACTGGCAAACCTTGCTGCGAGGGCCGGAACAGCATCCCGCTGGAGAGAATCTGTGAAGTGAGTTTAATACCAATTTGCATTCAAGATGGAGACCGAGGCGGCAGCGAGGAGTTGACGCAGGCGTACTGAGCAGTACGTCGAGGAGAGCGACGCAGTGACAACGAAGGTATACACTTGAAGGCGAATTGGTATAAGGCCCGGATGCGTGGGCAGCCGAAAGGAATGTAAGGCCTTCGCGTTTCAACGCATCCTGCCCCTGGCCAGCGATGCGAATACTCCCCCCAGACAGAGCAGGCCGAAAATAACGAAGACCGCTTTCACACTCGCGAGAAAAGCCGGATGGTACTGCTGGGTTATCTGGACTGTACCGATGTAAAGGGCAAACACGAACATGACGGTGCCCATGCTGAACGTGTTACCCATGAGTCGCGTAGTAGAAGCGATTCCAGAGGCTACACCGTAAAACCTCTTTTCCACGGAGCCCATAACTGCGTTCGTGTTGGGCGCAGAGAAGAGGGCAAATCCAAAACCGTGAAGTGCCAGGGTACCGGTGACGAACCACAGGGCAGTATCCTCGCCTAAGAACGTGAAAAGCAGGAGCCCTATGGCGGTGAGGCCCATGCCGCAGGAGGCAACTATCTGCGGCTCAACCCTGTCTGAGAGTTTCCCCGCATAAGGCGAGAAAGCCGCCTGCACCACCGGTTGGGATATCATGATCAGGCCGGCAGTCTGCGGGGTCAGGTGCTTTACATACTGCAGATAAAGACTGATGAGAAAGCCGATGGCGTACGTCGCACCATAGTTGATGAACATTGCGAGATTCGACAACGCAAAGACCCGGTTATGTCTGAAAAGACTCAAATCGAGCACGGGGTTTTTCACTCTGTCCTCCCATTTGGCGAACAGGAAGAGCCCGGCGATTCCGAAGGAGAGAAAGAGCAGCCCTGAGCTGCTTGGCAGCAGATAAAAACCGTACATAAGTGACATGAGCGCAAGGCAATAGACAGTGGAGCCGATGACATCAAGGCGTTCGCCCTTCGCCTCGGCCCATTCACCTTTTAGCTTCCACAAAATCGAACCCACAAGGGCCACGCCCAGCGGGCTACTCGAAAAAAATATACTTCTCCACCCGAATTGTTCCGTCAAAAAACCCCCGACAAACGGACCTACCGAAAGTCCCACGTAAACGGCAGCCGACAGTGAGGCCGAGCACCCGTCCCCGCTCTTCGGCGGGAAAGACCGACATGAGAAGGGCTACGCCCGTGCCGAAGGTCATTGCGCCACCGATCCCCTGGAAAACCCTGAAGAAGATAAGCATCTTCCCGGAAATGGAAACCCCCATAAGAATCGATGAAACCGTAAAGAGCGCTATGCCGTACGTGAAGACCTTCTTTCTCCCGTAAATGTCGGCAATCTTCCCGAAAGGCAAGAGAAATATGGCCCCTGGCAGAACGTAGGCCATGGGCACCCAGCTCAGGAGAATCGCATCCATCTGAAATTCTCTCCCTATGGTCGGCAAAGCTACATTTATCGATGACATCATGAATGGCGAGAGGAGCGAAGAAGCCGTCGCAATGAGAAGGGCGACCCGCCTTGTCGTCTCATCGGTCTGAACGCTATCGACGTGAGTATCCACCAGACCTTACCCCCTCCCGGCGCTGTGCCGCGATTTTGCATCGACGTATGCATCCGCTCAGTGTACCACAGCTTGGCATAAGGTCATAGAAGAGATATTCGTGGAAAGGTAACGCTAACGGGGGCGTCTATGCGGGCTCAAGAGGATGGCAACGTTCCTCGCAGGGAGACCGTTTTCTTGAGCGGCCCGGCAAGTTGCTCAGCGGGGTAGCGGACGGTCTGTTATGCCGGGGCGACCGGATCGTCAAGGAAGAGGGGCCTCCCGGAGATGCCCGAAAGACCCCTTCCCGGAGGTTACTTCTTCTTCGATTTGTTGAGACCTTGCTTCAGCACGCTCGAAGCGGAGAACTTCACCGCCTTGCGGGCCGGGATCTTGATTGCAGCGCCGGTGCCGGGGTTCCTGCCGGTCCGTGCCTTCTTCTGCACGACCGAGAAAACCCCGAATCCGGGAAGGGCAATCCGCTCACCCTTCTTGATTGATGCTGCCAGCATCTCCACGAACTTAGAAAAGATCCCGTCTGCCTGCGTCTTGGTGATCTTGCCTGTCTGGGCCAACTTCGCGACAAATTCCTCTTTGGTCATGGTTACCCCCCTGCCGTGTATTTTAATAGCTAGCTACTGCTTTATACGCCAGATGCCTGCTCGACGCAAGAGAAAAATGAGGGTGGCAACGAAAAACGTTGATGAATCCTTCCATACGCCCCTCCTGAAACCACCTCTGGCGGCCACCACCTGATACATGGTAGCACATGGCATGAGCTCGTCAATCGAAATGTTATAAACAGACGTGCGGAGCGCTGATTGACCGCGCTACATTCCGCTGCTTTTGGGCACCGGTGAACGGAGAGATAGGGCAGGAAAGGGCAACACTCTCGGGAGGCATGACACAGTGATTACCCTTCCCTGTTTTGACATCGTTATCTCTTGCAACTCCCGACAGACCCCTGTTCGCACTCGGACCTGTCAGTCCATGTGGCATCGTCCAGGCTTACGAAAAAGAGGCTCGCTCCCGGCAGTTTCGCACGGACTAAGTTTGCATGAGCCAGACTCGCACCTGCCAAAATCGCATTTGATAGATTTGTCCCCGATAGATTCGCTCCTGCCAGGTATGCATCGGACAGGTTGGCGCCGGACAGGTTGGCGCCGGACAGATTGGCGCCAGCAAGGTTCCAGTGGATCAGCAGTACACCCGATAAGTCACAGTCGACACAACTCCCTGTTGTTTTGAGTTTCTGGAAGTCTGCCTCGTTAAAGGCAGACGCAGTGCCGACAACTGCAACAACAAAGGTGATAAGGACCGTGGTCACAAAAGCAACTCTTTTCATCAGAGGCCTCCTTCGTACCAGTTTATAACGTCTCACCGAACGTTCCCTTCCCGAGGAGTGATGTTAAAAAGCCCCTCCTTTTAGAGGATAATCAGGCCCGGCCAGGAAGGCAATAGGTCAGGGGTCTATTTTGCGTAAGTAGGAGGGCTTAATGCTTTTGGAGGCTGTGGCAGCTCCGTCAGTTCTTACTATCCTCCGGCCTGAACACCGTATAATGTTCGCAGGCAGTGCAATACACCGCATGGTAGGGCGGGCGCGAAGTAAAGATGTAGTGTATTCTTTCCTTTGGCCAAGACTTTGGCGGAGGCATGTGGGGCCGCGTTGCCAGGATGTTTGTTTGACAGTTCGGGCATCGAACGACTTTCGGAAAGCCGTTGCGGCGGCGAGATTCCATGCTATAGTTTACCTGTGCTCACAGCCTCAGAGCAAGAATAATACAGACGAGGAAAATGAGAGATGGTTTACCGTAGTATTACTATCTCTTGACACCCTCTACATATGAGAATGAGGATGTAATTGAAATATTGACACACAGCCCGGCAGGTGCGACTATAAAGGGTGCCGCGCAAGGCCCGAGCGCGGATGCGGTAAGGGCGTTATAAAATTTACCAAAAAAGAGGTGGAACATGAATTACGGCAACAGCAAAGTTATGGTCTTGGGCATCGTAATGTGTACCTTTGCACTCTTATGGGTGGCTTCGCCCGTTCACGGCGCCGCAGATCTGATACCCATCTACACTCCTCCTGCAGGAGGCGTTGTCTACGTGCTCGGGGCCGGCTTTGCAACGGTTGCCAACAAATACCTGCCGGAGGCCAATTACGTTCATGAGGCGACGACCGGCACCATGGAGATGGTCAGGCGCCTGAAGCAGAAGGAGACCCAGAAAAGACCTGCCTTCGCCCTCTTTGCCACACCGGACGCGCCGCGAGCTTTCAAGGGCGAGGGAGAGTATGGAGGCAAACCCTTTACGGCTCTTCGGGAAGTGGCGTACGTGAACAGTTCGGATATCTATTTCGTCGTTCCTGCCAACTCAACGATCAAGTCTTATGCGGATGTGAAAGGCAAACGTATCGGCGTTGGCAGCGCGGGCAGCACCATCTCCAACAGTGCTTTCTTCTTTTTCGAACAGTATGGAATCAAGAGAACCGATTTTAAGGTTGCTTTATACAATTACAAGGAAGTTGTTGAAGGCATACAGAACGGGAGTCTCGACGGTGGCTTCCTCGGCGGCTCCTACCCCATGCCCTCGTATATGGAACTCTCGCTCCAGCATGATGTGCGCATCGTGCCCGTGGACGAAAAGGTACTCCAGAAGGTTACGTCAGCGTATCCCTATTATTATCGCGCGCTCATCAAAGCAAAATCGTACAAGGGTCTTGAGAACGACACGCCGATCTACGGCTTCACAACAACCTTATGGACTCACGCCGGTGTGAGTACGGAGATGGTTTACACCTTCCTGAAAAACCTTTACGAACACAGGGACGATATATACAGCATCCATAAGGCTGCACAAAAAGAGTTTGTACTGGAAAGACTCGCAACGCCTTCTTCTATCCCCTTCCATCCGGGTGCGGAGAAGTATCTGAAAGAGATCGGCGCCTTGAAGAAATAGAAGCATCAGGCTCGCGGAGCGTATGAAAGGTGAGACAATGGAAGGTCCGTCCTTAACGACCCGTCGCGTTCTCATTGCGGTAATTGCTGTAGGCATGGCCCTCTTCCATATATTGACCGCGGGGGTCAGGCCTTTACCTGGCGTCCAGCAGCGTACCGTGCATCTCTCGTTTGCTCTGGCTCTCATCTTTCTCATGTTCCCTCTGAAAACCAAGACCGATGAGTCGCAGGACACCAAGGTCTCGGATGAATACCGTCCCCTCTCGATACTCGATATCGTTCTCATCGGGCTCTCTATCTTCATCGGGATATATGTCTTCGTTGAGTATGAAGCGCTGAGTTATCGCGCAGGGGAGCCCAACTTTTTAGACTCCGCTTGCAGCCTGGTTGCCATCCTGCTCCTGCTCGAGGCCACACGGCGTGTGATCGGCTGGTCCGTAGTAATCATCTGTCTCTTCTGTTTCCTCTATCTTGCCGTGGGCGCACATCTGCCGAAAGTTATCGCTCATTCGGGATTCGGCTTTGAAGAGGTCATCAACTACCTGTTCTTCAGCACTGAGGCTATTCTCGGGTCGCCGCTGGGTGTCTCCTCCACGGTCATCATCGTCTTCATTATTTTCGGCTCTTTTCTCACCGTGTCGGGCGCCGGACCGCTTTTCATCGACGTAGGGCTCTCACTCTTCGGAAGGTTTCGCGGAGGACCTGCAAAGGCCGCCATCATGGGGAGTTGCATGTTCGGTATGATCACAGGAAGCCAGGTGGCAAGCGTGACAGCCGCGGGTGTCGTTACCATCCCCCTCATGAAACGAGCGGGGTATCAGCCTATTGTTGCGGCTACCATCGAAGCTCTGGCATCTACGGGAGGCATGCTCGTGCCTCCGGTCATGGGTGCGACGGCCTTTATCATACCTGAAATGATCGGCGGCACTTACTGGGATGTCTGCAAGGCCGCGCTCATCCCGGGGCTCCTCTTCTATGTGTCCGTATACATGATCATCGAGCTTCAGGCCGCCAAATACGGGCTGCGAGGTTTCCCCAAGGAGCAGATCCCCCGGTTCATGAATGTTGTGATGAAGCGCGGCTATATGATCATACCGATTCTCGTGCTGATCCTGGGTATCGTCAAAATGGGTTTTTCCACGTCAAAAGCAGGCTTCTGGGCAATCATATCCTGCATAGTCATCAGCATGATGCGTAAGGAAACTATGATGACGCCGAAGAAGATATTCACCGCCATGGAGAGGGGGGCCAAGGGAAGTCTCATTGTTGCCATATGCTGCGCCTCTGCGGGGATTATTACCGGCACCATCGATTTTACGGGTATAGGTATGCGCTTTTCCAACGTGCTGCTCACCGTGGCGGGGGGTAACGTACTGCTCCTGCTCTTCCTCACCATGGTGGCTTCCCTGATTCTCGGCCTACCCCTACCGCCGGTCACCTGTTACCTTATCCTGGCCGTCCTGGCAGCCCCGGCACTGGTCAAAGCGGGCGTCACGCCAATGGCAGCGCATCTCTTCGTCTTTTTCTTTGGAGTACTCGGGAGCATCAGTCCTCCTGTAGCACCCGTTTCCTTTGCCGCGGCGGGATTGGCAGGAACGGATCCGGTCAAAACCACGAACCGTACATTCCTCTATTCATTGCCCAGCTTTCTTGTGCCCTACCTCTACGTTTACACAAATGAGCTGTTGCTCATGGGTTCGCCGGCAATGATAGTCCTCAGGATCGCCACCGCTTTTGTTGGATTGAGCTGCATGGCAGTGACATTCCACGGATATCTCTTCAGGTCGGTGGGCTGGCCCGAGCGTCTCCTCTTCCTGGTTGGAGGCTTTGCACTGGTCTACCCCAACTACATCTCCGCGGGCGTCGGCACACTACTTCTGGCAATACTCGTATTCAGACAAGCTCTTAAGACGAAAACCGAAGCGCCGGCGCATCATCTGTATTCTTGTTGACCCCTACCGGACAATTTAGTAGACTCCAACTCTATGCGCCGTTATTTCATTTTCGTTATCGCCGGGTTCGCTCTCCTCATGTATTCCATTGATGGTACGGTGGTGGCCGTGGCCTTTCCCAACCTCATCAGAGACCTGAATACTAATGTGCTCTGGGCAGCGTGGACCATATCGATTTTTTTTATTGCGGTTACTATGGCCATGCCATTAGCCGGAAATCTGAGCGATAGCTTCGGCCGGAAGAAGGTTTTTCTGATCTCTCTCGGTCTGTTCACAGCCAGTTCGCTCGCCTGCGGCCTCGCGCCGAATATCTATTCTCTGATAGCATTCAGGTTCCTTCAGGGCATCGGAGGAGCAAGCTTTCTTCCAACCGCATCCGGAATTGTAAGCGATAATTTTCCGGAGAGCCGGGAAAGGGCCATCGGCCTTTTTAGCAGCATTTTCCCCATAGGAGGTATTATCGGGCCAAACCTTGGGGGGATGGATTGTGAGTCTCTATTCCTGGCGCTATGTTTTCTATATTAACTTACCCATCGGGATCGGTTTGATCGTCTTCAGTATGCTGCTGCTTAAAGACTCCAGGGTTTCTTCACGGCGTCACTTAGACTTCGCAGGCATTTCGTTTTTCAGCGGGGCGATACTCTTTCTTATGTTTGGCTTGAATCTCATCGGTGAGGGCTTCTCCCTTCTTTCCTTTCTCTTTGCGCCACTCTTTTTGGTCCTCAGCTTTTTTTTGATTGTACTGTTTTTGCGTCAAGAGAAGAAAGAAACCAATCCCATGCTCGATATCGCCTTGTTGCAATCAAGACCTTTTCTGGCGGCGAACCTGTTAAATCTGATTATAGGTGCTGCGGTTTTCGGGATATATTCTTTCATACCACTCTATGCTACCTCCGTGCATAAGCTCTCAACGTTGATGAGCGGTGTGATACTGACTCCCCAATCGTTGGGATCGATTGCCGCCTCGGCGATCACGAGCTTTTTACTCAGACGATGGGGGTACCGATGGCCCATGGTGTGGGGTTTTGGCATCATCGCCGGTGCAACAATTTTCCTTGCGCCGGGACTCTTGTTGTGGAACGTCATGGGTCTTCGATGGGGAAGTGCAGCAATACTCTCATCCCTGCTCCTGGTTTCCGGAATCGGCATGGGAATGGCATTTCCCGCTGCTAATAACGCTTGCATCGAGTTGATGCCCGAGAGGATAGCCACGATCGTTGGGCTGCGCAATATGTTCAGAACCGTTGGAGGAGCATTGAGCGTCTCCCTCGATACGGTTATCCTCCACAGAAGCGCCAACCCCGCCGCCGGGTTCAGGATTATCTTTATCTCCTTTGGTCTTTTACTCTTATTTTCAGTTCCACTCGCCTTCCTCATGCCCGCTGGAAAAAAAGCATGGGGAGAAAAGGCTGCAACTTGAAGCGTTTTCAACGTTCTCTTTCCGGGAGAGCGAAAATTTGATAGAATGAGTCTATGGAAAACGGACCGTTGGTCACGATAACCATATCGAGACAGATGGGCAGCGGTGGCTCCTATATTGGCCAACTCGTGGCCCGACGCCTCGGTTTCAGGTACATCGACAAGGAGATCCTCTCTGAAGCAGCAAAACGTCTCGGAACCGACGAGAGATTTCTCGCGGGCCGCGACCAGAAGTTGAGCGGGTTCTTAGACAATTTTCTGAGAACGCTTTCCTACGGGAATGTCTCCGTTATTATTCCACCCGCAGGACCGCCCATAAGCGACAAGGAGTTGTTTACCCTGGAGTGCACAATCATGGAGGAGATTGCCCGACGAGGTAGCTCGGTTATCGTCGGGAGAGGAGCCTTTCAGGTACTTAAAGGCTTGCCGGGCACGGTAAGGATATTCATGCACGCACCTTTGGAGTTCCGCACCAACCGCATCATGCAGGTCCAAGACCTTGCTGACGTGCAGCACGCGGAGTCCAAACTGAGGGAATCAGACCAACAGAAATCGAAGTTCGTGTGGGACATGCTCCACGTCCACTGGGCGGACGCGAGAAACTATCACCTTTGCGTCGACACGAGCCTCATGGATTTCGATTCGGTCACGCAGCTGATATGCCAACTGGCTGAGAGCAAGAAGCAGACGTTGGCCAGGTAAAGCGATCATCGGTAAGAATAATAGACAAGGTCCAATCAGTTCTATGCCGGCGAACCGCATATCCAAGAAAGCGATCAGAAGAGAGTCAATCATCCAGGCTGCCATTGAAGTCTTCAGCAAGAAAGGTTTCCAGGCGGCCACTATCTCGGAAATAGCTCAAAGGGCGGGTGTCGCCGAGGGCAGCATTTATCAGTACTTTAAGAACAAAGAGGATCTGTTTTTCTCGATCCCCATAGAAAAAACAAAGGAATTCCGTACTCAGCTCGAACTGCACCTCGAGGGGATTTCAGGAGCTTTCAACAAAATTCGAAAATTCGTGTGGTACTTTCTCTACTTCTTTAAGGTGAACCCGGAGTACGGCAGAATACTGATGCTCGAGATGCGGGTCAGCAAGGGTTTTGTCAAGACCGACACTTACGATTTTTTGAAGAAATCGGTCGGCCACGCATTGGAAATCATAATAGAAGGGCAGGAAGAAGGTGTGATTAGAAAGGATACCGACGTCTATATCCTGCGTCATTTAGTTCTGGGTATCTTAGAGCATATCGTCAGTCGCTGGCTGCTCAAGGGAGGGAAATATGACTTACTGGAACATCATCAGGAAGTGAGTCGGCTGGTCATTGACGCCCTGAGAAATCCCGTGTGTCCCAAGGACTTCCAGGGGGATGTACCAGAAGGGGCGGCCGGGGCCTAACGCTTTGGGCGACACTCCGTCAAGGCCTGACCCCTTTGTCTGCCGCTTCAGCGGAGTTCCTCCTCAGCTCAGATCCCAAATAGGCCTTCGGCCTCACAGACGGGCCTTGCCTTGTTCCAATTACGTCATGGCCGTCACATCCACCTCGAAGAGAGCCTCAGGATGCGTCAGGCTGTTGAGCGTCATGAAGGTACTCACCGGAGGTTTCTCGACCAGGTATGGCGCGTGCTTCTCGTAGTATTCCACCTCTGCCTTGCGCATTCTGGGATAGTCGTCAAGGTTCTTGAGGAGCATAAAAGTTTTGACCATCTTCTCCATGGAACTCCCGGCCTGTTCCAGCGCTGCCTTGACTTTATCAAAGGCCCTTTTTACCTGCTCTTCGAAGACGTTCGTTTCCATGTTGCCGGTTTTCGAATTGGACCCGTCACAGCCGGAAAGGAAAAGCAGCTTTCCTGCTGAAGCGCTGCTGGAGGCATACTTGCTTCCAGGATAGTATTTCGTCGGCCACCCGGACGCCTTCTTATCGACAACCGCAAAACCCTCTACCTCGACGAGGAATTCAGGGAGAGCCAGGCTGCTGGCATTGATCACCGTGCTGGCGGGTGGGTTTTTCGCCAGGCCAGGCGCATGTTTTTTAAAGAACTCCTGTTCCACCTCACGGTAGAGAGGATAATTCTTTATATCTTTCAGGAGTACGTAGGTCTTCACCAGGTTATCCAAAGAACCGCCTGTCTCCTCCATCCCGGTCTTGATCTTCTCGAGGACGATCATCGTCTGCTCTTTGAAATCCATCGTTTCCGTCTTCACCGTATCGTGGTTGAGGGCCTCACAGCCTGAGATGATGACCAGGTTGCCGACGACCTCGGTTCGGGCAAACTTGGGATGTTCTTTCGGGACATGGGGATAGGCCAACCTCTTGCCGCCCCAATACTCCCCATAATATTTGGCTTTCCAGTCAGGGGCATTTCTGTCGATCACGCCAATGACGTCCATCTCAAGCAGGAACTTAGGCCGCGCCAGGGAAAGGGGAGCAATGAAAGTACTCGCCGGCGGGTTCTCTACCAGATGGGGTGCATGTTTCAGGTAATATTCGACCTCTGTCGTGCGCATCGCCGAGTAGTCCGTCTGCCTCTTGACCAGCATAACGGTCTTCACGATGTTATCCATGGAACTTCCGGCTTCCTCCATGGCCAGTTTCACCTTGTAGAGGGCCATGTTCATCTGATCTTCAAATTTTTGCGATGTCGGTTTTCCGTCTATCGTATCCTGGCCGGTACAGCCGGAAACGAAGATAAGGTTACCTACCACTATGCTGCGGGCAAACTTGGGATGTTCTTTTGGCACATGCGGGTAGGCCAGTTTTTTTCCTTCCCAGTATTCCGGATAATATTTGACTTCCCAGTTCATAACCTTGCCTCCTTAAGAAAGAATTACTTACCGGATGGCCGGGCAACATTTTAGGAGGGTGCAGGCAGTGGAGAGTTCGTGTCAGTTCTTCCTTAATGTCACCAGGTAGAGCTTCCTGGGGAGATCCCCCTCTTCGAACTCCTCGACGCTGACGATCCTGTATGCCTTGGCCAGGTGCTCGACCTTCTCCTTACTGAAGAAGTGGACGATGAAGCCTCCGACTTCCCACATATCCTCCCCGCGGTGGATACCAGTCCGATAGTGAGGATCAGTGATGTTGCGCACCGTGTAGACGTTCAATCCCGCGGGTTTCAGCACACGGCGGATGTCGCCCGAAAGGAACTCCAGATCGGCGGTGGTGAGCGCCATGCAGAGGAGCATGTGGGAGAAGCAGCCATCGAAAAACTCATCCGGAAAGGGAAGCGGCTGCCTGACGTCATGCTGCTGTGCGACAACCGATGACAGGCCAAGATTGCGAGCCTTTCTTGCTATGGTCTCAACGGCCTCCCGACTGTAGTCGAGCACGTAGGCCTGGAAGCCTTCCTGCGCGAAGAAGAGCGTGTCACGCCCCTGGCCTCCGCCCAGCTCCAGGATCCTGGCCGCCCCTTCTTTCTTGAAGAGCGCAGCCGCTTTCCGGGCGGGGTAGCTCGGTTCGGTCCCGAACATATCGATCTTTTCAGCGAAGGTTTTCTCCCAGTGGGCCTTTTGGGCGTTCAATTTTCGTTCTACCGCACCGGCAGCTTCTTTTTTTCTCATGTTGTCACCCTTCGCGGCCTTGTCCGCCTATTCGGATCACTCGGAAAGCGATTCAGGTAATGTTTCAACGTACGCCCTGATCTCGTCTCGCACACGGCGGTAGGGTTGCATGGCCTCCTCTTCGTCTCTCGCGCCTTCGGCAAGCCTCGGCGGGTCATCGAAGCCGACGTGCAGCAGCCTGGTCTTTGCCGGGAAGAAAGGGCAGGCCTGCTGGGCGTCGTCGCACAGCGTTATCACATAATCGAACTGCATGTCCGCCACGGCAGCCACCGATTTTGACCTCTGGTGCGATATGTCAATTCCGGCTTCTGCCATGGCTTTGACCGCCCTCGGATCAACGCCTTTTGGCACTGTCCCGGCGGAGTAAGGCTCAATCAGGTCCCCCCTGAGGTCACGCGCCCATGCTTCGGCCATCTGGCTCCGACAGGAGTTACCCGTACAGAGAAACAACACTTTCAGTTTCGTCCCCGCTTTCATCAAACCCTCCTGCTCACATAGTATCAGCACTTTATCGCTATTTGACAAGCATGATCGCCCCGCGAGGTTGGTCTGCGTTACGATGCGAACTGCACATTGTTTTACGGCTAAGCCTTAAGACCACACATTTTTCTTGACAATATGTTTGTTTGTTGGTAAAAATACCAATAAGGAAAAGATAGAATGATGACCTTAGAAGGAGCAGAAATCCGACGCACCGCAATAGAGGTACGTGAACGAATGCCACGTCAAGAGGCGTCAGGTCTGTCTTGTGCCGTAGTATTTTTTTGATGAGATGTTGGCAAATTTCCCAATAAACCAGCGATCGTAATAACCTCGAGGGAGGCTGTACATGAGAACATTGCTTGTGCTGTTGATGCTGTTGTGTTTGCTCATATTTTTTGCCCAGGCGAATGCTGCTGAATCCGCCAGAATCTTTGGCAAGGTGCTGGATGTGAACGGCAAAAGTGTTGAGGGGGCAAGAGTAGGCGTCGAGGGGCAGAAGACCCTTGCCACCACCTCCAAAAACGGCTCTTTCAAACTCGAGGGAGTGGCTCCGGGTAACGTGTACTTGTACGCTACTGCGCCTTCCAAGGCATATCTCGACAGTGAGACGCTGAAATCGATCCCCGTAAAGGGGGGAGCGACGGTCTCCGGTGTAACGATAACTCTTTCGGGTCGTCCCGGCGACAGTGCCACCTATGTCGGAATGAAGACGTGCGCCGGGTGTCACGACGCCAAACTATTCAAGTCCTTTGACGGTACACCTGAGGCATCTGCTCACTCACGCTTCGTCACCGAGGGGACGAGCCACATGGTCTACAAGAACAAGTGGCCGGAGCCTGACGGCAAATACCTGCCCAGAGATCCGAAGGGCAACCTGCTCAAGGTCCAGGATCCCTTGGACGGCAAAGGCCTCGTAAATGTGGTATTGTGCACGAAAGGCGATGAGCCCAACCGAAAGTATCTCTTCAAGTTCTACCCGGAGCAGAAAGAGGGCGTCACTCTTACCGAGGCCGACCTTGATTGTTCGGATAATCCCGCCGCCGCCGTCTGGATTCCGGTCGCTGCAACCATCGGTGGAGAGGGCAACTGGGGTGAAGGTTACACTGACCCCGGCCACAAGACCCCTGACCGCTACCCCAATTTCGGAGAAGGGAAGCAGCGCTACATGGCCAGAATCCAGGATGTGCCGTATCTCGCGAAATGGATGAAGGATAACAAGGTATCCCGGGAAGGGCAGAAACAGGACTATGTCGCCTTCATGCCGGTTTACATCATGCAGGACGGGACTCCCGAGGGGTCGAAGGTGCTGACTAAGGGAGAGGTGGGCGCCCCCATGTTCTGGCAGAAATCCCCGACGGATTGGGCTATGCCTGACAACACCCTCTCCAGAAACTGCGCGGGTTGCCATGCCACTGGCCTTACGATCAAGACAAAGGACATAACGAGCACTGAGAATCCTTCCCATCAATACAAGTCGATGGTCACCGACTGGGATTACAAAGACCTGAATGTTACCTGCGAGCGCTGCCACGGACCGGGTTCAGAGCACGCGAAGACGTCCGATAAAATGAAAATCATTATTCCAAGGTATCTGACCGCAAAGGCGGGCAACCAGCTCTGCGGGCAGTGTCATGGATCGCACGACGGAAAGAGTCAGAATCCGATGGGCGTATTCAAGCCGCCCTATGACGCAACGTACAAGGACGCCCTGGGCCATGGGTTCTTTGTCCCGGGCGTCTACGATCTCGAGACGTTCTATTTCAACTTCGACAAAGCGAGAGTCGACCGCGGGAGTGACTGGAAGGGCGGGACGTTCATGACCTGGCCGGACCAGACCCACGGTACTGCGCACTCCATGGAGTATTCCGAGTTGCGTCGCTCCGCTCATTGGAACAATAGCTCGGAAAAACTCACCTGCTATACCTGCCACGATGCCCACACCCTGGATGGGGGGCCCGCCCCGCTGAAAGTCGGCACGTATGACTTTGTGAATGCGGCCTATGGGAACAATACCCTGTGCCTGTCCTGCCACGCCACGCGAGGTTCCTTCAAGGAAATCTCTAAGGCAGACGTAGCGGTGCTCCAGCTCGATGCCGGCCGCAAGGTGACCAAAGACGGGACCGCCGTCTCGGTCAAAGCCTCTGACGCCTTCTTGTCCCGAAACCGGGTTGCCCGGGTCGTGGCCAAGCACATGCAGACAGGCGCCGGGATGGGGGGAGCCCTCTATACACCCGACGATCCCAACATGCCGGTGGGCAATTGCGCGTCATGCCACATGCCGAAGACCGGTAAGCTGCAGGATGTGAGCGTCGACGCCGAGTACCATTTGGCCTTCGACAGGAACGGGAAGAGCGCCGTGGCTGAGGGCAACGTAGCGTCACACGTTTTCGACATCGTCTGGCCTGCCCAGAGCGCGATCCTCAAAAATCCCGACCCGTCAAAGGGCCACGACTACGACATAATGCCGAACTCCTGCAGCAAGTGTCACGACTTCGCGAGGATTAGCGGCGATAAGGATTAATTAACCTGTTTCTATGATTTCAATGAGGCTCTGCATTGCGCGGTGCAGAGCCTCTGCCAACAGAGGAACCTCTCAATTCTCGTCCGTAAGGCGGCTAACCGCAAACCGGCACGGGCATCCTGGTTTTGATAAGAGATGGCTGGGTCACGACGCGGCGTGTCTTTTCCGAATATAAAGCGGTCCTTCTTTTCTCGCAATTATCGCGTATCTCCAAGCATCGCCCTCAATTTGATGCGATTGCCCGTAAGCTCTTCCTGGTGTAACAGCGGACACCTGTCCCACGCGGCCTCTCCTCCGGCGAGCTTCATGGCAAAGGCAAGACAGGTGGCCTCGCCGCATTCTGCACAGTTCTTGCCCGGCAGAAGTCTGAAGAGATCAAGAGCATGCGGCGCCCTCCTGGAGGCGATAGTCGGGGCAATCCGGTCTCTGCTTGCTTCTGTTTCGTTGATGATACGCATGAGTTCCTCCGTGACCTTGTTCGCCTCATCTTCGTCGTCCAACTTGGTTATGGCTATCTGGCGGGGACGGAAGGTAATTAGATGGCCACTGCGTTTTACGGTAAGGATCTTCTCCAGATGGCTGTAATCCCCTGGGCCAAGTACACTATTGAGATACGGCAACAGGTCGCTAAGGTCGTCTGCCAGTTCTACCAGAGCGTTCAGCTTTTCCGAGGAGACGTTGCACTCTGGTCTCACCATTCTGATGACATAATCATGAATCGGCATGCGCTTCCCTCAGCCTCTGTTTGTGTGAGAGGTCCAGTTTGCCTTTCTTGACGGCCACAATTTCGGCAGCGATACTGAGGGCGATCTCCTCGGGTGTCTCCGCACCGATATCGAGCCCTATTGGAGCACAAAGACGCGAGAACACCTCGTCGGCCTGCCCCTCAGAACGAAGTTCCTCCAGCATCGACGTGATCTTTCTCAAGCTTCCGATCATGCCTATATAAGAGTATCCTTTACCGAGCAGGCCCCGCAGGACCGCCTTGTCCCGTGAGAACCCTCTCGTCAGAAGCACCACGTAGGTGTCGGGTCCAGGCGGAAGCTCCCGGGCCGCACGCTCCATGTCGCCGAGGATCAGGTCGTCAACACCCGGAAACGCCTCCTTCTGGAGAAGCTCCGCGGTATCATCAACCACGGAGACCTGGAATCCCGCCTTCTGCATCAGCGGGGCAAGCGCCCTGGTGATGTGACCGGCCCCGAAGGTAACAAGCCGCTCGGCGGGCAGGATCGGCTCGATGTAGAAATCGATTTCACCGCCGCACATCATGTCCAGCTTTCCCCTCTCTCTGTCCAGCGTGAAGGAGACGATCCTTGGTTCCCGTTGGGCTATCACCTTGAGCGCCTCTTCCTTCACCCGGTTTTCGAGTTCCCCGCCTCCTATCGTGCCTACCGCCGTTCCGTCTGGATGAATGAGCATCTTCGTTCCGGTCTTGCGCGGTGCTGACCCCTGCGTCCGGATGATGATGACGAGGGCGGTTACTTGACCGGCTCTTACCCTCTCAGCAACTATTTCAAAAAGGTTCTCCATGGCTATGCCTCCACGTCGCTCTCACGGCAAGGACAAGCGCGCATGTGTCGTGTTGCGAGACAGTACATCCCCTCAACCACAATCCGTTACGGGGCCGTCTGCCTGACGAGGCTTATACGAAGCCTCAAAGACAGGCACTCAGTGCTCCCGCGTTGCTTCCTCCAGCTTCGGCTTCAGGCACTCTTTGAGAAACGGATAGGCCTCTTTCTCATCGTCATCGAGAAGAATGCGGCTCAGCCGAAGTGTTTCCTCGGCGGTTAGCTTCAGGAGAATGGGTTTGATAACCATATCGTATACCTCACTATACTGTTACACGGCCATGTAGAACGTTACCTGTCGACCCTTTCCAGTAGGATCGCAATGTCGTTGGGCTCGCTCCCTTTCTCCCTTACAGATAAGCTGACATGGGAAGGTCGAACCCGGATTCGAGCAGCAGATTAAGCGCAACACTTCGTTCCTTCTCATACTCGTGCGTAAACAGGGGCCTGCACTCGACGATGCTCCGCTCGTCGGCAAGCAGCTTCAGGACAAAAGCAAGGCACGTTAGTTCTCCGCACACTTTGCAATTGGCTCTCGGCAGCACCTTCAGAAGCGCGACCGGGCTCAGGTCGCGGCCCGCCGAATAATCAGGTTTTATCTCGTCCCGCTTCTGCTCAATAAATTCCACCAGAGCGGAGACGCGAGCCACCTCTCCGGCGATCTCTGTTTCGTCTTTCAGTTTCGTGAGGGTCAAGCTATCGCCGTAGATCGTGATGATCTTCCCCTCCCTTTGGTACGAGAAGGAAGGCGGATCCTTCAGGTAGATGCCGCGCTTTAGATGACCTTTCATGTACGGGAAAAGCGGTGAAAGGTCCCGGTCTATCCGGACGATGACCCGGATTCTGGCAGGGTCCGCAATGCAGGGAAGCACCTTGTCGATCTTGTACCCGAAAACCAAGGCAGAAGGGTGCTGTGTTCCACTCTCATCGATACGTCTCTGCGCCAAAATAGCCTCCCGTGCCGCACAGCGCTGGGCATTGCCTCAACTGCTTCAACGTCGGGATACTCTGTTCGAACCTTTGATCCGCTCCTTGTCTTAGAGCAGCTTTTTTATCTCCTCAACCGACAGCACCTTTCCGACGCTCTTCACCTGACCGTCGATGGCAAGGCCGGGGGTCATCATCACGCCGTACTCCATGATCTTCTTGATATCGGTGACCTTCTCGACTTCGTAATCGCTCCCCTTGGCTTTAATCGCTTCTTCTGCGTTGGCGGTGAGCTTCATACACTTGGCACAACCGGTTCCCAAGATCTGTATCTTCTTCATTGAGTGCACCTCCTTATCTTAGTCGACTATCCATCCAAAACATCATCCCACAATGGTAGTTGTAGCGGTCTTTCATGACTTCCCTCTTCTCGCTTGACGGCTGCTGCACAGGCATACCTGCTGCCTCTTCACGTTGCTTTCTATCACAGCGGTAACGCAGCCGAAGAAATCTGTGACGCAGGGCACCTCAAGCCTGTAGATCATGTCTGTCCCACTTTTCCGGGAGGAGACTATCCCCGCTTCCTTGAGGACCAGAAGGTGCTTCGAGACTGTCGATTTATCAAGCGAGAAGAGATCGAACAGTTCTGAGAATGGACGTTCGCCTCCCTTCAGCACGTCGACGAGCATAAGCCGCACGGGATGCGCCATCGCCTTAATGACCTTGCTCCTGATTTCAGCTTCTTCGAAAGAGATCATCTTTTCATCTCCTTGAGGACTGTCGTTGGTAACTATACCAACAAACCAATATAATGTCAAGGGAGAATTGATCCATTTTGGGTTGACACGCTGGCTTTATCGTAATATAATTGTCTATACGGATATAAAGATATCGTTCGGGTGGTGCGTATGGATGAATTGGTGCAGTGCCTTAGGGCCCTTTCCGAGGAAGTCAGATTGAGGATCGTCATGCTTTTGACCCGGGGCGAGCTCTGTGTCTGTGACATCATGGAGATCCTTGATGAGCCCCAATCGAAGGTGTCCCGTCACCTATCCTATCTTAAAAACTCCGGGTTGATTACCGCGAAACGGGTAGGAGTCTGGATGCACTACTCTCTGGCTCAGTTACAGGACGAGGCGTCTCGTGCCCAGCTCGACTTCATGAAGAAACGGTTCTCCCGCCTTGCATGGTTCAAGGATGATATGGACAAAGCAAAAGTCCTTAAAGAGCGCAAGCTCTGTGAAGGCCCAAGACCCCGGCTGCGAAAGGATCGTCACGTATCAAGACTGGCGGGGAAAGACCAGGCCTCGCGTACCGGGCTCAATTCGCAGGAGTAAGGAGGATACGAAGGATGACGTCCGAACAGGTCGGCAAACGACTCTCTTTTCTGGATCGGTTTCTCACGTTATGGATTTTCCTCGCAATGTTCATAGGGGTGGGTTGGGGCTATCTTTTTCCGGGCGTAGTCGGTTTCTGGAATCAATTTCAGTCGGGAACAACCAATGTCCCTATCGCGATCGGTTTGATCCTCATGATGTATCCTCCCCTGGCAAAGGTGCGCTACGAGGAACTGGGAGAGGTGTTCAAGAACTACAAGGTCCTTGGACTTTCACTCGTCCAGAACTGGGTGGTTGGCCCGATTCTCATGTTTATTCTCGCCATCATATTCTTACGGGGCTACCCCGAATATATGGTCGGCCTGATCCTGATCGGCCTCGCCCGGTGCATCGCCATGGTCATTGTCTGGAATGATCTGGCCAAAGGCGATACCGAGTACTGCGCGGGACTCGTGGCCTTCAATTCCATATTCCAGGTGCTCTTCTTTTCTGTGTATGCCTACATCTTTATTACCGTGCTTCCCCCGATGCTCGGATTAAAGGGAGTAGTCGTGAATATCACGATCGGGCAGATCGCAAAGAGCGTCTTTATCTATCTCGGTATTCCGTTTATTGCCGGGGTGATTACCAGGTTTGTTCTCATCAATGTCAAAGACAAGGAGTGGTACCATGAGCGTTTCA
Organism: uncultured delta proteobacterium; assembly: GCA_963835605.1. Lineage (GTDB taxonomy): Bacteria > Desulfobacterota > Syntrophorhabdia > Syntrophorhabdales > WCHB1-27 > JADGQN01. The sequence continues at coordinate 59,114 of CAWIHO010000029.1, read as the reverse complement.
TCCCGAAGATCAGCCCCATCACGCTGATTGCACTTCTGTTCACCATACTTGTGATGTTCTCCCTCAAGGGCGAGTACATCGTGAAGATTCCGCTGGATGTGATACGTATCGCTATCCCGCTGCTCATCTATTTTGTTATTATGTTCCTGGTTTCTTTCTACATGAGCGGCAAAGTGGGCGCCCACTACGGCCAGGCTGCAACCCTCTCTTTCACTGCTGCCTCCAACAATTTCGAGCTTGCCATTGCCGTAGCTGTTGCCGTTTTCGGGATTAACTCAGGCATGGCGTTTGCGGCGGTCATCGGTCCTCTTGTTGAGGTCCCTGTTCTTATCAATCTGGTTCATCTGTCGCTCTGGTTCAAACGGAAGTACTTCCCTTATGCGAAGGAAACACCGACAGGAGTCTGCTACTATACGTGCGAGTAGGAGTGGATCTAAAAGACATGCAGATTGCGCGGTCGGAAGAATGACATTGGGGGAGAGAGATTATGCGAGACGATCAACGAAAAGCATATGAAGATTTCTATTATTCTGCCCGTCAGAATAAGATCCTGGAACCAAAAACAACTCTCATGATCCACCTTGCTACGGCTATGGCAGTAAGTTGCTATCCCTGAATGGAATCGTACCTTGGCGTAGCCAGGGAAGAGGGGATTACTGAAGAGGAGATCGGAGCAATCCAGTCTATAGTCATGGCCGTCTCAGCCGGAAAGATCAGTGCTCAGCTCAATGAGGTACGATCAAGGACAGAGGACGGTCTGTCTATAGCTACCGGATCGCCTCCGAATACCTGAGGGAGTGGTAAGCCCGCGTGACGGGCTCTACACACAATCACAACCCGGTGTCGCATGGCTCTGCAGCGTGTCCTTAGCGGCAGGAGAAGATAATCCCAATGACTAAAGAGGAAACCTGGGCGGCATTAGTCGGGCAAGATTGGAGAAGCAGTTGAACCGATCACGTGAAGGGATTCGGCAGGCTATTGCTTCACCAGCTTGCCACCGTGCATACAGTTGCTCGGGTGTGCTGTACCGGCCAAAGGCTGCCAGCCTGGTGTCGGCCGCGTTGAAAGGACGTGTATCCTTTTTGCTGCCAGTCTCGTCTATTGGTAAGAGCGACGGCTATGCAGTAAGAAAACACGAAAGGAGGAACACATGACCACGATTGACGAACTGAAGGACCAGTTCAGTAAGCTGACTGATGAAGAGAAGGTGACTTTCATGAAGTCGGTGATGCCTGGATTCTGTCAGATATTCCGCACAAATCCCGAGAGGATGATGAGAGAGATGATGCCGACGTGTCAGGAGGCGATGAAATCGTGCAATATGGATATGCAGGGCATGATGAAAATGATGGGTATGATGGGTGGCGCGATGGGTGCGGACAAACACTGAAAATCATGTCAGACTTCGATAAACCGATGGGAACGTGCTGCTGCGTGCCGCCTGCTGCGGGATTGCGCCTGCTCACCTTTCCTGACGGCACGCAGTCAGGGATCTTCGGGCTCGATGAAGCATTTGCCGCGGTTTACGCCAAAGGCGGGCAGGTTCATCCGGACACTGCCGAAGAAATAATCGAGCAATTGTCGGCAAAGAACTACATCGCTCCCACGGTCCGACAAAAGTATGTAGATATTATCATCGAAGAATACGGGAGATACGTGAAGAGACAGGAAGGGAACCGTCACAAACAGGAGGTGTCGGCAAGTGACGTTTCCCACACCAACCGGACACACTGGTTCTCCAGACTCTTCAGACGCCCACGACCAGGCCGAACGTAAAGGCGGAGGGAGACCAGAGACTCTAAGGCGTCCGGCAACTGGATACAGGAGGAAGTCGCCATGGCGAACAAGATCATCATTTACGGCACGGATACCTGACCCTATTGCAAGCAGGCTCGGGCAGCCTATGGTGATAAGGCCGTTTACGTCGACGTGTATGAAGACCCGAAAAAGATGAGGGAAATGCTCACTTACTCCGGAGGAAGAACCGAGGTACCGGTCATAGTTAACGGGGATAAAGTAGCAGTCGGCTTCGCAGGTGATGCTTCCATGAGAGGGGGCATTCCTCTTTTCGGCGGAACATGAAAGGTAAGATAGGTTTCTCGGTGAGAAACCACAACAAAGAGACCAAGGAGGAAGGTATGCTCGAAGTTACAGAAAAGGCAGGCAGCATGATCAAAGAGTTCCTGGAGAAACAACAGGGGCCGCGCGCTATCAGAATACTTTCGCAGCCTGGCTGAGGCGGGCCCAAGCTGGGTATGGCTCTGGATGAGCCTCAGCAGAATGATCTCACCTTCACCGACCAGGGGATCACCTTTGCAATTGAAAAGGACCTTTACGAGAAAGCCAAACCGATTCGGGTCGAGTTCGTTGAGTCGCCCAACGGTTCAGGGTTCCAGCTTACCTCGAATCTGCCGAGCGGAGGGGGATGCTGTTGAAATATTTCACCTTAGGCCCTGACGCTGCGGAAGGTTACGGCGCCAAGTTGATCTCGCATTTGGTCCACTGTATGAACTACCTATGTCGAATGAGGGGAGAAAAGCCGTGAAAGCATCGTTCGTTGCCATAGGACTGTTATGTGCATTAGCAGTATGCTCGTGGCCGTTGACCGACCTCTCCGCCGAGTGTGGCCCTCAATCGGGTGGGAATAATTTGCTTTCTCATACGACGCTTAATTTCAACGGGTCCAATCAGCCTTTGTACGATTCAACAAAAGTGGAAATAATCTCCGGTATCGTGGAGGGCACTGAGAAGGTTGACCCGGCCAAGGGTATGCTATCCACCGTACAGCTGATAGTAAGGGTAAAGAAGGAGACGGTGGCGGTGCAACTTTGTCCTGAGTGGTACCTTGGCAGATCAGGCATGAAGATCGAAACCGGAGATGCGGTCGAAGTAAAAGGGTCGAGGTGCATGTCAGCCGGCAAGCCTTCCTTGATCGCCGCAGAGATCAAAAAGGGCAAGAGCACGCTTGTTCTCAGGAGCGACATCGGTGTACCCATGTGGAACAGGTAAACGACTAGTGAAGCATCCCCGTTACAAGCCCCGCATTAAGTGCGCCCCGGGCAATTACCAGTTCTTTTGAAGGTGACACCTCGTTACAGCGCGTAAAAATTCTGTTGACGACATAAGACCTTCATGCTATATTGATGATCTATATAATACGTATCAACATAACGATGAACGAAAGAACAAGGACGGCAAGAGCGGATAGATGATCACAGTATGGTGCCCAATTGTTCCACAGGAGGTACGTGGGATGAGCATAACATTATTTCTTTCCAAGAATTTGAGTCGGATTGCGCAGGGCACGGAAGGCTTCGAGGTCGATGGCAAGACGGTGGGCGAGTGCGTCAATGACCTCATCAGCATCGTCCCCGCCATGAGAAACGCCCTCTTTTATGAGTCACGGCTCAACCGGACTGTTGAGGTACAGGTCAACAGGAAGAGCATCGACGAGGGGGAACGGTTGACGAAGAAAGTGAAAGGCGGTGATGAGATTCATATTATGCTGAAAGGGCACTGATGAGGCGGAGGCGCAGGCGACTAGTTTAGTCGCCTTGCTCGAAAGCAGGGGCATAGTGAACACCCTGGTGGAGGCAAAAGATGTCAACTGAGAGCATTGGAGCCTGCTGTGCATCACCAAGAATCTTGACCAAGCTTACTTTTCCGGACGGCACCCAGACATCGGTCGTCGGGCTGACCGAAATACTTGCTGCCCTTCACGCAGAAGGGAGACAAGTAAACGGCCAGACCGCAGAAGAGATCCTTGAAAGGGTGGCAGCAAAGAACTATATACCCTCTTCTGCCCGTGATGAGTACCGCGAACTCCTTATCAAGGAGTACCGCAAGTATGTCGCCGTGCGGGAAAACAACGAGCGGGGATGACCTTATGAAAAAAACAGAATCTAACTCCCTTACCGATCACACTTACTGGAAATCGCTGATCAATATAGGGCTTACAAAACTGCTCGTCCTCAAAGTCCTCTCAAAGGGGCCCAATCATGGTTACGCCATATTGAAGGAATTAGAGGGCATTACCGGTGGATGCTGTGTCCCCACCTTCGGAACCATTTACCCCATTCTCAAGGAGCTGACCCGAAATGGTTACGCCAAGGTCAATGAAAAAAAGCAGCTCAAAGGTGCGCAGAAGCGGCGCGTCTACACACTTACCCGAAGGGGCGATGAAGCGTATCAGGTGGCACTTGAAGCATGGCGCTCAACGATCCCTTACATCTATAAAGCAATCGAAAACGATGATTTGGTGTTTATCGAAGACATAAGGGCTCGACTGTCGAAATAGGTTAATCACCCAGTCGGGTCGATAGGAAATAGTTGAGGAGGTGCGGCATGTCACAGAATGAAGAGGATCTGCTGAAGCATGAAGAAAAAAGCTGAGGGGACGGGTGAATCCCTGAGCCGCCGACAGTTGGTTGGCGTCTACTGACCTTTGTGGATGACACGAAGGCTCGTGTTTATGGTCTGGACGAGATACTCGCCGCCCTTTACACTGAAGGCAGAAAGGTAAATGATCAAACTGCCAAAGAGATTATCACTAGGCTGGAAGCCAAAAAGAACTATATCCCCTCTTCGGACCGCGTCCGTAAAGAGTACGCGTATGTCCTGCTGAAGGAGTACAGAGGATATGTCAAGGATCGAGCTGACAAAGACCCGAAATAAGCGGAATGATCAGGATACGCGGCATGGCTTCTCACGATCTAGCGTACCCGAGCGATAGAGATAGATCATCTCCCGGTGGGGAAGCACAGTGACGTAAAGATGGAGGACCTGGTATGAACAACCATGAGAACGAAAACGGGATTGAGACGGTTGCACTTCAGATAGAAGGAATGGAGTGTGGCTGCGAGGCAACGCTCATAGACCGAAAGATGAGCGCTCTGGCTGGCGTCAGAAGCCATGAAGTCAACCCGATCACCCGCCAGTTACGGGTCTCCTACGACCCAGGCTCCGCAACCATCCAGGACATAATCAGGTCGGTATCGGAGACGGGTATGAAGGCGTCGCTGGAAAAGAGCCCGGGTCCGCGCAGCACCTGGTGGCGCGAGAAGCAGCAGCTCGCCCTGTATGGATGCGGTCTTCTCGCCCTCATTGCTTTTGTATCGTCAAAGCTCGGTGTTTCCGCTCTTGTCTGCAATGGGCTCTATGTGCTCTCCGTCCTGACCGGCGTCTATTATCCCGCGCGGAAGGCCCTGGTCGCCCTTCTCAACCTGACGCCAACGATCCATCTCCTCATGCTGATAGGTTCCGGCGGCGCAATGGCACTCGGTCTGTGGGGTGAATCGGCCGTCCTGATCTTTGTCTACTCGCTCGGTGACGTCCTCGAATCCTACGCGGTGGACAAGGCTCGCGGCGCGCTTCGTTCGCTCACGGAATTGATGCCCCGGGAGGCGCTTGTCCGTAGGGAAACGGGAGAGGTGGTGTGCCCGATTGAGCAGGTTGTGGTCGGAAATATCGTGGTCGTCCGTCCTGGAGAGCGTATACCGGTCGATGGCCGTGTCGTGAGAGGCTCGTCCTACGTTGACCAGGCGGCGGTCACCGGAGAGCCCATCCCGGTACTTCGGGAGACCGGAGGTGAAGTTTTCGCGGGAACCATCAACCAGAACGGGTCACTCGAAGTAGAGGTGGAGAAAACTGCTTCGGACACGATGCTCTCAAAGATCATCTATTCAGTGGAAGAAGCGCAGGCAAAAAAAGGCAAGCTTCAGAGGTTCTCGGACGCCTTCGGCGTCTACTACACGCCGGCCATGTTTATCCTGGGCGTCCTCGTCGCCATCGTGCCACCCTTGTTTGCAGGGGCAGGATGGCTGCCCTTCATCTATCGCGGACTCGTGGTCTTCGTGGTCTCGTGCTCCTGCGGCCTCGCCCTCTCGGTTCCCGTGGCCATCGTCGCAGCCATGGCGAAAGCGGCCCACCAAGGCACGGTCTTCAAGGGCGGCGCGTACCTCGAGCTTGTCGACCGGGTGAAGGTCGTCGCTTTCGACAAGACAGGCACCTTGACCATCGGGCGGCCTCAGGTCACGGACGTTCTGCCCTTTGGTTCAGTGAGCGAGCAGGAGGTGCTGGACCTTGCCGGCACGATAGAGTCGCGCTCCGGGCATCCCCTCGCCGCCGCGATCGTTCGAAAGGCGCGGGAGAGCGGTACGTTCTCAGGGCAGTCGATGGAGAATTTCCAGGAGAACGCCGGGCGGGGGGTGACCGCCATGGTCGGAGGTCACGTCTGTGTTGCCGGCAGTCCACGCTGTCAGATAGAGCAGGGTGTATCCCTTGGAGAGGCCGAAGAGGCGATCGCGCGCCTGGAGGACGAGGGGAAGACCGTGGTGTTGGTGAGTTACGACGGACACCTGGCCGGCCTCGTTGCAATTGCGGACACCGTGAGGCCGGGGGCTGAGGAAGCGCTTCGGCGGCTGAAGCAGGCTGGGGTTCGCACCGTCATGCTCACGGGGGACAACGAGCGAAGCGCAAGGGCCATCGCCCATCGGGTAGGGATCGACGAGTATGACGCCCAGCTTCTGCCCACCGATAAAGTCGATGTGATTCGTAAACTCCGAGAGAAACACGGCATGGTGGCTATGGTCGGCGATGGCATCAACGACGCGCCGGCAATGGCGGTCGCTGATGTGGGTATCGCGATGGGAGCAGCAGGGACGGACATCGCTATCGAGGCGGGGGACGTTGTCCTGATGTCCGACGACCTCGGAAAGATAGCCTTTGTACGTGAGCTTTCCAATCGGGCGGTTACAACGATCCGGCAGAACATAGTGGTCTCTCTACTTAACGTCGCCTTCATGGTGATCATGGCCCTGCTCGGCTATCTCGGGCTGGTCACTGGGCTGCTGCTTAACGAAGCAAGCGCGCTCTTCGTGATCGTCAACGCTTTGAGGCTGCTGAAGTGGCAAAGCACAGGCATGGCGGTGCTTGCGGAAGAGACAGCCATCCAACAAGTCAGAACGCACATGGACGAACAGAGGCATGTAATTGCCCCGCCACTCTCGACGATGGAGGCTGCCTGTTGCTGCGCAGAGCCAGCACGCTTGGTGTCATTGCCCACTATCGTGCTGAACGAGGCAAAGGGCACATGCTGCGGCATGAACAAGCAACCGGTGGCTAACACAACTCTTCCGATTTTCCCTATGGCTGAGGCACATCGATCCTGCTGTTCGGATGCGGACCCGATTCGGACGTCTGCTCCGGGCAGTGACAGTAACGAAGCGATAGGACCGGATGGCCTGAACCTGGCAGTGTTTCGGATAGACGGAATGGCATGTTCCTGCGAGGGGCAGATGATCGAGAAACGCGTGAAATCCCTGAAGGGTGTGAAAAGTTTCAGCCTGAACCCTATCACCAATCAAATGAGGCTCACTTACGACCCGTCAGCTCTGTCAATAAAGGACATTGAAATGGCGGTGAAGAAAGCCGGCGCAAAGGCTGTTCTGGTGACTTCAAAATAAGATCCAGGCGGTTCGGAGGTGAACATGTCACTTGACACCGAGAGAGAAAGCGGGTGCGGCGTGCTTGCGATACTCAGTGTTCGCCTCGCACCCTTCGCGAGGTACATGATTGGGTCGAATAGAAGAAATGCGAGGTAAAAACCATGTTAAATGATGCTGACAAAGGAGGCGGCTGCTGTGCACAGCCCGTTAAAGGCTTGACCAGGCTCACTTTCTTCGACGGCACTCACGTGCAGGTTAACGGTCTTGATGAAATACTGGCGGTCATGTACGCAGAAGGCAGACAGGTGAGTGCCGATACAGCCGCGGAAATCGTGGAGAGGCTGAAGCGAAAAAATTATATCGCGCCCTCCGGCCGCCTTGAGTATGAAAGCGTCGTGCTCAGAGAATACAGGAAGTATGTTGAGAGTCGAACCTGTTGCAACGCAAAATAGATTGCGGCCAGATGATAAGCCTTCCTGCAGGCGGCGATAGCCGAGCACAAAACGAGTTGCAATACCCTTCCGGCATCCTCTATCTATCAATTGTAGTTGATGTAAATACGTGGCCTCTCTACTGCTCAGCCGGGCCACTGCCGCTGTTTTTCGCCGGCTTGAGATAGCTCACCACCCGCTCGGCGGCCCCCTGGACGATACCCGAATGCAGAAAGTATTTCATACCCCGTCTGTTCATGGCCTCGACCATGGGCGGGCCGAACCTCCCGGCAACAAGGATCCCCACACCTTTCCCGGCAAGGTAGTCCACGACAAGGGGACCGGCAGCAGGTCCCTTGTCCAGAAAGGGATTCCTGAGCACCTCGACCATAGTGATACCGCTGAAGAGGAGATAGTACCGGCTTCGGGCCGCGAAGTCGCTCACGATCGATGTCGACTCCATGTCATCGGAAGCGACCGCAATAAGAAGAGACTCCGCCGCGTTGGCTAACCAAGGAAGCAATAGCGCAGACAGAAAGCGCACACATCCACAACGCACGTCTCATCGCGACCCTCCTCAAAAGAACCGGCGCACGCGCAGCTCGAGCCGGTAGTCGTACTGCTTGTTGCCGAACTCGTCGTCCCTTCCTCCGACAAGCATGTAGGTCCGGAAGCGGAACTCCCAGTTGGTTATCTTCGTGCAGGTCAGCTCCGGAATGAACTGGAAACTCCCGTCCGTCAGGTTGACTATCGAGGTGATAGCCGGCGTCCAGTAAAGGACCCCGAAAGGCTCGTCCTGGCTGATGCGCAGGTAAAGGTAATCCTGCGTCGGTGAGTTCTTGCCGTAGTTTCCGGAGGTCAGGCTCGAGGCCCTCGCGATCTGGGTCGCGTTTCCGGTGCGCGTGTACGTATCATATCCCGTGTTCACGTAGGAGAAGAAATCCTGCATCTGGTCTTTGGTGAGGCCGGTGCCGTTCCGGTAGTACTCCAGGATGTACGTGGTCAACGTGGTGGAAAGATAGCGAACGCCGAGCAGGTAGCTGAACGCGTCATACGTGGAGCTGTGAGGCAGTCCGTTCTGGTCGACCCATTGTCTTTTGAAATTTTCGATCACCGACGCTTCACCGTGCACCTCGAGATTGGTGCCTATGTTTCGTGAGAAGTCCATACCGTACCGGGGGGTCTTTGTCTGACCCGCGAGGAAGGTGAGATCGATATCGGTATCGTACAGAAGAAAATAGGACCTTGCCGCCACGTTGTACTGGTTGGTAGTAACCAAAGGGTTGGTAGCAGAAACATTTGCCTGGGTTCCCTGTGTCCCGGCAAAATCGTCATTGAGGCTCGTATGGTCATAGACATTGTAGAGGACCGGCACAAAAACGGTCTGAAAGGAAAATGTTTTCAGAGAACCCTGAAAACTTCGGAGGTACTGGCCTGATGCAGCCCAAAAGCCTTCGAGAGCGAGCTCCGGGTCTGTGGGGTCCTTTGGCCGGGCGAGAAAGGCGGCCGGGTTGTACGCATATCCCTTCCCCCACAGGAACGTCTTCTTGCCTGCGTCGAATGACCAGGAATCGGACGGTTTCAGGCTCAGATAGCCTTCGTAGAGCGTTCCTATCCTCGACCAGCCCTGCACCGTGTCGTTGGCGGCGAAGTTGCCCCGCGCGAAGAGACGCGCAATCCCTTTCTCCAGGCTGCCGTCCATCTGCACCCTGGAGTTGAATTCGCCCAATGATCCCGGCTCGTGTTGATTGAAGAAGTTGGTCCTGTACAGGGCTCCACCCTTGTTCAGTCCGTCGAGGACCGGTCGCACTTCGGCAAAGCCGCCGATATGGTACGGCTTCTTCTCTATCTCAGATGGTTCGAATTTGTATTGCTCGCTTGACGCGGATGGAGAGGTTGCCGTCTCCTGTTCTCCGGGCGCCATGGGTTGGCTCTCGTTTTCGGTCGCCGGGAGCGGGCCGCAGAAAAGAACCGCCCAAGCAACCGCAAGAACGATGCTTTTCACGTTCAACGCAGGGTCTCCATCTTCGGCATGAAGTCGAGCGTGAAGATTTGATCCGGGAATTCGCGTTTCTTGATCTTCGCGAAGAGCATCACCGATTTGTAGCCTTTGTAGAGGGGACTGTCGGTGTCGATGTCCGCGGGTCTCATGATGCCGCCGCCGAAGTCCTTGGTGTCTTTGAAGTAGAGGGTCTTGATGAGCATGTTGGCCTCGGTGAGGCACTCGATCTTCGTCGGCAGGACCTTCTGTTTGTCCACCCACATCTTGAGCCTGTCGTAGGCGACGGATTTTGTCTTTGCCTTGCAGTGGAGCAGGTACTCTTTCCCCTGGTCCTCCACCTTTTCCACGTCATATTCGACCGAGTAATCGAGGGCCAGTATGTCCGCGTTGTTGAAGACGCCGCCGATGACCGACTGAAGGCTGGTGATGCGGATCGGCTTGCCCACGTTGGGAACGTAAAGCCACATATTGTCGCCCAGCCTCAGCGTGCTTCGTCCCTTGTCACTGGCGGGCGAGAGGAAAAGTCCTGCAATCTTGTCTCTTCCCTTCTTAGCCGTATAGTAGACATACTCCTTCTTGCTCCCGCTCGGCTCGACATTGATAATCTTCCGATACGACTCGTACGATTCGGGACTCATGTTCTTGTCTATCTGCAGAAGAAGCTGCGTGCCGTCAACCGCAAACGCAGGCAGCGTCCACAGGAGCATCACCATCAGACATACTATTTTTCGCATCGTTCATCCTCCCTGTTAGTTTCTCCCCTGACCCATGACCCTCGTTCTAGACGTGCCGTAAGGCTATGATCGGCTCCATCCTCGATGCCTTCAGCGCGGGCTGGAGGCTCCCCAGCACGGCGACGATAATGACAATGAGTGAGACCATAAGGACATCGGACAACGCCAGGGTCGGTATGAGTTGAAGTCCTGTCTGCATGCCGAAGTTGAAGGTGATCTTCACGAGACGGAGCACGAAGACGATCGAGAGCCCGAGAACAGTGCCGATCATGGCCCCGAAAATGCCCAGGCAAAAGCCTTCGATCACGAACATCGAGAGAATCTTTCCGGGCAGCGTACCGATCGCGGCAATGGTGCCGATCTCACGGATCCTCTCATAGACCGCCATGATCATGACGTTCATGATACTCACCAGTACAATGGCTATGAGCATGATCTTGATAAAGAGCGTCATCACATCGATCATCCGCGCGATGTTGTAGAACGGAGAGAGCGCCTCCCAGGTGTGCACTTCAAAGATGGGCCTGCCCTGTTTGTTGACTTCCTTAGAGAGTGCGTCATTCAATTTATTGTAAACGCTCTGGAGTTTTCCGAAGTCGTAGAGCTTTACGGCGATCTCGCTTACTTCAGGTTCCTCCATCCGGAGAATCTCCGTAGCATCTTCCATGTGGACATAGCCATCCCTTCCCCCGGGACCGGTAGCGCTCTGGAGTATCCCTCCGACCTTAAGCTGCTTGCCGTTCACAGAGCCGTCTTTGTTCGTGGCGATCACGACGACCATATCGCCGACATTCACCTTCATGCCTCTTGCCAGGAGTTCCGGAATAAGAATCTCACCCTTTTTAATGGCTTTTTCGCCCTGTATGATCCTGGAAGCCAAAAGGGGCACGGTCTTCATTTCCTTTTCCGGATCGACGCCGTTGAGCCGGATATTCGTCGTCTCGACGAAGTTACTGAAGAGGCCGCCAAATTTTATCCTGGGGGAAGAGGCCTCGATCTCGGGAATAGCCTGTATAGCCGCTTCTGCTTTCTTGACGGCCTGAGGCCCCATGTTGAGCGTCAGCGGCAGGTTGTCGATGGATGCAACATAGCCCTTTCTATGGACTTCAATGTCACCAAGCATCGAGCCGGTTATCTGGCTGATGATCATATTTTTGAAAGAACCCGACGTCGCAACAAAGACGAGCACGAAAATGACGCCTATGGCAACGAGTGAGGCGGTGAGAAACGTCCTCCTCTTATACCTGATGAGATTCCGCAGTGCGATCTTAAAGAGATTACGCATGCTCGTTCCCCCCTTTCACCTTTCTGCCCACCAGCTCTCCATCTTCCAGCATATAGAGGATCTCCGCTTCTCCCACGATCTTCTGGTCATGCGTTGAAAATATGAAGGTTGTCTTGAAATCATCCCGCATCTTTTTCATCAGCTCGATCACCATGTAGGCGGTCTTGTGGTCCAGATTTGCCGTCGGCTCGTCAGCGAGCACGAGCTCAGGGTTCGTGACCAGGGCCCTGGCGATGGCGACGCGCTGTTTCTGTCCACCCGATATCTGGTCGGGGTATTTATCTTTCTGCTCCATCATGCCTACAGCCGACAACAGAGCCGTAACCCGGCTCTTCCTTTCTTTCGGAGGGACATCCTGCACCATAATGAGAGGGTACTCGATGTTCTCATATACTGTCAGGACAGGGATAAGATTAAAATCCTGGAATATGAAGCCGATATGTTTCCCCCTGAAAAACGCGCTCTGCCTGCGATCCAGGGACAGCACCTCGGTGCCTGCTACCTTGAGGCTGCCTCCAGTGGGCTTGTCGAGGCACCCGATAAGGTTTAAGAGCGTTGTCTTACCGCTCCCCGATGGCCCCACAAAGGAGACAAAGGAAGCAGACTCGATCTCGAAGCTCAAACTTCGGAGGGCCTGTACGGTCACCTCGCCCGCCGTGTAATCCTTGCTGACATTTTCCGACACAATTAACGCCATTATCATCTCCTCTCTGCGATTCTTTGCCCTACTCCAGATGAGAATTGTGTTGAAAACAGGAATCAGGGGCTGGAGACCAGCCCCTGATTCTGCTACCGATCTACTACATCCTGCCGAAGCCCCTCGGGCCTTGTCCATAGCCATATGGTGCCTCGTTGAGCTTCTGGATCTGCTCCGGGGTCAGGAAGTTCCTCTGCTCAAGCCTCATCTGTACCATTTTGTCATAGAGCTGTTGCCGGAGGGAACTTACCTCTTTCTCTTTTGCCGCTATGACGCCCGCTTCTGCCTTCGGGTCTGCGTAGAGTTTCCGCAGCTCCACCTGTTTCTGGAACATTTGATACCGAGTAGCCTGGGTATCGTTGTAGTACTTGTTCTTGAGCTGCCACATTTTATCCATCTGATCCTGGGAAAGGTTCAGATACGCATATCCTCCGGGACCCATCATCCCGGAACCCATCCCTCGCCCCATGCCGCCCGGGCCCGCGTACACTGTTACCGCCAGTGCTGTGATGAGCACTGCCACCGCCATACCTGCATACCCTCGTTTCATGTCGTACCTCCCATAAAATATATTTGATACGATGCTAAAGAGCAACATATGTGCCATGGTCTATCTTAACAACAACATATTGTAATTGCTGACATATATAACAATGCCATCTATTCGGTGGCATCTGTCACATAACAACAATGTCGAATACGTATATAAATCTCGACAATACTGCCCCCGGATTGTTCTTCCCATGACCCTTGACCTGCGAGGAAGGGCTTCCTCGGTCCGTTCATACGCATCAACTCAAATCGTTCTAACCGCGTCTTGTTCATCATGAGAGGCCGTCTGTCCTGAATGCATCCGGTAACGCCAGGCCGGCCCGCTCGTATTCGCGAGAGAGAAGATTCCTGATTTCTTCAACCGAGGAGAGGCTTGATGCCACGCTGGCAATTGACCGCCACTGCTCGTATGCGATAGAGCGGATAATTTTTTTTGCTTCCAGAAGGGCAACAGGGTTCATGCTCAGATCCGCAAGGCCCATCCCGACAAGCAGACGGTATATACTTTGGATCTCCCGCCATCTCCCCGCACACGGCTACCGCTTTGTTGGCGGTCTGAGCTACGTCGGTCACGCCCTGAATCAGTCGAAGCACAGCCGGGTTCAGGGGCTGATACAAAGGACTCACGAGATCGTTATCCCGATCTACGGCAAGGGTATATTGGATCAGGTCATTGGTACCGATGCTCAAGAAATCGAGGTCATTAATCAATTGGTCTGCCACGATCGCCACCGAAGGGACTTCGATCATCACGCCGAGCGGAATTCGTTCATCAAAGGGAATCCCTTCTGCCCGAAGCTCTCTTTTTGACAGGTCGACCAGTTGCCAGATCTGTCGAACCTCTCTCGATGCTTGAGACCATCGGAAACAGAATCTTCACGGGTCCGTAGGCGCTTGCCCTCAGAATCGCGCGAAGTTGTTGTTTGAATAGGTCCTTCTCCTTCAAGAAAATGCGAATGGAACGATAGCCTAAAAAGGGGTTCTTTCTCCTTCGGGTTCCTTTCTTCTCCGAAGAATTTATCCCCTCCGAAATCGAGCGTCCGGATGGTGACTTCCCTGCCGTTGGTTTGTTCAACCACCTTTCGATAGAGCATAGACTGCTCCTCCTCTGAGAGGAGGCGTCCCAAGGCCAGAAAGGGCAGCTCCGTCCGGAACAAGCCGATCCCATAGGCCCCGAAATGCAGGGCATATTCCAGATCGACGAGGCTTCCGATATTGGCCCACAATCGAACTGTGCGGCCATCCAGCGTCTCCGAAGGGAGGGGAATGGTTTGTTCAAGCGCCGACCGATACGCTTCCCGCTTCTTCTGGAGGTCCCGGTAATTTCGGGTGACCTCTGCCGGTGGGTTTACGACCACGGTCCCCATGTCCCCGTCGACTACCAACTCGATCTCCCTTATTCACCTTAAGAAGCAAGCCCTCGAGACCGCTCACCGCCGGAATGCCAAGGGACCTTGCGAGAATCGCTGCATGGGATTCCTTGCCCCCTGATTCCGTGGCAAAGGCCAGGACCTTGTCTCTATCGAGTCGGACCGTATCGGATGGAGTCAACTCGCGGGCAACGATGATGACGGGTTCTTTGAAATCGCAGCCGGATTCCTGTGAAGACATCAGTTTTACCGATCAGCCTTCTTCCAACATCCCGAAGGTCAGCCCCTCGTTCACGAAAGTAAGGGTCATCCATCTCCTCGAAGGCCTTCCCGAATTCATCAACCTGTCGCAGAACTGCTGCCTCTGCGTTCATGCCGTTCTTCCCGGATATCTTTTAAAATCCGGGCTATTAAATAAGGGTCCTCAAGCATTGCCACGTGGGCAAGAAAAATCGCCGCTTCCTTCTTGCCGATCTTTTGAGAGGCCTGGAAGTTGTCTTCCATCAATTCATCGATCACCTGGCGGATCGCCTCCTTGAGACGCGCCGCTTCTTGTTCTGTCTGCTCCTCGGCAAGAGTGCGTTTCTCCACCCTGAACAAAATGTCCTGAAAGACACAGGCCTTACCGATGACGATCCCTGGGGAGGCGGGAATGCCTTTTAAAAAGCGCCTTGCAATCTCGTTTTCCATTTTTTCCCTTTCAGGTCATGCCGGTTTGTTGCCAAAGCGGTCGATCAGCAACCCCCTGCCTCCCTTTATTTATTGCACAATACATCCATGTCGCAGAGATTCCGGGTTTCCGCCTGGATGACGGTGTGCTCGATGCCATGATTCTGCTGAAGCACCCCGTTGATGGCCTGGATAATCCCGTCGGCTCCTATCTTTCGGTCGCTTTCTTCCATGCAGGCATGGCAGGAAAGAAAGGCATCGGACGAGTTAATCGACCATATGTGAAGGCCGTGCACGCTCTCTACCCCGGGCACGTGCAAAATATCTTCGAGGATTTTGTCGAATTCGAGGTGTTCGGGAACACCCTGCATCAAGATGTGGATCGTTCTCTTAATCATCCCGAGCCCGCTCCATAGAACCATGCCTGCGATCAGCAGGCTTACCGCCAGATCCAGTATGACCCAGCCGGTCAGGAAGATGAGGAGGCCCGAGCCTATTACCGCCACGGAAGAAAGTGCGTCATAGAAAAGATGCAGATAGGCGGCCTTCATATTGAGACTGCCTTCTCTTTTCTTTCCCAGGATGACCATCGAAAAGACGTTTCCCAAAAGCCCGATCGTCGCGACTGCCAGCATGAGCCCCGGGGAGAGTTGAGGAGGCGCCGACAGTCTCTTCAGGGCCTCAACCACAATAAAGACGGCAATGGCGACGAGGGACAGGGAGTTGATCAGGGCAGTGAAGATCTCTGTCCGCTTGAACCCGAAGGTGTGTCTTCGCGTGGCCTTCCTGCCGGAGAGCTTCTCTCCGAGGAAGCTCAACGCCAGGGAGATCACGTCAGAAAGGTTATGCCCGGCGTCTGAAAGGAGGGCGAGGCTTCCTGAAAGTGTTCCGCCGATGACTTCGGCGACGGTGATGCCGATGTTGATCAGTATGGCCCAGCCGATATTCTTGCCATTGTGCTCGTGTTCATGGTCGTGCATTTGAGCTGTTTCCTCCCTCCTATGGCTCATGCCGGGAATGCGCCGTCTCTTCTTAACGGTCGTAGCCCGAGCATGGGATGCAGACATGCTTGTTGCCCACCACGCGCAGATACGCGTGGGCCGTCAGTTCGCCGCACCCGGCGCACGGTATAAAGCCCATCACCTCGGAGAACCACTCGCCCTTATACGTGACCACCTCGCCGACCGTGAGCACGGCGGTTTCCGGCGCATCCCAGACGAGGTTCACCAGTTCCATCTGCTCTTCGAGCGGGATGTCGTCCGGCATGACGCCGAGACCCCGCTTCTGCATGAATGCCGATTCGGCGATCTGCTTTTGCAGCGTGGGCTTGTAGCTTACGCGCACGGAACGGTTGGTGGCTTTATCGATCAGCGTAAAGGCGAGCTTGCCGTAAGGTTCTTTGCGGATATTGCCCTTGCCGAAGGTACAGCCGGTGGTGTACTGCACACCGTCGCCAAAGCACATGCCGCCGTGGTCTTCCCCGATCTCGACGATGCCGAAAAGCTGTGTGCCGCCGGCGCGTTTGACACCCAGCGCCCGCAGCGCTGCAAGCCCGATACGTACGCCGGCCACGCTGGCCCAGCACCTGTGTCCATGAAATTTGAGCGCGTCCATCAGGATATCTTTGTCGTCCATTGTTTCCTCCTGTCAGAAATATTTGAATGCATGGTTCTGAAATTCAATTCAGTCTGGTATATCCTTTACAACAATCCCCAGGCCATCTTGACCGCAATCGCGTAGAGCACGATGCCGATGATCCGCTTCACCTGTTTCGCCTCGAGCTTCCTGTGCATGAGCCAGGAGCCGACAATGGCGCCTGCTATTGATCCGGCCGCGGAGAAGAGAAGAAGGTTCCAGTTTATGTTGCCGAGGGCGGCATGGCCGAAAAAGCCGCTGAGCGATGAGAAGACGACGATAAATGCCGTCGTTGCCGAGGCGTTCTTCGGATCGAACCCCAGCCATATGAGCGCGGGGACGATGAAATTCCCCCCTCCCACGCCGAGCAGGCCCCCGAGGTAGCCCGCGCCGATCCCCACGCCGACACCCGTTTTCAGTTCTTTGCCCGAAGACGCTCCTCCATCTTTCTTCTTTTTGGGCGTGTAGAAGAGCATCATCGACCCTGCAAAGATGAGAAAGAACACAAAGATCAGGATGAGCATATTCTTCGGAAAGTATCTCGTGGAATAGGCGCCCGAGGGGAGAGAAGATGACCGCAAGGATGATTATGGGTATTGCGGTCTTGAAGTTGACCAGCCTGTAGCGGATGTAGTTGAAGGACGCGAAGCTCATGCTGATCGCGTTGAGAAGCAGCGCCACGGCCATGGCTTCTGTAAGGGGTATACCGAGCCAGTAGAAGGTCGGAATGATGATAAAGGCCGCTCCCACCCCGGCGACGGTCAGGACGGTCGTAAAAAGAAAGACGAGGAGAGCCGCGAGCAGAATCGTTGTCATTACCATGGTACGATCTCCGGGGCGGGAGAATCTCCCGCCCGCTTTGGTTTGAGAAATGTTTCAGTCTTTTACGCCCTTTTTTCCGCCTCTCCGCATGGAGCGCAGAGGAGCCTGCCGTCGGCGGCCTGCGTGAGCTTGTTCGTGAAGGTCGCCTCTCCGCATTTCGAACATCTTTTTAAGTCGAAGGTGGGTAAGCCCATCTTCACGTCCCTGTGAAATACCTCGCTGATATTAGAAATTCCGATTCCGGAAGACCGAGTATTCTGCTCCACCTGCGGGTTGGTGATTTCGGGTGGAATATCCTGAGGGGACACCCCCTCCTTTCTCTTCTGGACGAAAGGAGATTGCAGGGCCTTCTCGAAGAAGTCGGGCTTGAGGGAAACCCGCACGGCGCGTCCCGTCTTCGCATCGATGAGCGTGAAGGCCATCTTGCCGTAGTGGAGCTTGAGGATGTTCGATTTTCCGAAGGTGGCGCCGGTCGCCACCATGATGCCGTCGACGAAGCAGCCGGCAGCGTTGCCTTCGCCGGTCTCCGACTCAACGACGAGTTCTTTGTCCTTCGCCCGCTCCACGCCAAGCGCTTTCATGGCGGCGAGTCCCGCGCGCAGGCCCATGGGCATGGCCGGGCACCTGTGTCCGTGAAATGCGACCGCAACATCAAAATACTCTTTCAGTTCTTTCATTGTAGACCTCCTTGTAATTTATGAAAATGTTTTGCCCTTGTTTCATTCGGAGTTTGACTTTGCAACAACTCACCTCCTTTCACAGCATGTTTCGCTGACCGAAGTCACCACCCCTTCATTTTTGTTCTTGAGGAATTTCTCAAGTCTCCGCTTATCGTCCCGCATCGTAGCTTCAGGAATTTTTTCCATCACCGAGAAAATAAGAAGACGTTTGAACATCTCCGAATCATCGATGGCGTAATGTATCCATCTGCCCTGCTTTCTGTCCTTCAGGAGCCCCGCTCCCTTGAGGACACCAAGGTGAAAGGAGACTTTCGGTTGAACCATGGCAAGTGCGGCCACGATATCGCAGACGCAGAGATCCCCGTGTCCAAGAAGTTTCACTATTCTGAGCCTTGTCGCGTCCGAAAGGGCCTTAAAGACCTTGAGCACTTCGTTCATTTCTTCCTCACGGTTTTTCTGATCACTTGCCGGAGTGTCTCCACCGAGGGCACATTGTTGAGTCTTCCAGACTCATCGGAGAACATCCGTCAAGAAAATCCCGGTGCCAGAAGGGGCTCAACTTCCTCTCCCCCCACGAATATGGAAGGAGAACCATGAATACCCAGGGCTTGTGCCCGCGTCTCATCTATGCGGTGGAACCTGAGTTCACCCCTGGTCTTTTCGAGGTCTAACGCCTTGAGGATATTTTCCCTCAGGGCATCTTCCGACCCGCACGACATCGACAGGTAGCAGCCAATTTTCAGTCCCGACATGTCCAGCCCCTTACAGTACGGCATTGAACAGGTAGCCCACGATGATACAGGCAGTCGCTACAATGCCGGCAAATATGGCGATCAGCTTAGGCTTGATAACCTTGCGCAGAATGATCGCCTCCGGTGTGGATATGGCCACAATCGACATCATGAAGGCCAGCGCAGTGCCCATGGGCAGCCCTTTTCCAACGAGCGCCTGGATGATGGGTATCGTTCCCGCGGCGTTAGAATAGAGGGGAATGCCTATGAGGACGGCTATAGGCACGGCAAAGGGGTTGCCCGGCCCCGCGTATCTGACCACGAAGTCCGTGGGCGCATAACCGTGAATCCCTGCGCCCAGCCCGATACCGATGAGGACAAAGAGCCACACCCTTCCAAGGATGTCTTTCGTATAGTCCCTGGCGTACCCGAGGCGCTCCTTCCAGGTAGGGACGATCTCCGCGCTCTCGCCCATCTTGATCTGGTACACGTACTCTTCCACCAGGTGCTCGAGTTTCAGTTTTCCGATAATGATCCCTGAGATAAAGGCGATCGTGACGCCGGTTGCCGTATAGAGAAATGCGATCTTCCACCCGAAGAGCCCCCAGAGCATGACCAGGGCTACTTCATTCACGGTGGGCGAGGAGATGAGGAACGAGAAGGTAACCCCTAACGGGAGTCCCGACTCGACAAAACCGATGAACAGGGGTACCGCCGAGCATGAACAGAAAGGGGTGACTATGCCTAACAGGGCTGCCAGAAAATTGCCCACGTATTCCCGCCGGTTCCCAAGCAGCTTCCGGGCCCGTTCGGGAGGAAAGAAACTCCGGATCACCGCTACCACGAATATGATGACCACGAGGAGCAGAAATACCTTCGCCGTATCGTAAAAGAAGAAATCGAGGGCCTCTCCCAGCTTTGTTCCCTGCTGGATACCCATTAACCGGTAGACCAGACTGTCGGCTAAATACTTCAACACGGGATGTACCTCCTTAGCACGGAATAGCGGGCTTCACGCGCCTTTTTGTTGTATGGCTCTTTTGCATGGGTAACGAGCGCAGCCCATGCAAGCTCGAGTAGCTTACCCGCTTTGAGAGTCACCATAGCTCTTTCCTTCATGCCAGCCTCGTTTCGCGCAACGTGCTGCGTTCCAACAATGGTTTCGTCGGTTCTGATACAGCGTCACGCACGGCAACGCGGGTCGCAAGAAGAAGCCCGAGCAGCAGGAGACCGTATACCCCGTAAAAATGTGCGTACCCTTGTGCGCCAATGATCTTCCCGCCAATTGCTGTGCCGACACCCCCGCCGCCCATGAAACAGAACGCCACGAGCGACATGGCGGTACCTCGGGCCGTTTTCGCAAATTCGGTCGCTATGGTCAGGAGACTCGAATGGGCGAACATAAATCCTATGCCCAGTAAGGCTACACCCGCGATCAACCCCAAGAGATCTCGCCCGGCGACAAAGAGCAGCGCGTTGGCCAGGGTTGCCGATAGGAGGCCCAGGCTCAGGGTATTGAGACGGCCGATCCTCGGAACAACTTTTCCGACCAGGCGCCCTGTTACCACGGCGCCTGCACCGAAGGCCGTCAGGATCATTCCGATCACAAAATAGTTGTAATGGAAGAGGAAGTCAGTGTACGCCCCGAGGTAGGAAAAGGAACCAACAATGAAAATGCCTTCAGCGAGGACCACGAGGTAGACCAGCAGACTCCGCGAATCGCTGAGCAGCACGATGTAGGGTCTGACGAACTGGCTGTTCGGGTTCCTTTTCGACTCGGCTTGCCGTGCCGTAAGGAAAAGTAGCAGTGTGGAAATAAGGGAGAGTGCAGCGTAGGTGAGGAAGACCCCCCTCCAACTGACGAAGTAGGCGATCGAGCCTCCCAGTGCCATGCTCAACCCCTGTCCCAGGAACGCGATGCCCATAAACGTACCGATCGCCTGCTGGCGACGTTCCATGGGCACCACATCAGCGATCAGCGCGAGCGATATGGGCATGACAGAGGCGGCAAACATCCCGGTAACGGCTCGATACGCTGCAAGGTCGAAGAGACCTAACCCGAGCCCGCAGAGCCCTGTTCCCACGGTGAAGAAGATCATGGAAGAGCCGATCACCTGCCGCTTGCCGTAGCGATCTGCCAGAGGGCCGAAGACGAGCTGAAAAAGGCCGAAGGGGATCATGTACGCACTAATGAGAAGGCCGGCCTTCACCGGCGCTACCTGTAATGCGTGTGCAATGGCAGGGAGTATAGGCGAGACAACCCAGTTATCCGCCATGACCACAAACCCGGCCAGGCCAAGGATCAGAATGAGACGATTTTCATGCATGGTATAAACCTCCTGAAATGTTGATCACATGATGCCGTTGAACAGCTATCCGGCAGCCATAATGGTGATGGTCATAATGCCCGCAACCTATAAACTCTTTTTTATTAGCAAGTATGTTTCTTGTTTTCTCCGGCGGGAAGAAACTACGTATAAAAGAGATGGTGAAGATGATCACCACGAGGAGGAGGAATATCTTTATACTGTCATAAATGAAGAATTCAAAAGCTCCTGACAGGTTAGAAGCAGGAGAGAGTTTCAGAAGATCATACACGACATATTTTGCAAAGCTGTCCAGCACGGTCACCTCAATATATCAACTATGCTTTATATGATAGTGCAGCTTTGGCAGGTTGTCAATACTTTTTTTCATGAAATACTATGGTGCGGGTTGGCTTTTGTGTGACAGGCGTGTCGGATTACTTGCGGCGGCCGATCATCGTGAGGCCGATACGGGCCGCAGTGTCTCCTCAACCGTTTCCGGGACCAGATCGTATTCGAGGACATCTTCGCGATTCGGCACGTAGCAGCGAACACACACTATATCTGATGCCGACTTCGCCCTGGCAACAGACGTCAGGTTCACGCTAAGCGGCTCATAACCTTCTTTCACTATGACGAGGAGGTGATCGCTCCATGAATTGAGAGGGAGTGTGCAGGGAGTGGTACACGAGACCCCGGCCTTCGCCGTTACGGTCGCCCCTTGGGGCTGGGTCGACACGGAGACGATCTGGGTGGTATCACGCGGTACTGATGCACATCCCCAGAGTGTGAGAATCGTAACAAGCAGCATGAGCGACGGAAGTTTCATGATACAATCCTTTCTGAGACCATAACCGGCGCGCGTTCACGTGCCGCGCTGCTCGCTTAATGAGAAGTGTAGAGTAAGTAAAAGCCTCCTAGGATCACGAGTGCTCCGCAAATCCTCTTGACAATCTGTGCACCTTTTGACCGTTCATTCCAATCAAGGTACTGTTGAACGACCTCGGTGAACGTGCCGGCGAGAACGATCACCGAGCAGTGGCCCAAGCCATACAGCAGAAGCAGAAGAATCCCGTACGCAAGGCTTGTCGCTGCGAGCTGAAACGCCACGGTGAGGATCGGGGCCATGTAGGCAAAGGTACAGGGGCCCAGGGCGATGCCAAAGACAAGACCAAGGACGAAGGCCGCCAAAAGGCCTTTCCGCTTCATGCCGACCTGACCGGGACCTGACCAGGGCATGGGGATAATGTCGAAAAGGTGAAGGCCCACAAGAAAAAAGATCAGGGCCACGAAATAGTTGCCCCAGCGCCCTACGTCGCCCATCATCCGTCCCGCCAGTCCGGTGATCACTGCTATGGCCGCGATGCTCACCAGAATGCCGATTGAGAAGAGGGCCGAGATGGAAAAAGCCCTTCTTGTTGAGATCCTGCCCTGTTCATCGATAAAGCCCACGACGAGCGGAATACTTGAAAGATGGCAGGGACTGAGAAGAATGCTCAATATTCCCCAGGCAAACGAAGCGGACAGGGCTATGGCTGATGTTCCTTCAACGGCATGGTTGAGCGTGGTGAAAAGGCTTTCCAGCATTTCGGCACCCGATCTACTTTTTCTGAGCCTTCCTGACCGGGATGTTCAGCTCCGCAAGCTTTTTGAGGATATCTTCTTTTGACATAAAGCCGGCGTGTCGATAAAGTTCCTTACCGGAGGCATCATAAAAGATCTGCGTCGGGATCCCGCGTACTTGGTATTTCTTTCCTTCCTCCGGTTTCTTCCACACGTCGACGAAGACCACCTCCAGACTCCCGGCGTACTCTGTTTTGAGTTCTTCGATCACAGGCGCCATCATCTTGCAGGGAATGCACTGATCAGCGCCCACATCGACGAGGCGAGGCAGGGCTCTAACGATTAGCTTGGGATTCGCATTGTTGTCGGCAGCGACGAGTACATGTAACGTGGAAGTCAGAGTGAAAATTATCACAGCGGAAATCAGGAAAACTTTAAAACGTCTTCTGTTCATTTCTCCTCCATTCGGGCATCCGGCGGTGTTAGCAAGAGCTTATATGTGCCTGCAATACTGCCGTTCTCACGCGACTCTCGGTCCCCAACGCCGGACGAGTCCTCGTCCCATCTTCAGATATTTGCCATTACCTGTCCCAGCGCCCGCTTCGCATCAGCGTCAAGGTTGTCATCCACGTCTCCCTTTGTTATGCCGAGCAGCTCAGTGACGACAAAGTAACGCTTCGGCTCTACCCCATGGTTCGCAAGCACTTTCTTACCGCACCCTGTGGGGCACCCGTCGATCATGATCATATCCGCCGCCTTTGCGCTTTCGACAAAACCAGAGAGTCCGGCGCCCACGCCGGTGATGCAAAATCCTTTCAGTACGCCCATCCTCTCCATTTCGACCATCAGCCGGTTCGCTATCTGGCCCACGTTCGACCGTCCCGAGCATGCCGCTACCAGTCTTACAGCACCCCCACAGCACGTGTTCTCAGCCATTTGCTGGTCCTCCTGCGCTATGATCCTTAACGCTCCACGATCTAGAGCAGCTTTTTTATCTCATCGGGCGAGAGAATTTTTCCCACACTGACCACCTTGCCGTCGACAACAAGACCAGGAGTCATCATTACGCCATAACTCATGATCTTGGTGAGGTCGGTTACCTTCTCTATTGTGTATTCGGTGCCCTTATCTTTGACCGCCTCTTCAGCATTTTTCGAAAGCTTTATACATTTTTGGCAACCTGTTCCGAGAATCTCGATCTTTTTCATGAGATACCTGACCTCCCCTTACGCTTGTTTTGCCTTGCGGCCGCAGCATACCTCATTGAGGGGTATCACCTGCGTCTTGCTCTTCAGGAACTTTTCGAGCCTCTTCCGGTCTTCTGTCAACATCGCATCGGGGATCTTCTCCATGACGGACAGGATGAGGAGCCTCTTGAAAAGGTCTGAATCATCAATCTTGTAGTGCATCCACTTGCCTTCCTTCCTGTCCTTTACCAGCCCGGCCGCTTTCAGTGTGGCCAGGTGGAAGGAGACTTTCGGCTGGATCATGTCGAATGCAGCGACCATATCGCAGACGCAGAGTTCCCCCCGTTCGAGAAGCTTGAGAATCCTCAGTCGCGTCTCGTCGGAGAGTGCCTTGAATACGGTGACTATTTCCTTCACGGTTAACCTCCTTGTTCCGAATGCTCGGTAATAAACTTCTCGACCTTTTTCTTTATGCGATCTCTCAGGTCCCTCATTTTCCCTAACCTCTCTTCATAGCTGCCGGTAAA
The DNA here is from genome assembly GCA_963835605.1 of uncultured delta proteobacterium. GTDB lineage: Bacteria > Desulfobacterota > Syntrophorhabdia > Syntrophorhabdales > WCHB1-27 > JADGQN01. The sequence continues at coordinate 34,478 of CAWIHO010000029.1, read as the reverse complement.
GCTTTCCGGGTTCTCAAATGGCCAGTGGAAATAGGTTGCATGGCTCGCAAAGAGCGGACACCGTTCGGCGCTCGCTTCGTCGCATACGGTAATCACATACCGGTAAAGCCTGCCCTGTTTGAAAAAATCGAAAACACTGTCTGTACGGTTCATGGAGATGTCGATGCCTATCTCCTTCATGACTTCTATAACAAGAGGATTGATCTCTGTCGGCTCAAGGCCCGCGCTCTCTGCTTCAAATCGGTCTCCTCCCAGATGATTCAAAAATGCTTCTGCCATCTGGCTCCTTGCGGAGTTATGGACGCAAACAAACAAAACGCGGATTTTTCTATTCTTTGCCTCGATGCTCATTTGTAACCCTCCACGAGCACGCTCACCGCATAGTCCTGAAGCGATTCGCCTTTGCCCTTTTTTATATTAAGATTGTCACATAATTGCATTAAACAGATAGCCAACACCCATGATCGTCACGGTCATGATGCCGACAAAAACCGCAAGAAGCCGCACCTTGAGGACCTTGCGCAGTATGATCATCTCGGGCAGCGAGAGGGCGGTGACCGCCATCATGAAGGCGAGCGTGGTACCCAGCGTCAGGCCCTTCTGCATCAGTGCATAGACGATAGGGATCACGCCGGCGGCATTTGAGTATAGAGGGACCCCCAGCAGTACCGCGAGGGGAACCGCATACCAATTGCCTTTCCCCGCGTAGCGGACCAGAAAGTCTTCAGGGACGTAGCCATGGATGAATCCTCCGAGGGCGATGGCGATGATCACATAAAACCAGATTTTCCCCAGGATGTCCTTCGTGTTGAATTTAGCGTACTCGATCCGCTCCTTGAATGTCTGTGTGAGAATGGGCTGGGCCTCGCCCAGGTGCATGTCGTACACGTACTCCTCGACCCATCGTTCGAGTTTAAGCTTGCCGATGACGTAGCCGCCAATGATAGCGACGGAAAGCCCGGTACCGATATATATCGCCGTGATCTTCCACCCGAAGAGCCCCCAGAGCAGCACGATCGCCACCTCGTTTACCATAGGTGACGAGATCAGAAAGGAAAAGGTTACGCCGAGGGGAACGCCGCCTTCGACAAATCCTATAAAGAGGGGCACGGCCGAGCACGAGCAGAAGGGCGTGACGATGCCGAGCAAAGCAGCCAGTATGTTCCCTATAAACTCCTTTTTATGGGAGAGAATTCCTTTGGTCCTCTCCGGAGGGAAAAAGCTCCGGATGAACGAGATGGCAAAAATGATGACGGCGAGCAGGATGAATATCTTGGCGGTGTCATATATAAAGAAGTCGAGCGCCGCTGAAAGCTTCGATCCGTGAGGCAGGCCTAAAAGGTCATAAACTATGTACTGTGGAATACCCTGAAACATGCTGCACCTCATAACGCATCAATAATTGTTTATATAAACTACACCCAGGCTTCATAAATGTCAATAGCTTTTCTAATCTCAATAAAACGAGCCAGGTCTTCTTGGTCCATCCTTGCGTTGCCCGTCCCCTCGTGGTACATAGAATATCGAGGGACCTCTTCAATGCCGTCACCGAACACACAAATAAGACCTCTTCTTCGGGCACTCGCTGCTTTGGCCCCCCAATATGGTCAATCATTCGGTATGGAAATAACGCTTGACTTTCCAAGGATCATATGAGATAATACATCTTAAGAAGTTTACGAAAGTTTTTGTCGTACACAGGGCCGCAAAGACTTTTACTTTGCGGTTTTTTTCTTGTCGCACCAGGGACCTAGTAACTTCTAACGCTAAGAAGGGAGGAGGTGCTTGGTATGTCAAAAGGAACCGTGAAGTGGTTTAACGAATCCAAAGGTTTTGGGTTCATCAGCAGGGAAGACGGCGATGATGTTTTTGTTCATCACACCGCGATCCAGGGCAACGGGTTCAAGACGTTGTCTGAAGGTCAGGAAGTCAGCTTTGACGTGGACAAGGGTCCGAAAGGGCTCCGCGCGATCAATGTGACGGCACTGTAAGCGAGCAACAAACAAGAAGAGGCCTCGATGTTCCGGGGCCTTTTTTGCTTTTTAACTCTTTCCATCTACTTCCATAACCCTCAATCTTTTTCTGAGAAAGAAACCTCCTCTCTGCGCAACGGCAGCTCCTTGAGCCACAGGGTGACGAGCAGCGAGATCATCATAACAATCAGCCCGATGAAGAATATCTCCTGAATGGAATGTGCCATCACACCCTTCACCTGGTCGAGCAACCGGTCGAATTGGGGAAGCAGGCTGTCCGGCAGATGTGCCCTGATCTGGCCGATGCCCGCCCGACTGGAGAGCGTACGAGGGTTGGTGACAACGTTGGCAATCTGAGGAGAGACCCTGCTCAGGTCGATGCTGGTCATCCCGCTCTTCATCGTTGCGTTCATCACGTAACCGAAGACGGAGGTCCCGATAGTAGCGCCCATGTTCCTGAAGAACTGCATGGAAGAGCTGACAAGAGCCAGATCACGAAGCGGGAAGGCGTTTTGAACCGCAAGGTTGAAGCTTGGCATCACGATCCCCGAACCAATGCCGAAGAGAGCTGAGTAGAAAAGGACGATCGACAGCGGTCGTTCTCATATTCATGCGGGAGAGAAGCAGGAGGCTGAGCCCCGCTATACAAAAACTGATGAGGGCCAATGCCTTGTAGCGCCCCGTCATCGAGATGATCCGGCCGGTAAGGATCGCGGAAAAGGTGAGGCCGAGCATCATCGGCGTGGTAACCATCCCGGAGCTGGTGGCGCTGGCTCCCAGTACGCCCTGAACAAAGAGCGGGATATAGATGATTCCGCAGAACATCACAGCGCTCGACAGAAACATGGTAACGACGGAAACAGCGAAGATTGAGTTATCGAAGAGGCTGAGCGGCAGAATCGGCTGAACGGCCTTGCGCTCCGCGCTGAACAGCAACCCGAACATGAGAGCCGATAGAGCGAGCAGCCCGATGATCTGTATTGAAAGCCACGGATACGCTGTGTCTGCCCAGGTCAGAGCCAAGAAGAGTGGGAGCAGGGCAAGCAGGAGGAATAGCGCTCCCCAATAGTCAACCTGCTTTCGGCCTGCGAGCAGGCCGAAAGCGCGGCAGGAGAAAGACGACCAAGGTGCAGGCGATGGCGCCCAAGGGCAGGTTCACATAAAAGACCCAGCGCCAGCTCAGGTGGTCGGTGATCAGACCGCCCACAGCGGGTCCCAGGACACTCGCCAGGCCGAACATTGAGACGAGCAACCCCATGTACTTTCCCCGCTCTCTCGGCGGAAACAGTTGTCCGACAATGATGAACGCGCTGGAAACCAGGACTCCGCCTCCGATCCCCTGCAGACCTCGAAAGATGATCAGCTGCAGCATCGACCGGGACAGACCGCACAGGGCGGAGCTGAAAAGGAAAAAAAGGATCCCGAACAGGAAGACAGGCTTTCGGCCGTAAAGGTCCGATAACCTGCCGAAGACAACGATGGCAAGCGTCGAGAAGAGCATGTAAGCTGTGAACGGCCAGCTATACCGCTCCATCCCGTGCAGCTCGCCGATGATCTTTGGCATGGCCGTGCCCACAATGGTGCTGTCGAGCGCGGCCAGCAGCAGGCTGATCATGATGCTGATCATGATGCCTGCAATCTCTCTTTTGTTCATGAAACAGGCTGGTCCAGGATGGCCCGCTTTACGAGAGCTTGGGCTATCTGTATTTTATACGCATTCATGCTGAGCGGCATGACGCCTGCAACGGCCGCTGCAGCAGCCTCGGCAGCGACAGCCTCGCTGATGGGCTTGCCTTTGAGTATCTCTTCCGCAGCGAATGCACGTATGGGCGAGGGCCCAACCGCGCCGAGTACGATGCGGACGTCCTTGCACACACCGTCTTTCACAGTGAGCACAGATGCGACACTCACGAGAGCAAAGTCGATCGGTTTCCGCAAGGTAAATTTATCGTACCTCTGCCGCGCCCCGGCGGGCGGCTTCGGGACCCGGATCTCTCGTATCAATTCGTCCGGCTCCAGAATAGTAGAAGATGTTGCGCTCGCCCTGAAAAAACGATCTGCCGTTATTTTCCTTTTCGTGGTGACAATGCTTGCGTTCAGGGCAACCAAGGCGACGGCCACATCGGATGGCCCCACCGCGAGGCAGCCGCAATTGAAACAGCGGTGCGCCTCCCTCTCAATCTCTTCTGCAGTCAAGCCCGACGTGTCTTCGCATATCGATTCCACCCATCCTCTCGCCGGCAGGCCGTGAACTGCCCTGCACCCGGCGCGTCTCGTCGAATGAGGAGTCGGTAAAATACATATCTGTTTCATCGCTCCTGCGGCGGGTTTCGGCCTGTCCCGCAGGCAGCGACTCCGCTGAGTCGGTCCCTCTGAGGGCCGACTCGATTTCCCCCACCGCCTTTCGCGCTCCTGCCACTGCCTGGACAACGGTCGATGGTCCTGACACCATATCGCCGGCGGTAAACAGCCGCAGGGTGCCTGCCGCCGCGGCGAGGGAGTCCTCGGCTGTCTGGCCGATGGCGATGATGATGCTCTCTGCATCAAGCGTAAGTGCAGTGCACGTGGTGTCATATTGAGGGTTGAAGGAGCCGTCCGGCTCGCGCACGGAGAGGCACGTCACGCACTCGATGCCGATTGCCCGGCCATCTTTCGTAAGGATCGCCTGCACTCCAAGGGAGGGAAGGATGATCACACCCTCTTCCTCTGCTTCCACGATCTCATTTCCCGGGCGAGCATGCTGTCCTTGGAGTTGGGCTCGCGGCATTCCAGGCAGATGACATGTACCTCGGCAGCTCCGAGTCTACCGGCTGTTCTCGCAACGTCAATGGCAACGCTCCCGCCACCGATAACTACAACATTCCGGCCAAGGCTCACCTTTTCTTTGCGGCTGACTTTCGCAAGGTAATCAAGGGCATAATGAACGCCTTCCGACTCCTCCCCCGGCACATTAAGCTTCAGGCTTTTCCACGTTCCTTGGGTAAGTAAAACCGCGTCGTGACGCTCCTGAAGATTGGAAAGGGCGATTGCCTTGCCTACTTCGACATCACATTTAAACGTGACGCCCATACGCTCGAGGGCATCAATCTGTTTCTCGATCACGTCCTTCGGCAGGCGAAAAGAAGGAATGCTGTAACGGAGCATGCCTCCGGGTTTAGTAAATCTCTCATAGACAGTTACCTCGTGACCCGATTTCCTCAGGTAGTATGCAGCAGCAAGACCGGCCGGTCCCGACCCGACGATCGCGACTTTCTTGCCTGTCTGCCGCTCGGGCGGTGCGAAGTATGTTGCCATGTGTTCGAGCAGATAGTCACCCACCCCGCGCTCAATGCATTGGATCGCCACAGGTTCATCGAATCCGCCACGATTGCACTCGGGTTCGCAGAAGACGGGACAAACCCGTCCCGTGATCGCTGCGAGCGGGTTGTATTCGATCAGGATACGGGCAGCATCGGCCAGATCGCCCTTCCGTACCTTGCTCAAGTAGGCGGGGATGTCTGTCTCAACAGGGCAATAGCTCGAACAGGGATACGTCCGTAGCGGCGCAGCGCCGAAGACGGAGTGATACCTGTTGTCGCCCGGCAAAGCGCTGCAGACCTTGCCACCCTTACGGAGGCAAATGATGGGCCCACCTATGCGTCGCGGATACCTGTAATACCAGCACCGTACATCCTGGGCGAGGTTGCCGCCCACGGTGGCCATGTTCCTCACGTGAGGGCTCGCCACGGAATAGGCTGATTCCGCAAGGAGTCTGTACTCTTCTTTTACGTCGGGCGAGTTCGCGACGTCGGCAAGCTTTGCGAGCGCGCCTATCCTGATCCCTTTGCTATCTGTTTTGATCTGGTCGAGGCCTTCGATCCTCTTCAGGTTTATGACTGCCTCAGGATAGTCCACAGTGATCCTGTCTCTCATGACGCCGAGAAGGTCAGTTCCTCCTGCGTTCACCTTGGCTCTTCCGTTATACTTTGCGAGGAGTCTTACTGCTTCCCCGATCGATCTCGCATTACGGTGTACGAATGGCTTCACCTGGCACCTCCGGGTTCATTTCCCGTCTTTCCGAGGGCCTTGAGTATTCTCTGCGGCGTGACCGGGTATTCGTGCAGCCACGTGCCTACGGCATTGGATGCGGCCATGAGTATTGCAGAAGGCCCTGGCGACGTGGCAATTTCCCCGACGCCTACGGCATGAAAACGGTGGCTCGGAAACGGCGTCTCGAGCACCACGTGTTCGAGTGCCGGCAACTCTGCTGAAGTCCGCCACTTGTAGTCGATAAGGTTCGCATTCATGATGTGGCCCGTGCGGCGGTCGAGGACCGTTTCCTCAAAGATGGCGCTGTCGATGCCCGCTGAACCGATGCAGCCGTTGAGCTGCCCTTCGAGTCCGGGCGGGTCGATGATCTGACCGACATCGGTTGCGTTGACGACCTTGAGGAGCGTCACCTTTCCCGTCTCCGTATCCACTTCCACTTCCACGAAGCTCATCATGCAGTTGCACATCGTAAAATCGGGCTCGAAACGGCCGTACCCCAGTATGGTCCGGTCATTGCCCATGGCGCGCCACTTTATTCCCTTCTGGGGGTTCGATTTCACGAAAACAACGCCGTCAGCGGTGTCAAGCTCGTCCGGCGTCACGCCAAGCTTCGGCGCTGCAAATTCAAGAAGCTTCGCTCTTGCATCCTCGGCGGCCCGGATGACAGCACTGCCGATGGCATAGGTCCCTCTGGAACCCACCGGCCCGAATTCAAAGGGCGTCACGAGCGAATCCGCGGGAGTCATCGAGATACGCTCCGGAGCTATTTGCAGCACCTCAGCGACCATTTTCGCATAGTTGCTCTTCTGCCCGGTGCCATGCTCGGCGACGCAGAGAAAAATCGTGGCAGTGCTGTTATAGCCCAACTGCACATAGGCCTCTGCGGCGTCCTCGCCAATGTCAGCGTTACCGTGCACGCCGACACCTATGCCCCTCCGTCTCGCACCCTCAACCAGAGTCGGCCTCAACCAACCCTTCCATTTTTCTTTCCATCCGAACTTTTCAGCGCCCTCATTCATGGCCTTCGAGAAATCCACGCCTCTGAAGTTGTACCAGTTGCCATCTCGCCAGTAGTAGCCTCCGCCGGGTTTTACGTAATTTTTCTTGAGTACCTCAAAGGGGTCGAGATCCGCTTTTTCCATGGCGAGACAAAGGAGGGGGATGAAAGAACACTTCAGTTCCTGCCCGCCGAAGCCCCTCGTGGCCCCTGAGGCATTGCGATTCGTGACGACGACGTGGTTCTTCAGGTCCCAGTTGGGACACTGGGCCATGATCATCAGTTCGCCCGATCCGATGGCCACCTGCGCCTGGGTCGTGAAGGAATAGTATCCCGTATCCACGTACCAGGTTCCCTGGATGGCCGTGAGCGTGCCGTCTTTCTTCATGCCGACCTTCGCATGAATGCGGGAGCCCACCCTCAACGTGAAGTTGGCCATATGCTCCTCTTTGGTGAACATGACCTTCACTGGTTGCCTCGTTGCCCTGCTTAAGAGTATGGCGTACGACTGCACCAGCCAGCACATGATCTTTGTGCCGAAGCCGCCGCCGCACTGAGGCGCGATGGTTCGTATCTCCACCTGCCTGTTGAAGACATGGAAGAGGGTCACCTTGTCAAGGTATGGCGCCTGGGTGGTTCCCCAGACGGTCACCCTGTTCGGTTCCTCCCAGAGGGCCACGGCGCCCACCGATTCAGGGGGCAGGGCATTCGGGATGTTCTCGTATCCGAAAGTCCCTTCGGCGATCACATCCGCCTCGGAGAAACCCCTGTTTACATCGCCCCTGACCACGCCTTTGAGACAGTTCTCTCCGTAGATGATCGTGCCGCCGGGCAGGATGTTGTCCGGATACTCATCGTACACAGCAGGCGCGCCGGGCTTGAGAGCCGAATCTATGTCGAAAACCGCGGGCAACACTTCGTACTCAACCTCTATGAGGTCGAGGGCCTCGTCAGCGATCTCTTCGGTTGTCGCCGCGACAAGAGCCACCGCGTCGCCCATATACCTCACCTTCTTGTCGAGGACGCGCACGTTGCGGGGTGTGCCGCCCCGGAAGTCGGGGATGTCTTCCCACGTGAGAACCGCTTTCACTCCGACGAGCGCCAGGGCCTTGCTCTTGTCGATTCTCTTGATCAGGGCATGGGCGTGGGGACTTCTGAGCACCTTGCCGTAGAGAAGGTTCTGAAACTTCAGATCGTCCGTGTATTGCACTGCCCCGGTGACGATATCCGTCGCGTCCCTCCGGGCCATCGGTTTGCCTATGTATTTGTAGTTGGCGCCCATGGTCTACCTCTCCTTCCGCGCCACTGACATGACAGCTTTGATTACCTGATAATGGCTGATGCACCGGCAGAAGTTGCCCGATAGGGCCTCCTTCACCTCCTCCTCAGAGGGTGAAGGGCTTTCGTCGAGGAGGGCCTTTGCCGTCATGATCATGCCCGGCGTGCAGAAGCCGCACTGGAAGGCTGTGTAGTCTATGAATGCCTGCTGGAGGGGATCGAGTTCACCCGTATTCCGGTCTCTCAAGCCTTCGATCGTGGTGATCGTTTTACCGTCGCATTCCACGGTGAGAAGTTTGCACGACAGAACGGCCTTCCCGTCCATGATCACCGTGCATGCGCCGCAAGCACCTTGATCGCAGGAGAGTTTTGTCCCGGTTAAGCCCAGCGTCTCCCGAAGGGTCTGCGACAGAGTGTGAAACGTTTCGACCTCTCCGGATCTGCTGCCGATGTTGAGGTCATAGGTCTGTCCATTTATCACGAGTCTGATCGATTCGGTCTCGGGGGCTTTCCTTCGCGTCCGGATTGTTTTGCCTTCCGCCATGCTTAACCTCCTGTCCCCAGGCTGATCATGACACCTAGGACCTCTCTCCTGTTCATGAAGCAGGCTGGCCCAGGATGGCCCTCTTTACGAGGGCTTTGGCTATTTCGGTCTTATAGGCATTCATGCTCAGGGGCTTTGCTTCCGCCAGGGCCGCTTCGGCAGCCTCCGCAGCGATAGCCTCGCTGATGGGCTTGCCTTTGAGTATCTGTTCGGCAGCGAATGCCCGTACGGGCGTGGGCGCCACGGCTCCAAGTACGATGCGAGCCTCCTCACACCTGCCATCTTTCAGGGAGATCATGGACGCGACGCTGACGATGGCAAAATCGACCGGTTCTCTCAAGGTGAATTTGAGAAAGCTCTGCTTCGCTCCTTCGGGCTGCTTCGGAATCCTTATCTCCGTGATGAGCTCATTCGCGTCAAGCACTGTTGCATCGGTTGCGCTGGTGCTGAAGAACGTCTCGGCATCAATGCTCCGTTTCGTGGTGACGATCGTTGCGCCCAATGCAATGAGCGCTACGCCGATATCCGACGGTCCGACTGCCAAGCACCCGCAATTGAAGCATCGTCGTGCTTCCGCTTCGATATCACTCATACTGAGGCCTCGTATATCTTCAATCTCCAGGCCCTTAACCCTTTCTGCTACTGGCGCCTCAGGAATGCTGACTCTGGCTGTTGTTACGAATGATGGCTCGCTGAAGGCTCGCTCCGTCTCGCGTTCACGGGTTGCCGCCTTACCGCTTTTCAGCGCCGATTCTATGAGACTGGCTGCTTCCCTGCCCGCGGTCATGGCCTGGACAACAGTCGACGGACCGGTTACGAGGTCTCCTCCGGCAAAGAGGTGCTTGCCGAGACGCACCACAGATCCCGCTTTGCGTGCCTTTGTCATCAACTCAGCGGGAAGAAGCGCGGCATCAGGCTCTTCGCCGATTGCTTTGATCAGGGCATCAAACGTTGCGGTAAATTCCGAACCCGGAATGGGTACGGGCTGCGGCCGGCCCGACGCATCCGGAGCGCCCAGCCTCATGCGCCTGCATGTGACTCGTATCGAGCCATTTGCTTTCGCGGCTTCGATCGGCAGCGTAAGGAACTGGAATTCGATCCCTTCCTCAGTCGCCTTTTTCACCTCGTCCTTGAACGCAGGCATCTCGTCTCGGGTACGGCGGTACAAGACCACCGGTTCCGCACCGAGCCGCAGCAAGGTGCGCGCCACATCCACGGCCACATTGCCGCCGCCCACAACCGCCACCTTCTTCCCCGGTATAATCGTGTCACCTGCATTTGTTCTGTTCAGGAAGGCGAGGCCCGACAGGGCGATCTGCTCGCCCTTTATACCCAAAGGCCTCTCTTTCCAGGCCCCGCCGGCCACAAAGACCGCGGCAAAGCGACTCATCAGTTCGGCGAGGGGCACATTCCTCCCTACCGTGATCCCAACCTGAAACTTGACGCCCATGCCCTCCAGAGCTCGAACCTGCTTTCTCACCACGTCCTTGGGCAGACGATACGAGGGTATGCTGTGAAGCAGCATGCCGCCGGCTTCCGGCAATCTGTCGAATACCCAGACCCGGTGGCCGGACCTTCTCAGGTAATAAGCCGCGGACATCCCGGCCGGCCCCGACCCGATGATGGCGATGGTCCTGCCGGACTCATGTTCCGGTGGCGCGAAGAACTTGCCCGCTCTCGCCAGGATGTAATCGCCCACGGATCGCTCCACGCATCTGATTGCGACGGGTTCGTCGAACGCGCTCCGGTTGCACTCCGGCTCGCAAAAAATGGGACATACGCGACCGGTTATTGCCGGAATAGGATTGAAGTCGAGCATCCTTCGTGCCGCTGCCATCATGTCGCCGGCCCTCACCATGGCCAGGTACGAGGGCATGTCGATATGCGCCGGACAGCCCGAAGAGCAAGGGTACGTCTCAAGAGGCGCCGCCCCGAACAGAGAGTGGTACCGGTTGTCCCCCATCAGTGCGTTGCAGATATGACCGCCCTTGCGCAGGCACGTGATGGGGCCGCCGATCTGCTGCGGATACCTGTAGTACCAGCAGCGCACATCCTGCGCCAGGTTTCCACCTATGGTGCACATGTTGCGGACCAAGGGAGTAGCCACGGACTTGGCCGCATCCGCAAGTACCGGGTAGGATTCTTTAACTATCGGCGAGCTTACTAGGTCCGCCAGTTTTGTGAGAGCTCCTATCCTGAGTCCGGTCTTATCTTGCTTTATAGCGTCGAGTCCTTTGACGTCCTTTATATTTATTATCGCTTCGGGATACTCACGCAGACTTCCCTGTTTCAAAGCTCCCAACAGATCGGTGCCGCCTGCGTTGATTTTTGCCTTGCCTTTATAGTTCTTGAGAAGCTTGACTGCTTCTTCAATTGTTCGCGCATCATAATGGGTGAATGATTTCATTGTGCACCTCTCATTTTCGCATCCTCTATTTTACCCAAGGCTCTTAAGACTTTGTCCGGGGTCAGAGGATACTCGTGCAGCCAGGCTCCGACAGCGTTTGAAACAGCCATGAGCACTGCCGAAGGACCCGGTGAAGTAGCCACCTCTCCTATGCCTACCGCGTGGAAGCGATGCGTTGGAAAGGGTGTCTCCAGAATTACATTGTCTATTCTGGGCAAGTCCTTGAAGGTTCGCCACTTGTAATCGATCATGTTGGCGTTGACCATCTGCCCGGTGACGCGATCGAGCACCATTTCTTCGAAGATGGCCGTATCTATCCCCGCCGAGCCAAGGCAACCGTTTAGCTGCCCTTCCAGACCCAGAGGATCGATGATCTGTCCTGCATCCGTGGCATTGACAACCCTGAGCAGTCTCACCTTTCCAGTCTCAGTATCAACTTCAACCTCCACGAAGCTCATGATACAGTTGGTCAGGGAGTGGTCAGGCTCGAATCTTCCGTAGCCGACGATCGTACGGTCGACACCCATTGCCGCTTTCCATGGGATCTTCTTCTCAGGCTTGCGTGCGGAGAAGATCATGCCGTCGATTGTCTCCAACTCACTCGCTTCTGCGTCTAGCAGTGGTGCAGCCAATTCAAAGAGTTTCCGAAGCGCATCCTCAGACGCATTAATTGCGGCTGTTCCTATGGCGTACGTGCCTCGGGAGCCCGCTGCACCAAATTCATAGGGGTTGATCAGAGAATCGGGGGGCGACAGAGAGACTCTTGCCATGGGCACCTGCAGCGTCTCCGCAACCATCTTGAGGTGGTTTGTCGTCTGCCCTGTCCCGGGTTCGCTCAGGCAGGAGAAGAGTACGGCCGTCCCATCAGGCTGAAGGCGCACATGGGCTTCCGATGCATCCTCGCCAATATCGGCATTTCCGTGCACCCCGACACCAATCCCTGTTCTCTTTGAGCCGTTCACAGTCGAAGGCGTGAGCCAGCCCTTCCACTTCATTTTCCACCCGAAAACTTCCGCGCCCTTATCCATGGCAGCCGAATAATCGACTCCACGGTACGTATACCAGATCCCGTCGCGCCAGTAGTACCCCTGACCGGGTTTTACGAAATTTTTCTTGAGAACTTCGAAGGGGTCGAGATCAAGCTTCTCCATTGCGAGACTGAGAAGTGGGATGAGAGCACATTTCAGTTCCTGCCCGCCAAAACCTCTCACCGGCCCGGAAGCATTCCGATTGGTAACGACAGTAACCGGCTTCAGATCCCAATTTTGACACCGCACCGCGATCTGCGCCTCTCCGCATCCTACGGCAATCTCTGACTGGGTCATCATCGTGTAATAGCCGGTGTCAATGAGCCACGTGCCTGCCACTGCGGTGACCGTACCATCTTTTTTCATACCAACCCTGGCCTTGATCCTGCTCGCGGGTCGAACGACAAATGCAGCGAGATGTTCCTCCTTCGTATAGACCAGCTTCACCGGTTTGCCTGTTGCCCTGCTCAGGAGCGCCGCGTGGCAGTGAACAAGCCAAGACACCTGCTTCGATCCGTAACTTCCGCCACAGTGTCCCCCGAAAGTTCGCAGCTCGACCTTCCTCCCCATGATATGCCAAAGGAGGATCTTGTCCATATAGGGACCCTGAGTCGTTACCCAGAGCGTCAAGCTGTTGGGCTCCTCCCACAGCGCAATTGCCCCGGGGGCCTCCGGTGGAATGGGGCTCGGTAAGTTTTCGTAGCCGAACGTGCCTTCGGTGATGACGTCAGCCTCCTCGAATCCCTCCTTCACGTTTCCCATCACAATTTCTTTCAAATTCTTGGGCCCAAAAAAAGGGGCGCCCGGTGTCACCACATTCCGTGGAAACTCGTCATACAACTGAGGAGCGCCCTCTCCGCGTGCCTCTTCCATATCAAATACCGCGGGCAGTATTTCGTACTCCACGTCTATCAGGTTGCGTGCCTCTTCTGCAATAGACTCGGTCGTTGCTGCCACGAGCGCAACGGCGTCTCCCACAAAGCGGACTCTTCGGTCGAGCACGCGGACGATGCGGGGGGTACCGCCCTTCCAATCAGGTACGTCCTCGTACGTGAGCACCGCCTTCACGCCCGGCAATGACAGGGCTTTGTTCTTGTCTACCTTTTTGATGAGCGCGTGCGGATGAGGGCTCCGCAACACCTTGCCATGCAGCAGGTTGTGCATCTTCCGGTCACCAAGAAAAGCAGCGCTGCCGGTCACGATTTCTCTCGCATCTTTTCGCGGCGTTGTTTTTCCTATGAATCTGTAATCTCCGGCCATAGCGCTAACCTTTCAAACCTTGCCCTAGTCCTTTGCTTCCTTCTTCCCTCTTCTCTCTTCCATCTGTCTTGTGAGCTGCGGCCATCACCGCTCTCACCACATGATAGTGGCTGATACAACGGCAGAAATTTCCTGAAAGAGCTTCCTTAACCTCTTCTTCTGTGGGAGAAGAATTCTCATTGAGAAGCCACTTTGCACTCATAATAATGCCTGGGGTGCAAAAGCCGCATTGAAAGGCGGTCTCATCGACAAAGGCCTGTTGCAGCGGGTCGAGTTCCCCACTTCGCGATCGCTTAAGCCCTCTATAGTCGTTACGCTCTTCCCGTTGCATTCAATGGTCAGCGTCATGCAGGAGAGCACCGCCTTTCCGTCCATGAGCACGGTGCAACATCCGCAGGCACCGCCATCGCACGCAATCTTGGTGCCCGTGAGACCGAGGGTCTCCCTGAGCGTAAAGGCGAGCGTATGCGCCGGATCGACCTGATCAGGCCGCTTGCCGACCTCCAGTTCGTGCACTTTCCCGTTGACGGTAAGACTTATGGAACGCCTTTGCAGATCTTTCTGTTTAACAGAGCTTGCGCTCTTCCGTGCCATGTCCTCTCCTCCATGAAAAAAATTAAGCTATTGTGAAAACTCCAATCATCCGCGTATGGCGAAACCATTTCCCTCGCTCCGGGTACCCGTCGTCGCGGGTGGGTTTTGCCTCTCATCAACACGTCACCGAAACGCTACTGTGACAGATGACGATTACGAATTGAAAGCGTGTAGATAATGTTCAAGGCTTTGCCAATGCGGCTGTCAACGACGCGATGCTTGCCACCTTGTAAGCAGCGCCGTTATCGGATTTCAGTTGCTTCTAATCCAATGATGCAGACTACTTAATCTTGCCCAGCGCCTTCAACACTTTATCCGGAGTGAACGGATAGTCCATTATTCTCACCCCGATAGCATTGTAAACCGCCATAAGTACGGCACCGGGGCCGGGTGAGGTGGATATCTCGCCAACACCAACCGCATGAAAACGGTGGCTGGGTATCGGTGTCTCCATAAACATGTTATCAAAATGAGGCAGGTCGTTGAAAGGCCGCCATTTATAATCAATCATGTTGCAATTGACCATTCGCCCGGTAGTGGGGTCGAGCATACCACCTTCGCATATCGCTGTGTCCAGGCCTGCGGCTCCCAGGGCGCCGTGTAACTGGCCGTTGAGGTAGTTCGGAGAGATTACCGTACCGCATCCGGCACTGTTGAGGATGTTTAAGAGTTTAACCTTGCCTGTCGCAGTATCAACTTCGACCTCGACGAATTGGATAAGAAAATTGCACAACGTGAAATCCTCGTCAAACCGGCCCTTGCCCAGGAGGGTGGTCGTTAAACCAGTTGCTTTACGCCAGGGTATCCTGTTTTTGGGATTCCTGATCTCGAATACCCATCCGTCTTCAGTGTCGAGCTCCTCGGGTGTGAGTTTCAACACCCGGGACGCCATTTCCAGAAGCTGGCGCCGGGCATCCTCAGCTGCCTGTATGACAGCTGAACCTATAGTAAACGTGCCCCGTGAACCCACCAGGGCAAATTCGTGCGGATTTCCATCTGTATCCGGAAAGCTCATATTGACATGTTCTAAGGGAAGCTGCAGTATCTCGGCAACCATCTTACACAAGCTGCTGCGCTGGCCTTGCCCTGACTCTGCAATCGCAACGCAAACAAGAGCACGGCCATCCGGAGTCAGTTTTACCCATGCTTCTGAGTCGTCTTCGCCGACATCCGCGTTGCTGTGGATGCCCACACCCACCCCGCGCCGCTTATTACCATCGACAGACGTTGGTCTGCCCCATCCCTTCCATTTTTCTTTCCAGCCAAATTTGGCTGCGCCATTATCAATGGCCGGGGAAAAATCTATACCCCGATACACGTACTTTTTGCCGTTCCGCCAGAAGTATTCATCGCCTGCCCTGACGAAGTTCTTCTTGAAGAAGTCTACCGGGTCAACGCCAACCTTTTCCATTGCCATGCCCATGATAGGCAGAATAGAGCTTTTCAGTTCCTGGCCGCCGTAGCCCCGGACAATGCCGGTGGGCGCCCGGTTCGTGAGGACCACCTTGGTGCGGAGGTTCCAGTTAGGACAACGCAAGGCCAGCTGAAGCTCACCGGAGCCTACAGCAATCTCATGTGGTGCCGCTTCCGAACCCGAGCCTGTATTGACAAGCCAGTCTCCGGTGACAGCCGTGACCGTGCCGTCCTTTTTGATACCCACACGGGCATTAATGCGGCATGAAAGTCGTATTGAATAGGCAGCGAAGTGTTCCTCTTTTGTGTAATAAATCTTGACCGGTCGTCTGGCTGCCTTCGCTAGTTCGGCCGCAAAACCGATTGGCGTCATATTGGCATTCTTGGTGCCGTAGCTGCCGCCGCACTGCGTGGCGATAAATCGCGCGTCTGCCATACGGAAGAAAGGTTGTGCCAGATATTTGTTCAGACCAAGCGATTGACATGCCACGTAGGCTACCAGTTTGTCCGGATTTTCCCAGTATGCAACAACGCCGGGCGGTTCCGGGGGCAATGGATTGGGAAAACACTCATAAAATCCCGTGCCCTCAATTATTTCGTCAGCCTCGGCAAAGCCTTTGTCAACATCTCCCTTGATTACATTTTGCAAAAGCTTGGAAATCTGGGGAATAACGTTTTCAGGGTACTGGTCGTACAGTAGTGGCTGCCCCGGTTGCATGGCCTCTTCGACGTTGTAGCACGCCTGCAGCGGCTCGTATTCCACCTTGATAAGCTCAACCGCTTCGTCAGCTATCTGGGCGGTATCCGCGGCTACCAGCGCAACAGCATCACCGACAAAACGCACCTTTTTATCCAGAAGCTTCATGTGAACGGGGATACCCCAGGCGGCATCTGTTACATCTTTGTAGGTCAGTACCGCGTGGACACCGGGCAGGGCGGCAGCCTTGCTGACATCTATGCTTTTGATGTTGGCGTGGGGGAGGGGACTCCTGAGCACCCTGCCAATGAGCATATTCGGCAAACGCACATCGCCCACGTATTCTGCTCTTCCCGTGACGATATTTCTTGCGTCTTTACGTGGCGTATCTTTTCCAATATAACGGTAGTTATTTGCCATGATTCCCACCTTCGATAACAGCAGTGACAGCTTTCAAGACTTCGTAATGTGCAATACAGCGACAGAAATTGCCGGAAAGGGCCAGCTTGATTTCGTCCTCAGTAGGTTTCGGGTTTTTGTCTAACAGGGCTTTAGCAGTCATGATGATGCCGGGGGTACAAAAACCGCACTGGAATGCGGTGTGGTCAATAAAAGACTGTTGCAAAGGGTCCAGGTCGCCTGTCTTCGGGTCTTCCAGGCCTTCGATAGTGGTCACGCTCATACCGTCACACTCTACGGTAAGCATGGTGCATGACAGGACGGCTTCACCGTGAACTATTACGGTACAGGCGCCGCAAGCTCCCCGGTCACACGAAATCTTCGTACCGAGCAGACCCAAATTATTTCGAAGCGTCTCTGCTAACGTATCCGATGGAGTAATATCTTTCCCGATGATCAGCTCATGCTGCTTACCGTTGACTTCCAGATTTATCTTTGTTTTATCCGGCATGGTTACCTCATTTCCCTGTTGTTCCAAGGTTTGCAATGGCACGCTGGACCATTTCCCTGGCAATAGGAATTTTATAGCTGTTCTTCTCGAGCGGCAGCGCGTCCGAAAGTGCAGCCTCTGCCGCGGCAGCAGCCTGTTTATCGTCGAGCGCCTGCCCGACCAGCACTTTTTCCGCTGCGTTAGCCCGTACCGGACGTGGGGCAACCGCACCCAACACTATCCGCGCATCCTTACAAATGCCATCCTCTGTAGTGATAACGGAGGCAACACTGACGAGGGCAAAATCTATCGCCTCACGCAACCGGAATTTAACGAAGGTCTGCCTGGCACCATCGCGTGGCGCGGGCACCTGGATTTCTGTAACAATATCCCCTTCCTCGAGTGCATTGGGGAAAGAGCCGAAGAATTCAGCAACGGGTATAACCCTGGTCCCCCTTGCGCCGGCGATCTTCACCCTGGCATTCAAAGCCTCAAGTGCTACCCCGGTATCAGTAGCATTAACGGACACGCAACTGCAGTTAAAACACCTGTTCGCCTCCATCTTGATCTGGTCCAGACCAAAACCGGGAGTGTCCTCAGTCTTAATTGTGCGTTGAGTTACCGGAATTCTGGACGCCTGTAGTTTCCTGGTTCTCTTGTAATATTCCGGGTTGAATTTCAATAAAGGCCCGGCTTCCTTCCCTTTATCTTTTCCGGCCTTCTTTAGATATGCGTCCATGGCAGCTGCAGCCCTCTTCCCGTCAGCGATTGCTTCTATTACGGTTGCAGCGCCGCGTGCCACCGAACCACCGGCGAATATGCCGCGTACGTTGGTCGCCTGGGTTTCAGAGCTGGCCACGATCAGACCGCGGCTGGTCTTAACAACCCCTTCGGCAAATTTCAGGTCGGTCGCATATCCGACAGCCATAACGATGACGTCTGCATCAATCAGTAGTCTTGACAGTCTCGTCGCAGACCGGGGCAAAGCTCCCTGAATTATCAAAGACTGAGGCACAGCGGATGAGTTCCATCCCGACTACTTTTCCACGGGATTTGAGTATTTTGTGCGGCGCCCAGGAGGGCATGATCTTAACGTTTTCTTCCTGAGCCTGCTCAATTTCCCACGGGAGCGCCGGCATCTCTTCTCTGCATTCCAGACATGCCATCGTAACCTCTTCAGCGCCCAGGCGCATTGAAGTGATGGCTACATCAACCGCCGCATTGCCTCCTCCGATGACCAGCACCTTCTTGCCGGGTGCTTTCTTGAGCCCCTTCTGAACATTGGCCAGAAATTCCAGCCCGAACTTGGCTGATTTCTCGCCCTCCAATCCGATAGATACCGGGTCCCACGCTCCAGTGCCGATGAAGACGGCGTCGTATTTTTTCTTGAGGTTCTTGAGGGTGATTTTCTTGCCGATATCAGCTTTGAGCTTGAATTCAATCCCCATATTCTCAAGCACGTTTATTGTGCGCCTCACGACATCTCTGGGCAGCCTGTATGTTGGAATTGCATACCTTAGCAATCCCCCTGCTTCTTCCATCCGGTCGAAGACAGTAACGCGATGCCCCGATAACCTGAGGTAGTAAGCTGCGGCAAGGCCCGCCGGACCGGAGCCCACGATCGCTACCTTCTTGCCCGTGCTTTTCCCGGGCTTTTCAATGACTTCATCCGCGCTATCCAGAATATAGTCGCCAACGAATCTCTCAATATTCCTCACTGATAAAGACTCATCGAAATCACCGCGGTTGCATAATTGTTCACAGAAATGCGGGCAAACCCGGCCGGTTATGGCTGGGATCGGGTTATTCTGAAGAAGGACCCTGGCTGCTTCAAGGAGGTTACCCTCTCTTATCTGGCTCAGGTAGGTAGATATGTTTACGTGGCCGGGACAGGCTGATTGGCAAGAGGTGTGAGCGAACCTCAGCCCTCCGAATATCGAATGGTACTGGTTCTCCCTGGTCAGCGCATAGCACTCTTTACCACCTTTCAGATAGCACTCAATGCGTCCGCCTATCTGGTGTGGGTACCGGTAGTACCAGCAACGCACATCCTGGCACAAGTTGCCGCCGAGAGTACCCATCGCACGGATGTGCGGAGTCGCCACCGCTTCAGCCGCCTCAGCGAATATCTTATACTTTTCCCTGACTATGGGAGACCTGGCGATATCCTCCAGCTTCGTCAGGGCGCCTACTTTGAGTCCTGTGGCATCCTCTTTAATATAGTCCAGATTAGGGATGGTCTTAATATTAATGACGGTCTCGGGATACTCAGGGAGTATTTTGTCTTTCAATATCCCGAGGAGATCGGTTCCACCAGCAATCAACTTAGCCTTGCCTTTGCTCTTCAGCTTGATTGCTCCGTTGATCGTCGTCGCGTCTATATGTTTAAAAGGTTTCATTTTACCTCTCTCAGAGTTCAGAAAGTCGGGGCTATTTTAGCACCATTGAACCGTGTTTTGCAAAAACTTTACCGATTTCCAATTCGTAGGCCTCGCCGTTAATCGTAAGGCTGACGCGGTCTTTCTCGCTGCTCATTTTTGCAGCACTCTTTCTTGTTCGTAGTGCCATAGTGTTACCCTCCCTTCGTCAGTGGCTACTTTTTTCTGATCTTCTATTCTTGTATCTATATCTTGCTCTTAGGATTCTCCCCGTATCTTTTCCAGATCAGCGCCGAGTTGCCGTGAAAGAGCTCTGGCCGCTTGCGCTATAGTAGGTCCTAATTTGCGTGCGGCTTCTTCTGAGGCAAGACCGATTACGACAATATAGCCGATGGGTCTTGCTCCGGCCCCGAATACCGCGGCCGCCACCGCATTAAGTCCCGGTCTCATTTCTCCAAGGTCAAGCGCAAAGCCATCCCGCCGGACCTGGACAAGCTCCTCCTCAAGTCTTTTACGGTTAAAGATCCCAGACTCTCCATAGAAATATAATTTTTTCTGTTGAAGCAGTTTGTCGAGCTCTGTCGGGGGAAGAAAGGCGGCAATTGCCTTTCCGTGTGAACCGTAGGTAAGGGGAAAAGGAGTGCCGATTCGAATAGTGTAGCCGATGTCGCGATTTCCCTCTTGTTTCGCAACCACGAAAACACCTTTATCCGCTATCAGCCCGAGTATTGCGGTACCTCCGGCCTTGTTTGCCAGTTTCTCCAATATAGGCTCGGCAAGACGTGGCGCATTCAGATTATCAAGAACCCTCCGGGATAGGGTGACCAGACCCGGGGCCGAGAGAATACCCCTTTCCATTGGTGTTCCTCTGAACGAGACCGAATTTTTGCAGGGTATGGAGGATGGAAAAAGCCTTGCTCTTGTGGATGCCCACCTGAGCGCAGATCTCAGTCAGGCTCATGTGGGGGGAGCGGGCACCGGCCAGAGACCGAAGAGCACTCGCGACGCTTGCTCTACTGCCGGCACCACGTACCGCTCACCTGATCTCTTCTTTTCGTTCTTCATTCGCAATGGTCTAAATGATATAATAGAACCAAGGTTTTACCTACAGAACTAAGTACCACGAAGGATCCTGGTTGTCAAGAAAAAAGGGGCTCAATCACTTTGTCGATGAGAATGTGCTAAAATAAAGCCTTGGCCCGACGGCCAGCCTTACGGGCGCGGGCCTTAGCGTGAAGATAAACACATGACCGACACTCAGCCGCCAAGAACATCCGCATGGTCCCCCCTCCTCCAGCCAGTTTTTCGGGCGCTCTGGATTGCAGCGGTCTTTTCCAATGTAGGCTCGTGGATGCACGACGTGGCCGGTGCCTGGCTTATGACCTCCCTTGCGCCCAGACCCATCATGGTAGCATTAATGCAGACGGCAAGCACGATGCCGATCTTTCTGCTCAGCCTCCCCGCGGGGGCCATGGCTGACGTCGCCGACCGCCGCCGCCTGCTTATTTTTTTTCAACTCTGGATGACCGTTGGGGCAGCCATTCTGGGCCTGCTTACGGTGGGTGGGCTCACGACCCCTCTCGTGCTCCTGATCCTTACCTTTACCTTACAGGTGGGCGGTGCTCTGTCAGGGCCCGCGTGGCAGGCCATTGTGCCGGAACTCGTGTCTCGCGCTGACCTACATGGAGCGGTAGCGCTCGGAGCCATGGGATTCAATCTCTCCCGGGCTGTCGGCCCTGCGCTGGGCGGCCTTGTAGCAGCGGCTTTTGGACCGGGCGCCGTTTTCTTACTCAATGCAGCCTCATTCCTTGGCGTAGTCGTGGTGATATACCGTTGGCGTCGCCCTGTACCGGAAAGCGCCCTGCCCACCGAGCGATTCTTAAGCGCGATACGTACCGGCATGCGCTACGTAATTCATGCACCGGAGCTCCATGCATTCCTAATTCGCGCATTTCTCTTTGCCTTTTGCGCCAGCGCTCTCTGGGCGCTTCTGCCCTTGCTGGCCCGTCGCGAGCTGGGCCTCAGCTCCTTCGGATACGGCGTATTGCTTGGCTGCCTGGGCACAGGGGCTGTCGCGGCAGCTCTTATCTTACCAAGAATGCGGCAGTGGTTCTCTGCGGAGCTCCTGGTTGCTCTGGCACAGCTTCTCTTCGCCATGGTGCTCATTGCTCTTGCTCTGGTGCATAACGTTTTGCTGGTGGGCATTGCTATGGGCCTGGCCGGAGTCGCGTGGCTATCTCTTTTTTCTACCTTTAACGCTGGAGTACAGTTAGCTGTCCCCTCCTGGGTGAGGGGAAGAGTTATGGCCAGTTATGGCATCGTATTCTTTGGAGGATTGGCGGGAGGAAGTGTTCTCTGGGGCACAGTTGCCTCGTTCGTGGATATTCCGGCAGCGCTCCTCATCGCTGCGTTAGCGTTGGGGGCCGCCCTTCTGTTTGTCTTGCGCTATCGGCTGCCGGCCGGAGAGAACCTTGACCTTAGGCCTTCCGCGCGCTGGCCTGAAACAGAAAGGGTTCTGGAGCCTCAGCACGATCAGGGGCCTGTGCTGGTGACGGTCGAGTACCGGATCGATCCCCGCTCTGCACGCGAATTCGCGCGTGCCATGCGGGGCATGAGGCGCATCCGGCTCCGGGACGGAGCAATTGAGTGGGGGCTCTTTCGCGACACTACGGACCTTGGCCGCTACATTGAGTTTTTTATTGTAGAATCATGGCTGGATCACTTGCGCCAGCATGAACGTTTCACGGTCTCTGACCGCGCGACGGCGAAGCTGGTTCAATCCTTTCATACTGGAGAGACACCACCCGTCGCCTCTCACATGCTTTACGCGTATGGGTCAGAACCAGAATCGTGAAATGGTGGGTGAACCGAGCCGGGCCCGTACTCCGGCTGCCTGTATGTAAGCCTGTTTGTTGTTGCAGAGAAAGTGAAGAAGGGGCGAGCCACACTGCCGTCGGCCAACCCCTTAAGTTATCACACCCTGTCTAAATTCTCTTGCAGCGTGATCCTGAAATTAAGCGCTTTCCCGTGGTCCCGTCCTCAAACCACAGCTATTGAGTACTTTAAGCCTCTTCGCCCCTAGGCTTTCCAGGATTTTCTTCGCTCGGCCTTGAGCCGCCTCTTTCTTGCTTCCCTCTGTTTGCGCCGTTCCCGCTCCGAAGGTTTCTCATAAAAGCTTCTCCGCTTGATCTCTTTGAGAACACCCTCTTTCTGCATCAGGCGCTTCAGGGTCTTTATTGCTTTCTCAATGTTGCCGTCATCGACGTGTACGTACACAGTATCTCCTTTAGTATCTTCTTGGGCCGCCGCCGCCTCTTCTCCCTTTGTCTTTATCCCGCTGTGGACGGGCCTCATCAACGTTAAGCGTGCGGCCTTGGAGCTGTGTACCGTTTAGCCCCGCTTTTGCTTTTTCAGCCCCTTCTTTGGTAGCCATTTCCACAAAACCGAAACCCTTGCCCTCGATGATATTGACGTTAGCCACTTCACCATACTCAGCAAACAGTTCCTTCAGCTTCTCCCTGTCGACGGAATAACTCAGATTACCAACAAACAGTTTGGTCCCTTGCATTGCAGCCTCCCTTTTTTCTGGTATCTCTCTGTTTGGCAGTCTCTCGTGAGGAGAAAACTGGGAGAAGCAGGAGCGCTTCAGAAACAGAAGAAATATCGGATTGGTGAATGTGAATACAGGATATCACATAATAGTGCAAAAAGAAAAGAAAAAGAGTTTGGGACCCATGTTAGAGGCCGACCCCGTCTATTTTGGCGCCGCAAAACTTACAGGCACCTGCATCTATGCTGTATTCCGTGATGCTGAAACCATACCGCTTGATGACGGGTTTCTTGCACTGGTAACAGTATGTATTTTCAGCGTCAAGGCCAGGGATGTTCCCCGTGTATACATAACGCAGGCCTGCCTCTATGCCTATCTGGCGTGCCCTTATCAAAGTTTTTGGCGATGTGGGGGGCGCATCGGTAAGTTTGTAGGTCGGGTGGAAGGCACTCACATGCCAGGGGGTTTCAGGTCCTGTTTCATCCCGGATGAATCTGGCTATGGCCTCGAACTCCTCATCCGAGTCGTTATGATTCGGGATAACGAGCGTTGTTATCTCAATCCAGATGCCTAGGGATTTGTAATTCTTGATCGATTCGAGCACCCCCTCTACGCGCGCGCCGCACACCTTTCTGTAAAAGTCATCGGAAATGCTCTTCAGGTCGATGTTGGCAGCATCGAGATAGGGCTGTATCGCGGTAAGCGGTTCCTTCTCTATATACCCATTAGTAACGAAGTTGTTGGAAAGACCCCGCTCTTTGGCGAGCCTGGCTATGTCGTAGGCATACTCGTAGAACATGGTGGGCTCGGTGTACGTGTAAGATATGCTGCGACATCCTGCCTTTTGTGCGTGCTCCACCACGTCGGTGGGTGAGGTGGCCTCCCCGTATATCTGATTATGATCTCTCGGTAGCTGGGATATCTCGTGGTTTTGGCAGTGGAGGCACCGGAAGTTACAGCCGACCGTGGCGATGGAGAAGGCCTTTGAGCCCGGGAAGCAGTGGAACAAGGGCTTCTTTTCTATGGGATCCACGTGCCAGGAACAGGGTTTCCCGTAGACCAGGGTATAGAGAGTGCCTCCCCGGTTCTCCCGCACACAACAGATACCCCGTTTACCATCGCTTATAACGCAGTGGTGCCTGCAAAGGTAACAGTCTACCTTGCCGTTGTCACCTCTGTTGTAGAAGGAGGCTTCTTTCACGATGGACCCTTTTCCCAGGCAGGGGTCGTCTTTTCGTTGGCGGCGCGCTGAAAAGGAGTTTTACGACATCATCCATGTCTTTGACCGGAAGGAATGTGACCTTCTTTTTTACATAATCCGGGATATCTTCCAAGTCCTTCAGGTTCTCCTCAGGGATGATTACCTTTTTCAAACGGGCCCGGAGTGCAGCAAGTGTCTTCTCCTTGAGACCACCGATGGGCAGTACCCGTCCTGTCAGCGTGATCTCCCCTGTCATCGCAATCTTGCTGGCAACTACCCTTTGGGTGAGCGCACTTATCATGGCAACAGCCATCGTAACACCAGCTGACGGACCATCCTTGGGGATGGCGCCCTGGGGCACGTGAATGTGCATCTCGAGCTCGTCAAAACTTTCCTGAGGTATGCCGAGTTGCTTTGCTTTGGCCTTTATGTAAGTGAGTGCAGCCTGGGCCGACTCTTTCATCACATCACCCATGCTCCCGGTCAGCGTGAGTTCTCTTCTCCCTTTACGGCAGGAGGCTTCAACGAAGAGCAGCTCCCCGCCCGTTTCAGTCCACGCAAGGCCGCACGCGACACCGGGTATGTCCGTTGCAATCGCTGTCTCGGGCATGAATTTCAAGGGTCCGAGAAAGCTATGCAGGTTTTGAGGTGTGATCATCACTTTGTTTTTCTTTCCTTCGGCTAGCCTTTTTGCAACTTTACGTGAGACCGCCGCGATCTCGCGCTCCAGATTTCGTACGCCCGCCTCTCTCGTATAATCCCGTATAAGCTTCTCCACGGCCTTATCACCAAAGCGGAGCAGGCTTCTTTTCAAACCATTCTCTTTCATCTGCTTCGGGATAAGGTACCGCTTCGCGATAATCAGCTTCTCCTGTTCAGTATAGCCCGGGAGAGAGATCACCTCCATCCGGTCTTCGAGGGCCGGTGGGATAGTGTCTATCCGATTCGCCGTGGTGATGAACATTACTTTCGATAGGTCAAAGGGCAGATTCAGATAGTGGTCGCTGAATGCACAATTCTGCTCGGGATCCAGGACTTCGAGTAAAGCGCTGGCCGGATCGCCCCTGAAGTCCATGCCGATCTTGTCTATCTCATCCAGCATGAAGACCGGGTTGTTTGTGCCTCCCTGCTTGAGACCCTGGATGATGCGGCCGGGCATCGCACCCACATAGGTCCTCCTGTGACCTCTAATCTCAGCCTCATCCTTCATGCCCCCCAGGGAAATCCTCAAGAAGCTTCGTCCCATGGCCCGGGCAATCGACCGGCCCAGGGAAGTCTTACCCACACCGGGAGGACCAACAAAACAGAGTATGGGGCCTTTCATAACCCCTTTCAGTTTGATAACACTTAAAAACTCGAGGATCCTTTCCTTGACCTTCTCCAGCCCGTAATGATCCTCGTCGAGTATCTTCCTTACCTTGGCTATATGTATGTTATCTTTGGTAGAGCAGTTCCACGGCAACTCGACAAGCCATTCGATGTAAGTCCTCAGCATATTCGACTCGATGGCATCAGGATGCATCATCTCCAGCCGCTCGACCTGCTTCTTTACTTCTTTCTCTATTTCCTTCGGCATCTTCGACTTCTTGACGCGCTTCCTGAGGTCTTTGGCTTCGTCCTCACGCTCGTCTATTTCGCCAAGTTCGGAGCGTATCGCCTTCATCTGTTCCCTGAGGAAGTAGTCCCTCTGGCTCTTGGTCATCTCCTCCTTGGCCGTTGAAAGTATCTTGGCTTGCATGTTGAGAAGCTGGATCTCCTTGCCGATGATCTCAGAGAGCTTTTTCAGCCGTTCAATGGGATCGATGATCTCCAGAATCTCCTGGGCCTTTCCTACGGGCAGCCCCAGGTTAGCGCATGCCACGTCGGCAAACTTTCCCGGTTCGTCGATGGTGTCGAGCACGAGAAGCACATCGGGAGGGATCATCCTTCCCATGGAGACCACCTTCTCCATTTCTTCCTTTATGTAGCGCATCAGCGCTTCGATCTCTAAAGTGATCTCGGTGATGATCGGTTCCTCAATGGTCGTTAACTCTACAAGGTATGTCGGCCTTTCCTGGACATATTGGGCGATCTGGGCCCTTTTCAAACCCTGGACGAGTATCTTGATCCTGCCGTCAGGCAGTCTCAGCATGCGCATGATCTGCGAGACAACGCCCAGAGAATGGATCCTCGCGGGTAAGGGGTCTTCATCCGTCAGATCCTTCTGGGCTGCGACGAGGATAAGGCGGTCCGTCGAGAGGGATTTCTCGACTGCATTAATCGACATCTCCCGACCCAAAAACAAAGGCAGCGTCACTGAGGGATACATCACCATGTCCCGCACAGGGAGTAAAGGGAGTACTTTCGGTATCTTCACCGTTTCAACTTCAATCATTTCTTAATGCCTCCTAATGCTTACGATACCAGAAAGGCCTTAAAGGCCCGGTATGCCTCATAAATATCAAGTTTGCTGGAGATTTCAAAGGGGGAATGCATTGCAAGAACGGGTGCTCCCATATCAATAGTATCCATGCCGTATTCGGCAAGATACTTCGCCACGGTTCCACCTCCCCCCTCATCGATTTTACCCAACTCTCCTGTCTGCCAGATTATGCCTTCTTTGGAAAAAAGACGCCTGATCTCGGCTATATATTCTGCGTGGGCATCGTTGGCGCCTACTTTTCCCATGTGGCCCGTAAACTTGGTTACGCAAATGCCGCCGCCGAGGTAGCAGGCGTTCTGCTTCTCGTGCACGTCCTGCCAATTGGGATTCACTGGCCCGTTTACATCCGCACTGATAGCCTTCGAATTGAAGAGTATCCTCTGTACCATCTCGTCGGACACGGTGCGCCCCGAGGCGCTCAGTATTTCGTGCAAAAATATCTTTATGAAACGAGACCTGGCGCCGGTGTTACCCTCAGACCCGATCTCTTCCTTGTCCACGAAAATGGCCAGAGCCGGATGCATCGGACTTTCTGCGTCACAGATTGCTTTGAGCAAAGGGTAGGCGGATGCCCTGTCGTCCTGCCCGTAAGCGCCGATCATGCTCCGGTCGAGGCCGACATCGCGAGCTTTGAAGGCTGGAACAACTTCGATCTCAGCGCTGATGAAATCTTCTTCTGCCACGCCGTATCTGTCGTCGAGCAGCTTCAAGATCTGCTTCTTAACCGCGTTTTTTTCCTCTCCGAGCAAGGGCAGACTCCCAAAAAGTATTGTTAATTTCTCACCCTCTATAGCTTCCGAGAGCTTCTTTTCGTCCTGGGTCTTTCTTGAGAGGTGAGGCAGGAGATCGTCGATGGCAAAGACCGGATCCTGATCATCCTCACCGATTGCCACCTCTACCGCACTGCCGTCCGCCTTCACGATGATGCCGTGGATAGCAAGGGGTATCGCCACCCAGTGGTACTTTTTGATGCCTCCGTAATAATGGGTGTGTAAAAGTGCCAAGTCGACATCCTCGTAAAGCGGGTTCTGCTTGAGGTCGAGTCTCGGCGCATCGAT
Organism: uncultured delta proteobacterium; assembly: GCA_963835605.1. Lineage (GTDB taxonomy): Bacteria > Desulfobacterota > Syntrophorhabdia > Syntrophorhabdales > WCHB1-27 > JADGQN01. The sequence goes on along the minus strand of CAWIHO010000029.1, from coordinate 6,760 downwards.
ATGGGCAATAATGATTCTTAAGCCGTCCAGGGACTTGGCCTTGCCTGGACACCACGCCATCACTTCCTTGCCTTTATTGACGCGGAAGGTCCTTCCTGATGCCGAACCATCTCCAAATCCTGCCTGCTTTAATGCTCCTTCTATGCATCTGGCGGCTTCCCGTTCCGTTTTTGCCCGGTCCAGAAACTCCTTGTACCCCTCGCAGAACGCAAAAGTCTGCTCGATCTCGTCTTTCGTCTTCTTTTTCCAACCTGATTGTCTTTCCATTGGCGGGTGAGACCATAAGATTACCAGAATTGCGCTGTCTAGTCAAACGAAGGCAAAGAATACCTTTTAATATCAAAAGCTTAAGGTCAACATGGAAAGCCGACTGAGCCTGGAGCAGGGTGGGCGGCGATGACGGTCCGACTATGCCCGGCCATAGTCATCTTCCGCCCGGGTGATGTCATCCTCGCCGAAATAGTCCCCGGTTTGCACTTCGACGAAAATGAGTGGAGCATCTCCCGGGTTCTTGACACGATGCCAGGCGCCCTCGGGGATGTTTACGGCCTCGCCAGCCGAGAGACAGATCTCTTCGTCATTAAGGATCAGAATAGCCTTGCCTTCGAGTATGAACCAGTGCTCCTTCCTGCGCCCGTGTTTCTGAAGAGAGAGCCTCTGCCCAGGGTTGACAACGATCCTCTTTACCTTGTGTCCCGGCGCATCTTCGAGCACACAAAAATGGCCCCAAGGCCGGTGATCCTTCTTGTGCATCGGCTATATTCTAGGGGGCATGATGCTGCTTTGTCAACGAAGGAAGTGTCGAATGAGCCAAATTGAGGCGTGAACCTTAAGATTGGTGGAGGCGGCGGGAATCGAACCCGCTCAGCAACACATTGTTATCATAGTACTTTTGAATTGCCTCAATGAGACACATACCCCCAAAACAGCCCCCAAGAAGTGATTTCGTTCAACTTCATGTACTCGCTGGCTTGCTCGTTGTTATCACTCACTCCGACTTTGTCTATATCCGCTTCCAGCCAAACAGTGACTCGCGGTGATAGTTTGATAGCCTTTGGGAATATGCCGTTTCTGATTCCGGCCCACCATGTTGATTTGGATACCGGGATTCGATCAAGTACTTCCGGTAAACGAAGATAACGTCTGCTCATTGACTAACCTCCTGTACGATTACAGTATGATGCATCCTGTTATCTTTGTTATCTTTCCCGCATTGCCTCACATCCTGTTGCCCAAAATCTGTTTTCATGTCGCCAATGAGGTCGTCCATGTGTTACGCCTCCCTGTGATAAAGTTTTACGGCTTCTGCCCGCACTTGCTGAATAGGTACCGGCAGAGCTGACAGCCAAATCGCTGCCAGCTCCTCTTGGGGCCGAAGGTCTTCCCGCGGCCTCTGTACCTACATTCTCGTGGCTCAATGCTGTTGGTCGTGGTCTCCATAAAACCCGAGCCTCAATGTCTGTTACCTATTTCCAGGCCGCTCACAGGGATACATCATCGGCCTCGTCGGTCGAAGTGCCCAAACCGCCGCCGAAAGGGTCCTGCACTTCTATTTCTTTCCCACAGTCAGGACATAAAATCGTCCTTGGCACTTCCCAACACACGTTATAGTATCCCGACACCTTGAAGGGGAGCACGTCCTCGTCATACCCCTCGGGCACCCAGGTGCCAGCTCGGGGTCACTGTCGGAGAGCTGCTCCTTGAAAGTCATAGGAAAGTTTGAAATGGGAAGGTCAACCTTGCTTATGGTCGTCCATCCGATCCGTGTGACCCCTTTGAATCTGGAGAGATAGTCTTTAAGGGCTACGGCCTCTTTTCTTGAAAAGTGTTCGCTCAAATACTCCCGCGCATGAAGACTATTATATTTATTCTCGTCATAATCCGTAATGGCTTCCTCGGGGCGTACGAACGGGTAAGACCTGTGAACGCAAAACCAGTTGATGTTTACGTGATCGTAAAGACCGCCGTGGCGTAACCCGTATACCGTTGACGTAACCCTATAAACTGTTTCATAGTGCGTCTTCCTTTCCGACTCCGTTATTCCGTTTGTTCCGCCGACCCCTTCCTCCGGGGCGTGATCTCCGGTGAAGGTCGCTGGTGTTGACGCAGGATAGGCTTCCGTCTTCTCCCTCTCCACGAGTGCTGCTTCCTGCTGCCTTACATCTGTTTGTTGCGTGTTGCTGATCATGACTACCTCCAGTTAGTTTTTAGTCCGCCAGTTTGGCGGTTACAGCCTCATCCATCAACCGTTCGCATCCTTGTAACATGAGCTTGATCACTTCCTTCGCAGCCCGTGTTGTGGTCGATATCATTCTTCCGTCTCAATGAATTCCGGTGGTTCATAGAGTTAGAATAGAAACTCCGCTCTTATATAGAGCGGGAGTTCTATTTCTAAAACGCCACTCTTAGAACCTTTTTAGAATCTCTAACGGTAGTTCTAAAAACTCTAAAAGTTCTATTCATTCCAAAAGTCCTTTTCTCAAATTCTCGATAGCCGCCGGAAGACCTACCCACTTTACATGTTTTCCGCGCCCTCTTTGCTCGTAAGTTTCGAGCACAGGCCGGGGGCCTTCCGTTAAGCGATTGAACAATTCATTAACCCTTATGCGAGCCACCCCCGCCCTACTACATCTCGTCTTTAAACGATCCGACCAGTAAAGGCTTATCTTTGACCAGGGCGAGAGCTGATTCGCGGTAGGTATCAATCGCCGGTAGATTAGAGGTCTGATTCTTGGAAGTTTTCTTTACAGCTACGATGTCAGACCGTGACTCGAAGCGATACCCTGCGGTCTCCTCGTCAGCCCTCCAAACGATAGTGAATGGCTCCTGCGGGCGGTAATTGCGGACAAGGACCTCGACAACCAGGCCGTCCGGTTCCGAAGCGTGCGGTGTAAGGGTGATGGCGGCATCGTAATCGCGCCCCAGGGTGTTCGAACCCGCGCCACGGTCCCGGATGTCTTTCTCTCCGGCAAAGCCCTTAGCATCGTGATGGACATAGCCAATGGTTGCTCCCGTCTGTTCGGCAAGCGCATCGAAAGCAGAGAGGACTATCTTAAAATCACGAGCGAGGTTTTCATCGCCTTCTGCTACTTTATACAGCGGATCGAATAAAATGATTTCAGGCTTCCACTCTTCTGCAAGCTGACCTATACGTTCAATACCCTGCGGCCCCTTAATTCCTAAACCCCTGGCATTGAGAATCTTAAAACGTCCTTCGATGCTTTCCGCGCTGATTCCAAGCGCCCGGGCCATATTCCTCACCCTTCGGTGAACATGGTCGCTCTTTATTTCAAATTGAACCAACAGAACGCGCCGGGGTTTCGGAATAGTCCACCTGAGAAAATTGCGCCCTGCAGCTAAACACAAGGCAAACTGGAGCATGAAGAATGACTTTCTCGTTTTTGAAGAACCGATGATTGCAACCTTATCGCCGGTGTCGGCGGTGTCGTGCAGGATCTGGTCCGGTTCCGGTGGCACTTCTCTCAATCAAGTCGAGCGGCGTCAACGCAATCTCTGTAAACGCAGTTCTGCCCCGCCGGAGACAAGGCCTTGAATCTTGCTCAAAATTCTCGACGCCTTCCGTATCCTCGGCTCCCATTGCCCGCAGAAGGTCATCGGCAAGGGCCTTTGACGGGATCGTCCAGAGCTTGCAACTTGCTGTACTAAGTCTTGTTATTCCATCACCGGCCATTAAACACCTTCCGTCCGTCCGGCGAGAAATACAGAACTCTTTGTTATCGCTCTGTGTCTGCTCGGAAATGCCCAGGCAGCCGGGACAACCGCGCCGGGTTCTTACAGGCTGCATCGACGCCTAACGGCTCCAGGATTTGAGAATACAACCGACCCTTGATGTGATGGTCCCAGGCTTCAAAAGTCGATACGTCTGCCAGCTTGCGAACGTCTATCCAGCCATGAATTGATTTGCCTCCGGTATCGACAAGGGCGCTCACGGGCAGGTTGACAGAGGCCCAAAAGGCAAGTTGGTCTTCCCTGTTTAGGTTGTCGAACTCGACCATGCAAAAGCGGAAGGTCGAGACGTTACCATCAGACCTAAAGGTGCGCCGTCCCCGCTTTTCTTTTCTACGGGCTACCACTCAGGGGGTTCGGTATAATGTGCGGCGCTGTTTCATGGCCTTGGAAAAATACTCGATCCATTCCGTGCATTGTCTTATGTTTCACCGAATACCCCCGGTGCGTGCCGTTCACCGATACAGATAAGGTCATCCTCGTCATAGAGCGTTTGAAAAATGCGCATCGCGTCCTCTTCTGGCGGCCAATCAATGCGGATAGGCGATGTTTCCCATAAATCGGCCTCGCTCGCGCCTTTACCCTGGTCAATGAACTTGTGGCGAATTGCTGCCCCGTCTTTATGACAGGCTCAGTCGTGTCACATGATGGTATTTTGCCAAGAGTGCCTGCCTTATGGTCTCTGAGCGGCCCGGTTGACCGCGTCCGTGATTTCTCGATCTGTTACGATCCGCTTGCCTTGCGGAACCGCAGCCCTCAAATCGGCGAATATCTGTTCTAGGGACCTTCCTGCCATGATGCCCAGGTTTGCCGCTCCCAATAAGGCCCCATGGCACCCGTTGCCGCCGGGGGAGGGGAGAGAGGCGAGATGGTCCTGATACCGGTCGAAAAGGGTCTGACGGATGTCAGGGGGGTTAGCGGTATCCATTCTCGTTGCTAGTCCTAACGGGGTTTTGCGTTGCCCATCGCTTGGGTGTTATAAACTTTCTGGTCTCTTCTGGTTTCATTAAAACGCCCCCTGTACGATTTGATTGGACTTGGAAGCCGTGATGGATAGCTTTGCCTCCCCTATTTCTTTGGCCTCCCCTGGTTCGTTCACCGTTCGCCATTGGTCAATCTCCTTACAAATGCCGGTCTTACCCGGCAGAGCGATGTAGTATATATTTGTGTATATACATATACCATGTAGTCAAAAAAAGGGTTCCCTCATGGCTGTATGTCCCGCAGCCTTTCCTGGAAGAGCGTCTTGGCAGTCAGGATGCGCTCTTTAGGTGCCGTCCAAGGCTTTTGAAAGGCTTCTGCGTATTTCCAGGATGGTGATTCTCTTACGGTTTTCTGAATCGACAGGGTTCATTATGACGAACTCCCAGTTTCCTTCCTCATCGTCAGTGGGAGAAAAGAGCCCTTTTTCTGAGAAAGAATACGGGCGGCAGGGCCGGAGTCAAAACATCGACAACCGATTGTGATTTACCGTCCACTTGGTGCTGCCGCAGCGCCGCGTTTGAGACTTTAAAGATAGCGTCCATAAGCTGATCAGAGAAAATGACGATGTCGGAAAAGGGATAAAGTGCTTCATCGAATATTTTATGGAAATCAGGGCGTTTGTTGCCTGCGCTCCCCGTTGCCGCATCCTCGATTGATGTTTCTTGAAACATGTTGTTTTCTTTAAAGACCCTGCCCGCTTCGATCAACTTCTCCACACAAACGTGGGCAAATTGCTCAATACGTGAATTGACGGCCGTCTTAAATGGCGGCTCTGTACGCCACACGCGGAAGGTATTGATGGGGACATGACAGATTTGTGAGATCTCTATCCCGTTCAGGGAGACAAGATGGAGCAGGACGGCGAGAAACTTCGGTTTGGAGAATCCGATTAAGTCGCCCTTGGCCTTACCTGCTCGTTCCGGTTCCTCGTAATTTCTGAACTCGCGCCTGATATAATCGGTGAGCAACGTACTTCTTCGGTTCGACATGATATATCATAGTACATTTTAATAGACCATGTGTCAAGTAAAATAATTTTGATCGGGGTTTCGGCTTGCGGTGGCTTGAAGGGAATGAGGATCAGCCGTCCTTCAAGGTGGTGATTCGTATCAGGCTCATTTTTTCACACGCGCAAGAGGCGTTTATAGGAGTAGGGTACGTTTCCTAGCTTATCTCTCTCGGCCTTAAAAGCTGTCAATCTAAACAATAACAGATGCTTACAGCATTCTCCGTTCTTCCCCGGCATGGGCTGCCTCAGTAATCCTTCTTAGCATTTCATACTATTTTTCAGCAATAAGAACATCTTTCTCATATGTATTTTGGGGTTTTTTATAAGTTATTTCACCGCACAGAAAAGCCGGGTGATAGAGTGGAGTAGATACGCTGAGAACCGTTCAAAACACTCACCGAGAGACATACGGAAGTACTAGTTAAGCCGTTACTCGCTGGTGGGTAACATCGAGACCTCTGGAAGAATAACAAGGGGAACGGTCGAGCCATTCGCAGAACGTGTTGAACGTTTATGACAAAAAGCCTTGGGAGAGAAAGGATCACGTCCATTTTTGATTGGGCATTTCTGGCTAAATATCTTCCCAGATTTCTCACCATTTGTAATCTCGATTTCGTCAGGCCAGACAAGGGAGAACAAGGATTGGCCAATAAGATCTTCAACACGTTCTGCGAATGGCTCGACCGCGAGACATGTTATTCTAATTTGCATTCAAGATAGCACCAACAATCCACTCCCACCCCGTAATGTGCTGTACACGCTCATGGTCGGTTTCCATCCGCGCCAGGCTGTGCATCAGGTGAATTTCGAGGGCCTCTATGGTAGCAAATACCCGGTTCCAAAAGTCCTTCTCCCGTAAGTCATCCCAGAGATGTTCAACAGGGTTGAGTTCGGGTGAATAGGGAGGGAGATAGAGGATATGCATATTTTCTGGAATCTGCAGGTCTCTTGCGGTGTGCCAGCCGGCACCGTCCATGATCATGACGAGGAACTCATCTGGATGGCGCAAGGCAACTTCGG
>CAWIHO010000028.1:0-102258 GCA_963835605.1 uncultured delta proteobacterium | reverse complement strand
GGCCCTGCCAGGTGATTTCGAAGGGCAGATGAAGTATCTGCGTGATATCCGCTTCGAATTTACAAGGCTTCACGTAGAGGCGACATATTCTCTCCAATGGATCGGGCATTATTTATTCAAATATTTGGCTGAGCCCATCACCGGGATCAAGGGCGGGCTCAAAGGCCTGAATGATTACTTCATCGAAAAAATGCCTGCGTGGACCGAGATGATCGCGCGCTGGCTCGTCCCATTCATAGGCCTGGGTAGGTCCGCCATAAGGATGCTGACCGATACCTACAAGGGTGGGAAAGCAATTTGGGAGATCCTGCCTCCTGTCGGAAAAGAACTGCTTGCTCTCGGCGGGATCGTTACAGCGCTATTCTACGCGGGGCCTTTCGGCCGAGCCCTGTTTGTCATGGGCTGGATTGTTGCCCTGTTTGATGACTTCTTTGCTTACCTCGACGGCCGGAAATCAACCAAGACGCTTGCCCCGATATGGAACATCCTCCTTGAAGCGTTGGACAAAATAGGAAAGGCCGCTGAGACTGCCGCTGTCTCCGTCGCATATTTGAACACTATAACGTGGAGGGGAACGACTAAAGAAGCATCCGACGCCTTCAATGCTCGCATCAAGGAGATTTGGAATCGCGGTTCCATTGCCGATAAGCCGCGCGAAACTTTCCTGAACAAGGGCCAGGGCGGCGTTTATGGAAACATGATCTCCAGCGCCTTCGGGAGCAATGCGGAACAGGCCTCGCGAGTAATGATGGCCGAATCTTCGGGTAATCCCTCGGCCATAAACACAAAAAGCAAGAATGGATCTGTGGATTATGGTCTCTTCCAGATCAACTCCTTCAACGTGGGGGAACTGCAGAAAAGCCGGCATCATCGGCGGCCCGAACGATCTTTTTGACCCTGCAAAAAATGTGGCGGCAGCCGCATATCTTCAAAAGCGGTATGGTCCGGCCACCGTGGAGATCATTCGAGGCAAGGTGGGCAGATATTGGAAGCGGTCATCTGCCGAGCGCTTCCGGCTTTTCCCTGGCTCCGAGTCATAGCTCTTCGGTGCAGAACATCGTCGGAGATGTGCATATCAACATCACGCAGCCCAACGCTTCTCCGGAGGATATCGCCCGTTCTCAGGCAGGGGTCATGGAAGCGCTTGACAGGGCGACGCAGCGGCATTTAAGCGAGCTGGGGGGCATCTATAAGTAAATCCTGGATAAGGATAGCCAAAAAAAGGAGGGATTCAAATGTCAAAGACGTACAAGGATATTGAGGAAGGCGGGCGCAAATGGGGTGGGGTCGGGGAAGTGGAACGCGAGACTGGCAAACTACTGGATAAATAAGCTCCTCGCCGGGGCAGCCGGTAGGCTGATGGGGAACGAGGCATCGATGCAGGCTGCTGTGGCTGCCAACCTCGCAGCGCTCAGCAGGGCTGACTATTTCGAATTCCAGAATGATTGCCTTTCGGTCTGTTTCCTGAACTTCAGGAGATGCCGGATAAGACGATCGCGCCCGTTCCGGTGCTCAGGGTGGACGGCACCTTTAACGTCCCTAACCTGGAATACGATCTCAAGACGGTTATGGCTCTCACCATGCAGGCGTTTGTGTTCTCGGTGCAGGACCCTTTCGAAGGGAACGAATCCGGGGCGTCAGATCAGTAAACCTCGGATTCGAAGTTGTCCGGTGCGTGAATGTTGATGATTTCGTGTTCGCGCCGGTGAGAGGATGAAAACCGACTGGGCGCCGAAACAACGTCGCGAGCGTGAATATTGGAGATCCCTCAGGCTCTGGTTCAAGCACTTCATGGAATATCTCACCAGTTCGAATATCGCAGATCCCTCCCAGATCATTCCAGAGCTCCACGCCTATTGCCAGGCCCAGGGGGAGTTCGCCTATCGCGCCGCCTCCAATATGATCACGGCCCTTTTTAGCGACGGAAAACGGTCGCTGCGCGAAGCAGCACGCGAGAGCATGATGGGACCGCAGTTTTGACCGCGCCCTGCAGGATGAACTACAGGGGCGCGTGGGGATCCGCCTGGCAGGAGCTTATCACTGAGAATGCACAGTTGATCTCCACCTTCTCTCAGATTGGCCGGCGGGGTGACTCTGGCAGAGCAGGTCAATAATTTCATCGAAGAGGAATCGCTCAAAGGTCGCAGAGCTAAGGACATTGCGGATGATCTGCGTGAGCAATTCCCGGACGTGGCAGAATCGAGAATCGCGCTTATCGCCAGGACGGAAGTTTCAAAAAGCGCGACTGCTTTAACCCGCGCGCGATCGGAAGAGCTTGGTTCTAAATTTTTATACCTGGCAGACGAGCCAAGATGCCAGGGTCCGCGAAAGTCACCGATTCATGGGACGCGATGGAGGAGTACTCGTCAACTGGAACGATCCTCCTTCTCCGGAAGAGCTGATAGGTATTAAGAGCGCTCTCGGCCATTACCACAGCGGAGACTGTCCGAATTGTCGCTGTTATCCTGCCCCGCTGCTTCGCCTTGATGAGATTGCATGGCCTCATAGGGTTTATATAGGGGGGCGCGTACAAACGATGACCAGGGGGGGTTTGAGAGACTGGGGAGAAGATATGGACAACAATCCTCATAAAATCCGTATTCAAGACCTCACAGGCCTTGGCCCTTGGCTTGAAAAGCAGGGGATAACTATAGACCTTGAAAGAGAAGAGACTGGCCGGGTAGTGGGTTTCGCGCCTGCCACTCCGGAAGTTTACCGCCTGATGGCGGAGTATCAGTCCGGGCCAACGGTAGACCTTCTGAATTTCTTAAGCTTTCAGAGGAGGTTGAGAGGACGGTTTTTGAGATCTTCGCGGTGACATCAACGGGCATAGGAGGAACGGGCGAAATGGCAAAAAGCAGTCCCAACCTAAAACAGCAGCGCGCGCCTTATTGACCTTCAACGATTTCGGAGAACTGCGAGACGTCTTCCTGATAGCCTCGAATCCCGATGAAGAGGCCCTGGGGCGAGAAAGGTATACGGAATGCGCTGAAACCGGCCTGGCTGATGAGCTTGGCAGCGCTGACCGGGAGAAGGGTACTCTGATGAGCGCCTCGCCTCAGATCGAGAATGGCTTACCGGCTGTGGGATGGATAAAGCTTTACCGGGCGTCAATTGAAAAGGGCTCGGCTGACAAATCACAAGCTATGGACCTTTTGGTGCTACTGCCTTTTGAAGGCCAGCCACAAAGAATATTTTCAGGTCGTGGGAAACCAGCAGGTGCACTTGCTTCCAGGGCAGTTTGTCTTTGGGCGCACTACAGCGGCAAAAGATTTGAAGATGAGTGAGCAGGAAATCCGCTCTGTTCTAGGCACACTGAAAACTCTCAAAAATCTAACCATCAAATCAACCAACAAATTTTCTGTGGGAACCGTTGTCCATCGGGCTTCTTATCAAGGTGACGAGAATGAATTAACCAGCAAACCAACCGATAACCAACCAGCAAGTAACCACAAACAAGAAGTAAAGAAGTTAAAGAAAAAGAAAAAGATTCTCGTCGGATTCTGTCGAATACCGACCTTGCAGCTCTTCTTTTCAACTGCATTCTGAAACGGGATCACGACTTTAAAGCAAACCTCCACTCATGGGCCGCAGAACAGACAAGCTCCTGCATATCGACAAGCGGCAGCCTGTAGACGTGGCCAATGTAATCCTATGGTGTCAGAAAGACTCTTCTGGAAAAATAACGTACTGAGCACGGCCAATTGCGCGAAAACTTTCCGCAGCTCTTTTTGAAAATGAATGCCGACAACGGGCGAGCCATAAACGGGAGTTTGTCTTATTGAGGACCTGGGGCGACCTGGACTGTCTTTCCCTGATTCATTCAGCGGTGAACTTTCCTCTACGTGTCCGGAGTGTAGCCCGGATAGGAAAAAGAAGACTATGAAATGCCTTAAGGCCAATGGCGATAAGCTTACCTGGGTTTGTCACCATTGCGACTGGTCCGGAACTCTTAAAGAGGGCATCGACCATAAGAGCGATCCTTTTCAGTGGGGAGCCAAGCGGTACCGGAAACCGGAATACCGGCCGCCGATCACTGCATTACCGCGCGAGGTTGTTTCATGGTTTCCGGCCGGGGCATATCTGAGGAGATTCTAGCCCGTAACAAGATCGGCTATGAGCCGGTTTATATGCCACAGGTTGAGGCCCATGTTGACGCGATCCGTTTTCCATTCTACCGCGGCGGCGAGGTGGTGAACGTCAAGAGCAGGACCCTGGACAAGAATTTCCGGCTTGAGACGAACGCGGAACGGATATTCTACGGCCTCGATGACGTCACCGGCGACACTGCCATTGTCGTGGAAGGCGAAATAGACAAGCTCTCCCTCGAGGTGGCCGGTTATCAGAATTGCGTTTCTGTACCTGATGGGGCGCCCGCAGTGAACACGAAGGATTACACAGCCAAGTTTTCATTCCTGGAGGCCTCAGAGGAATGGCTACAGAAGATAAAGGCTTTCATCCTGGCCGTGGATAATGACGAACCCGTGAAGAAGCTTGAAGAGGAGCTCGCCCGGCGCCTGGGCAAGTATCGCTGCAGGCGCGTACAATGGCCGGAGGTGTAAGGACGCCAACGATGTCTTGATGAAGCACGGCAAAGACGAGCTGGGCGCACGGATCGAGAGCGCCCGAGACTACCCGATAGAGGGCATTTTCGAAGTCTCAGACATAGCACCGCAGATTGACAAGCTCTATGACGAGGGGCGCGTAAAGGGAGAATCGACCGGATGGTCATGTCTCGATGATCTGTACACGGTCCGGCTTGGGGAATTCACCGTTGTTACCGGAATCCCGGGGCATGGAAAAAGCGAATGGATTGACGCCCTGATGATGAACCTCACGCCGAGAGATTGGACCTTCGCAGTTTTCAGCCCGGAGAATCAACCCCTCGAGCGGCACTTCGTCAAGCTCGCGGAGAAGTTCGTCAGAAAGCCATTCTTCCTGGGCTGCCATGAACGCATAAACCCGGGTGAACTGAGGACGGCCAAGGGATTTTTGCAGGTGTGGTTCACGTTCATTTTACCGCCCGAAGACAAGCTCACGGTCGACGGGATCCTGGAGCTCTGCAAGGCGGTCATTCTCCGAAAGGGCTGTAAAGGGATTGTCGTTGATCCCTGGAATGAAATTGATCACACGCGGCCGGCGTCACTGACGGAGACCGAGTACATCAGCCAGTGTCTCTCGAAACTCAGGCGCTTTGCTCGTCAGTGGGCGGTGCATATCTGGCTTGTGGCGCATCCGACGAAGCTCAAAAAAGAGAATGGCAAGTATCCTGTTCCTACGCCCTATGACATTTCGGGCTCCGCGCATTGGAGGAATAAAGCGGACAACTGTATCACCGTTTACCGGGACATGAAGAGTAACGAGGTTGATATTCACGTCCAGAAGATACGATTCAAGGACGTGGGCAAGATCGGCATGGTGACGCTGAAATATGACAACGTCACCGGGAGATACAACGCATGAGAAAACAGCTGAAAGCCGCTCCAGTTTCTGGAAGCAGTGAAACAGAAACAGTGATGGAAAACACAAGTAAAAGGGCTGGAAGCCTTGAATTGAAAGCGGTCCCGCGCATAACAGAACTGGGGCCCGGAGGACTTCAACTTGAACCGAATGACGAAGAAAGCTTCCTCCTGCTCAAGGCCCAGATCAGAAAGGCTACGGGAACGACCGACGACGATACAGCCATGATGCTTTTGCTGCAGGCGGCTCTTGCCTCTTCCAATGGTGATTCGCAAGACATTGCCAGGTACTGCAACGCAGCCCTGGCCCTGCTTCGGGGGATTGGGCCGAGAGACAGCATCGCGGGCATGCTGGCCGTACAGATGATCGGGACTCATAACCTGGGCATGAAGTTTTTGGAGCGGTCGTTATCGGAAGGGCTGACCACCGAACAGGTGAGCGAAAACATAAACAGGGCCACAAAGCTCTTGCGGCTATTCACGGCCCAGGTGGAAGCCCTGAACAAGTACCGGAACAAGGGCAGACAGAAAGTCACGGTTGAGCATGTCCATGTCTTTGCAGGGGGCCAGGCGATTGTTGGAACAGTGGAGCATGAGCGGGGGGGAGGGGGAAAGGAAAATGAAAACCGAACAAGGACCCCATGCAAGCCTATGCGGCGCAAAAACCAGGGCGGGAACTCCTTGCAAAAACCGGGGCATGCGCAACGGCCGCTGCAGAATGCACGGCGGGAAGTCTACAGGCCCCCGGACCCCTGAGGGTCTGGCCAGAGCAAGAGCTGCCCGATGGAAGGACGGGGAGCATTCCAAAGAAGAGAAAGAGCGCCGGCGCGAGTTCCGTTTGTTTCTCCGTGAATCCCGGGAGCTCATCAACCAGATGAGGAGGAATTGATTTCTTGACACCTTGCCCCGCCTCTCGCTACAATCCCTCTCAAAAAGACGAGAGGGGGATTTGGGACATGGTTACGGTAGGCAGTATTTGCTGCACAACCTGTAATAGCGCAATTCCTGAGTCAACGGGCATCTGTCCTAAATGTCAGAAGTGGCGTCACGTCTACATCAATGTTTATTGGGCCAGGAAGATCGGCGGTGATGGCGGGCACTACCAGATCAGGAAGGACGAGACAGGGAAAGCCCTTGAGTATGGGACCGCCTACAATCTCAGAAAACAGATTCAGACTGAGATCCTCGCCCACACGTTCAAGCCTTACCGCTACATCTCATCGGAGCGCAATCCTAACCGCTGTGAACTCTGGTATTCTCGATGGCTGGCCGCTGTAAGGGCCGAGAAGTCGCCGGGAACATACCTCAGCTATGAATCCTCGGTCAAAGCCCACTTCGGCTATTGGGATAAGAAAGACTTGGGCGGGATCCAGAAGAAAGAGGTTAAGGCTTGGCTCAAGACCTTGAGCATGCGGAAGAATTCGCTCAGGACGATCAGAAACAGGTTTCATTCCTTCCTATCATGGATTGCCGAGGAAACGGACATCATAGAGACTATCCCTCACTTCCCGAAAATCGAGGGCCGGGACGAGAAAGAAAAGTTTGCCATTACCCTGGACCAGCAATTCGCGGCTGCTGATAAGCTGACCCCTGTCATGCGGCGCGCCGTTCTCGTGATGATGCTTACCGCCATGAGGCCGAGCGAGGCCCTGGTACTCAAGCGGTCTGACATCGATTTTGAAAAGTCCGAAGTCAGGATCCGGCGCACATGGTCTGGCCGAGAGATCAGAGAGACAACGAAGACGGGTGAGCCCAGAACCATTCCCCTACCCAAGATAGCCCTGGAGATCGTCAAGGAGGTCCTGGGTGATCGCATAGGCGACGTCTGGTTATTTCCTAGGCGTGATGGTCTGCAGTCCTATCGGGAGAACGTCGTTTCACGGAAATGGAAAACAAGGGCCGGCCTGCCGGCAACCTTGAGAGATGCCACAAGGCGAAGCTGTGTGACGATCCTGAAAGATGGCGGGATGGATATGCGCAGCCTTCAGGAGCTCATGGGACATAAAGCCCTGACCACGACCGAGATCTATGTGGGGAAGGATGCAACGAGGCTTAAGGGTCAGATGGATGAGATACAAGGGAAGGTTATCAATTTCCGAAACCAAACCGAAACGACTTTTGAGAAGTAAAACACTAATGATTTCAACTAAAATAGGCTCAGGGTATGTACTTCATGAATATTTGTACTTGGGAACCGGAAGACGAAAGACAGGTTGAGGAGATACGGAAGAAATGGGAATGGCCAAAAGGAGTAAAAGTGGTCTGTGAGTTTATAGACCTGCAGGGTGGTCGTGCGATCAACGTTGTCGACACCGATGCAAAAGGATTGATTACCTGCAGGTTAGCGTGGCTGCGCGTTATGAAACTTGAAACATTTCCTGTCTACCCCTTCGGGGAGAGTAAAGACTTGATTGCGAAATAAGTTCCGCAACGAGACCATCCTCCTCATTCCTGCAATCGCCTCACTTTCGTCGTACCAGAAAAAAGACTTCTTATTGCCCTTGTGATAGCATAGCTATGTTCCCTTGGTGCTTACCATCACCTTACCCTGAACTACTTCCCTCCATCCGGAGAGAACGCGTCAGAAACGAGGGGTCTCTACCAACGACCCCGAACGAAAGCGGGTGTCCCCATGGCTTCCGGACGGCAACAACACATTTTGTTTGTGGAGGGCGACAAGAATACGCTCAGCGCGACCACCGCTAAGCTCGAACGTCTGGGGTACGGCGTGAGGGCCGAGACGGAAAGTCTCAAGGCGTTAAGGACGTTTTCGGAAGAGCCCGATCGTTTCGACCTTGCTATACTTGACCATGGGATTGACGAGCTGAGCGGACTGGAGCTTGCCCGGCGATTCAGACGCATCCGCCCCGGTTTTCCGGTCCTGCTCTATACGGGACACCTTGACACGCCTTCAGCCGAACAGCTAGAGGCCGCTGGCATCGGGTTCGTTATCCCCAAGCCAGCGACCCTGAAAAAACTGGCAGCCGCGGTACAGAGAGCCCTGGGCGAACCGGCAAAAAGCAAGCCCTGAGACAACCGGGGATTGCTCACACGGTTAAGAACGCTGCCGGCAAACGCAAAAAAACCGGCAGAAAGGCTTACTGCAGATGTTCTTCTATTAACATGTGTTCTTTGAAATGGTACCCATAAAAAGGCCTTCGTCAAGAGAATGAACTCCTCCCTGCAACTTTTTTCTTAACAAAGTTGCCCCCACCCGCCAAACCCTGTTTTGCCGTATCGGCCTCATGCCTTCCGCCGCCTTTGCCGCATATTCTCCAGGTTCGGTGCTCGCGTTGCTGCACCAGGCACCCATCGGGATCAAGATGTCAGGGAGATGCTCCGGACACCCCTTCCGCCTATGGCGGACCAGAATATCGTCGGTACCATGCCGTGTCCAAAAGAGGGTTACAATCCTCATGGTTTTTTTCCACCACGGTCGGGCTCACGGCATGGACAGCAACGGCAGACACTATACCGTATCCGGGCTCGGGACGGCTTGACCACTCAATCGTGACGGGATCATCCCAACCACTTCACTGGTTCGCCGTCCCCCCGGATTCCTACCCGAACAGTTTTGCCTCCTCGTACGGGACCTGGTCCCTCATGATATAGTAGGCTGCCCGTGCCAGCTTATTCGCCAGCGCGCTATGGGCAACCGCGCCGTTTCGTTCGTGCACCTTCCGGTTATAGAAGTTTCTGCTTGCGGTATCGAACCGCCTGGCATGCTCGGCCGCTTCCGCAAAAGCCCACGAGAGATACCGGTTCCCGTTTTTTATGTTACCCTTTCCCTTCACCTTCTCGGCACTCTTCCACGTGCTTTCCGCTTTACGGCAGTACGAGACATAGTTGCCCACCGCAGGGAAGCGACTGATTGGCCCCGTCTCCAGCAAATGGTGAGGCCAAGTATTTTTCCTACACCGGGCAGCGAGAGGAGTCCGGTGTACGCGGGCTCGATCGTGCGCTGCTTCTCCGCGTGGGCCTCGATCGTCTTGATCTGGAGCGTGAGCGCATCGATCGATGCCTTGCTCACCTGGCCCATCAGGGCAAGGCTCTCGTTCCCGGAAAGGTGGCTGCTTAAGCGGTCTTCTTTCCCCAGGACGTGATGGCTCGGGATCTTCATGCCGCAGGCATTCGCCATGGTGTTGTGGAGGCTGGTGAGCAGTGAGGTCCGAAGCTTCATCAGGTGGCCCCGTTTCCGCAGGAGGTCTCGCACCGGACGCTGCTCCTTCGGGTAGATGTAGCCTTCCTTGAGGATCCCGAGGGAGAGGAGCTCGGCCAGCCAGAAGGCGTCATGCTTGTCATCGATGTACTTGAAACCCTTGTACTGCTGGATGGCACAGGGGTTGGCGAGATGGACCATATGGCCCTCCTCCATGAGGGTGTCGACGAGCCAGTACCAGTATCGCGGTAGGGACGCCAGTCGCCTGACGCCGCCGGGTAGAACCGGCGGTTTCCCGCCAGGCCCCCCACAATCCCGGACTTGCCCAATTCGGGCATCCGGTTCTTCGGTAACCAGAGCGCACCGACTCTGGCGCATGATAGTTGTTACCCCGCAGGCTCAGCATGTAGCATGATATATCCTGGGCCTGGGCAGCGGGAACATCTGCCGGAGCCGGTCGAACTCGTCCCATGATATCGGACGCTTGTTACCTCGTCGACTTAGCCAGTACCGCCATGCCTTTTGCACGTGATCCTCCACCAGCTCCAACGGCCTGAGATTACCCCTGATGCCGTAGTACTGGTAGTGGCCGCGCAGCTTCAGGCAGAGTGTCTTGTACTGTTCCAGCAGGTTTTCATGCCGGTGATTCCGGCACCATTGCCAGAGCGACTTCATCGCACGACAAAGCCGCTTCTTGGCCGTCCTCCGCTTAATAACCCAAGACCCTTGACGCGATTTCGCCCAGAAGTGGGTAAAGCCGAGAAAATCAAAGGTGCCATTCTCCCGGTCATGCCTTCTCCTTGAAGGCTGGCCTCTGGAAGCGAATCAGCGCCGTCTTCTCCGGGTGTATGGCGAGCTTGAAGAGATTGAACCGTTTTGGCAGCGCCGCCAACACCCGCCGGGCATCGTCCTCCCGTTCGCACCCGATGAGAAAATCATCGGCAAAGCGGATCAGGAAGCTTTTGCCCTGCAGCCTCGGTTTGACGTCCCGCACGTACCACCGGTCCAGCACGTGGTGGAGGAAGATGTTACTGAGCACGGGTGAGATTACCGCGCCCTGAGGAGTACCCTCGGTAGGATGGATCAGGGTTTCCTCCTCCATCACCCCCGCATTGAGCCACTTGCCGATGAGCCGGATGATCGCGCCGTCGTTGACCCTTCGCTTGATGACCTTGATCAAAAGACCCCAGTCAAGGCTGCCGAAAAAGTTTGCCACATCTGTGTCTACCATCCAGGCGACGCCAACCTCCCTGCACTGCTCGCGTAGTTCTGCAAGTGCCTGGTGCTGGCTGTGGCCTTCCCGAAACCCGTGGGAGAAGCTTTCGAAATCCTGCTCGTAGACTGCCCCCAGGATCATGGCCACCGCCCGTTGAGCGATCTTGTCCTCGAACGCGGTCATCCCGATCGGCCTCTTTCCTCCGTCATCCTTGTCCCGCCACACGCGCTTAACCGGCGGCGCCTTGTAGCGCCCGGTGCGCAGCCGCTCGTGGAGGTCACGGAGGTTCTCGTCGAGGTTCTTGCCATACTCCTCTGCGGTCACCCCGTCCACGCCCGGTGCTGCATCTTTGCGCGTGCGGCGATAGGCTTCCTTGAGAAAGTCGACATCGATCAGGTGTGCCAGCGTCGTGAACACCCGCTCTGGATTGCGGACTGCCTGCTCTGCAATCCTCTGAAGTTTCGTTGATACGGTTTGCGAGCTCAACGTCTCTCCCATCTTTCCCTCCAGTGGAACATCATGCCCGGTCTCGCCTTCCCTTCCGTGGGTCCCTTGGGTCTCGGTTCCCCACGTTCCCGGCCTTTCGGCCATCGGTACTATTCTCGACTACGACTGCCCATGGTTCATCCCGGGTAGCTTCGCTTTATCGCTCGCTCACCCGGCACCCTGCTGTTATCCCTTTACTTTGTATCCCCTCTTCGGGCTCGCTGTCGTGGGGAAACGCACGAGTCAGCGCCAGGACCCTTTGGTAAGCCGGTAGCCCTCGCTCCGGCAGCATAGGGCAGGGAAGCCATGGGCTCTCCCAAGTTCCCGAGATACCCCTGTGCGTGTATGCCCTGGTCTCGGACCCCGGTGGTGTCCCTCCTTGCTTGCCCTAGCGTAAGAAAGGACTGCTGCCTTCCGCTGCGGGGACAGCGTCGGCTTTCCTTCCCCTTCGGGTGGGGAAGATATCCTTTCGACCACGACGACGTCTATTTCGGGGTTCCATACCACGGCCTGCACGCTCACTACACCCGGCCTCGAACACTTCATTACTGAAATGCACGCGGGTTCGCTACGGACCTGCTGGCTAGGCGTTGGTCCGGTCGGACTTGCCTTTCTCTCCCGGCGCACCGACTGGGTACCACTAGCAAGTTTCAGAACCTCCTTTCTTCCCCTTGCTTCGGGTTTAGCTTGGCGCGACCCCGCACAGTCCCGGACGTGCAGATTTCCCGCATCCGGTTCCTCGGTCGTACTCGCTTCCGTGTGCGATAAGCCGATCATGCATGCACCCTCCGGTGCTTCACTTCGGTAATGCGGGGCTTTGCCATGACGCTTTCCAGGATAGCAGCAAACTGCTCCCAGGTGAAGCTCTTCTTTTTCCTCCCCGCCGGTTGAGCCATTTGAAAACACCTATTCTGACCCATCTGACGAAGCGGTAGAGCGAGAGAATGTTTCCATAGACGCCATAGTAGTTGTAATGGCCCTGCAACCGGATGTTTAAGCCCCGGAAGAACTCCTTACCGGGTAGGTGCCGGTTCTTTCTGATCCACTCCTTTATCCTCCTGCACGCACTGATGAGTCTCGTGCGGGCCGTGCGACGGGTGACGCGAGGAACCCCTTTACGGTCTTTGCTCCAGAAGAACTCAAAACCGAGAAAGGTGAACCGTCGCTTCATGGTCGGGTCGAAACGACTGAACGGCACGATACACGTCTTCTCCGGTGCTACTTCAAGGGTGAACTTCCCGAGTCTTTTGGGGAGGACGCGATAGAACCGCTCCGCATCCTGCCTGAGCTGGAAGGCACAGACGAGATCATCGGAATAGCGGCTTATCAGCGCTTGCCCGTGACAACGGGTCTTCACCACCTTTTCGAACCAGAGATCCATGACATAGTGCAGATACACGTTGGCGATGACGGGTGAAACCACCCCGCCTTGGGGAGTCCCCGTTCCCGGATGAATCACGGTGCCATCAGTCTCCAGCACCCCTGCCTTCAGCCACTTCCGTATGAGACCAAGAAAGGCCCGATCATCGATACGCAACTTGAGCATGGTAAGAAGCCAGTCATGGCCCAGGTTGGCGAAAAAGCCCTTAATATCAACTTCAACCACATAGCCGTACCGGCCGTATTGGAGTTCGAAGGTGAGATCCTGCACGGCATCCTTCGCCCCTTTCCCCGGTCGATACCCATAACTGAACGGAAAGAACTCCTGCTCATAGATTGACTCCAGTACCTCTGCCACTGCGGCCTGAAGCATCTTGTCCTCGATGACCGGTATACCTAACGGCCTTTTCCCCTTACCTTTTGGAATGTACCATCGTCGAACCAGTCGTGCCCGGTACGTCTTTGACTTCAGTCTCTCGACCAGCGCCTCGATATTGGCATGAAGGTTCTCCTCATACGTGCGCCAGGTGACTCCATCCACCCCGCTGGACGCATCCTTGTTGAGGTTGTAAAAGCAGTACGCGAGGAGATCGGCGTCGAGATGCCGGTAGAGGTCTTGAAATCGGTGTTTCTTGTCGGCTTTCGCTTTGTCTGCTATTCCCCGCAGTGAGGTTGGCTTGCGGTGATCCGACCCTACGATGTCCGGCACAAGTTTCCTTTGCGGGCTGCGTACTTCCGTCACGTCCTTCCCCTTGTAATGGGCTTTCCCCATCTCTGAGTACTATGCGTGATAAGACTCCCTTTTAGTATGCGGCAGACATTCCCTGTTACAGTACTTCCCTGCCTTCCCCATCCTTTCTAGACTCCCGCTTAGCTCCGTATCCGGGTTTCCCCTTGTGTGCCTTAGTGACGGTATGTCGTACGGGGGACCAAAAGGGCCTCCCGGGTTTCCTTGAGCACTTCTCTTCTTGCATGCCACGGCCTGAGGACTCCGGCGGACCTTTCCATCCAAGCCATTACAGATGGTCTTGTGTTGTCTTCGGCATGTGTTAAAACCCTCGACGTCCGCACCAGTTCCATATCGAAGCTGTACCAGCACTTCAGGGTGCACGAACACCCCTATGGCCTGCAAGATTCCCTGTGTACGCTTCACCTGTCTTGTTCGTTCCTCCTTTCTTCTTGAACTCCGCCACAGGTGCAACACTCGGTACGGGTGGGTGGCTATCCTTTCCCGACGGGGACTTTCACCCCGCAAGATGTGCCGGACTTGTCCCGGCGCGATAACAACGAGTTCACCGGGAGCGGTACGCGATCCGGGTGGAACGTCTGGTTACACGGTCTCTATATTCTATCCTTTGGCCACTGCCGCTGTACAGCACAGCAACTACCACGACCCAGAAGGCCATACCGATCCAAAGACTAATGTTCGGAGAAAAGCACAAACCGCATCGGAGATTCTTTCGTATAAAGATCCCATCTTGGTTTGTGTCTTCCTAGTGTCACGATAAATAGGACTATCTCGCCGGTCCAGGCAAAGAGGAACAAAAAATCAGCCGGAGAATGAACTTGGCAACCTCTTCGATTATTGCAGCCATCGGTCAATTATCTTCGTGTAACGTAGGCATCACCGGGAGCGGTACGCGATCCGGTGCATGCCATGGTTATAGCTTCTTTTCATTCACTGTCTTCAAATCCTCCAGTAAGCGCTCGGTGTCGTGCGTAGCCGACAAGTTGAAAGCGTGACCGCTCCTCGCCCATAGACGCGTGATTCTATTCAGTATGCCTTCCGAATCGTCTATGAGTTTCTTGAATTGGTTCGGCGTGACACTTGCTTTTTTCCAGACATCGTCATCGTCAAACTTATTCGACCGGTGCGCGAACATGTTGTTGCGGGAGTATGGATACCTTCTGCCACAAGGGCCGCATGCTTTTAATATCCGATTCCATGCTCTTGATTTCCTGAATTGAGAGGGTGCTGTGCTTCCGTAAAAGCCTGACAAGCTGCGGAAGATTCATTGTGTCTTTGCGTGTCTCGTATAGGCGGTAAAGTGGAATTATCATCGCCACGAAGTGAGCATGCAGAGACGTCTGGAAGTACAGAGGATAATAATTCAGAATATCTACAAATCGCTTACGGCTATTCTTTTCCTTATAAACCCACCATATTTCATAGTTTAATTTCGCAACTACAACTGCGTGTTGCAACTCTTCGACGTTCTTCTCAATCTCGTTAGTCGTCATCTTATGTTCCAATTCCTCAACAGCTATAACAATTGAGTATACGCCTCTAATGCCGTATATCCCAATATTCCTCCCGTGGAGGCGTATATCCCCCGATATAGCCAGGATATACGCCTCGCACCATGATTCACCTATCCGTCCAGAGGGCTTCCGACGCTGACCCCCGGTTTGCTCAGGACATGGGTATAGACCATCGTCAGTATGAAGGGCGAGCACAAATTTTGAGCATCCTTACTAGGCCCTTCGCCGTGTCGAAGCCGGGCCAACGCCCACTTATGCTACGACGGGTACCCCGCCGTCGCGACCCTACGAAAGTGTACACCCGCACGTACAGTCCGTCAATCATTGCGTTTAACAAAAGTTAGAGGAAAAGTAAACCGGGCGCGGAGTTTCGATGCAAGTTCTTTACGCCAGGTTGAATTTTGATGCATACCGAGGCGCGCCGAGGGCTGGGCTACGCAGGCGTACCTTGTGGTACGTCGAAGTAGAACAGGCTGAAGGGCAACGAAGGTAGGCGCGAAAGGCAACCTGGCATCGCGAGGGAAGCTCTTCGGGCGGCGGTCTGTCTACGCCGACCGAAGAGCCTCCACTATATTCATCCGCGACGCACGCAGTGCTGGTAAAACCCCGCCCACAAATCCCATCATCAATGCAAACGCCAGCGCGCTCAGCGCGATGCGCGCTGTGAGCGTGAAGCGGAAGGCCAGTTCTGAGAACGTCTGAAAATTCACGGTGGAAACGGTAATCAACTGCATCAATGAGGCAATGGCAAGGCCTGACCCTCCGCCGAGCAGGCCGAGCAGCAGCGCCTCGAAGAGAAAGGCGCCCAGAATGCTCCTCCTCTGGAAGCCCAATGCACGCATGGTCCCGATCTCCGTGGTCCGGGTTGCCACTGCCGCGTACATGGTGATCATGGCGCCGATGATTGCGCCCAGTGAGAATATGATGGTGAGTGAGATGCCAAGAATGCGCAGGAACTTGGCCATCATCTCCGACTGGTCGAGGTAATATCTGTTTTCGCGCTTCACCTCCACGGTGAGTCGCGGGTCTTTCTCGACGCGCTCCTTGACCTGATCGAAGAGGGAGGCATCGTACAATTTGAAGAGCACTGATGAGTAGACCGGCCTGTGGAATGCCTGCATCAGCTGGTCCACGTCACCCCATAGCTCGGAGCTGAATCCGGTATTGCCCGCATCGAAGATCCCGACTACGGTCCAGTCGCGCATGCCGAAGCGAATCGTCTCGCCCACGCCGCCCCCCTTGAACCGCTGCGCCATGCTCTGCCCTGCCATGACCTCCGACGCGCCTGATCTCGGCATGCGCCCTTCTATGATGCGCACCTGGGGCCTCATGGCGAGGGAGGCATCGCTCACGCCTCTTATCATCACGTTTGAGGGCTTGTCGCTTCCCCTCTTGGGCAGCGTTATCAGGACCACCACCTCTTTGGCGACAAGCCTTCGGCCGTCAGGACCCGTAGCCACCTCGGGCGATGTTTCGAGGACAGAGGCCTGCAGACGGTCGATGCCGCTCTGCACCTCGGTGCCGGAGCCTTTGCGAATGGCGATCACGTTGTCGTACGACCCTGTCTCCACGAGCGTCGTCTGGAGGCCCTGGGCAAGCATCAGGATGGATGTGAAAACGAAGACAACCAGGGCCATACCCGAGGCCGTCAGCACGGTGGTGAGCCGCCTGGTCCAGAGGTTGCGGAAGCTGTACGATAGCGGCACGGCCATGTCAGCCGATCCTCCTCAGGCCATCCGCGATGGGCGTCTTGATAGCCCGCCACGTGGGGATTATCGCGGCAAGAAGGCCGACACAGCAGAGAAGCAGCGATGTCGAGGTAGATGGTCTTAGCGGTCACGTTGAAAGCGGGGAAGTACTGTTCCAGGGCTTGGCCAAAGGCCTTGGCTGTCGGGAAGCTGAGGAGAACACCGAGAAGGCAGCCTGACAGCGTTATCACGAGGGACTCACCGAATATGAGGCTCGCGATGCGCCAGCCGCCAAAGCCGAGGGTCTTTAGAACAGCATACTCTCCGATACGTTCACGCGCTGTCATTGCCATGGTATTCCCCACCACGGCAAGGATGATGGCGATGACCACGAAGGAGACAAGCTGGATGGCCGTGATGATCGTCTCACTCATGGAGATGAAGCCGAGCACAAATGCCTTCTCCGTCTCGGTGAGCGTCTCGGCAAGGGAGTTCTTAAACGTGGCGTCGATGCGAGTGGCCACAGCGGCTGCGGCGTTCGGGTCTTTCACCACCTCAATGAACGCTCCCACCTGATCGGCCATGGATGGCGCTGTCTTTCTGACTGCCTCGTTGAGATAGTCCCAGTGAAAGAAAAAGACCGTCTCGTCAGCATCTTTGCGCGTGCCGCGATAGATGCCCCGCAGCACGAACTCCCAGTTGCCGGGATAGATCGTACCCTTGAGAACGATCGTGTCGCCGATCTTCCACCCGTACCGGTTGGCCAGTTTTCTGCCTACTATAGCACCCTTTCTATCGCGCAAGAGTGCAGCGCGCTCGTTTGACGGAATATAATACTCGGACATGGCGTCCATGTAACTTTGGGGCTCTACCGCGAAATTCGCGAAGAAGTTCTTCTCGTCAATATACAGGCCCCCGAACCAGGTGAAGTGGGAGACGAACTTTACCCCCTCTACCTGACGGATCTTTTCCTTGTACGCAATGGGGAGACTGAAGACCAGCGAGATCGCGTTCCTGGTCCAGAGCCTGTTTGCCGACGATGCCTCGACACCCATGTACCATGTGGTGATGACGGTTCGCAAAAGCCCGAACGCGAGAACGGCGATAGTGATGCCGAGAATGGTCAGGCCCGTGCGGAGCCTGTGGCGAAAGGCATTCTTAAGGAGCAGCTTGAGAATAAACATCGCTCAACAAACCTTTTTCCAGACGCCTGATGATATGCGCCCTCTCGGCGGCCTTTGGATCATGGGTGACCATGATGATCGTCTTCCCCGACTCGCGACTGAGCCTGTCCATGAGGGTAAGCACCTCTTCCGCGGAGGCACGGTCCAGATCGCCCGTGGGCTCGTCGGCCACGAGTATCTCAGGGTCGGTCACGACCGCCCTGGCTATGGCGACGCGCTGCTGCTCACCGCCCGAGAGCTGGGAAGGGTGGTGATCCATCCGGTCGGCGAGGTTGACGATCCCGAGCGCCAGTTCGACATGCTCTCGCCGCTCTTTGCGGGACAGGTGTGTCAGCAGCAAGGGAAGCTCGACGTTCTCGAACGCGGTGAGCACCGGGATAAGATTGTAGAACTGGAAGATAAAGCCCACATGCATCGCCCTCCAGGCGGCAAGCTCCGTTTCGGAGAGCGTCGTGATGTCCACACCGGCCACAAGTATGGTGCCGCTGTCTGCCTTGTCGATGCCGGCAATGAGGTTGAGGAGCGTGCTCTTGCCCGAGCCGGAGGGGCCCATGAGCGCGAGGAATTCCCCTTGGTCGATGTCGAAGGTGATATCGACGAGCACGGGCAGTCTGCGAGTGCCTCTCGTATATGACTTCGTTACATGATTGACTTCGACAATCGGTTGTTTTTGGGGCTGCTTGCGTTCCAAGCTATTTTTCCGCGATCTTCACGGGTAGGCCGTTGTGCAGCGCCGGAGACGGGTTGAGCACCACCCGCTCTCCCGCTTTCGCACCTTCGAGCACTTCGACCATATCACCGATGGCTTCACCCAGACGGACCGGCTTCTCCACGACTCTATTGTTATTGACGGTATAGAGCACGTCCGTGCCGCGCTTGTGGACGATCGCCGCCTTGCTGACCGCGGTGCGGGGCCTCTCTTCTCCTTTGGTGACAGGGCGTGACAAAAAGGCCACTTTGGCGCTCATCTCAGGAAGGACACGGGGATCCGGTTCGAGGAAACGGACTTTTACCATCACGGTCGCTTTGCTCCGATCAGCGGTCGGCACGATCATGTGCACCTCGCCGCGGAACCGGATCTCGGGCAGGGCATCCAGTTGGATTTCGCACGGCTGGCCGACCTTCACCTTTTCAAGGTTAGATTCGGAAACATCCGCCTCCACGCGCAGCGAATCCATGTCGGCAATCGTGACCACGGCGGACTTCGCATTGGCAGCCGCACCGATGGGCGTCACTATGTCGCCCACGTCGGCGTTCTTCGTCAGGACCACGGCATCAAAGGGCGCCTGGATCTGCGTATATTCGACGGCAACCCTTGCACCTTCCAACGCAGCGTCAGCTGCCCTCAGTGCCGCTTCTGCCGCAGCGACTCCTGCGACGGCCTTCTGATAGCGGGCGAAAACGGTATCGTAATCCGCTTGAGCGATGAGATCCTTGCCGACGAGTTCCTTGTTGCGATTCATTGCCAACGTGGCGTCGCTCAGCTCGGCCTTCGCGGAATCGAGGTTGGCACGCGCATTGTTCAGGTTCGCGCGGGCCTGTCTTTCCGCCGCCGCGACGTCCTCACTCTCCAGGCGCGCAATCACCTGGCCTTTCTTTATCCTGCTCCCCTCCTCCACTCCGAGCCAGACGAGACGGCCTGTCACCTTCGACGCAAGCGCTGATTTGCGCTGTGCCACAACGTACCCGCTCGCATTGAGCAGGGTGAGCCCCTGGGAGGGATAGACCTGCACCACGCTGGCAACCTGCACCTCGGTCGCGGGTCTAAGCAGACCCATAGAATAGAGCAGGATCAGCAGGACCAGAACGAGGCCCGCGGCAACATACCGCCACACCTTGCGCTTTCTGGCAGGGCCAGGCGTGATCTTTGACTTCTCTATTTTAAGCCGGGAAAGGTCCTCGTCAGCCACACACACCAACTCCGCGCTTCGCGCTTAGTTCTTCGTTCTTAGTTTTGGTTCTTGGTTCTTGGTTAAGAAATAAGATTAACGAAGAACGAGGAACGAAGCACCAAGCACGGGTTTGAGCGCTATTTTACGGATACTAATTCTACTTCGAAGATCAAGGTAGCATTCGGACCGATAGGGCCGGCGCCCTGTTCACCGTAAGCGAGCTCCGGCGGGACAACGATTTGCCATTTGGAGCCTTCTTTCATCAGCTGTAAGGCCTCAGTCCAGCCACGGATGACGCCATTGACCGGGAACGTTGCAGGCTCGCCCCGCTTGTACGAGCTATCGAACTCCGTACCATTGATCAACGCCCCCTTGTACTGAGTAACGACGGTATCGGTCGCCTTCGGCGTCTTGCCGGTTCCCTCTTTGATGACTTTGTACTGCAGGCCGCTGGGCAGCGTCTTTATCCCTTCCTTCTTTTTGTTCTCAGCCAGGAAGGCGGCTCCCTCCTGTTTGTTTTTTTCGCCAAGCTTCTTTCTCTCCTCAGCCATTTTTTCGGCCCTTTCCTTCTGATAGGCCGCTATGATATCCTTTGCTTCCTGATCGCCGATCAAGAGCTTGTTTCCCATAATTGAATCCTGCAGGCCCCTGTTGACGAGGGCAGGATCAACATCGATGGACTGGCTTTTGAGATCGTTGCCGATCTGAGCTCCGATTATGTAACTCAACTTCTCTTTCGGCGTTTTTAAGGTTACCTCTTCCGCAGCGTACAGGCTGACCGCGGAGAATAAGCATACCGACTGCCAGAACCGCAACTGATCGTACTTTCATGATTACTCCTTTGGATTGTATTCAGATTCTGAGGTCATATTTTACGCCGGGACGGCTGACAATGCAAGGCACCCGTCGCTGACCACCGAGAGACATACGAGTTGCCAGACCGGCGAGTCTATACCAGTTTGCATTCAAAAATACGACCCAGCCTTCGCCGGGTACCCCGGGCGACCAGGAGGATAGCGACGGAGGCGTACAAATACAGTCCAAGTCGATCAGCCGGGTACGCGAGCGACCGCACTCAAATCGTGGTAGCAGGGAGTCGTGCCGACGCAACCCCGCGACCTAAACCCGAAGCTATATGAATGAATGCAAACTGGTATCACTCCCTGGTTCTGATTATGCCCACCACCGAGACGAATACGGCCACAACGAGGGGGCCAAGGACAAGACCGAGCAGGCCGAAGACCTGGATTCCACCGAAAACGCTGAAGAAGACAAGCACGAGGGGCATGCTCACCCTGCCCCGGATGATGATGGGCCTCAAGACATTATCTACCATGCTTATAGCAAAGACACCGATCGCAGCGAGGATGATGGCCTGAGTGGTGAGCCCCTTGACGAAGAGATAGAGCGTGGCCGGCACCCACACCAGTGCGCAGCCTACGATGGGGATGAAGGACGTGATCGACATGGCCATTCCCCAGAGCACAGGGGCCCGGATGCCAACGACGGCGAATGCAATGACGCCGATAAGGCCCTGAGCAAGGGCAACTATCACGCCACCATAGATCGTTGACACGACTACGTCTTTTATCTGTTTTGCGAGCTGCTTCTTTTCGTGCTCCGGAAACGGCATGTAATCGCGCATCTTTTCGAGAAACTTCGGACCGTCCTTGAGGAGGAAAAAGAGAGTGAAGGCCATCAGGACAAAATCGAATGCGCCGGTGATGACATCACTTATCCTGCCCCCCGCGAGCCCGAGCAGATTCTTGCCGAGCCTTGTGAGATTCGCGACAACAGAGGCTCTGAACTCCGCCTCCGTTATGCTGAAAAGCGAAAGTATCCGTTCAACGAGGGGCTGGATGCGCGGGTGGTCGAAAATACCAACAATCTCTTCCGTCGCGTGTTCAAAGGAGATGTTCTGGAGCTCCACCGCGAGTTGATAAGAAACGTAGGAAAGGGGGCCAAGGGTCACAATAAGAATAAGGATGAGAATAACAACGGCGGAAAGGCTGCCCACTCTTCAGGTATTTCAGAAAGAAGTTGTGTACCGGGTAGAGCACGATGGCAAAAACAACGGCCCACCCGATAGGCACAAAGAAGGGCCTGAATATCAAATAGGTCACATATCCAAGCAGTAAGACGAGTGCGGAAAGCGTCAGCAACTGGAACTTGTTCTCTTGCATAGCTCCCAAACTATACCTTGTTCTGCTGCTCTCCTTTACTTCGTCTCCGGAGCCGGCGGCAACGCCGCCATGAGCTTCTCCTTTTGGGCAGCGGTCTGTGATTTCATAATTTTCAGGTCGTCGTAAGCCTGGCGAATTTTTCCCGTTTCAAGCCTGACCTTCACATTGATGAGATCAACCTCATTCTTCCCTATCAGGGTCTGGGCCTCTTCACGATTGATTGGGACCTTTCTCTTGACAGCGTCGGCAACGAGTGTCTTCAGTTCATTTGTTTGCGCCTTGACTTCTTGAAGCATCTGCTCCGCCTCAGTCTTCATCTTCGCCTTAGCCGCATCCACCTGTGAAGAAAGGAGCTGGGCCCCGGATGAAGCCTCCGCCGCGGCCGCTTTCGCGTCCTTATATTCTTTCTGTGCTAGTAGATCTTTTGCCTTCTTGAGGGCTGCTTCGGCCTTCTTGAATCCATCCTCCAGGTAAATATCTGCTTCCTTTGCCTTCGCATCGCTCAGAGCCTTTTCCGCCTTCGCGATTTCTTCTGTCGGCGGCTTTGTGCAGCCTGATAGAAGAAAAATGCAAATAAGCACCGCAACCGCAAGAGCACCGCATAAACGAGCTTCACGCCTCATGTTCCGCCTCCATTCAGGTTTAAGTCGATACGTTGTTATATCAGATTACATCACTCCCTCCGTGCAATCAACTGAATCCGGCCTGCCGGCCAGAGTCGAGTACCCGCTTGCTGGACAGGAACCTTTCGAAATATCATGCCGTCACTCAAACTAAGGGCCAGGCCGGGAGGACCTTTTCGTGAGCGAACTATCGCGGAAGCTCTCGGGCACCCGTAATTGGAATTGAGCATGGCTGCGCATGCGCAGCCCAAGCTGACTGCCTCCGAGGTCAGGGCGAGATGCGAAGGCAACTGTTTGCGAGCTGCCACTTGATTTGGCGGAGGGCAAGACTTCGCAATGGAGCTTGAGCAGGCGGACGTCCGACGGGCCAGACCGAAATCGCCAATAGTGGAGAAAACGGTTGCGATCCGGGCTACTATTTCTGCGCAGATTCGCAGCGGTTTAGGGTACCGGGATCACCTGCACTTGACTATTGAGAAAAGAAGGGCCAGGACATATACTGGAGTAGGAGACCTAGAACAGCTCCCGTCTTTGCCGGTCAGAACGCCTATGACAAACCAAGCAGCTCTTGCCCGGGAGATCTTTTACGCGGCCCTTGCGGCGGTTGATCCGTTTAAGGCCGTTCAGTCTGAACTGGAACAGGTCCGCACCTTCTTCCGGATCGGCGATTTCACGAGACTTCTCGTTATTGGCTTCGGCAAGGCCTCATGGCGCATGGCAGAGGCTTCGGAGCATCTGCTCGATGGTTTGATCGATACCGGTATTATCGTCACTAAGTACGGTCATGCAAGAGCCTCAAGCCGGCTCGAAAAGATCACCGCTTACGAAGCAGCCCATCCGGTGCCGGATGATAACGGCGTGGCAGCTACCCGAGGGATCGTTGGCCTTGTCAGAGAAGCCGACGAAAAGACGCTCATACTCTGCCTCATATCCGGCGGTGGATCCGCTTTATTCGTCGCACCACGCGAAGGCATCACCCTCCGTGAGAAGCAAGAGGTAACAGACCTGCTGCTTAAATCGGGGGCAACAATAAACGAATTGAACGCCGTGCGAAAGCATCTCTCCATGGTGAAAGGCGGGCGACTGGCAGAGATCGCCTACCCGGCCTCCATTATTTCCCTGATCGTCTCTGATGTGATCGGTGATAGTCTGGATGTGATAGCATCCGGCCCCACGGCGCCGGACACGTCTACCTATGATGAAGCGCGTGCGGTCCTTGAAAAATACCGGCTTACGGATCGGGTACCAAAAGCAGTCCTCTCGATGCTTGAACGAGGCGCCCGAGGGGAAATCGCAGAGACCCCGAAGCAAGGGGACGATATCTTCAGCAGCGTTCAGAACATTGTAGTCGCGAGCAACAGCACAGCCCTCCTTGCCGCCAAAGAAAAGGCTGAGGGGCTGGGGTTTCACACCTCCATACTCTCCTCGACACTCCAAGGGGAAGCGCGCGAGGTGGCCCGCTCACTAGCCCATCGAGCACGCACAGCAAACCTCAACCGCCCTTTTTGCCTTCTCTCCGGCGGGGAAACGACGGTCACGGTGAAGGGTGCTGGATTGGGCGGCAGGAATACCGAGCTTGCACTTGCCTTTGCGCTGGAGATCGAAGGAGTCAGACGGGATCACGCTTCTCTCAGCAGGGACGGACGGAACTGACGGTCCGACTGATGCTGCCGGGGCGGTGGTGGATGGTCAGACAATCAGTCGTGCAAGGAGTATGAACCTCGACGCAACGACATACTTAAACGACAACAACTCCTATACTTTTTTTCAGAAGACGAATGATCTTCTGATTACGGGGCCAACGGGGACGAATGTCATGGATATCCAGATTATCCTCGTGGAGTAACGGCAGATCAATGGACCATCCATAGTCAGGGCCGATCTCTTCTACCGCATCGAATTCGACGGAGCAGAAAAGGCCGGAGATTGACGCCATCTGTTCGCGCCATTATATTAGAATAGATTCCGCCCGTAAGGAATCTATCTAGCGAGCACGGCGAGCGAGAGGGGGAGGCCGGGTACCCGCTTGCGGGTGGGGCTCTGCCGCAGGAGGGGGCGACGCGAGCCCCAGGAATAGCCATGAGCGAAACTATCAAGGTACTCGTTACCGACGACGACCCTCAAATCCTTCAGCTAACAGCCACGGTCCTAAGAAGAGCGGGGCACGAAGTACTGCAAGCCTCAACAGGGGAGGAATGTCTCGAAGCTGTGCGGGCGCACCATCCTGACATAGTCTTGCTGGATGTCATGCTTCCCGGACTGACAGGGATCGAAGTCTGCGGGCAAATCAAGGCCGATAAGACCTTACAGGATATTTTTGTCATCCTCGTATCCGGAGTCCATGTCTCGTCTGAATACCAGGCAGATGGGCTCGACGTTGGGGCAGACGGGTATATCATCAAACCAATTTCCAATAAGGAGCTTGTTGCGCGAGTCCATTCTGTGGTCCGCATCAAACGGGCAGAGGATGCTTTGCGAGAAAAAGAAAAAGAGCAGCAAAAGCTGATTTCAGAACTCCAGGAAGCACTCGCAGAGATCAAAACCTTGAAGGGTTTCATACCCATTTGTGCATCCTGCAAGAAAATTCGAGACGATGAGGGCTACTGGAACCAACTGGAAACTTATATCAGCAAGCATACTGACGCAGTTTTCAGTCATGGTATATGTCCGGAGTGCGCAGAAAAGTACAGAGAAGAGATAAAGGAACTTACAAAGAAACTTCGCTAGCTATGACTGATTATTGACTGAACGGCTGACTAGCTTGTTGATTGGTTGATAGGTTAACTCATTGATTAAAACCAGTCAGCTAATAATCAATCAACCAGTAATCTGCTCCGCGACCTTCCGGCCAAAGATGAGATACCCTGTGTGGGCCACCATGCGATCATCGGGCCGGAGCCGGTCAGCCACGGTCTTGTATTTTCTGAGAAGGATCTCCAGTACCTCAATATCTCCGAAAAGCGGTTGCAGCGCGCGCAGCGTCTCTGACACCTGGTTTGTCGTCGGCACAACGATACCGAGACTTCCGCTCGCTTTAAGAGACCCCCAAACCCTCTCAAGGACAGACCACGGCTCTCGTACATCTATAAAGGCCGCATCGAATTCCGTGCCCTCCTGAGCAATCACTGGGGCTCGCGTCGCCCCCTCCACCGGCAAACCCCACCCGCAAGCGGGTACCCGCCTCCCCCTCTCGCTCGCCGTGCTCGCTAGATAGATTTCCACGTGCAGGCCCGTGGAAATCTATGACGTCGGCCAGTCTCAGATCGACATTGGGAGAGCCTGCGAACCGCTCTATGTTCTTCCGGGCATTCTTGTAATGCCTCTCCTCCTTCTCAAAGGAAACGACCATACCCGCGGGCCCAACCGCGCGTGAGAAAAGCAGGGTCAAGGCACCGCTCCCTGTGCCTACCTCGATCACTCTGTCGCCATGCTTCAGGCTCAATTTGAAACAGATATAGCAGGCATCCTTCGGGTAGACGATCTGGGTCTCCCTCCGCACACCGTACATGATAACGTCTTCGACCGTAGGCTCGAACACCTCGTACTCTCCTCGCCTGATCCCGTAGGGAAGACCGACGAGAGACGAGAAATCAAGTGTACCTCCTTTGCCGTGAAAATTCTTCTTCGGCTCCGCCTTCTTCAGGTACCTGTTGCCCTGGTATGCGATGAGGATGAGATCATTTTCCCGTATCAAAGCCATAGCGTAGAACCTCTGAGGAGGGCGCCTACTTCAGTCTATACTCGATAGGGAGCACCACCTGAATCCGTTTTGCAAACCGAGTCCCTATGGTAGATTTCCTGAGCGCTTCTTTAGCGGCATCGTCCAGGATGAGAGTGCCCGAACTCTTCATGAGGCGGGCGTCGCGGATGGAGCCATCCTCGTAGACCGTGAACGAGACAATCACCTTTCCCTCCCATCCCATCCGCCTGGCTTTTTCAGGATAGACCACGTTTTTCATGACGCTGTCCCGAATCTCCCGGAGCGTTCCAGCCTGCCCGCCGCCAAATGCATCACCCGGCGCTTCTGACCCTGAGCGCCCAAGGCTCGCTACGCTCGTGCCCCCTGATCCTCCCGGTCCGGAACCGCGGCCGGGTGAACCGTCGCCCGGCAAACCGGCAACCGGAACCCCGTCAGGTGCGGAGAACGTTCCCTGCGTCCCTTGCGAATCGTTGGACAATGCTGCGAAGGGTTCCTCACTTTGCGCAGGGTCAGCCGCCGGAGATATCTGGTTGCGCTCGCTGTCCATGGTGCGGACATCCATCTCTGCCCGGCCCTGTTGCTTTAGTTTCAACGTGGAACCCCGGGTCACCCCATCCGTCTTTGTCTCTGCAAGGGCCTTACGCCCCAAGCCGTGCCCCGGCTGCTGAAGCGTTCCCGGACCCCCTTCATAATCAACCAGGGTAAAATCGATGGAAATCGTCTCCGGCTTTGAGAGTTTGTCCACGGGGATGGCATAGACGACCGCGGCTACCAGCGCGTGCACAAGGACCGAAACAAGAAGACCTTTGGAGAATCCTCTCATCAGCGCGCCCTCTCGGTCTGCACGCTCACACGCTTAAAGCCCATGCTTTTCACCGCGCCAAGGACCTCCACGAAATACTGGAGCGGCACCCGTTTGTCAGCACGAACGAGAAAGGGCACATCCCTCGAAACGTTGTTCAAGCGTTCTTTGAACTCCCCAAGACTCACTGAAAGGCCATCGTAGTAAAGCCTGCCGGCCTGATCCATCTCCACGGACCGAGTCCTTGCGACCGCTTCCTGCTCCCCGGTCACCCTGGGGAGCTCCACGCGAATCATGCCTCCCATAATGAAAGTGCTCGTCATCAGCACAATGGTCAGAAGAACGAGCATCACGTCGATCAACGGGATCATGTTGATGTAATCAAATTCTTTCTCTTCCATTCTTTATGTCCCATTCGGCCAGGAGGACTCTCACCCGCCGGAGAAGGTAGTTATAAAAGGCGATCGATGGTATTGCGACCAGAAGGCCTACCGCTGTGGCCTTCAGTGCCAGCGCGAGACCAACCATGATCCTTGTCGGATCAACATACCCTTCGACCCCGATTGTGTAAAAGGTGAGCATAATCCCGAGCACGGTACCGAGCAACCCGATGTAAGGTGCGTTTCCACCTATTGTTGCAAGAATCGTAAGACTCTTCGTCAACTCGATCTCCAGCGTCTTCCTGCCCTCGTACTCATCTACCCTGAGCTTCTTCATGAACAGATATCGTTCCACAAAGATGGCGACCGCGATCAGAGAGAGCAATACAAGCAAGCCTGTAATTCCGTAATCGATTAGGTACTTGAGCCAATCCATTGACTTACTCTAGTATACGATACCCGGTTTGTCAAAGTGAAGGGCGGCACAGGTGCCGAAATTCCAAATCACAAGCACCAAGTTCCAAACAATCTCGAATTACCAAACATCGAATGTTCCAAAACAGTACTGCGTGCCGCACGGTCTTGTATTAAGTTTGTGAATTTGAATATTGGGAAATTGTTTGAGATTTCGATATTGGGATTTAGGATTTGCGGGGGCGATCGGGTACCCGCATACGGGTGTCCCATTGATAGACAGCGGGTATGGGTTTAAACTTATGAACAGATGGAAAACGAGGATTCTATATACAGGCTACTCGGGGACCTTTCAGATTTTGTGAAAGATCGCCGCATACCGCTCAGGGAAGGGCTCAAGCAAGCCCCCAGGGAAACGCTCACCGACGAGCACCTCACCTTTGACGAGGCAATGAGAGATATACAGAAGATGGAGCAGGATAAGAAGAGGGTCGGCCAGATCAGAGCAGAGCAGAAGGCCATTGCCGATGAGCACGATGAGGAGAGAAAACTCGCGGAGGCTCTGAGCGAACAATACCGACTCAACGTTACAAACTTGCCCGAGTATATGGAGGGCTGCGTCGAGGGCGCCAACCCGCTCACCATGGAGAAGCTGAGAGGAGGCGAGTACTCTGTCCAGAGAGTGCTCGACCTCCATGGGCTCCGGGCAGAAGAAGCCTACGAGATGTTTCAGAATTTCATCAAAGATTCCGTTCGCTCGAATATCCGGTGCGTCAAAATCATTCACGGCCGCGGACTGAAATCGAAACACGAGCCGGTCTTGAAAGGAAGACTCAAAGAGTGGATACTGCGGGCTATGCACCGGAAGTGGGTTATCGCGCTTCGCAAGCTCGAACATGCGGGATGGGGGTCCGGGGGCCACAAACATCCTTCTCCGTCAACAACCCAAAAAACAGAAGCTGCATATCATCGGGTAGAACGGATGAATATGATGTTACGAGTAACACAGTTAGCGCGCCTTCGGCGCGGTTACGAGTAAAGGCAGTATACCAAAACCTTCGAGACCCGAGTCTCGGAACACCGTTACTCGTAACGGCGCGCAACGCGAATGGCTTTTGACGAAGCCGCCGTCACGGCAGATTTCACTTTAAATTACTCGGCCCATCTGATATAAGAGAGAAAGGAGGAGACTATGGCGCGACTGGGCATACTTGGTTTGGGAAATATGGGCGAAGCAATCGTGGGTGCACTCCTGGGCTCGGGATTCGATCGTAAGAATCTTCTGGCTTTTGAACTCAAGAAAGACCGCGCTGAGGCCATGGCAAAGCGCTATCGCATCAGCATTGCCGCGAGCGCAAAAGACCTGGCGCAGAAGGCAAAGTACATACTGATCGCCGTGAAGCCCCAGGACGCAAAGGCGCTCCTTAGCACCATTGCGCCCGCATTTGATAAGGAGAAACTGGTAATCTCCATAATGGCCGGCACAACCACGTCAACTATCCTGTCGATGATACAACGGCCCGTCAAGGTCATCAGAGTCATGCCCAACATTTGCGTCAAAGTCGGTGAAGGGGCCCTGGGCATGACTTGCAACGACCTGGTGCTGGACGGAGAGCTGGATGAGACGAAGAAGATGCTT
Source organism: uncultured delta proteobacterium (assembly GCA_963835605.1). Taxonomy (GTDB): domain Bacteria; phylum Desulfobacterota; class Syntrophorhabdia; order Syntrophorhabdales; family WCHB1-27; genus JADGQN01. The sequence continues at coordinate 72,791 of CAWIHO010000028.1, read as the reverse complement.
GCGCCTCTCGGCCGTATTGTTGAGGTGCGAGAAGACCTGATGGATGCCGTAACAGCACTAAGCGGCAGCGGGCCTGCCTTCCTCCTCTGCTTTCTCGAAGCCATGATCGATGCCGGCGTAAACGTGGGGCTTCCCAGAGACAAGGCAAGCGTCCTTGCCATACAAACCATCAAAGGCACCATCGCAACGCTGGAGGCAGAAAAACTCCACCCTACCGTGATGAAAGAGATGGTTACCTCCCCCGGCGGTACAACTATTGCCGGCCTCACGCATCTCGAGGAAAAAGGATTCAAGGGCAATCTCATTAAGGCAATAGAGCACGCGCGAAATCGGGCCAAGGAGCTGTCAGCTTGATGCAAAACGAGTACGAAAGCAAACGGCTGCAGATGGTCGAGACCCAGATCAGGGACCGGGGCGTGAAAGACCGCCGGTTGCTTGAAGCCTTCCGGAAGGTTCCACGCCACCTTTTCCTGGATGAAGCCCTCTGGCCCCAGGCCTATGACGACCATCCGCTGCCCATCGGCGAGAAGCAGACTATCTCGCAGCCCTATATCGTTGCGCTCATGACTGAAGCGCTGCATTTGACCGGGTATGAAAAGGTGCTCGAAATAGGTACCGGCTCAGGCTACCAGACGGCGATACTCGCGGAACTGGCAGAGCATGTATACTCGATAGAGCGGATTCCGTCGCTCGCAAAAAGGGCACGCAAGTTACTCGATGATCTGAAGTACACGAATGTGATCGTCAACATCGGCGATGGCACTCAAGGATGGAAAGAATACAGCCCCTATGGCGGCATTATCGTCACCGCAGCCGCACCCGAAGCCCCTGATCCCTTGCTGCAGCAACTGGAGACGGGAGGCCGGCTGGTAATCCCTATTGGCGATGAATTCCAACAGGATCTCATGGTTTACGTCAAGGAAGGCGAGGACAGATACCGCGAGGAAAACTATGGTGGGGTCAGGTTTGTCAAGCTGATAGGTAAGCACGGATGGAAAGATTAACCGAGGAAGAGCAGCCGATGGAAAGCTTTGAAGTCGACGACTTTGAAGCTGAAAAACTCTACCTCCGGGACCTGCGCAAACTATCCACGATGAGCGAGGAGGAGGAAAAGGAACTAGCGGAGAGAATCTCACGGGGAGACCGTGATGCCCGTCAGAAAATGATCGAGGCAAACCTCAGGTTGGTGGTCAAGATTGCCAGGAAATATATAACCGCCGGCGTCTCAGTGCTCGATCTTATAGAAGAGGGGAATATAGGCCTGATCCGTGCGGTTGAGAAATTCGACCTTTCCAAGAACTGCCGGTTCTCGACATACGCGACATGGTGGATTAAACAGTCCATCGAACGGGCCATGCTCAACTATTCACGCGTAGTAAGGCTGCCGGTGCATGTTTCCGCTCGCATGCGCAAGATATCGAAGGTCATGCACGATTACATTGAAAGAGAGGGCAGGGAGCCGACCGAGGAAGAGCTTCGCCTTGGCACCGACATTCCCATAAACTTCATACGAAACCTGATGTTTATCGTCACAAAAACAGATTCGATTGATAGTCTCCTTGACGAAGAAGAGAGAGCGACCATGGAGGATTTTTTGCCTGACCTCAGTATTGATGGACCGCTGTCTGCGTTGGAGCAAACGAAGAGGATCGAGTACATAGCCTCATGGCTCGACACGCTGCGCGACGATGAGAAAAGAGTGATCATCTTGAGATACGGACTTGATGGGGCGGAGCCACAGACTCTTGAGTCGATCGGAAAACTCTTTGGGGTGACACGTGAGCGCATACGGCAGATAGAGCACAAAAGTATCAGTAAGTTGCAAAAGGTGGTTAAGAGAAATAATATTGGGAGAGAAACCATTTAACCGTGAGGTTTTTGTACTTTCCTTCCTACACTTTTCTAAGGCGCCGGCGGATCCAGCAGGTCAGAAAGAACAACAACGTAGCTCCCCTGCCCTCCTTCATAATGCGTATCGCCATCTGGCGCATCCTCTCCTGGCGGTCAACTTTCCGGTCGGAGAGGTAAATGGCAAGAAGGCCGTGACACACCATGCGGTGAAAGGCCCCGTGAGGTAGTTCCGCCACCGCCCTATCTGATTCCTTGAAAACATGCACGAGTCGTTCCACCATGGTATCGCTGTTCTCGTAAAAAGAACAAAAATTGAGATCGCCGGCCAACCGATCTTCTTCCTGATCAACAAAATAATCCAAGAGGATATGCAGCCCCTGCACCCAGGGAAAATAGGCATAGCGTATGGCGCATGCGCCCTCGGCGGAAAGGGATGGGTCGAATGCAGACGAGACAAGGCAGAAAACGCCCAGCGTCGAGCCTGCACACGCTGAAAACTCATACCAGCTCATTTCGGGAAGGCCGTCTTTGTGCCTCTCGAACCATGCCTGGAGCCGAGGCACACGCTCTTCTGACCTCACGTGCTTGTGCACCTGCAGGTCCGCATAATAGCCTTCCAGTTCATGAAGCCAGTCCGCTATGACGTCGTAACGGGGAACTTTGGAAAGCACTTCCTGGCAAGTTATGACGAGGCCCGTCAGATAACCATTGTCATCTTGCTCCCGTCGAAACCTGTAGTAGTCGCGAGGACACATACCGGGAGTCAATGCGTGACGCATCGACTCATGAAGCGCGGTAAAATCCTCAGGGTCAAGGCTTGTGCTACGGTCGCAGAGGTTATCGAGATAATCCGAAATGGTTTGGTACGCAACTATAAATCGAATGGCGTCGTCGCGGTGCACGCCCGCAAGGAGCGCGTACAAGGCGCCCCCTTCGCAATGAAAGGTCTTCGTCTCAATACTCGCAAGAGCCTGCCTGCGCAATTCCGGATCAGAGATGGCAGCGGCTCTACCCTTCCAATAATCGAGGTAGTGGCGCACCCTGGGTATCACCCTGAAGAGAATCTTCGCTGTCATAGTCCAGGGAACTCTCGGCACGGACATCAGCTTTGTCCTCTCAGGACCTTCCAGCGGGGCACGCAAACCACCCCGCTATTGCACAGGCTTGTTGCCCCATCCCGCCTGTTACGTCTATTATGCACGACCAAAAGCAATCCCGTCAAGAAACGCTAATCAGCCGTATGCTGCAGCGCCGTCATCTCACTCCGATATCCCAAATCCATCCAAGCACCAGCAACGTCGAAACAATCTCGAATCTCCGAATGTCAAATGTTCCAAACGCACCGCCTATTGTACCGCAAGAGCGTTTTAGTCTGTGAATTTTGAACATTGGAGATTTGTTTGGGATTTCGATATTGAGATTTAGGATTTGAATATGAGCGTGGGTTACGATTGAAATGAGAAAGGGGACCTTGGATCCCCTTATAAGAGGTGCCCTGATGACGCATCAGGGCGTATCGACGTTATACCTTCTGAACGTTCGCCGCAGCAGGTCCCTTCTTGCCATCCACGATGTCGAACTTGACTTCCTGTCCCTCTGCGAGAGACTTGAAGCCCGCTTCCTGAATAGCTGAGTAATGGACGAAAACATCTCCGCCGTCTTCGCTCTGGATGAATCCAAAACCTTTGGACTCGTTAAACCACTTTACAGTTCCTTTTGGCATACTTAAACTACCTCCAACTTTTTTGTTTTAATAAATTTAAGGAATACGGAATTGTGTTTACAGAACCTGCAAAGTCCAAGGCTTTTGCGGCAGTCAACAACAGGTACTTCCGAAACCTCTATGGTATTATCGCATAGTTACGCTAAAAAGTCAAGAGATATTTGCAAATCGGCAGGTTAACCTTGAGAATGCGCCAGAGATATGTTACACATCTCTACCGTTGCAGGGTACTCAAAACTCCCCGAAAAGGAAGCGGAATAGGCATATGAAGGTTCCTCGTTTGGATCTGCGCAGGGTAAGCTTTGTTGTAAACGGTAAAAGGATCCTGAGTGATGTTTCGTGGATTGTCGGGCCGGAGGAGCACTGGGCCATTCTTGGACCAAACGGCGCAGGCAAGACAACGTTGCTCAAGATCGTGTGCGGGTACGTCTGGCCCAACGCCGGCGGAGAAATTTATCGAAACGGCGAAGCGCACGCCAATCTTGGTGATTTGCGCAGGAGTATAGGCTGGGTCACCTCAACACTTGTCGATGAGGTCCCGAAAAGGGAAACAGTCTTGGATACCGTCATCTCGGGTAAGTACGCTCAGATGGGCCTGTGGAGATTCTCCTGGGAACCCACAACCGCCGCTGACACTGAAAGGGCCCGGCGCTATCTGAGAGAGATGGGATGCGAAGAGCTTGCCCGGAGACGCTTTGGCACGCTGTCTCAGGGCGAACAGCAGAAGATCCTCATCTGTCGGGCCCGGATGACAAAGCCCTACCTGACCATCCTGGATGAACCGTGCGCCGGAATGGACCCGGGAGCCCGAGAGGTCTTTCTCTCTTCTCTCAGGTCAATTGGGCAAAACGCCAACCATCCGAGCTTCATTTACGTGACACATCACGTGGAAGAGATTCTGCCTATCTTTACGAAGACCCTTATCCTCAAAGACGGTAAGGTGATGAAGAGTGGAAATACGGATGATGTGCTTTCCGACCACACCATCAGCGAGCTCTATGGCATCTCAGTGCAACTCGTCAAGAAGAACGGCCGCTATTGGCCCATCCCCGCGTAATACCAAGTTGCCTTCATTCATATACCTCGTTGCCAACGCTCGCGCAGCGACTCCGACGTTGACCTGACAGTGTCGCCCTCTCTCACGTCGGGTCAAAGATATCTTCCTCTGCGGGCTTTTCTCTGCAACTCTGCGATCTCGAACGATTCCCGTTAAACGGGACTTGTGGGCGTGAGATAATTGCCCGCAATCAGGCAATGCATTTAAGCCACAGGTCTCATTTCAGGCCGCGACACTCTTTCCAGAACTTATATTCGAAAGGCCATTCCTCTTTGCGCCAGGTGATCAACGACTGCATGCGCTCTCTAAACTGAGCCGCGATAGGTTCATACGCGTGAGCCGTTTCTTTGTTCCTCCAGGCCGCAACCAGTTTCTCACCCAGGGCAAACGCCTTCTTTCTTGTATCCTCCGGGAAGTTGTGCCCCTCAATTGAGCCCATGGCGCTCCATACCGAGCCCACCGGTATACACCCCGTGACCGCAAGGAATTGGTTCAGATAGTCGGCGATGGGCTTCTCATCCCCTCCTCCTGAGGTCACGACTGAAGCACCGTATTTTCCTTGGAAGCCTATGCAGTGAACCACGCCGCAGCAACGGTCCAGAAAGGCTTTTATTTGCGCGCTCACGTGGGATATGTAATTCGGGGTCGCCAGGACCAGTGCGTCAGCCTCCATGACCTTCTTTTTGAACGCGTTGAACTCGTCCTTCTGCGGACAGACGCCCGTTTTATGGCAGGCATCACAGGCCCTGCACGGCTTCACCTCTTGTCCCTTGATGGCAATGGTCTCGGTCTTTGCCCCCTGGCTCTCGGCGCCCTCAAGCACGATTTTGAGTAGTGCGGCCGTGCTTCCCGTGGTTCCCTTCGGGCTGCCGACAATGCTTATGATTTTCATTCTTCTCTCCCTGATTTCGTTTTTTTGATCTACGACAAAAAGCTATCACCTAATTCTGCATTATAATCACGGTCTGAGCTATTTTCCACACTGATTTATGATAACAACTCCGCGGTCGTCCTCACCTTCCCACACATCCCGTGCCCTTTTGTATCGCACGAGAATCTGCTACAATAGTTCGGCACAAATAGGGCACGGCAACCGAAAAACCGCTCCCTATAATGGTCTGTCGTAAATAGGAGATAAGCATGATGATCTCTTGTCGGAAAATCACTACCTGGTTCTTTGCACTATCTATTCTAATGTGGACATGTCAGTCTGTCCTGGGAGGTACTATGGAAGCAGCAGCGGTCAAAGGCATCACTCCTGTCGGTCACCTGGACATCGAAGGGGGCGGCATGGTGGACGTCCAGGGAAAGCTCGCGGTTATCGGCCATATGGAGCCGCCCTTTGCCACAAGCATCATCGACGTTTCCGATCCCGGCCATCCGCGGGTCGTCTCCAGGATTAAGACGCGACCGGGCACCCACTCGCACAAGGCGCGCCTCTGCGGCAATATCCTGGTCATCAACGTGGAATCGTATAAAGGTTGGAAACAGGGAGATAAAGCCGGGCTTGCCTTTTTCGATATATCGAACCCGGCCCAGCCCAGGGAGATTGCCTTCATGGAGATGGGCGGGTTAGATACGGAGGGTACCGGTGTGCACCGGTTTAGCCTGGACCGCGACAGGAAACTCATTTACGCCAGCGCAAGCGCAACGGGGTACCAGGGGAACATCACGATGATCATCGATTTCTCCGACCCGGCAAAACCTAAAGAGGCAGGAAGATGGTGGGCCCCCGGTCAATGGATTGCCGGCGGGGAGAAGCCCACCTGGCAGGGAGCGGAAGTGAGGACCCATCATCCGAATCGCTGGGGTAATCGTCTCTATGTCCCGTTGTGGGGCGGAGGCTTTTCAATCGTCGACATCACGGACCTTAAGAAACCACGGACAATCAGCCATTTCGATTACCATCCTACATATGCCTATCCGACCCACACAGCATTACCCGTGGGCCATAAGATCCTCGGACGCGACTGGCTCATCGTCTTCGATGAGGCTGTCGGACCCGAGGCAAGCCCTCCTGCCTTCATGTGGGTATTCGATATCACCGTGGAAACAAACCCGGTGCCGGTCGCCACGTTCCAGGTGCCTGAGCAAGAGAGGAAGGCTCTGGCGGCCGGCCGGTTCGGCGCACATCAGCCGCACGAATATGTCGGCCCGGATAACCTGGTCTACAGTGCATGGTTTTCCGGCGGTCTTCGGGTGATCGACATCTCCAACCCTTACCAACCCAAAGAAGTTGCACACTACGTTCCGAAGCCGGCCCCGGGCTTTCGCTCAGCACAGACAAACGATCTCTTTGTCGACGCGAACGGCCTCATCTATATCATTGACCGCGACAACGGTCTGGACATTGTGAAGCTGACAGATAAGGTTAAAGAGGCACAGTAAGGATCAACACTAATATCAATTCGCCTTCATGTGTATACCTTCCGGGTACCCGCTTGCGGGTGTGCTGCGTCGCTCTCCTCGACGTACTTTTAGTACGCCCGGGTACCCGCTTGCGGGTGGGGCTCCTCACTGCCGCCTCGGTCTCCGCTTGAATGCAAATTGATATAGCACCTTCTTACACCTCAATCGAGTGGGCGGGGGCCTCACGACCCCTGCCTCTCACAACACCGTACGTGCCGTTCGGCATACGGCGTTTCATGAAAGCGGGTGAAAACTCCGATGCATGTCGATTAGACTCACAAGTCCCTGTCGAGCAAACCATATAGCCGGCAGCGCCTGGTTCATGTGGGAGGCGCCGGCATTCCACCACGGCCCACGGCCAATGAACCTCCCTGCAGCAAGCTGCAGGGTATCCAGAGGTAAAAAACACAATCTATGAAGGGCCAGAGCCTATCTCGCCCCTGTAGCAAGCTACAGGGAACTCTCAAGTTAGAGGCTGACGTATAGGCCCGGGCACGATCCAGACCTAATGTTATAAGCCTCTTTGCCCTGGTACGCGGTTTCTTCCAGTGCTTCCACAGAACGCGTCGCAGTTTCCGACGCAGCCATTCATCCAGGAACTCGAAGGTATTCTTGACACCTGCAAGCTTGAAGTACTGCATCCAGCCGGTGAGGACCGGTTTCAGTTGCCTCAGTATCGCGCTGATCGACCGTCCCCTGCCTTTACGGAGCAGGCCCCGGATGTTGTCTTTGAACCGTTTCACCGATTCAGGCGCTACCTTCAAGTGTGGCTTCCTGTGCACCGTCATCGTGTAGCCAAGGAATTTCCTCACCCAGGGTCTCCCTGCCGCGCTCTTCTTCTGGTTCACCTTGAGCCTGAGCTTCTTTTCGATGAACCTGGTTAACGACGCCATCACCGCGACGGCGGACTTCTTTGACTTGACGTAGGTGTTGCTATCATCCGCATAACGACAGAAGCGGTGGCCCCTCCGTTCCAGCTCTTTATCAAGGTCATCGAGCAGGATATTGGATAGCAGCGGAGAGAGCGGTGATCCCTGCGGTGTCCCCTTCCCGCGTGCCTCGACGAGGCCTCCGTGCATGATGCCGGAGGTGATGAACTTCCGGATCAGCTTAAGGAGCCTCTTGTCCTTGACCCTTCTGGCCACGCGTGCCATCAGCATGTCGTGGTTGACGGTATCGAAGAACTTTTCGAGGTCGATGTCCACAACGAAGCGAAAGCCCTCTTCCACGTACTGCCGGGCCTTGAGCAGAGCGTCATGGGCACTTCTGCCCGGGCGGAAGCCGAAGCTCGACTCGCTGAAGTGTGGATCGAAGATCGGGGTGAGCACCTAGAGGATCGCCTGCTGGATAAAGCGATCGAGCACGGTAGGAACGGTTCAAGGTAACAGCACATCATCACAGTGAGCATTTGGGATGGGCAGAAATCACCCATCCCTTTCACCCATTTTTGGGTCAGCGATTTCAGATTCTCAAAACCCGTACGGTCGGTTCCGTCGAGACCCTCGTCTTGGCGGGTTCTTCCCGAGGGACCTTTGCCGTTCCCAGGGAGTGGACGGACAAGGCTCCCCCTTCCCCCTATGTTGATCAGATCATCCTTGACTACACATCGCTTCTCGACCTGAGAGCGCATATCGATGGGCTCAGAAAAAAAGACTTGACAAGTTCTGAAAAGGTGATAGAATCAGACCATGTATATAAATGGTCTGACAGAAAAGACAACGAAGGCCCTCCGGCAGCGGCAGAGAGCCCTGCTCAAAAGACTGCCACCACTGCAGGAGATCCTCAGGGGCTCCCTGGTGGAGCGGTACAAGCGCTGCGGCAAGCCCGGGTGCAAGTGCGCCAACGGGCCCGGCCACGGCCCCAAGTACTACCTGACCGTGAGCTTCCCGAAGAGGCCGCCGGAGATGGAGTACGTCCCGGAAGCATTCCAGGAAAAGGTAAGAGAATACCTGGAGAACTACCGGAAGGCAAAAGAGATCATGGAAGAGCTCTCGTCCATCAACCGGGAGCTTCTGCGCCGCAGGGAACGTTTGTAGATGCTCGCCTCCGTGAACGCGTCCTTCCCTCTCGATGTGGGGGAGATGGCAGTGATCTTCGCCAACATGCTGAAGGACGCGATGTCCCGGGAGGTGAAGCATGAGCAAGGTCCAGAGGAACCATCTGGAGAAGCCGGCCTACATCTATATACGCCAATCGTCGATGGCACAGGTGCGCCACCACCAGGAGAGCACAGAGCGCCAGTATGCGCTCGAGGCGATGGCGCAGGAGTTGGGGTGGAAAGAGGTCAGGGTGTTGGATGGCGACCTCGGGATATCGGGGGCGCAGATGGCCGGGAGGAACGACTTCAAGATTCTCGTGACCGATGTCTCCATGCGGAAAGTAGGGGCGGTCTTTGCCCTGGAGGCCTCGAGACTCGCCCGGAACTCGACCGACTGGCACCGGCTCCTGGAACTCTGCGCTTTTACGGATACCCTCATCATCGACGAGGACGGCTGCTACAATCCTGCGGACTTCAACGACCAACTGTTGTTGGGCTTGAAGGGGACGATGTCACAGGCGGAGCTCCACTTCTTGCGCGGCCGCCTCCAGGGTGGCAAAATTAACAAGGCCAAAAAGGGCGAGCTGAGAAGCCCCCTGCCCGTGGGCTTCGTTTACGACGAGGAGGGACGGACCGTCATAGATCCCGATGCCGAAGTCCGGCATGCGGTGGAGACGTTGTTTGCCAAGTTCCGGGAGACGGGCAGCGCCTACGGCGTGATCCATGCGTTTGTCAAAGAAGGTATCCAGTTCCCCAAACGGGCCTATGGCGGTGCCTGGAATGGCAAGCTCATCTGGGGGCGGTTGAGTGAGGGCCGGGTGGAAGGCGTGCTCAAAAATCCGGCCTACGCGGGTACCTATGTGTACGGCCGGTATCAATCCGTGAAGGACATAGCCCCCGACGGCACGTTCCTTACCCGGATCGTGAAGGCGCCCATGGCATCATGGACGGTGCTCATCAGGGACCACCACGAAGGGTACATCTCCTGGGAGACGTACCTGAAGAACAAGGAGTTGCTCGAACGGAACCGGACGAACGGACAGATCCTCGGAGGTCCCGCGCGGGAAGGACACGCCCTGCTTCAGGGCTTGCTGATCTGCAGGAGCTGCGGCCGGCGCGTCACCGTGCGCTACATGGGCAACGGGGGTATCTACCCCGTCTATGATTGCAACTGGCAGAGGCGGGAGGGTTTGTCCACCACGTCGTGCATGAGCGTCCGTTGTGATTTTTTCGACCGTCCTGTCGTCAATCGACTTTTGGCAATCGTGGAGCCGAAGCAAATTGAGATCGCCATCAAAGCCTTTGAGGAGTTGGAGCGGAGGGAGCATACGGTGGACAACCAGTGGCGCATGAAACGGGAAAGGGCCGCATACGAGGTGGAGCTGGCCCAGAGGAGGTACGAGAACGTCGATCCTGCGAACCGCCTCGTCGCGGCCACGCTGGAGCGCCGGTGGAACGACGCCCTCACCAGAGCGGAAGAGATCGAGAAAGAGTTCAATGCTCACCAGGCGACGAGACGGGTCGCCGTTACTGACGAACAGAAGAAGGATATCCTGTCGCTCGCACAAGACCTTCCTTCTCTGTGGAGATCACCAACCACCCAGGACAAAGACCGCAAGCGGATCCTCCGGCTCCTCATCAAGGACATCACGGTCGAAAAGGCTAGAGGCGAAGAGATTTGTCCTCCATCTCCGCTGGCAGGGCGGCGCCTGTGAAGACGTCGCGATTGTCCATCCCGCCCAGTTATTGTGATCAACTCCGCTATCCCAAAAAAGTGGTCGACCGGGTGAGGGTGTTGGCAGAAAATCTGCCCGACAGCCACGTCGCCGCCCGCTTGAACGAAGAGGGGCTCACGAGCGCGAAGGGTAGCCAGTTCACTCCGTTCCATAGTGAGCTGGATCAGGTATAAACATCGCATCCCCGCGCCCCTGCTCAGGCTGCCGGGAGAATGGACGGTTGATGAGGTTGCCGAAAAGTTTGCCGTGAGTCCCGGCGTGGTGTACTATTGGATCCAGCACAGCATCGTCAGGGCGCGGAGGCCTCGGTGGCGCGCAGTATTACATCGCTCTGGATCCGGAGAAAGAAGAGGAACTCGCCCAGTGGGTGGTCAACTCGGTAAGGATACATCACAAAGGCGATGGAACCCTAAATCACGCTGCGGGAGGTGCAGTATGAAGAGACCGTCGGTATTCCCAGGGAACGGGTACCGCCGCCAGGCTTTGGGATGTCGATCCTCTTCACCGGCTTTGGTTCGTACGTCCCTGTGAGGATAGCCTTCTTGATGCCAGACCAGTGCTCGTTCACATAGTCTTTCAGGTCAAAGACGGTCATGCCCCGTCAATGCCCGGGGCACCTTTGTGGCATACACTCTCTGGTACGCTCGTTTCAGGTCTCATGGCGCAGTACCTCCTCGATGAGCATCGTCGTTTCCGGAGTGGGTGTCTCCTTTACCGCTGCGGATGCTTGACGCTCCCTGCCCGTACCTTGAGGAGTTCCGCTCCTCTCCTTCCGGGAGGCCTCGGGTATCTCAACCCTCCTGCGTGCGTCTTGTTCATCCGTCAAGATAGTGGTCCCTCCGTTCCTTCATGTTCGGGCCTTCGCTCCGGCGCAGGAGCTACACTATGGCCTCGGCTGACTTCTGCTCGCTCCTTCGCCGCGCGTCGACGGCGCGGTTAGCACGATGAGCAGACGGAGCAGATCTCCCCGGGTAAGACGCATGTCGCTTTCGCTCCATCTACCCGTCGCATCTACGTCCACGGAATCCGGATGACTATCGGGCTTTCGATCTGTTGGCCTCTTCGCCCTGTGTGGCCAGCCTCGTATGCGCTTCGTGTTCCTCGGGCCGGGACTTTGCCTAGAGCTTCCTCCCACCTCGCCTCGCGGCGAGCAGCTTGCTCTTCGGCTAGGGGTTCCTGTCATCAAGGCCCGCAGAGGACTTTCACCTCCTAGTACACGCCATGCCTGGCGCACTTGCAGAAAGCGCCCACCAATTGGTTGATGGGCGCTTTCGAATGCACTCTATTTGGCGGTCTCCCGGGAAACACCGTGCTACGGCCGACCTATCTTCATGCGTGCATCACAGATCTCGATCCCCCTGGACGACACAAACACCGGGTTCAGGTCCATTTCCTGAATCTCTCCGTGCTCCGCGATCAACCGTGAGACTTTCAGCAAAAGATGTTCGACAGCGGCAAGATCAACCGTCTCCCCGCGAGGGTTTGTTAGAACTTTAGAGCCCCGCAAGTCCCCGATCATCTCCTTAGCATCACGGGGCACGATGGGGATCAGCCTGAAAGAGACGTCCTTCATCGCCTCCGCAAAGATACCGCCCAGGCCGAACAGCAGTACCGGACCGAACTGCTTATCCTTGAGGCTCCCCACGATCAACTCAAGCCCTGTGCCCATGCGCTGCACCATCACCCCGTCAAGCCTTTTCTCCCGGGTTACGCAAGGCAAAGCCATCGACAAGGCCTCGAAAGGCGTCCCGCACTTCGTCTTCACGGTTAAGGCAGACTTTCACGCCTCCTTCCTCGGTCTTGTGGATCACGTCAGGAGACGAGATCTTGAGGGCGACGGGAAAGCCTATCCTGGATGCCGCGCTCGCAGCCTGGTCCGGATCAACGGCGAGGGCGGCCTTGAGCACAGGGAACCCTTCCCTCTCAAGAAAATTGAGCGCTTCGACTCCGAGTAATAATCCTTCCATGTTCACCTCTTTTCACCCCAGAGCAGACGGGCTTTCCACAGATTGCTCATAGTTTTCGCTGTCCGTTCCGGCGTCGCCAGAATGACCATACCCTTCTTCCTGTCCAACCGTTTTATCGACTCGCCCCATATGCCGGGCGGCGCCGTAAAGCACGCGATCACCGGTTTATGGAAGGGTTCGAGCTCCTTCATATATTTTTCCAGCTCTTCCGCGAGCTTCAGATTGGCCGATGCATACATGGCGAGAAAAATCACGCCGTCCGTGCCTTCGTCCTTCACCGCCGCCTGAAGAATATCGAGCATCGCCTTGGGGTTGTACCAGGCAGGACCCATATCCACGGGGTTCGTGCGGATGGCGATCGGGGGCAGGAGGCTGTTGATTTTTTCCTGTGTCGCCGGGGCGAAACGGGAGAGTTGAAGCCCTACCTGCTCGACAGCGTCGGCCGCGATCATGCCCGGACCTGCCTGGCCGGAGAGGACCGCGACGCGAGGGCCGCCTTGGGAGCACGCATGCATCAAGGGCCTTTGCCGTGTCCAGGAGCTCTTCCGCCGATTCGACCTGGAGCATGCCTGCCTGCCGCATGGCCCCTGTCCATATCTCGTGGTCTCCTGCGAGGGAACCCGTGTGAAACCGGCTCGCACTGTCACCCTTCTCGCTCTTACCTGCCTTGTACGCGATTATCGGCTTTTTGCCTCGCAGCGATGCCGCCATTTCCATGAGGTCTCTGGGCTTGTCCAGCCCCTCTATGTAGAGGGCTATCACTTTTGTAGCCGAGTCTTCTTCCACCAGGTACCTCAGTACATCGGGAAAATCGACGTTACACCGGTTTCCGAGGCTCATGAGCTTGGACATGGCCACGCGCTGTTCGATGGCGAGAAAGCCGCATAAATGGCACATACCGCCGCTCTGGCTTATCAGGGCGACACCCCCCTTCTCCAGTTGAGAGAATTCGGAGGTGAAGGAGGCATTGATGCCAAGGGTAAGGTTGACATAGCCGAAGGTGTTGGGACCCACGACCGGGAGGCCATAGCTGTCGGCAACCGTGCGCAGTTCATGCTGGAGAGCTTCTCCCTTTGTGTCCTCGATTTCCCGAAACCCTGCCGTGATCAACACTATCCCCTTCACCATCTTTTGCCCGCATTCACGGACCGTATCCGCCACCAGCGGAGCCGGTACCACGATCACCGCGAGATCAATCCGCTCCGAAACCTCTTTGAGGGAAGGGTACGAGTCGATGCCCCAGATCTTTTCCCCCTTGGGGTTTACCGGAAATATCTTCCCCCGGTAATTACCCACGAGGCTTTTCATGACATGGTACCCGAGCTTGTCAAAGCTGTTGGACGCACCAATCACTGCGATAGACTCGGGAGAAAAGAGGTGCTTCAGTTTTTCATTCGTCATGTCTCCTTTCCTCCTACAGCCATTTGTATCACAGGAAGCCCTGGGAAGAGAAGGATAATAATAAGAAGTTGGTCAAATGATGCTGGAGGCGATGGCAGTGAACGCGTTACAGACCCGCGCCCAGATACGGCCCTGGTCCTCCACCAGCCGGTCGGGGCGTGTCCGCGGGTATGGGTGGCCCATCATGCCGGGAAGATTTTGCCCGGGTTCAGTATGTTATTCGGGTCGAACAGCTGCTTGATCTTTTTCATCGTCAGCATGGCCTGGTCTGACAGCTCCATGCCGAGATAGGGCGCTTTGGACAAGCCTATACCGTGCTCACCGGAAAGCGTGCCGCCGAGACTAACCGTCTTTGAAAAAAGTTCTTTGACCGCTTCTTCGGCCTTTTCCTTATCTTCCTTTGTGTCCCGGATCATCATGCTCACATGAAAGTTTCCATCACCCGCATGACCGAAACTCAGAATAGGAATCCCATACTTTCTCCCCATTTCTTCCAGGGCCCGAATGAGCGCGGGTATTTCGCTGCGGGGCACGACCACATCCTCGGCAACCTTCACAGGATTCAGGTTGTACGTGGCCTGAGAAACGGTGCGGCGAGCCTGCCACAGCCGATCAGCCTCCCTAGGGTCCTGCGTAAGGTCGCATCGAATGGCATTGTGCTCCAGCACAATTTTCTTGATCTTCTCAGCCTGGGCCACAACGGATGCCTGGTTGCCGTCTACTTCAATGATGAGAAGCCCGCCCACCTCCTCGGGCAGTCCCATGGGGGACGCCTGTTCGCTGCACTTTATGGATGCCCTGTCCAGAAACTCGATGGTGGAGGGCACAATCCGGGCAGCCACAATGGCGGAGACGGTTTTTGCCGCCTCTTCCACTTCCCTGAAAAGAGCGAGCATGGTAGCCCTCGTTTCAGGCAAGGGTATAAGCTTCAGGATGATCTTGGTGACAACACCGAGCGTCCCTTCACTGCCAACGAAAAGTCTGGTCAGGTCGTAGCCAACGACTCCTTTCATGGTGCGGACGCCCACATTCATGATCTCACCGGTCGGCAGCACCACCTCCAGGCCAAGCACGTAATCACGCGTCACGCCGTACTTGAGGGAGTTCGGACCTCCCGCACATTCCGCGATGTTGCCGCCGATACTGGAGTACTTGTAGGATGAGGGATCAGGCGGATAGAAGAGACCCTTCTTTGCGACCTCTTCCTGCAGTATGAAGGTGATTACCCCGGGCTCCACGACAGTAATGAGATTTTCCGCATCTATCTCCAGAATGCGGTTCATCCTCGTGAAGGCGAGCACCACGCCGCCGACGACAGGCACTGAGCCTCCCGTAAGACCGGAGCCCTGACCTCTAGGAATGACGGGAAAACGGTACTTGTTCGCCAGCACGAGGATGCGTGACACGTCTTCGGCCGACGAAGGGAATACAATCAGATCCGGCAAACCGCCATCGACCCTCCCATCGTACGAGTAACATTTCCGGTCCTCAACGGAGGCCAGCACGTTCTCTTTACCCACAATCTTCGTTATCTCTTCGATGATCCTGTTATCCATCTAACACCACGCTCAAAATCAGGTTAAGGTTAAGACTGAGACCAAGGTTAAGATTCAGTGAGAATCTCTATTGTTCAACACTTGACCTTCGTTCTAGTCCTTTACCTCAACCTGTTCTTGTCTTTACCTGTCTTTAAAAATCGCTCCGCTCGCAGCCCCGGTCACGAGCTTCGCGTAGCGCGCCATGTAGCCTTCCTTGATCTTCGGCTCAGGCCGTTTCCACGCGGCTTTTCTCTTGTTCATCTCTCCCTTGGCCACGAGCAAGTCGATCCTTTTTTCGTCGAGATCGATCTCGATCTGATCTCCATTCCTGACGTACGCAATGGGCCCGCCCTCCGCCGCTTCAGGAGAGACGTGACCGATGCAGAGGCCACGCGTACCGCCCGAGAACCTGCCGTCGGTGATCAACGCAACACCCTTATCGAGCCCCCGTCCAACGAGAACACTCGTCGGTGTGAGCATCTCCCTCATGCCCGGTCCGCCCTTTGGCCCCTCATAGCGCACGATCACAGCATCTCCCGCTTTAACCTTCCCCTTCATAATCGCTGCGACCGTCTCTTCCTCGCTTTCGAACACCTTTGCCGTGCCCCGGAACGTACGCATGTCATCGGGAACACCGGCGCTCTTTACGATAGCCCCCTGCGGCGCAAGGCTCCCGGACAGAACAGCAAGGCCTCCTTTTTGATGATATGCGTTTCCAACCGACCGGATCACGTTCTGGTCGAACACTTCAACACCCTTGAGAATCTCACCCACCGGCTTACCCTCAACCGTCTTGCACGCCTTCTTGATCAAGTTCTTCTTTGAGAGCTCCTTCATGATCGCATAGACACCGCCCGCCTCGTTCAGATCCTCCAGGTGATGCGGTCCCGCAGGACTCATGTTGCAGAGATGCGGTGTTTTTTCAGAGATCTCGTCAAACAGGGAGAGCGGCAGCCGGATACCTGCTTCATGGGCAATCGCGGGCAGATGCAACGCCGTGTTTGAAGAACCACCAAAGGCCATGTCGACCGTAATGGCATTCTTGAAGGCATCAAGGGTCGCTATCTCTCTCGGCTTGACGTTTTCCTTGACAAGCCCCACAATCCTCTTTCCCGCGCGCTTGGCAAGCCTTATCCTGGCGGCATAAACAGCGGGAATGGTGCCGTTGCCCACGAGGCCAAGACCGAGGGCTTCCGTCAGGCAGTTCATCGAATTTGCCGTGAACATGCCCGCGCACGAGCCTGCGCCGGGACAGGCGCACTCTTCCAGTTCCGAAAGTTCTGCTTCTGTCATCAGCCCGCCTGCGACTTTGCCCACTCCTTCGAAGACCGAGATGAGATCGACCGCTTTCCCCTTGAATTTGCCGGCAAGCATTGGACCGCCGCTCACGACGATGGCCGGTATATTCAGGCGCAGTGCCGCCATCATCATGCCGGGGATGATCTTGTCGCAGTTGGGTATGAGAACAAGGCCGTCAAAAGGATATGCCTTCGCCATCACCTCGACTGAATCTGCGATCAGCTCCCTTGAGCCGAGCGAGTACTTCATGCCCTCGTGGTTCATAGCAATGCCATCACAGATACCGATCGTCGAAAACTCCATCGGGGTCCCACCCGCCATATATACGCCGTCTTTCACTGCGCGGCAGACCTTATCGAGGTGAATATGACCGGGAATCAGCTCGTTGGCAGAGTTCGCTATGCCGATAATGGGTCGCTCCAGCTCCTCTGAGATACAGCCCATGGCCTTGAAGAGTGAGCGGTGCGGTGCCTTCTCGATCCCTTTCTTCATCTTATCCGATCTCAATTGGTCCTCCCTTGGTGTCGGGCCACAGCCCGGTAGATTTCGTCTCCCTTAAGGAGTCGCGGCCGCGTAACATTATACGATAAAAGTGATCGTCAAAAAAAGCCAGAGGAAGCAGGCGGAGACAATATGGCTCACAACGCTGTTGAACACAACCTGATATCGGATGATGCGGTGAAACGAAGGGGTCTGGTACGAACAGGGGGTTAGATCACTTGATGTCCAGGCTGACTGAGAACTGGCCCTCGGCTTTTTCGGGTCCTTCCCAGACCCGGTAATACTTCATGATGAGTTCAGTCCTGCCCGGCTCTTTTGCCTTAAAGCGCCAAACCCCTCTCGTGGGGCCGCCAAGCAGCTTCTTATCTGAAGAGACAGGCTTCGTCTCCTCAGAGACAAGCTCCACGCGTGTTTTGTCCAAGTCGGTCACATACCACCAGTAGCCTGTCCCACCGGCTCCTTGCAGTTCCACCTGAATGACATCTCCGGGCTTGACCTGCACCTCTCGCCCACCATCCTCTTTATGAAGAATGACCACGTTTCCGCCCTCCCCTGCCCGGCTGCCAGAGCCCATAGCGTGAGCGCCAGTTGTGAGCCACAGTGAAACGCCGGCTAGCACAGACAAGCAGAGACAGAGTGCAACTCTTCCGCATAGAGTCTTCATAGCGATAGATTATCTCACATTTTTTCTGCCACGGCTATATAATTTAGACAAAGGCGGCCAACCCATTGACCCCCTTGCCCACGTGTGCTACATTCAACGATGTAGCGAACTTCACCAAAGCACCGGTCAGTATACTTTGAAAGGAGGGTTCCATGTCCACCATTTATGAAGTCTTCGCGCGTGAGGTACTGGATAGCAGGGGAAATCCGACCGTTGAGGTTGAGGTGGTGCTTGAAAGCGGTGAGATGGGACGAGCAATCGTGCCTTCAGGAGCATCCACCGGTGAGAGAGAAGCGCTCGAACTGAGAGACAATGATGCAACGCGTTATAAAGGCAAGGGCGTGATGAACGCGGTCAAGAATGTGAATGACATCATAGCGAAAGAAGTCGAGGGTCTTGACGTTGCCGAGCAGGCTTACATCGATGACCTGATGATTAAACTGGACTGCACCGAGAACAAGAGCAAGCTCGGCGCGAATGCGATTCTTGGCGTCTCTATGGCCGTGGCAAGGGCGGCAGCGGAATACTTCGGCCTGCCGCTCTACCAGTACCTTGGCGGGGTGCGGGCGCGGGAACTGCCGGTACCGCTTATGAATGTGATCAACGGGGGAGCGCACGCCCAGAACCCTCTCGATGTCCAGGAATTCATGATCGTGCCTGCGGGCGCCGATTGCTTTAAGGAGGCGTTGCGCATGGGCGCTGAGGTGTTTCACTCACTGAAGGCGGTGCTTAAAGAGAAGGGCCACGTGACCGGTGTAGGGGATGAGGGCGGGTTCGCACCTCAGATCGCCTCAACGAAAGAGGCACTCGATCTGCTCCTCACGGCGATCGAAAAAGCGGGCTACAAGCCAGGGCAGGACATCTTGCTCGCCCTGGACACGGCAGCAAGTGAACTCTTCAAGGCACGCAAGTACAAGATTGACGGCAAAACGCTCAAGCCTGAAGAGCTCATCACCTTTTATCAGTCGCTCATAAAAAATTACCCGATCATCTCTATCGAAGATGGTCTGGCAGAAGGCGATTGGGAAGGCTGGCAGCTCATGACCAAGAAGTGCTCATCGAAGATCCAGATCGTGGGGGACGATATTTTTGTCACAAATCCCAAGATACTGATGGAAGGCATAAAGAAGGGGATTGCAAACAGCATCCTGATAAAATTGAATCAGATCGGCACCGTGACCGAGACGCTGACAACCATCGAGATCGCCAAGAGGGCGGGCTACACGTGCGTCATCTCCCACAGGTCAGGTGAAACCGAGGATACCTTCATAGCAGACCTGGCCGTGGCAACAAACGCAGGCCAGATCAAGACGGGTTCTGCTTCCCGGAGCGAGCGGATTGCCAAATATAACCAGCTCTTGCGAATTGAGGAAGAACTCGGAGAAACCGCCATCTTTGGCGGCAAAGACGTCTTCTATAGTATACGATGACGCACGATGACAGACAATGATGCGTCCATTAAGATGCGGTAAAGGGGCCATCCCTCTCGACCTGCCCCAAAGGTGGCAGACCCGATTTCTGGAGCCTCTGCATCCGCCACACCGACCCTTGGAGGAAGCGCTCGCCACAGCCCTTTCCCTTCCTGCCGGTGAAAAACCCCTGCAGGAATGGCTGCCGGGTCGAGATATCCTTCTCATCGTTCCAGACACAACACGTTACATGGGTGCGGAATCCCTTCTCCCGTTGCTCTGCGATAGATATCTTAAAGACTGCAATGTCGAAATCCTCTTTGCTTTGGGGAATCATCGAAAACAGACAGAGGCGGAAAAAAGGAGCATTGTTTCTGACCGGGTATACGAGCAGGTGCCATGTCTTGATCACGACTGCTTTGACGCCTCGGGACTGACATCGCTGGGTCATACGCCGTCCGGCCTGGAGATACGCGTAAACTCGACCCTCCTGAAGAAAAAAGGCGCGATCCTTCTGGGATCGATAAGCTTCCATTATCTCGCGGGGTATGGGGGCGGCCGTAAGGCCCTTTTTCCGGGCATATCAGGCTACGACACACTGCTAGGGGTACACAAGAAAGTTTTCCTTCCTGACAGGCCAGGGAAGCATCCCAAGGTAAGGCCGGGCATCCTGGACGGGAACCCCATGCATGAGGAGCTTATGGCTGCGCTGGCGCTCGTGCCTATGCCCCTCTTCTTGATCAACACCGTTGTCGATGACGAGAAGCACTTTCTTAATCTCTTCGCGGGCAATGTCAAAGAAGCTCACAGGGCGGGCTGCGACTGGTATGCGAAACATTTTGGCGTCGAAGTCAAAGAGAAGGCGGATGTGGTCATCGTGAGCGCAGGAGGGTACCCGAAAGACATCGATTTTATCCAGACACATAAGGCGCTCGACCATGCCCAGGCTGCGGTGAAAGACGGGGGGAGCATCATCCTCATTGGAAAATGTGAGGACGGCATAGGCAACCCATACTTTCTTCCGTGGTTTGACTATCCCACGGCAGAAGAGATGGAGCCTTTTGTACGGGAGAGTGATAAGGTCTACGCACAAACAGCATACGCGACGCGCCTGAAGGCAGAACGGTTCAACGTCATGTTCATATCGGACCTCGACGACAACGACGTACGAAGGATGGGAATGGTGCCCAAGAAGAGCCTCGCGGACGCGATCAGTTCAATTGATGCCAAACAGGAACTACTCTGCTACGTGATTCCCGAGGGTTCGAAGACGCTGATCTTTTAAACAGGACAAGGCAAAGGCTAAAGGAGAAAACATGGAGTGTACTGTCAAAGAAAATCTTGCGGCATGCACGTGCACCTATGATTGTGAAAAGCGCGGAAAATGCTGCGAGTGCGTGGCTTACCACCGCAAGATGAAGCAGATCCCCGGCTGCTTCTTCTCAAAAGAGGCGGAGAAGAGCTACGACCGGTCTTTCAGCCGTTTCGTGAAGGAGCACAAGTAACTTCTGGTCTATTTAGTCCATTTAGTCTATCTAGTCTATTTGGTCCTGTTCCTTGCCCTCACTGCTCACTGTTCACTGCTCACTGATAACGGTCTTTAGATGTGCCTGAACGCTTTTCTCACCGTCTCTTCAGAGACGGGCTCTGTTATCAGGGCCACAATGACAAAGACAATGAAGGCGAGAGGCAGCGCAACGACCTGCGGGTCAATCATCTTCCATGGAAGTCCGGCCAAGGTATCCTGCCCGACCAAGACCCTGCACAACCCTATCGCCTTCGATTCCTGCTCATGAAAAAAGAGCATCCAGGTCAACGAGGAAATGAAGCCGCAGAGCATGCTCGTCTTGGCTGCGGCCTTTGTGGCTTTGCGCCAGTAGAGACCAAATAGATACGATGGGATAAACGTCGCACCGCAAAGACCGAAAAAAAAAGCGGTCGCGATGGCAACGATACTCTCAGGCAGAACAAGACCGAGAATCAACGTTGCGAAAATGCCGAAGACAATACCGATGCGCGTCACTATAGTTGTTTCCGCAACAGACCTCCCTCGCATCAAGGCCTGCTCAAAAAAATCCCTGCTGAGCGCTGTACCAAGGGAATGGAACTGAGCGCTGTTTGTGCTCATCGCCGCAGCCATGAGCGTCACAAGAAAAAGTGCGACAAACCATTGCGGATAAAAATGATCTACATAGAGTGGAATGATCTTATCGATATTTCCTCCCGCTACATCCAGGGCCAGCTTTCCGAAGCGGTTATGGAAAATCACATTCGTCAGGGCGCCTACCATGAATGCAAGGCCGGTTATGGAAAGATAGAAGAAGGCGGCGAAAGGTATCGAACGATGGATCTCCTGGTCAGATTTCACGGTCATAAAACGGACGCTCAACTGGGGCTGGCCCAGAACACCGATACCTACCCCCATGACCATCGTCGTAACCACATACCACCAGATGGGCGAACCAAAGGCCGGCATTGACCCAAATCCGCGATGGCCCATCCCCCTCAAAGTATCGGGCACAAGGGGTGTGAGCATGGAAAGAGAGCGAAGAGCTTCCGTCGGGCCGCCAGCCAGTACATACGTGGATATCCCCAGGATAAGCATTACTACGATCATGATGGCGCCCTGAAAGACAGACGTATAAAAAATACCCTTTAAGCCGCCCCACAGCACATAGCAGGCGCTTATCAGGGAAAAACCCAACAGGGCCGTGGCAAAAGGGATTCTCAAATAGACCTCGACGAACCTGGAAACACCGATGAGCACTGCCGAGGCGTACATGGGCATGAAGAAGAGGATCACCAGACCGGAAAAACCCTGGATGAACCTCGATTCGTAGCGCCTGCCCAGGAGTTCGGGGAAGGTATGGGCATCGAGTGCCTTGCCCATCTTTCTCGTCCTTTTGCCAAACAGCACGTATGCCACCCAGACGCCAACGAATATATTCAGGAACGTTAGCCACAAAAGACTGAGGCCATACACACCGCTGATTCCTCCGAAGCCTATGATGGCCGAGGTGCTGATTGCGGTCGACACATAGCCCATAGCCATCACCAGGGGGTGCATCTGCCTGCCGGCCAGGAGATAGTCAGAAACCGTAACGGTCCTCCTGTATCCGAGATAGCTCAGATAGATGGTGATCAAGAAATAGATCAGCACAAAGACGATGAGATAGATCATCGACTACGGAAGCCTTTCAATCAATTCAATCTCCTCGCGCTCCCATTGTATCTCCGCCTTGTAGTCGCCGTGCTTTTCCTCGAAACCCTTGTTCCATTTCATCACGGCGTATAAGAGACAGAAAAGAAAGGAAAGGAGTGCGAGCAGAAGGCCGGTAGTAACCCAAAAGTCGAGGTACTTAAGCATAGTACTATTTGATTGCACGCCGGCAGGACGATGTCAAGAAGAAACAGAGCTGGCCTCTCTGGTTTATTTAGTTTCTCTCGTTTGTTTGGTTTCTTTCACAGACCAGGAGGCAGAGCTTGTTCCTAGCCTTGGGTTCGGCCTTAAGCCTATAGCCCTGAACCTTGAACCTTTAGCCTCGTTCCTCATGCCTTGACCTGTGACCCTTACTAGAAACTCAGGTCTTTCGAGGTTTAACATCAGAGTTTCCCGTATTGCACTCCTTGTGAAAGATGTGTATAAAAGTATATACTGTGCGTGGAAGTGGCATACGGCAGCATGCGTTTAACGTTCGTTGTCTCTGTCGCAAATCCACAGTCAGATTAAAGCTTCTTATTGGGGGTAGCGTATGGCAAACGCCGTGGAAAGATGGGTAGAAGAGCAAGCGCGACTGACCAAACCGGATAAGGTGTACTGGGTTCAGGGTACTGAAGAAGAGATGCGTCGCTTGGTCGAGATTGGCATCAAGGAAGAGAAGACGGCCGGCAACCAAACATTCCGGGAGCTGAATCCTTCGGCTTTCCCCAACTCCTATCTACCACCGGAGCCACCCGAACGATGTGGCACGGACTGAGCAACTTACGTTTGTCTGCCCACCGTCAAAGGATGATGCAGGTCCAAACAACAACTGGATGGAGCCTGCAAAGGCGAAGCGGATGCTCTATGAGCTTTTCCATGGTTGCATGCAGGGCAGGACGCTCTACGTCATCCCCTATATGATGGGCCACCCCGCATCACCCTACGCGAAGCCCTGCATCCAGATCACGGATTCGATCTACGTGGTCGTGAGCATGTACATCATGACACGGGTTGGCAATGAGACGCTCAAGAGGATCGGGAACTCCGAGATATTCGTTAAAGGGCTGCATTCGATCGGAGAACTCGATCCCGAACAAACGGTTTATAATGCACTTCCCCCAGGAAGACCTGGTTATGAGTATCGGATCGGGCTACGGCGGAAACGCCCTTCTCGGAAAAAAGTGTTTCTCGCTGCGGATCGCCTCTCACCAGGGCTATGAGGAGGGCTGGCTCGCGGAGCACATGATCATCATGGGTGTGGAGGACCCGGACGGCGATGTCACCTATTTCGCCGGGGCGTTCCCTTCTGCCTGCGGCAAAACGAACCTGGCCATGATCGATCCTGTTATCGAGGGATATAAGGTCACCACGCTTGGGGACGATATCTCATGGATGAACGTAGGTCCGGATGGGAGACTGTACGCTATCAATCCGGAGGCTGGCTTCTTTGGTGTTGCACCGGGGACATCCGACAAGACAAACCCGAATATGATGAAGACGCTGAGAGCAGGGAAGGTCTATCCCACCCTCTTTACCAACACGGGTGTGGTCGCCACGACAAACTCACCGTGGTGGGAAGGCCTTACGGACACAGTCCCTGAAAACATGCTCGACTGGCAGGGTAATCCGTACGATCCGACGAGCGGAAAGGTTGTCGCTCACCCCAATTCACGTTTCACCGTCTCCCTGTCCAATTGTCCAATCCTTTCAAAAGAGTTCGATAATCCGAGCGGCGTACCTATCTCGGGCATCCTGTTTGGTGGACGGAGGTCGGATACGGTACCCCTTGTTTGTGAAAGCTTCGACTGGGAGCACGGGGTCTTCAAGGCATCGTCGCTCGGGTCTGAGACAACAACCGCGGCCGCTGGCCAGGTAGGCGTCGTGCGCCGTGATCCCATGGCCATGCTGCCCTTCTGTGGTTATAACATGGCCGACTACTTCCGCCACTGGATGGACGTCGGCAAGAGGCTGCCCAATCCTCCGAGAATATTTTTCGTTAACTGGTTCAAGAAAGACCCCGCGGGGAAATTCATATGGCCGGGCTTCAGGGATAACTTCCGCGCTATCAAGTGGATGATCGACAGGATCAAGGGGAAGGCATCGGCGAAGGAAACACCCATCGGTTTCATGCCCAATATGGCCGATCTCAACCTCTCCGGCCTTGAGATAAGCAAGGAGATCATGAACAAGCTCTTCGAAATAAATCGCGACGAGTGGAGTAAGGAAGTCGAAGGCATCGAGCAGTTTTACGCGCAATTCGGGACCAGGCTGCCGGAGGTCTTGAAGAGTCACCTGGAGAAATTGAAGAAGAGTTTGTAGTTACTGATATGCAAGCGGAGGTAGACACCATGCAGCAGAAAAAACCAGTCAAGATAACGGACCTTACATTGAGGGACGGCCACCAGTCGCTCTTTGCAACCAGGATGACCACGGAGGACATGCTTCCCATCGCGGAGAAGATGAACAGCATCGGCTTTTATTCCATGGAGGTCTGGGGTGGAGCCACCTTCGACGTCATGACCCGGTTTTTGAACGAAGATCCGTGGGATAGGGTCAGGATTCTCAAGCAGAAAATGCCCGATACGAAACTGCAGATGCTCTTGCGGGGACAGAACCTGGTGGGTTACAGGAACTACGCGGACGATGTGGTCGAGGCTTTTGTGGAAAAGGCCGCTAAAGTCGGTATAGACATATTCAGGGTCTTCGACGCCCTCAATGACGAGCGGAATTTCATAGCCTCCTTCAAAGCTATAAAGAAATGCGGCAAGCACATCCAGGGTTCCGTCTCCTATGCGCTTACCGAAAGGAGATTGGGCGGCCCCATATTCACCATCGACTACTACGTCAAGAAAGCACGCATCATAGAGGATATGGGCGCAGACTCCTTCTGCATCAAAGATATGGCAGGCATCATATCCCCCTACGATGCCTATGATCTCGTCGCTGCTCTCAAATCGAATCTGAAGATACCCGTCCATCTGCACACCCATTACACGAGCGGAATGGCCTCCATGGCGTGCCTCAAGGCCATCGAGGCCGGCGTGGACGGTATCGACACCTGCATTGCTCCGTTTGCGCTGCGGAGTTCCCATGCAGCAGTGGAACCGATCCTCGTCACCCTGCAGGATACACCGTACGATCCCGGCCTCGACCTTAGAAAATTCCCCGAGATCAACGATTACCTTGAAAGTATCGTGCCCAAGTATACGCAGTTTTCTGATACGACAAAGTTCTCGGTGATCGACATTGGCGTGCTCATGCATCAGATACCCGGCGGCATGATCAGCAACCTGGTCAGCCAGCTCAAGCAGGCAAAGGCGCTCCATCGCATCCACGAGGTTTACGAAGAGATACCCAGAACACGGGCAGACATGGGCTACCCTCCTCTCGTCACCCCGACGAGCCAGATCGTCGGTGTTCAGGCGGTGCTGAACGTGATCGCAGGCAGATACAAGATGATCACCAAAGAGGTCAGAGGACTATTTCTATGGCCTGTACGGCAGACCGCCGGCGCCTGTTGATCCGGACGTCCAGAAGAAAGCGTTGAAGGGTTACGAGCGCGGTGAGACACCCATCGACATACGGCCTGCGGACGTGCTGCAGCCCGAAATGGAAAGGGCGAGAGAAGCGCTCAAGGGCATATCGGATAGGATGGGGGATGTCCTTATCTATGCGCTCTATCCCATGACAGGGCTTGAGTTTCTGAAGAAAAAGTATAACGTGTCGGATGTCATAACTGCCTGACCCTGGCTTAAGTTTCTGAAGAAGAGGCACGGCCGGCGAGAAGGAGATCGACGTAATTTCCTGAACGGAATTGACTAAATTCGATTGGAGGCAACGATGAGAAGGTGTGTTTGGCTGTTGAGTGGCGTGTTCCTTGTCGTGTTCGCGTTCGTTTCAATTGCGGTTGCAGCTGACCTTACAGCAGATACAGTTACAAAAGCGGGCAAGAAGACAACGACGGGCAAGATCTCCGTGAAGGGTGACAAGTACCGGCTGGAAACGGCCTATACCCCCATTTTTTATATCGGAAGAGGTGACAAAGGTGTTTTCTGGGAGATCAACGGGGCCGAGAAGACTTACGCGGAGGGCAAATTGACCCCCGCCACAAAACCGAAGATCGACGAGAAACTGCCGGGCGAGATCAGTAGAAAATCAGGTAGGCACTGAGACGATAGACGGTCATCCGGCGAAAAAATCTGAAGTCAGCGTCAAGGAAGGAAACAAGACCGAAGCGTACCACCAGTGGTGGGCAACGGACATCAGTTTCCCGGTCAAGCTCGCGAACACAAACGGAAGCTGGAGCGTCGAGTACAAAAACATAAAGAAAGGGGCTGCGGACAGCCTGTTCGAATTACCTTCCGGGGTTACGCAGGACAAATCTTACGTCCCGGACGTGTTACACTAAGAGATAAGACGTATTCAACGGCCTGAATCTCACGTTTTCTTAGGCGGGCAGACGATCCTGCAGAGTTCGTCGAGTACCGAGTCCGGCGGCACGTCCTGCCAGTCTTTATACGAACCGGCCTTCGCATAATCGAGTGTCTTACCCTCGGCGGTCAGATCGAAGACTTCCTGGGTGGAGAATTCGCGCCTGTCGCTGAAGCAGTTCAACTCGTACAGGACGTTCCGGCGCGTCACCTGCTCATATCCCTGGAGGGACATTGCTATACTGTTCCGTTTTGCCAGATACAAGTTCTTTCCCTCGTCACTGAAGTCGAGCCGGGTCCAGACCCGTACCACGCCCGGCGATGTATTGGTGCCCTCGACTTTGCTGTAGAAATGGCGGCCTTCCTTGTCCGTACCGTAGTAAGTCCAGTCGGCCGGCCGGCCCGCGTAAGCAGGCAGAACCTTACCCTCCCCTGACGGGCCTTCGGCCTGCTTTGTCAGCAGCCTCACCACGGCGAAAGTGACCACAAAAGAAAACAGGGCCAGTAAGACCAGCCATTTTATTTTTCCGCGAAACACGCTACCTTCCGCCATGCTCACCCCCTGAATGCCTATACCCTTTCCGTCCGTGAAGTCCTGACAGGTGCGCTACGCCGCGTCACCTGCCGCACAGCATAGTAGCATATTGTTTGTTGTTCTTGTAAGAAAAAAAAGAATGAAAAAGGGGCCCGAAGGCCCCTTTCCCGCTATATTGCCTTACTGAAAAGTCTGTCGATCAATTCCTTTTTCGGTGGTTTCGTCATGAGGCTTACTATGAAATAGACCAGGGCGCAGGAAATCACCAGGAACCACTCGTAGCTGCCCATGCCGTAAGACGGCTTGGCAACAAGGACCGTCGAGCCACCGTAAAGGGTGGCGATTGTTCCCCAGACAACGCAGCAGATTGCACCCCACTTCGTGGCCCGCTTCCAGTAATAGGAGATGGCCGTCACGAAGAAGAAGACGGCGCCAAGACCCATGGCTGCAAGGCCCATGAAGATCGAAAGGAGTGGCGGCGGTCTGACGAGCGTCCAGTAGAACGGCAGGAATAGAAAGAGAGCAATGAGGAAATAGCCGAGGTAGAGCATGCTCTTATCCGATACCTTCGGCCACCAGAGCTTGATGATGTCCCTGGTTACGTTGGCGCTCATGATGAAGACCATGCCGGCGAGGGTCGAAAGCGCTGCCGAGAAGAGACCCGCAACGTACGCAGCCAGCATTCCCGAGCCGCCCAGAGCGTGGGCAAGCATCGGCGCCGCGAGGTCACCCTTCCAGGGCTCGATCTTGAGCAGGCCCGGGCCGTAAATCAGGCGGGCAACAAGGCCGTTACTGGAGCAGTCGAGCATGATAGGAATACCGGTGAAGAGCCAGACGATGCCCACAAGCAGCCAGTAATCCTTCTTGGTGACCTTTTTCATGCCCAAGAACCGGCTCACGTTATGAGGGAAGCCGACAGCCATGGTGAAGAAAATGACGGGTGTCGCGAGGATACCCACATAGCTCGACATGAGCTGCGGGAATCCCAGTTTCGGAAGCTCGGGCCGTATGAGAGCCATCAGCTTCGGGTTCTGCGCGGCGATTCCCGTAGTTATCGCCTCGAACCCGCCGGCGTATATTACCGCCCAGAGGCCGAGAACAGTACCGACAATGGCAAAGACGAGCCCCTGGAGAGCCATCGCATACTGGTTCCCCACGTAGCCTCCCAGCACCATGTAGAGCCACGCTATAAAAACCGAGAGCAAGAGGCACCAGACCGGATCGAGCCCGGTCATCGCATACCAGACCGTCCCACCCGCCTTCAACTGGCCGACCGAATAGAGGAACAGGAAGAAGAGCATCGATATGGCGACCACCGTCTGGAGGGCCTTGGAATCGAACCGCCGCCCGATAGTCTCGGGCAGCGTTGCAGCTCCCAGCTTCGCCGCAAAATCCCTTGTTTTCATGGCGCCAAGCCAGATGCAGGGAACAATCCCCACGAGGCTCCAGATGCCGGCAAACCACATCCCGGAGAAACCCATCGTGTAAACGATGCCGGTCGAGCCGCAGAAGGCCCAGCCGGAGATGTAGGATGCGGAAAGCGCCGCGCCCGTGACGAGAGGACCGATATCCCTTTTCCCGACGAGATACTCCTCGAACGATGCCCACTTTTTCTTTCCCGCCAGGCCGAGCAATACAGAAATAAAAAGTAAGATGCCGAGTGCGATCACGCCGCTGATGATCATGGAGGCCGTCGGCTTTGGTACCGCTAAAAATTGCATAGCCGCTTGTGGATTCATTCTGGCCACCTCCTCGTGATCAACCATGTTCCGATAATTGTCATGAGAAACGTTCCCACGAATATAGATCCCCAGACATACCAGGAAAACATCAGATCTGCTATAACCTCAGGTGGTACGCTTTGCATATTTTACCCCCTCTCCTTTATGCTCGAACGCGCGCAAGGGTGCGTTCTTTCAGTGCGATTCTTAGATCACCTCCTTTTCACCAAGTTTTGGACATATTGCGAACAGCGAAAAGCGAACTGAATAAATAATCCGATGGCTGTTTCCGTTACGTCGACAGACGTATAAGGCCAGACAAAAGATACTCCCCCACCCCCCAGCTTATACACATAATAGAGTGTCCAGCTAAAATGTCAAGAGAAATTTTTGGCTTCAGTCGTAGGTTTGCAGCCCTAAGTGTTGGTATACAGTCTACAATCGTACCGATACGATTTTGGAAATACCTTCGTCTTCCATGGTAATTCCGTACATGGTGTTGGAGCACTCCATGGTGAGTCTGTTGTGGGTGATAAGGACGATCTGTGTCTTTTTGCTGATGGTTTTGACAATCTCCATAAGCGATGCAAGGTTGGCGTCATCGAGCGGCGCGTCTATCTCGTCCATGAGCGTGAAGGGTGATGGTTTGGTATCCATGAGGGAGAGCAGGAATGCTAAAGAGATAAGCGCCTTCTCACCTCCCGAAAAGAGTTCCATGCGGATGACCCGCTTACCGGGTGGCTGCACGTAAAGCTCCACGCCGCTCGTATCGGGGTTGAGGCTGAGTGTGCCCTTCCCGCCTTTGAAGAGCATCTGCGTGTACCGCTTGAAGGCTTCATTGATCTGATCGAAGGTCTCGATGAAAAGGTCTTTGGAGACTGCATCTATTTTACTGATCGTCTTCCGGAGAGAGTCCATCGCCTGCGTCAGATCGGTCTTCTGCGTCTCCAGAAATTCAGAACGTTCCTTCAACTCCTTGTATTCCTTCTCGGCACGGAAGTTTACCTCCCCCATTGCCGAAAGTTCGTCCGCCAGCTTCTGTCTTTCGGCCTCCGTTCCCGGTGGCGCGCTCTTGCGCTTCTCATCAAGTTCCTCTATTGCATACTCCGTGCGCAGCCGTTCCAGGACCATTTCTTTCCTCTCCTGGAGCACCGCCTTTTCCCGTTCAAGCCCCTCCCACTTCGACCGGACCTTTTCCAATTCGTCCGAGACGCGCTGCAACGCCTCCTGCAGATTACTCTTTTCCTGATGCAGATCACCCAGCTCCTGCTTCATTTCCGTGTAACGGGCTGACGCCTTTTCGCACGTCTCGCTCAGTTGGGCATGGCTTTCCCCCAATTCCTTAATACGTTGTGTTGCCTCCGAAAGAGTCGTTTCCGTAGCTATAATCCTTTCCTCAGCAGCCACCTTGTTTTTCTCAGAATCCAGGGCAGCGGTCTTCTTGCGTTCCACTTCTTCGATGAGGCTCCTGACAATGTTCTTTCTCCTCTCCACATTGACCGACACTTCCTGGAACTCTTTTTCAGCCTCATCGTACCGCTTTCGAGCAGCGTCCAAATCGCCTTTCAGTACCTGCAACGCCTCGTTGATGCGGCCAACCTCGTCTTCAAGCCTCTCTTTCTCGGTTACAAGCTCCTCACGCGAGACAGGAGCCTGCTCGTCCGCCCCTTCCGTTCTCCAGGCAAATTCCTTGAGCCTGTCCGCGATCGTTCTGATCTCAGTCTCAATGATGATGCGCTCCTTCTCCTTCTCGGCCAGTGAATTCGCCTTCTGTCTCTTTTTCTGCAACAGGTTTTGGTGCTCCTGGCTCAATGTCGTGTGTCTACCCTGGACCTCTCCCATTGAGGTCTGATGTTTCACGAGTTGATCAGCGATTTGAGCGATCTCTTTCTCGAGCTTCATCTTTTCGCGAAACTCCCTGATCGAGATGCCTCTCTTCTCCTTACTGGTGATGATGAGGCCCCGGGAATCGATGTACGTGTCCCCGGCTATGAAGATGCCTTCCTCTCCATTTTCGATGCGCTGGAGTGCTTCCGCCACGGTTTCCACCCAGTTGAGCGCAATTTCCACCTCACCATCCCGCTGCCTGAAGAGGCCCTTTTCCGGAAAGAAGATGAAATTGCTTTCATATTGTTTCACGGCTTCGAGAGCGGCCTCCGGACCCACCGCCGGGAGGACGTGATACTCCATCTCATCCGGAAAAAACTTCTCTAACGCGCTTTCCGCCCCCTCGGGGGTTCTCACTATATCGATAAGTCTCTTGAACGGAAGGGTCCGTTCCTTCTGCTTTTCACCAATGGTCGCCAGTTTCCTGAAAAGTTCCTCTCGCCCTCTCTTCTCCCCTTTGAGCCGCTCCATGCTGTCCCGCATCTGGGCGATCTCGTGCTCAACGAGTCTCATGCGCTCAATCAGTTCCTGCTCTTCCCTCTCCATCCCGGCTTTTTCGGTATTTTCGCGGTCTATCTGGTTCTTTAAGACCAGCCCTTTCTCCTCCAGGAGGACCAGCTTTCCACGCAGCCTCTTCTCCTCTTCGGACCTCCGCTCTTCCCGGACCAGACGCTCTCTCTCCATTCTTTCCAGCTCAAGGATGCGGTTCTTCACCTCCGTGAGGCTGCTCATCGACACGAATAGCCGGTTTCTTTCTTCTTCGAGCCTTGCCTCCAGTTCCTCGGTGATCCCCCTCAGTTCCTTCTTCTTTTCCTGCAAGTTGCTGCTCAGCTGTTCATCTTCTTGCAGGGATGCTGTCCCTTGAGCAATCTCGCTCTCCAGCGCCTGGACCTCACCCAGATGGCGCTCACCCTGCTCGGCAAGCTCCTTTACCTTTGCCTGGAGCTCGGCGACGGACTCTGCAAGTCGATCCCTTTCTTCCTCAACGTAATTAAGCTCCAGGAGGCGATTCTCCGCATCTTTTTCTTTTTCCTTGATATCCAGTTCAAGTTGTCGGGCCACGGCGTCAGCCAGCGACAACTCCTCTTCTTTTGCATCGATGGTCTGCTTGACGGACGCCCGTTCTTCTTCCTTCTTTCCCACCTCTTGCTGAAGCTCTGTTTCGCGCTCGCCGAGCTTTGCTTCCCTCTTTTCGAGCTTCACGTAAGCATCGGCCAGAAGAGTGATATCCATCTCCTTAAGCCTTTCCTTGAGGCTGTTGAAGGCCTTCAGCCTTTCCCACTCCTCTTCGGTCCTTTTCAGGCTTTTCACGACCTCGGCATAGATATCCTCGACACGTTCCAGGTTCGCCTTAGTCTCTTCCATTCTCGCGAAGGCGTCCCTTTTCTTTTCCTCGAAGCGGGTAATTCCGCTTGCCTCTTCGATGGCCGTGCGCCGCTCCAGGGGCTTCATTTGGGCAAAATACTCGATGTTGCCCTGTTCGAGTATCGCATAGGAATTGAGCCCGACCCCTGTTCCGAGAAAAAAATCCTGCACGTCTTTAAGCCGCACTTGGTCGGCATTGATGTAATATTCGTTGGTGCCATCCCGGAAGATCCTTCGTTTCACGGCGACTTCACGATCACCGTCGGAAAGACCGATGATCACCTCCGCCATGTTCACCGGCCTTTTCCCGTTGCTGCCGTGAAATATCACATCGCCCATCTCTTTGACACGCAGCGATTTTGTGCCTCTTTCTCCGAGTACCCAGATGAACGCGTCAACCACGTTGCTTTTGCCGCAGCCATTGGGCCCCACCAGGGAAGTGACGCCTTCGCTGAACCTGAAAACGGTCCTGTTAAGGAAGGATTTGAAACCAAGAAGTTCAAGGGTAAGGAGTTTCATGATATTGAGGAAATAGCCCGCTCGATCCTTTTTTCTACTACATCTTTTCCAAGTATGTCGATTACCTCAAAAATCCCAGGGCTGACAGCCTTCCCCGAAAGAGCTACCCGGATGGGTTGAACAATATCAACAAGCTTCTTTCCGTAGTCTTCTGCGATGGTCTCTACCAGGGATCTCTGGCTCACCTCGTCCAACGAAGGAAGCTGCCGAAAGTCGTTCAAGAATCGCTCAAGAATCGGCCTTGCTGCCGGGGTCAGAAATTTCGCTTTTGCCGAGGGCTCATATTCTATCTCTTTTCCAAACAAGAATCCAGCCATCCGCGCCATTTCTTTGAGGGTTTTTGCCCTCCCTCGGAAATTACGAATGATCTGGGTGAGTTTCGCAGGGCCAGGAGCAGCGTGCCCTTGTGCTGCGATGAAAGGCGCGAGCCTCTCGGCAATCACCTCCACGGGTAAGGTCTTCATATAGTGATCGTTCAGCCAGAGAAGCTTGTCCATGTCAAAGATGGCAGGCGACTTACCCACATTCGGCAGATCAAATTTTTCGATCAGCTCCTCTTTGGAGAAGATCTCGTCGTCACCGTGAGCCCACCCCAGTCGGGCAAGATAGTTCATGAGCGCCTCCGGCAAAAAGCCATCTTCCCTGTATTCCAGGAGAGAGGTGGCGCCATGTCTCTTGCTGAGCCGAGCCCGGTCCTTTCCGTGAATGAGGGGAACGTGTCCGAAATTGGGCACTACGAACTTAAGCGCTTCGTACATCACGATCTGTCTCGGCGTGTTGTTGATGTGATCGTCACCCCTGATGATGTGCGTGATACCCATCAACGCATCATCCACAACTACCGTGAAGTTGTATGTCGGGGTCTGGTCAGTCCTCAATATCACGAGATCATCCAGCTCGTCACACTGAAAGCTAATTTCTCCGCGTACAAGGTCATGGAAGGTCACGGTGCCTGACAAGGGCGTTTTGAAGCGAATCACGTACGGCTTATCCGGTTGCTCTCCGGTAATGTCTCTGCAGGTCCTGTCATAGGCATGTTTCTGCCCCGTCTTCAGGGCCAGTTTCCTCTTTTCTTCAAGCTCCTCCGGCGTGCAGTAACACCTGTAGGCCTGCCCTTCCTGCAAGAGCCGAAGGGCGTACTCTTTATAAAGCTCCATCCTGGTGCTCTGAAAGAATGGCCCCTCATCGTGCGCGATACCAAGCCAAGCTAGGCCGTCCAATATGCCCTGGGTGTACTCATCCCTCGACCTTTCCCGGTCCGTGTCCTCGATCCTCAAGACGAAGCTGCCCCTGTGATGTTTCGCAAAAAGCCAGTTAAAGAGCGCCGTCCGTGCTCCGCCAATGTGCAACTGGCCTGTGGGGCTTGGTGCAAACCTTGTTCGTATCATTTTTTGCCTATTGTCTCTCCGAGTAACCCTGAATTATAAAGAAAATTTACTGCTTCATCAACCCTATTTTCCGGGTACGAGGCTAAAGGCCCAAGGTTAAGAGGCTAAAAGTCGCGGCGAAAGACAAGGGCCAACCGCTAATGGGAGTCATGCCTCAATGTTACCCTTCACTTCTTGCCTTTAGCCGTTAGCCCTTGCCGCCTTTGGCTTCTTCTTCAGCCGTGGGCGTTTTGCAGGGAAAAACAGTTACTTATTGCGTTTTTCGGAGCAAACTGGTATACTATCGTCCGATATGAGAATGGAGGTAAGTATGCTGAAGATTGGAGAAGTTGCTGTATACCCGGGGCACGGTGTAGGCAAGATTGAGCGCATTGAAGAGAAAGAGATTTCCGGCACAAAACAGGCTTTCTACATTATGAGAATTCTTGATTCCGACATGACCATCATGATCCCTACCGATGGAGCCCAGAATGCCGGGCTGCGTTATGTGATCGCCTCCCGCGACGTGGTCAAAGTATACGAAATCCTCAAAGATAAGAACACGAACCATGACACTTCTCCCTGGAACAGGCGGTACAAGGACTACATGGAGAGAATCAAGAGCGGGTCTATCTTCGAAATCGCCACGGTATTAAGAGAACTCTATACCCTGAGGACATGGAAAGAGCTCTCATTCGGTGAAAGAAAGATGTTTGAGACGGCAAGGAATCTTATCAAGAAGGAGCTCTCCATAGCCCTGTCCAAAGATGAGGACGAGATAGTAACTGACATAGAGCGAATCTTCGCCAACAACTCCAGAGGTTAGTTTTCCTTGGATATTATCGTCCAGACCTTTCTGGTCCTTGTCACAACAGTAACGAGCTATTTCATCGTCAAAGAAATGTTCGGAAGCAACCTGTATGGGGCATTCGGTGCATTGGCCGGGGTCATCTTGGGTTACCTCATCATCAAACTGGAAGAAAAGCTAAAGGAAATACCACTCAAAGACCTGGTCGGCACACTCATAGGGATTACCGTCGGACTTTTTGTGGCCAATCTTTTCATTTCCAAGCTTCTTCTCACCCACGCGAAAGACGTGCCGATAACGCTGCCCATCTATGTGCTTCTTTATTTCGTGATGGGCTACCTGGGTTTCAGAATAGGGGAGAAAAAGAGCCACACGCTCGATCTGTCAAAAGTACCCCTTTTCCACCGCATGGAAGCTTCCGAGGGGAACAAGATCCTCGACACAAGCACTATCATCGACGGACGCATCGCGGATGTTTGCGAGACAGGCTTTCTGGAGGGGATCCTGGTCATCCCGCAGTTCGTACTGTACGAGATACAGCATATCGCAGATCTACAGGACCCGGTCAAGAAGACCCGCGGCAGGAGAGGTCTTGAGATTCTCCACCGTTTACAGAAACAGACCTTTGTTAAGGTAAAGATCGTCGATTACGACTTTCCCAAGCTCAAAGACGTCGATTCGAAGCTCATTGCTCTCGCAAAGAACATGAACGGCAAAATAATAACTAACGACTTTAATCTGAATAAAGTAGCAGAACTTCAAGGTATAGAAGTATTGAATCTCAACGAGCTGGTCACTTCCTTAAAGCCCGCTGTGCTGCCCGCGGAACAGATGACCATACGGATCATCAAGGAAGGCAAGGAACACGGCCAGGGGATTGGTTACCTTGATGATGGGACCATGGTCGTTGTTGATGACGCACGAAAGCTGCTCGGCAAAACGGTCGATGTTGTTGTGACAAGCCTCTTACAGACCTCCTCCGGACGCATGATTTTCGCGAAATTGAAAGAACAAGCCGAGAAAGAATTTTACTTCCCAGAAGAATACAAGCTGGAAGAACAGGTGAGATAGTTTATGAGGACCCTGGCAATCCTTCTTGCTGGCGGCACCGGCAAGCGGATGGGCTCTTCAACTAACAAACAGTTTCTTCTTCTTGATAACAGGCCTATTCTCGTTCACTCCTTGCAAGTTTTCGAAGAGTCCCGGCCGGTGGATGGGGTTTATCTGGTAGTTAATCAGAAGGACCTGCCATTAATTCAAGAAGAAATACTGGAAGCTTACAAATTCAGCAAGGTCGTTAAACTCGTCATCGGCGGGCGACTCCGTCAGGACTCGGTGAGAAATGGGCTGGAAGCCATTGATGAACCGTGCGATGTCGTGGTCATACATGATGCGGCACGACCTTTCGTTTCTCCTGCCTTCATCGAGAAGACCATATCTCTCATGGAAATGTTTGATGCAATCATTCCTGCGTTACCCGCCAGGGATACGATGAAGATAATATCGAAGGAGGGGTTTGTATCCAAAACCCTCGAAAGAGATGCCCTGTGGCAGGTCCAGACGCCACAGACGTTCAAGTATGATCTCATTATAAAGGCCTATAGAGAGGGTCTTGCTAAAAAGCTTTTGGGCTACGATGACGCGACATTCGTGGAATACCTGGGCAAACGGGTAAAGGTTGTAGAAGGCTCACCGTACAATATCAAGATAACAACACCTGAAGATCTCGTCATAGCAAAGGGTATCCTCTCCCAGCTAAAGGGCAGTGCATGAGAGTCGGGCTTGGTTTTGATGTTCACCCTTTTGCCGAGGGGCGTAAACTGGTCCTCGGCGGCCTTACCATCCCATTTCAGAAAGGGTTACAGGGCCATTCTGATGGCGATGTGTTGCTCCACGCCATAAGCGATGCCGTTCTAGGTGCCGCTGCCGACGGTGACATAGGGCTTTACTTTCCTGATTCCGATGAGAGCATCAAAGGTATAGACAGCGAGAAGATACTAACCCACGCGGTAGACCGGGCACGTACCAAGGGCTTTGCCATTGTGAACGTGGACGCCGTCGTCATCTGTGAGGAGCCGAAAATCGTACCGTACCGGGACCAGTTGAGGAAGCGCATCGCAAGCCTCCTTTCTGTTGACGTGGAGCGAGTAAGCATCAAGGGAAAGACGGCGGAAGGGCTCGGTTTTCTGGGCAAAGGGCAGGGCATAGCAGTATATGCCGTCTGCCTGCTCGCCGAGTGAGGAGTGTCCATGGTACGCGTAAGGTTCGCTCCTAGTCCCACAGGCAACCTCCACGTGGGCAACGCCCGGACAGCAGTTCTCAATTATCTCCTGGCCCGCCACAACGCCGGTAAATTTATCCTGCGCATAGAGGACACGGACCTCGGGCGCTCTGATGCGCTCTTTGTGAAGGCGATCCTGGACGACTTGAGGTGGCTCGGCCTCTCCTGGGATGAAGGTCCCTACCTACAGTCAGAGCGCATCTCGATTTATCACGAACACGCCGATGCCCTTCTTTCTCGCGGGCATGCCTACAGATGTTTCTGCACGAAAGAAGCGCTTGAAGCCGAGCGTACCGACTCGCTTCGCAGGGGCGAGCCCCCGAGGTA
This sequence comes from uncultured delta proteobacterium, assembly GCA_963835605.1. GTDB lineage: Bacteria > Desulfobacterota > Syntrophorhabdia > Syntrophorhabdales > WCHB1-27 > JADGQN01. The sequence continues at coordinate 34,756 of CAWIHO010000028.1, read as the reverse complement.
CAGGGGAAAATGCCGGGCACTCTCCGAGACCTCTTGCCAGGCCCTGGAAAAAGAGGGCAGACCCTTTGTCATCCGATTGCGCGCACTGGAAAAGGAGATACGTTTTCAGGACGGGATGCACGGGGAGATCATCTTCCCCCAAGACCACGTGGATGATTTCATACTCGTCAGACAGGATGGCGTACCTTCGTACAACTTCGCGGCGGCTGTGGATGATATGATAATGGGAATTACCGACGTTGTCCGGGGCTCAGACCATGTATCAAATACGCCGAAACAGATCATGCTTTTTCTGATGTTTGGCAAAAAAGCACCGAACTATGCCCACCATGGGCTTCTCATGGGTCCGGACAGGAAACCGTTGAGTAAGCGGCACGGGGCCACCAGCATAGCTGAGTTCAGAAGCATGGGGATTTTACCGGAGGCTCTCTTCAACTATCTGGGCATCATCGGCAGGAGTGTGCAGCATGAATTCCTGCATATGGAAGAGCTGGTACGTGATTTTTCCATCGACGCTTATTCAGGCTCCGACTCTTTCTTCGATCCTGACAAGCTCCTGTGGCTCAACGCAGCTTACATACGGGCCTTGCCGCTCGAACGCATTCTCTCGGAACTCGGGTTGACCGATGCCTGGGCTGATAGGGTGGCAGTTCTCCGTGAAAATGGAAAGACGCTTGTCCAAATAAAGGACTTTCTGGACATCTTTGATAGCTCCGGTATTCACGCTGAGGCTCTCGACTATCTCTCCCGTATGAAAGGCCTGGAGCGTCCTCTGTCGCTCCTGGGAGAGACGCTGGCAGGCGATGTGAAAAAGCCATTTGAAGAGATTTACGAAACCTTGGAGAAAACAACCGGGCTGGCCAGGCGGGACGTGATGATGCTCTTGCGCATTGCAATAACGGGTAGAAAAAGTGGGCCTCCTTTGAAAGAAGTCTTTCGGCTCACGCCGGAGCAAATTATCCTGGAGAGGGTATCATGTTTGCAGAAGAAGTTCGACAGTTTCGCCAAGCGCCTAAAAGGTTTTTTTCGCAGCCTTTCCTTGAGGACTCAGCTCCTGCTGATTCTTCTTTTCCTTCTCCTCACGTCCATCGGCTCGCTCACTATCATCTACACAAAGAGCGAGGAGAAGATCCTTGAAAAGGTGACGGACAATATCGATGATATCACTAAGGCAATCCAGATCAGCGTCGAAGAGCTCACCTACCGGGGAGATAGCACCCAGAGGTTAAAAACGTATGTAGATAACTTGAACAAGAAAGGTATACGTGAAATCTCCATCCTGAGCGATGCGTCAGAGGTCATAGCAAGTTCAGACCCGCGGAAGATCGGCACGGTCCAACAGCCTCCCAAGAAAATAACGATAGATAAGACGGGAAGAAAGAAAGATCTGATGATTACCGCGCGGCTGGGCGAAGAAACGGGTAAGAAGGAAGGGCAGCGTCTTTACAGCGTCATCATGCCTGTCTCAATCAAGGGACAGAGGATGGGCTACGTTCACGTAAGCATGGTCTTGGATGACTACAAGTATCTTCAGCAACGAAATCACCTGAAGAGGATTCTCAGCACAATCTTTGCCTTCAGTATCGGGACCATAATCTGCCTGATCTTCGCGGAAAAGTATACTGACCCCATCAAGAGGATTGCTACCGCAGCCAAAAAGATAGCCGGTGGCGAACTCGTTAAAATTCGTGATACCGGTCGCGGAGATGAAATCGGGGTGATGGTCAAGAGCTTCAACGAGATGGTGGACAAGCTCAGCGAGAGAAAGGAGTTGGAGGAAAAACTGAAGAAGACTGAGCAGCTTTCGATGATAGGCCAGCTGGCCTCCGGAATAGCCCACGAAGTTCGAAATCCCCTCAACTTCCTTTCCCTTTCCATCGGTCACATAAAGGACCGGGTCACCGAAGAGAACATAGCCGGCAGGGAGGATATTACCGCCCTTCTGGATAACTTGAAAAAGGAGATTTACAGGGTTAACGAACTGATCAATAACTTCCTCTTTGTGGGCAAGCCCATCGTGCTGAATAGAACCTGGGTGGCGCCAGAGGCACTGGTGAGTGATGCTCTGGCAATGGTCAAGGACAAAGTGAGGGATGGAATCGAACTCACTACGATTTGCAAAGACGGCGGGCAGCTTTACTGCGACGTGGAATACATGAGGATCTGTGTCATCAATCTGCTTCTCAACTCGATCCAGGCGATAGAGGGTACGGGCACGATTCTCGTCGAATGTGGAAACGATGGCGGGTTCTCCTACATTTCCGTGACGGACAACGGGAAAGGCGTAGCTCAAGAGGAGGTTGGAAAGATATTCGAACCATACTACTCCACAAAAAAATATGGCATCGGTCTTGGTCTCACCATTACCAAAAGACTTGTCGAAGAACATGGAGGTACCATTTCCATGGAAAGTTCGGCAGGGCAAAGGACCGTAATCACGATAAAGGTGCCGCGCCATGAAGCATGATGCGAGAACAGTTCTCGTTGTCGAAGATGACCGGAACCAGAGAGACATCATCAAGACCATCCTGGTCAAAGAGGGCTATTACGTAGAGGATGTCGGCACTGGCGGGAAAGCCATAGAACTCCTGAAAAATGCCTCTTTCGACGTTGTTCTGACCGACTTGAGACTGCCCGATATGGATGGGACGGAGATACTTAAGGAGGTCAAGTCGCAGAACCGGCCCTGTCACGTGATCATAGTTACAGCCTTCGGCTCCATCCCTTCCGCAGTGGAGGCAACGAGACTGGGGGCTTTCCATTACCTTGAGAAACCCCTTGAAAAGGACCAGCTTCTTCTCGTCCTGCAAAACGCCGTGGATCAGGTCCGTCTGCTCAAAGATAACATCATGCTCAAGGACCAGCTCGTCGACAAGTTCCAGCTGGATAACATCGTCAGTGACCATGGGAGCATGCATGAGCTGTTTAAGATCGTCCGGAGGGTTGCACCCACGAACTCTACTGTCCTGATCTATGGCGAAAGCGGGACAGGGAAAGAGCTTTTTGCCAAAAGCATCCATTACAATAGTCCTCGGGTGCAACACCCGTTTTTCGCTATCAATTGCGCAGCCATACCGGAAACCCTTCTGGAGAGCGAATTGTTCGGTTATGAAAAGGGCGCCTTCACGGGAGCAGTTACAAGACACATCGGCCTGTTCGAGCAGGCAAACTACAGCACCCTCCTCCTTGACGAAATCGGCGACCTCACGCAGGCCATGCAGGCTAAGGTGCTGAGAGCCATTCAGGAGAAGGAAATACGGCGGATCGGCGGGAAGGAAACAATCAAGCTGGACGTCCGGATCATCGCTGCAACAAACAAGAAGCTGGAAGAGGAGATCAAGACGGGCAGGTTCCGGCAGGACCTTTACTACCGCCTCAATGTGATAGCGTTTACCATACCGCCTCTCAGGGAGAAGATGACGGATATCCCGGTATTGGTGGAACATTTTCTAAAGAAACTGAACGGCTCACATGTGAGAAAGAAGAGCATTTCCAACGATGCCCTCCAACTGCTTATGGGCTATTCGTGGCCCGGCAACGTGAGGCAGCTTGAATCGGTCATCGAAAGGGCGTACGTGATGTGCGAGGAGGATACGATAGGTGCTGAGCATATGCCGGAAGAGATCAAACAAGGACAGGAAGGACAGTTCGTCCAGCAGACCTTTCGACACAAAATGGAATTCCTCATCGACGCGAGACTCACGGCCGCGGAATACAGGCTCTACCTGTATCTCTCAAGCCTCGACCACCTGGACGCCCGATACCCCGCCATGACCGAACCAAGGAAAATCATCGAACGGCTCAATATCAACAAGGACACGTTCTATACGGCTATAGGGAAACTTAAAGAGCTGGGACTTTACGACTTTAAGCTGCGCTCCAGCCAGGGGAAAAGTGCGGCAACCCCGGGATCACCACAAAAATCGCCGTCGGAAATCTCCGACTGAGTCGGACATCGTCAGTCGGAAAAATCCGACGCATGGTGCCATGTCCCTTTATTGCCTACCGTAACATATTAACATTAATAATGTTTCTATGGCAAGACGTTCTGGCATACCAGATGCAGCTTGGCTAAGCAGGTTCAAAAATAATAAAGGAAAGGTGGTGATAGAGTGTGAAAAAGGCGCTGTTATCCGCTCTGATGTTAGTCATCAGCGTTGCGTTCGTGACAGCCGTGTTTGCTCAGAGTTCAGGCAGGCAAGCCCGCAACGGCAGCCCCTCAAAAGGCTCATGCGTCAGCGCCTGAAAAGAAGTCGGCGACGGAGAAGAAAGGCCATTGGAAAAAGGGCCCCAAAACGCACCGATACACCGGCAATGTCACGAAGGTGGATACCATGCGGGAAAGCATGGTGGTACGAGGCAAGAAGGACGAAATGACCTTTGACGTGAGTGTGGCCCAGATGAAGGGAGATGTGCACGAAGGGGACAAAGTAACGGTGAAGTACACAAAGAAGGACGGCCAGATGCTGGCCTCTTCGGTCATCAAACCTGGAGAAGAGAAGGAAATGCAGAAGCAGATGGCACCGGGTGCCAAGCCTATAAAGCGTGCATCCGCAAAGAAGTAAAAAAAACAAAACCAAGGAGGATCGTATGAAGAAAGCATTGTTAATTGCTCTAACGTTAGTGATCAGCGTTGCGTTCGTAACAGTCGTGTTTGCTCAGGCCCCAACGACTGCGCCGGAAAAAGCTGCTCCTGCAGCGCCTGAGAAAGTTAAGAAGGCACCTGCGAAGTCGGGCGTGAAGGAAGAGATCTACCGCAGCAGGCGTGGCGAAGAAAGCCGACAAAGGGAAGGCTCCGAAAGCCCCCAAGGGCGGCGTAAAGACAGAATCTACCGCGGCAGGTGAGTCGAAGAAAGCCGACAAAGGAATGGCTCCGAAAGCTCCTAAGGGCGGACAGAAGGAAGAGTCCACCCCGGCAACGAAGTAGTTAAACAAATCCGTCAGTAATAAGGGGGCCGATGGCCCCCTTATTAGTTTTTAGTCTATCTCGTCTATCTAGTCTCGGACCCGATGGACCAAAAGACTAGATAGACCAGATAGACTAAGCCTTTAGATGCTCGGCGGATCAGGCTCGACGCGCACGCCAGTCAAGCCGTACAGCCAGAGAAAGATCCGAGCGAAGAGATGCTCGTCGCCTTTCAGAACCATGCGCCAGTGCATTCCGCCTCTTTTTGTGCGCATCGGGCCTATCAAGCGATCGTCAAGTCCCTCCTGTTTGAGCCGCTCCACTATCCGCCCGACAAGGCGCTCCCCTGTGCTCGCCCTTCTTGCGCACTTCAATCAGGAAAAGTCTCACATAAGGAGGGAATTCGGCCAGTCTTCGCTTGGCTAGTTCCTCCGTATAAAACCGATCCTCATCGACGAGGTGCGAAACATCGATGAGACTTTTCTTGCCGACAACCACGAAGACCTCCTCCGGCTTGAGCGCGTCAATCAGATTCCTGAAGGTCTGGTAGACTCTCTCGTGCGCTCTGTAGCCGGCCACCCACAGGAATTCTTCCTGGCCCATGAGCACGAGTCGTTTGACACGGAGTCCATACAGCCGGGAGAGTATTTGGGTTCCGATCACGATGGTGCCGGGAGCTGAAGCAACCTGCAAGAGCGAGCGTACGTCTTTCTTTCTGATGCTCTCGCCGGTAATCCTGAGTAGGTGCGGTGCCGAAACGGATGCACTGAGTCTTTCTTCCACGTATTCGGCCCCTGTTGCGGAAAATTGAATGAGGCTCCCGCCGCACTGAGCGCACGTCTCATCATAAGGAAGGCTCTTTTTACACGCAGAGCAGATGAGTCTGTCCCCCTCCCTATGGTAAGTGAGAGGCGTTTCACAGTCAGGACAGAGAAAAAGTTTCTTGCACTCGAGACAGTAAAGACGCGAGGCATAATCTTTTCGCGGGATATAGATTGCCATCGTCTCGTTGTCATGAACCGTCTTATCGATAATTTCGGCAAGCTCAGGCGGTACCTGATCTCGTGCCCGGCCTTCTGTTAGAACTTCCGCCACACTCCTTCCCAGACAGAGATCTCGCTCCTTCTTGATGGAAAACGTCCCTTCCTGTGTCAGCCGCACAACGTCGAGCGGAGGTGAAACGCTGCCGAGCAGAATCGGCGTCTTATATAGCTCTGCACTCTTTACGGCAAGCTTCACCGCGTGGAAGTGAAAGGCCTCCTCATTCCTGTACTCATCCTCCTCGGGTCGCTCCACTATGATCAGGCCCCTGTCTATCACCGGCAACAGGACAGCGCTCTTATTGCCGAGAATCAGGCACCCTTTTTCTACCCGCGCCCGGAAGAACGTCTCCATTTGGGCCCTAGGCTGAGAGCTAGTATGCCAAAGCATGCGCTTACCAAGATTTCCCGCCAGGAAACGATAAAAATAGTCGCCCACTACGTGGTAATCGGGGAGCAGCAACAATACGTTTTGCCCCTGGTCAAGTTTCTCGGAAATAGCCGAGAGATACTCTTTCCGCCTCTGTTCAACGTCGGCGACGTAAAGGCTCGGCCGATATCCTTCCGCGAGCCGACTCTGCGCCAGCGGCTCGAAGGGTAAGCCAGTGTAGGAGTCGTAAAATTCCACAAGCCCCTGACGATGATAATCCCACACCACCCACTTACCGACAAGTGCGTATGCTGCTTTGACTGAAAGCCCATCGAGGTCCCGGACTTGCTCATGTTTTACCCTTACCGAAAGATACTTTGTGAATTGCAGCTTTGGAGGAAGAGCATATTTGAGCACAACGCCGATTGGAGCAAGATAGTAGTGCGACGCCCATTCGCAAAGTTTAAAGCTCGCCCCTTCGATCAATGGAAAGATGTCGAGAATGTCGGCAAGCTCTTTGAGTGCCTTGTCCTCTCCTTCTTCCAAGGTAAGTATAAAGCCGGTCAGCGTGCGGTTACCGAAGGGAATCGTCACTCTCGACAGGGGCCTTGCGAAGGGCTCCCATAGTTTGGGAACAGTATAGGAGAATGTCTTGTGGAGAGGCAAAGGCAGTGCTACATGGGCGATCATGTAGAGAGCAGGGAATCTTTCAGGTCAAGATTCTTGACCAATTTCACGCGACTTATCGGCTCACCCAAGAAGCGGCTTCCCACTTCAGAAAAACTCTCCGGCGAATCGGTAACAAAATAGCTGCACTCCCCGGGGCCCGAATCCTTCAATAAGCCGCGCGCACCCAAGAGCTCCTGTACCTGCATGGCTGTTTCTCTGCCGGTATTTACTATGAAGACATCGGGACCTATTTCCTCTCGGATCGTGCGCTGAAGGATCGGGTAGTGCGTACACCCCATGACGAGCACATCAATTCCGGAGCTGTGAAACGGGGTGAGATATTTCCTGACAATAAGGTGAGCAACTTCAGAATCCTCCCATCCCTCTTCGACTATCGGAACAAAGAGAGGACATGCTTGCGACAGGACCTGCACATGACGATCGACCCTCCTGACCGCCCTCTCGTATGCCATGCTTTTCACGGTAGCTTTTGTGCCTATGACACCTACCTTCTTGCTTTTCGTCTGCCTGGCGGCGGCGGAGGCCGCCGGATCAATGACACCGAATACAGGGATAGGAAGTTTCTTTTTAAGAATGTTGAGTGAAAGCGCAGATGAGGTGTTACATGCAATCACGAGCGCCTTTATACCTTTTGCAAGAAGGAAGAGCGCAGTCTCAAGCGCATAGCGCGTCACCGTGTATGGAGACTTGTTGCCGTACGGTACCCGTGCGGTATCGCCGAGGTATATAATATTTTCCCGGGGCAAAAGGCTTCTCACTTCCTTGAGCACCGTGAGCCCGCCAATGCCCGAGTCAAACATCCCGATTGATAGATGCTGCATTGACAAAGCTTATGTGACGGACCAGGAAAAGTCAAGCAACCAGCTAACGCGGAAACCGCCCCTAAATGCGTGAAACATAGGAGCAGGAAAAGTTTCCTTCCGCTGAAACTTAATCTTGCGTGACACTCTTTTGTGACTTCTGTATAATGGCGTTATAAGGGATGAAAGGGGGCCATGGGCATGGAGAGAAATCGTTACTTTGAAGGAAAGCTTCTTTCCGAAAGGGATTTCCAAGATGAGCAGAAGTATTACATCGAGAAGCGGAAGCTGCACAATCGTTGCTTGCACGGATACGGTGTGGCATGCGGGCTGGATGTCTCGATACTGAAGGGAATGATCCGGGTCAGCCCTGGCCTTGCCCTGGCCTGCACGGGAGATGAGATCGTTGTTGACGAACGGCTTGAGATTTCTCTTCCCGAGACAAGGAGCAGCGCTTATCTAACCATCCGTTACCAGGAGCGAGGCATCGATCCCGTTCCTCTCCCGGCAACTGGAGGCATTGAAAATTCCCGAATAGAAGAGACCTTCGAAATCTCGTTTCAGGCACACGACCCTTGCCACGAGCACGCGCGCGCCAAGTCTGCCAGATCCCGGGCGCTTGGTTGCGGGAAAGGGCATCCGATCGCTATTGCAAAACTGACACACGGAAAGGAGGGCTGGAGGATCGATCATGAATTTCAGCCGCCCCGGGTGGTGGGACTCATCCGATAGAGACTGTGAATCATGTCGGAATCTCAAGTTCCAACACCAGTTCTAGACTATTTCAAACTCGAATTCAAGCGAGACGAGGCGACCAGCGAGGATAGCCGACGTGAGGCGTACTGATTAGTACGTCGGGAGTTGTTCGACGCAGGACAACGAAGATTTAGGATTTGAATGGCGAAGCTCGGTTACGCCTTGAGAAGCCCCAGGGCAGTCCTTACCTCTTCCATAGTCTCGACGGCCAAAGTCCGGCAGGCCTTGGCGCCTTGTCTAAGCGCATCCATGACGTAGGCGCGATCATTCTTCAAAGCAAGCGCCTTTTCTCGAATTGGCGTCAACTCCGCCATCATCTGTTTGAAAAGAATCCGTTTGCAGTCGATGCAGCCTATCGATGCGGTACGGCATCCCTTATCCAGCTCGCTGAATACCTGCTCAGGCGAGAAAGCGCGGTGCATCGTGAAAATGTTACAAATATCAGGGTCTCCCCGGTCACTCCGTCTCACCCGATTCACATCGGTGACAGCAGTCCTCAGCTTCTCCCACATTGCGCTCTCTTCTTCCAGTATGCCAATATAGTTGTTGAGGGTTTTTGACATCTTACTCCTCCCCTCAGTTCCCAGGATCCTGGGTGCACAAGAGAGGATCACTTCAGGCTCCGGGAAGATCTGGCCGAACCGGCTGTTGAACTTCCGTGCCACTTCCCTGGACAGCTCCACATGCTGCACCTGGTCTTCCCCCACCGGGACAAAACCAGCCTTGTAAACCAAGATGTCTGCTGCTTGTAATACGGGATAACCCATAAGGCCCATATTTATATTACTGCGGTGCTGCTTCGACTTGTCTTTGAACTGTGTCATTCTTTCCACTTCGCCCACGGGTGTCACGCAGTTGAACACCCATGCCAGCTCTGTGTGCTCTGGAACGTGGGATTGGACCATGACATGACACTTCTCCGGGGTCAACCCACACGCCAGTAAAATAACAGCGGTGTCAAGGCTGCGCTGGCTCATCTCACTGGTCTCATACTCAACCGTGACAGCGTGATAGTCTACGACAGAGTAAATGCAGTCATACTCATCTACCAGGGAGACCCACTGCCTCAGAGCACCGACGTAGTTTCCTATGTGGATGTCGCCCGTAGGCTGAATACCGCTAAAGACTCTCTTCACGCAAACGCCCCCGAAAGCATCGTTAATCTACAATAGGGCCGCCCAAAAATCAACAAAGGGAAACAGGCTAGTTCAACTGAAGGGCGATGCCGTACCCATCCCAAAGCTGGCTCCGCAATCCTTTGTCGATATCCCGCTACAGGACTCTGAGTTCAATTTTTCATCAAATAAATTGACAATGATTTTGGAAACGTACTATATATACTCATGCACGGATTGTATACAGTACACTTTTCGGTGCAGCCCTTTTTTGAAGCAGGTCAACGACATGCTGACCCGTTGTTGCGAACGAGAACCGCATCACCCAAACGAGGCTAGTGTAGCCAAGGAGGTAAGAACAATGGCCAGCCCAGAGCAAAGCCAGGCAACAAAAAAGAGAAAACTTCTCAGAGAGCACGTATACACTGGCGTAAAGAGTGCTATCATAGGCGGCGACTTTCAGCCCGGGAAGAGATTGATTGAGGAAAAGTTGGCGGCTGATATGGCTACAAGCAGAACGCCCGTGCGGGAAGCCATTCAAAAGCTGGAAAAGGAAGGCCTTATCTTCAGGCTGCCAAGGGGCGGCTTTGCTGTAAAACAGGTTACCGAAGAGGAATTAGAGGAAATCCTGGGGTTGAGGAGCGTTCTGGAGGGATACGCAGCATTTCTGGCCACTTCCAGAATTACCGACACTGAATTGAAACAGTTGGATGAGATTATCGCGAAAGAGGATGACATGTCTCAAGAACCTCAATGTTGATGAATTCATAAGGCTCGACGGCGAGTTTCACGACGTACTCTACAAGGCCGCGAAAAATGCCCGCCTGTACGGTCTGCTCAACGATCTCAGAGACTACATGTATCGCTACCGGGTCATCATTCTCCATTATCAGAGAAAGCTTCATCTGGCCGTGCAGGACCACAAGGAGATGCTGGCGTCCATGAAGGCGAAGAGCCCACGGCAGGTCGAAAAATTGGTACGTAAGCATGTGAGCAGGGGAAAAGAGATTATTAAGAAAAAGATCAAGCAGGGCGAGCAAGCTCGGGTCTGGTAAGCATCGCGCGCCCCAACCTGTACCACAAGTCTGCAGCACCGGCTGAATCGTGTAATCCTGTCCCAGTGATCTCCGCAGAGATATTTGCAAATCTTCTCTGGCCGAAGAACTGTGAATCGATTATAATCTAGTGGATGAGACTAGGTATCATCGCGATTGTTTTGATACTTTCTTGTATTGGGATGCATTTGCATGCAGAGAGTCAGGAGCCGCCGGCAAAAGCTGAGAGTGGACCGGGTGAACAGGCCGACACCTCACCAGTCGTAATCATTCAGCCGCAGGGAGAAGCAAATCCTCAGCCCAAGAAAGATCGTATGCTGACAGATGAGGAGGCTTACGACCTTGTCTGGAATCTGCCGGAGGTCAAAAAGGAGATCGATAAAATTCTCGACCAGGGCGGTATCCCACTGGCGACGGTCAGCGCAAGGCCAAGGCCGGATAGTCAGGAAGAGGAAAAACCCTTCTATATCATCCGTTTTCAGGGGGTACACGCGAAAAGCGTATTCGTAGACCTACTTTTTTATGTCGACGCTTTCACCCGCCAGGTTCTGGTCTATGATTCATCCGCAGGGTCGCTTATTTCTCTTGACGATTGGCGCCGCCAGAACAAATGAAACCCGGAAGTTGGTCCAGTAGTTTGGCCACGGCCATTGGCCCTCTTGGCCTCTCCTTGTCTTGCAGTTCGGGCACAGCCACTTCGGGTGCGCCGCCTTTATTAAGTCCCGGTTCTTATGGTATAGTGCTTATCTAGCGGGGATCGTGAAGGACCGCATTTTTTTGAGCGGCACACTGGGTGGCAGGTTGCAGGGGAAGAGGAGATTGCATGTTTAAAGGACTCATGATGACCATCAAGCCTGAGTCGCTTCTTATCTCCTTCGTTGCCGTGAGTGCTGGCGCGGCCATCGCATCGTTGTATGGCCCCGTCCATTGGGCCCGCTATATCCTCACGCTCCTGGGCATGGTTTTCATGCAAGCGGGAGCGAATGTACTGAACGACTACTTCGACTACAAGAACAAAGTCGACACTTCCCATGTTCCGGGGAGCTTCGGCACTGGGGGTCGCGCCATAGCGCGGAACTTATTGTCTCCCGGCCAGGTGCTCATTCTTGGACTCCTGTTCTACGTGTTCACACTGCCGATTGGCATCTACCTCACCGTTAAGGTAGGGCTTCCCGTCTTGATCCTGGGCCTGATAGGATTTTTTCTCGGCTTTTTCTACACGGGCAGCCCCATCGGCTTCAAGTATTACGCCCTTGGTGAACCAGCGGTTTTCCTGGTCTGGGGGCCACTCATGGTGAGTGGCGCCTACTATGTTCAACGCAGTTCGTTTTCCGGCCAGCCGGTCTGGGTGTCAGTCCCCGTCGGCATCTTGGTGGCCCTTATTCTTTTCGCTAACAACATCAGAGATCTAGCCTCGGACACGCGCGCGCGCGTTTGTACCATCGCAACGATACTCAGGAAAGAAGGGGCTGTTAAACTCTACCGCTCTCTTATATTCGCCTCATACGGGATCACGCTATTGCTCATTGTAGGCGGACAGTTGAGTCTGTGGGCTCTTATCACGCTGATTTCCCTTCCTCTTGCCCTCAAGTTGGTCAAACAGATACAGGTTGCAGTCCCTCCCGACGCAGATGCGAGGACCGCGCAGCTCAACACGATTTATGGCCTGCTCCTTGTCATATCGATAGTGCTGCAAAGGCTTTTTTCTTGACGCGTTTTCAAAGACTGTTGCTGACAGTCCCTGCTGCTTTTCTGCTCTGGTTTATCACCTTTGCTGTACCTGCTGGTAATTTCTGGCTCAAACTTTCCTTCTCAGCCCTCTTACTCGCGGTGTTTGCTTTCAAGCCCGTCCTCGAACAAAGAGGGAGACTTCTCAGCATGAGAGGACGATTTGTTTTTGTAGGCATCCTGTCCGCGGTACTCCTCTATGCGATCTTCTGGGTTGGGCGGGAGGTATCGACAGCCTTATTTCCGTTTGCCTCGCGGGAGATCGGCAACGTATACGTGACAAAAGCGGAACTCAACCCGGCAGCCATCGGTTTGCTACTCTTTTTCATCATGGGACCTGCCGAGGAGATTTACTGGCGGGGGTTTGTTCAGGAGACCTTGAGCGGTCGTTTCGGCCAAATGACAGGCCTGTTCGCGACCTCAGCCATCTATGCGCTCATCCACATCTTTGCTTTCAACGTTATGCTGTTCGTGGCTGCAGCCGTCTGCGGCCTTTTCTGGGGACTCCTTTACCTGCGGGAAGGAAGCCTAGTCCCCGTGATCCTTTCTCATGCTCTCTGGGACCTGATGACGTTCGTGCTTTTCCCCTTCAACTGACACCAATTGCCTTCATTCGTATAGCTTCGTTGCCTGCGTCGCTGCTCCTCGACGTACTTCGAGTACGCCTCCGTCGCTCCTGCTGGCGCCTCGGTCTATTTTTGAATGCAACTTGGTGTGAAGTGTTTATAATACCTGCTTCGTCCTGTTTCACGAAGAACGAGGAACGAAGAACTGTTTTAAGCTAAATACATATTTGCCGATAACACTGGTTACAGGTCACGGGGCAGATAGATGGACATCTCAAGGGCGACAAACAGCGAAGGCCAGAGGGTCTCGGTTATGCTCTGTCCTCTGTGCCACAGCACCACAGTGCAGGAAACGTCTATCATGATGAAGGCGCATGGCATCACCGTTAAGTTCTTCTGCCTGCCGTGCCAGATGGAATTCTCGGTGGATTATCTCGCTGTGAGGGCAACGTGGTTGGAGAGAGTCAGCGATCAACTCTGCGTCATGCAAGTGCTCAAGCACTGGTTTGCATGACCACCAGTCGAAAGGACACGGAACCGGTCCGCGGGCTTGTGGCATGCGCATAGCTCACATCGGCGTCATCCGGACAAACCATCGGACCAATTCTGAGAAGTCATGCTCCAAATAAGGGGCAGTACCAGGAGTATTGCCCCTTATTCGCCTGTACCATCATCCGTATTTCTACTTCTTGACGGCCGTTCTCCCGATATCAGCGGCATCAGGAGTGAACTTCTTCTGTATCACTCCGATGGGAAGGACCACCCTCCCGAACGATTCATTAAGTATCTCGGCAGCAGCGAGGTAGATAGCCGACAATCCACAGATGATGCCTTCGTACCCGGCGAACGTTCCTATCGCTGTATTACCGCTCCAATCCCGGATTGCCAGTAGCCAGAAAAGAATAGTAAGGCTTAGGAAGACCATTTGGATGGCCCGATGTTTTCCCCATGTGCCGAACCACATGAAAAATGTAAACAACCCCCATATAAAGAGGAACCAACCCATGAACTCGGGGGAGTTTCCAGGCAGCTGTTTGAAGACCAGCAGAAACACCAGGGTAAGCCAGAACATGCCGTAGGAAATGAAAGCGGTCATGCCAAACGTGTTCCCTTTCCGGAATTCGCAGATCCCCGCAATGACTTGAGCGATACCGCCGTAGAATATACCCATGGACAGAATTATCGATCCTAAGGGAAAGAAACCGGCGTTATGCATGTTGAGAAGGACCGTTGTCGTCCCGAATCCCATCAATCCTAGGGGCGCGGGGTTTGCAAGTTTTGTTTCCTCCATGTTTTGAGCCTCCTTCATTTAAGTTAGATTTTGTATAACTCCCCAATTTGAGAAATCATGCTCGAAAGGGGACCGCGAAAGACTGTCCCGTAAACGACCTGTTTGAAATCCCGGCTGATGGCAAAGGTAAGCTCTTGCTACCTCCCGTTTTTCAGAATCAGGTCGAACCGCAGTGAAGATGGTCTCATCTCCTGTCCTAGGTTTACTTGTGACTGAATTCACAAAACGTAGCACAGGCACAATCAGCGTGTCAACAGTTTCTGACTACTTATACAACTTTTTCACAAGCTACGCGTCTAAAGCGGCTACTTCTTTTGGGGCTTCATGATGAAGCAAATAGATTGCATCCTCTGATACCATCGACTATAATGGCCTTATAGGTCTACTTCTGTGTAATGAAATACGGACCGAGCATCCGCGAGATGCGAGGCATAAAAAAGAGGGGGGTACACATGGAAAAGATCTTGAGAATTGATATGGGAGGCGCAGGAGGTCCCAAAATCAGCGAGGTAGCCCTCGGCGAATACGCTGGCCTTGGCGGAAGAGGTATGACCTCTGCGATTGTCTCGAAAGAGGTTCCGCCTCTGTGCCATCCGTTAGGGGCAGAAAACAAGCTGGTGATTGCCCCGGGGCTCTTGAGCGGGAGCGCAGCGGTGATTTCGGGCCGGATATCGGTTGGCTGCAAGAGTCCCCTCACCGGCGGCATCAAGGAATCAAACGCGGGCGGACAAGCAGGTCTGATGCTTGCACGGCTGGGATATGCGGCCGTCGTGCTCGAAGGAAAGCCAAAGACGGATGACCTCTACAAGATCATTCATCAACAAGGACGGGGTGAAGGTCTCCGTCGACAATAATCTGAAGATGCTTCCCAACTACGACCTTGTAGACAAGATGAAGGCTGAATTTGGCGACAAGATTGCCTGTGTCTCGATCGGTCCCGCAGGGGAGATGAAATTAAGTGCGGCATCCGTTGCCATCACAGACATGGAGTTGAGACCAACACGTCACGCGGGACGGGGCGGCACAGGCGCAGTCATGGGTTCAAAAGGGGTGAAGGTCATCGTCGTTGACTCGACGGGAACGACGTTCCGGCAGCCAAAGGACCCGGCTAAGTTCGCGGCCGCAAACACAGCGTTCGCCGAAGGCCTGAAAAAGCATCCCGTTACGGGCGAGGCTCTTCCCAAGTATGGTACCAACGTGCTAACCAACATACTGAGCGAGGCTGGTGGCTATCCCACTTACAATTTCAAGGTCGGCACCTTTGCGGATGCTGCAAAGATAAGCGGGGAAACCCTGGCCGAAGTGGAGCTTAAGCGGGGCAGCATAGCAACGCACGGCTGTCACATGGGATGTGTCATTCAGTGTTCGGGCACCTTTGTGGATAAGGATGGCCATTACGTTACCAAACAGCCTGAATATGAGACCGTCTGGGCACATGGCGGAAACTGTGGCATTTGTGATCTCGATGCTATAGCAAAGATCGACTTCCTGGATGACAATTTTGGTCTCGATACAATCGAGATGGGCGCAACCATTGCTGTTGCTATGGAAGCCGGCCTTGCCAAGTTCGGGGATGCCCAGGCAGCTATCAATCTTGTCACGGAGGTAGGTAAAGGCACACACCTGGGAAGGATTCTCGGCAACGGCGTGGCAGTGACGGCAAAGGCCTTTGGTATTGAGCACGCGCCCGTTGTCAAAGGCCAGGCCATGCCCGCCTATGATCCCAGGGCGGTCCAGGGCATCGGGGTGACATATGCGACGAGTCCGATGGGAGCTGATCACACGGCGGGTTACGCGGTTGCCACAAATATTCTGAAAGTCGGCGGCTACGTCGATCCTTTGAAACCTGAGGGGCAGATAGAACTTTCGCGCAATCTGCAAATTGCGACTGCGGCGGTTGACGCAACCGGCATGTGCCTCTTCATCGCCTTTCCAGTGCTCGACCAACCCGAGACCTTTCAGGCTCTAATTGACATGATCAATGCATTTTACGGCCTGAGCCTCACTGCCGAAGATGTCGTCGGGCTGGGGAAAAATATCCTTAAACTGGAGAGAGATTTTAACTCGAGAGCAGGCTTTACGGCAGCGCATGACAGACTGCCCAGATACTTTTATACGGAGCCTGTGCCTCCGCACGATGTGGTCTTCGCGGTGAAGGACGAGGACCTCGACAAGGTATTTAACTGGTAGAGTTGCCCACCTACCCTTTTATGCATCCTTCTGGACCGGGATTCCCGTGCCTCACTATAGAGGTGGGACACGGGCTTCTCTCGTCATTTTTTCAGTTTCTCCAAAGGGGATTCTTCCTGGGAGCATCTGTCGGATGCAGCATCAGGGCACTCCTGTGCGAACAGCTCGGCCTGGACGAGAAGTACGTCTCACAGAGAATTACAACAATTTTCCTCGACGGAAAGCCCGTTGATGACATCGATTCTGCCATAGTGCGAGACGGCGCGACTCTCAGTCTTTCTGCAGCCATGCCTGGACTGGTTGGCGCTGCAATGAGGAGGGGCGGTGCTTTTGCTTCTCTAAGAAGTTCAATAACCGCGAAAGAAGGAGATGTTTCTGCGCGGCGAGGAGCGGGTGTCATTCGCCTAAAACTCTTCAACATGGTAATGCATGAGCTCGGGCCCGAATTTTTGAAAAAAGGTATTACGGTTAAACATGCGCAGCTCATCGATTTCTTCAAAGAACAGTCAGAAGAATTCTGGCATGGGGTTAGTATGATTGCACTCAACGGGGCTCAGGTAGAACGCCATGTGCTGACAGACAGTGCTCTGTTTTCACCAAGTGATTGGACGATGTTGTCGGTGGTTTCCAACTCCCGGGACCATTGTCCCTGAGTAGGGCCTGTGGTATTCTTTCTGAACAGGATATGATGCGCGTCACCGTCAAGCTGTTTGCAACATTGCGCGAGGGCAGATTTAGTGTGGAGACACTCGACCTAGAACCCGGCGCCACGGTGGAGAACGTTGTTCGTCGCTTGAACATCTCTGAAAAAGAGGCAGCCCTCACCTTCGTCAATAGCCGCCATGTTGATCCTTCCGCGGAGCTTACCGATGGAGACACTCTGTCCATTTTCCCACCCGTAGGAGGAGGCTAGATGGGAGATTTGCGCGAGCACTTATTGAGCAGGGCCCAGGGTGATTTACTGCCATGGGCCGATCAACGGGCTGCTGCAGAGGCGCATGGTGTGACAGTGGGCCAGGTTGAGGAGATTGCCTTAGAGGCCGGTCTGTTGCCAGCGCGTTACCAGCGCAATCGAAAGACATTGTCTACGGCGGATCAGCTCAAACTCTTTCGAAGCACGGTGGCTGTGATAGGCTGTGGAGGGCTGGGCGGTTACGTTATAGAGGAATTGGCCCGCCTCGGCGTGGGCCGGCTGAAAGCCATCGACCCCGACGTTTTTGAAGAGCACAACCTGAACCGGCAGCTCATGTCGACCATAGCAGCTCTTGGACGGCCCAAGGTAGAAGCTGCCTCTGCCAGGGTGGCCCAGATCAATCCTGCTGTGCAAATACTTCCCTTCCGGGACCGTTTCTGCAGGGAGAATGGCAAGTCATTGCTTAGTGGTGCAGACGTGGCGGTCGATGCCCTCGACAACATAACAACGCGTCTTGAACTGGCAGACGTGTGCGCCGATCTCGGCATCCCGCTGGTCCACGGCTCCATCGCGGGCTGGTATGGTCAGGTGGTCACCCAGTTTCCAGGTGAGCACACACTCCAGACAATTTACGGACGTTGTGCTGACGGAGCAGGCGTGGAGAAACACTTGGGGAACCCATCCTACACACCGGCCGTTGTCGCAAGCCTCGAGGTTGCGGAGGTCTGCAAAATACTCTTGGGTCGCGGTACACCCGTTACCGGCGCAATGCTTGTGATCAACCTTCTCGATATGGAGTTCAGTAAGTTCAAGATCAGGTGCTGATCTGGAGGCAAATTCCAAATCCTAATGTCTAAATCCCAAACAATATTGAATATCCAAAATTGGCTGGCTGCCCATGCACATATCTCCTGTTTGGGACATTTGATATTTGGATTTTTTTGAGATTTGGGATTTGAATATTGAGATTTGATTTAGGTGGAGGTTAAGCATGTCAAAAGATTATGATAACGATGAAAGACCCAGTTGGCGGGACATAGACAAGAAGAGAGACCGCAGCTCGCATGTGAGCCAGGACAAGAAGGAGAAGCAAGGCGGGGGTCGACCCGGTGCGGGCAGATATGAGCAGGGTCGATATAAGGAAGCCCTTGAGAAGCTCTTCCAGGGGAAGAAGGGGACGCTGGAGTATCAGAAGCTCTATAACAAGATACATAAGTCATACGGTTCAACCACGTTTCTCAAGCACGTACAGAACTTTACTCAGGCATACGGCCTGCCGGAGGATGTTTCAACTCTCCTGCTCATCCTGGACACTAAGGACCCTGCTACCATGCTCACGGCCATCGACAAATTGAAAGATCTTTTCGCCGCTGCTACGGCCAGGGAGAAGGAAGACATCCGGCGCAAGCTCTCCATCATCGGCATGACAGACAGGTCCGGTGATGTGAAGGAGCGCGCACGAGAGGTTGCTGAGGAGCTCAAGTTAGCTTAAAACAGTTCTTTGTCCGTCGTAACGAAGCACGGCCTTGCCTGTGGTTTCTAGCGCTCATCTCTAAGATAGCCCTTGAACGTCCGGGTAGGCGGGAGTTTCTCCGCCTCGTCCTTGACCCGCACGATCTGAGAGCCTGTTTTTCTGAAAGAAATAGCAACCCAAGCCGATTCGAGCGGCAATGCTGAATCTGCTTTAACCACTGATGTAACCACCGAGTTTACAGCCTTGACTTTCACCGAGTGGACGCCGTCCGCAATCTCTCCAAGGTCATACCGGAGGCGTGAACTCCCGTCAGGATATTGCTGCGGAAGCACGTCACGAGCTGCGCCGCCATCAAAGACCACCACGAACCCAGTCGGCTGAAGCTCTGTTAGGGGTACGGGTCGCACAAAAGTATGGGGCCGGCAAACAGCCAACAGGGGCAAAAAACAGGATAATCAGATTGAGGAGAAAAGTCTGCACATAGTCTCATGAGATTGCAGCCGGTTAAATCATAGCATAGTTCATCCGAATCCCACGTGCCACTGCGTCGATACTACAGCCATGAAGCAAGGGCGCCTATTCCGGAAAGAACGGGCGCCCGTCGTCACGCGTCACTTGTCACCGTAACTCGTAACTGTAACGTCTTCTACTGTTTCTTAAACTCCTTCTCCATAGCCTCTTTCGCGGGCTTTACGTAAATATTTCTCAGCTTCGGCTTCTCGATCTTTCCCGAGGGGTTACGCGGGACTTCCGCGTAGACCATCTTTTCCGGCCACTTATACTTGGCAAGCCCTTTTTCCTTGACGAAGTCGAGCACTTCCTGATCTGTCAAGGTCTGACCCGGTTTCGTCTGGATGATCGCCATCACTATCTCAACAAGCCTCGGGTGCGGATAGCCAAGCACTGCAATGTCCTGGACCTTCGGGTGCTTTCTCAGACAGTCCTCGATTTCGGCAGGGAATATGTTCTCGCCGCCCCTGATGATGAGGTCCTTTGCCCTGTCAGCAAAGAAAATGTACCCTTCCTCGTCAACGTACGCGAGATCACCGGTGTGGAGCCACCCATCGGTTACGGTCTTGGCAGTCATCTCAGGATTATACGCATACTCCTTCATGAGCCGGGGGCCTTTCATCAGGAACTCGCCAACCTCGTGGGCCTTGCACTCTTTTCCCTCTCCATCCACCACCTTCGCCTCCATGAAGACGGTCGCCTTACCTATGGAGCCCGGTTTTCTCATGATGTCTTCATCATAGCAGTTTGTCAGTCCGCCCCCGCCACCTTCGGTGATGCCATAAATATTAGCGATGGGCAGCTTGGGGAAAATCTTTTTCGAATCCTCGAGCAGCACGTAAGGAACCGGCTGAGCGCCGATCTCGATATGCGTGAGCGCGGAGAGATCGTAATCCTTGAGATTGACCGCACCCGATTTTATCGCGTTGAGCACATCCGACCAGGTGGGAACCGTATTCCAGCCGCCCGTACATTTCTCATCGGCAAGGCTCCTCAAATAGAATTCCGGCTGTATCTCCATGGCCATCAGAATCTTTCCCGCGGCGATGTAGCAGGGAAAAGAAAGAAAGAGCGTGCCGCTGTGATAGAACGGATGGGGGGCCAGATAGACGCTATTATAGCCCTCGTTGTAAGTCAGGGCATTGCCAATACCTATGTAGAACAGGGTTTCATGAGTGTGACAAACGGGCTTCGGGGCACCCGTCGTCCCCGACGTGAACATGAGCTCAGCCATGTCGTCATCTTTCGTATCGACCAGCACGTCGGCCGCATCCCCTTTTTCCATGATCTGCTTATAGGACTTCATGCTCGCCGGCACATTGTCTCCGACGCATATATACTGCTTCACATAGCTCATCTCCTTCATGATTGGCTCGACTCGCGGGACAAACCCATCACCGAGGATGAAGACCTTGCTCTTGGTTACGTCACAGGCGTACTTGATGTCGCCGCTGGCAAAGCGGAAATTGAGCGGGCTGATCGCTGCACCCGCCTTCAAAACCCCCATGTATGTAATGTACCACTCGAAGCTATTCATCATCAGGTGCTGAACAACATCCCCCTTCTTGATCCCGCACTCTTTGATGAGGAAGTTTGCAACCTTGTTTGTCCGATCGTTGAGTTCTTTCCACGTGAGAGCCCTGCGCATCTTCTTCGAAGGATAGCTCTCGATGAGAAACTCTCGATTGGGAAACTTACTTGCATTAAGCCAGCAGAAACGTCCAAAATTCATAGTTCCCCCTCCCTGTAACTGTTTATTTTTTTTAATATATTGACTGCAAAATTTAACCCATGATAGATTGAAACAATGCCTTTGTCAAACTAAAAAAATTTCACAAGATGAAGAGGTGGACGGATGGCCGATGTATACATACATATAGGCGAAATTCTCGCACGGAATGGCCGCATGTACCCGAACGACGTGGCGCTCGTCGAGCGCATCCCCGCCGAGAAGAAAAGGTTTGAAATTACATGGAAGAAGTTCGACGAACAGGCGAACCGCTTCGCCAATCTGCTCCTGAAGAAGGGCATCAGGAAGGGCGACAAAGTCGTCCATTGGATGAATAATTCGATCACCTGGCTGATCGCTTATTTCGGCATTGTGCGGACGGGCGCGTGGGTCGTTCCCCTCAACTTTCGCTTCAGCGGCGCTGACCTGAAGTATTGCTGCGATGTGGCAGAGCCGAAGCTGATCGTTTTCGACCAGGATTTCACAAGCCGGATCGATGAGGTCCGCACAGAGCTTTCAGCCAGAGATTATATCTGCTTCGGCGATAAGATACCGCCGTTTGCCGAATCCCTCACAAAGCTGATTGACGCTGCACCCGCAATCACCGGCCAATGTCGAGATCGCCTTTGACGATCCGTGCGGTCTCTATTTTACATCCGGAACAACAGGGCAGCCGAAACCGATTCTTCTCACCCACAAGAACATGGTCTCCGCCTGCATTACGGAGAATGCCCACCATTACCAGACGCGCAACGACAATTTCATCCTGATCCCGCCGCTCTACCACACGGGCGCGAAGATGCACTGGTTCGGGAGCTTTATCGTCGGCAGCAAGGCCGTGATCCTGAAAGGCGTCTCTCCCGAATGGATACTTGATGCGGTCAGCGAAGAGGACGGCACGATCGTCTGGCTTTTGGTTCCCTGGGCGCAGGATATCCTTCTGAAGCTGGACAGCGGCGAGCTCAAGAAGGAGAATTACAAGCTTGACCAGTGGCGCCTGATGCATATAGGAGCTCAGCCTGTCCCGCCAAGTTTGATCATGCACTGGAAAAAGTATTTCCCTGCTATGCAATATGACACAGACTACGGCCTGAGTGAATCGACCGGTCCGGGATGTGTGCATCTCGGGATCGAAAACACGCACAAGGTGGGAGCGATTGGCGTCCCGGGATTCAACTGGGAAACCCGCGTCGTTGATGAAGCCGGACATGACGTACCAAAGGGCGAGCCCGGAGAATTGATCGTCCGGGGTGACGGCGTTATGAGGGAATACTACAGGAATCCCGAGGCCACGGCAAAAGCCTTGAAAGACGGCTGGCTCTATACCGGAGACATGGTCCGGATGGACCAGGAAGGCTTCATCTGGATCGTCGACCGCAAGAAGGATGTGATCATAACGGGTGGTGAGAATGTCTTCCCTGTTGAGGTCGAGGACTTCTTCCACACCCATCCGGCGGTGAAAGACATAGCCGCGATAGGCCTGCCCGACGAGCGCCTGGGCGAGATCGTCGTGGTCATCATTGACGTTGTTCCTGGAAAAACCCTGACCGAGGAGGAAGTGATCAAATTCTCCGAAGCGTTGCCAAAGTACAAAAGGCCGAGGAAGATCGTCTTTGGCGAAGTTCCCCGTAATCCGACGGGTAAGATCGAGAAGCCGAAGCTGAGAAAGATATACGGGGGCGCAGCGGAAGCCTTCAAAATGAAATAAGCAACCCCACGACCAGTGCGAAAAAAGACGTATCCTTCACAGTTGGAAGAAACAATCAGATACACCTTCAAGAACAGGACGCTTCTTGATCATGCGATCACGCACACTTCTTCCCTGAAAGAAGAGGAAGACAGGGCGAAGTCGGATAACGAAAAGCTGGAATACCTCGGAGATGCGATCCTCAACTGCGTGATCAGTATTCTTTTATACAGGAAGTACAGAGACAGGAACGAGGGGTTCCTCAGCAATGCGCGCTCCGTTCTCGTCAAAAGGGATACCTTGACTGAGATCGCGCGCGACCTTCAACTCGAAAACCACATGGCTTTCGGCAATGGAAAATCTCGCGTGCCGAAAGACTCAAAGGTCCTCTCCAACATGGTTGAATCGCTCATCGGCGCCGTGTACATGGATGGCGGTTTCCGCGTTGCCACCCGTATCATCAGGCAGCTCTTCAGGTCTTACTTTGATGAACAAAAACTGCAGACGAAGAATCCTAAGAATGAGCTGCAGGAATACTCCCAAAAGCGCTGGGGCGAGCTCCCCAGATACCGCCTCACACGCAAGACAAAAGATGGCTTCAGCATCTATGTTTATGTGGGTAAGACTCTCAAGGCAAAAGGCATCGGCAAGAGTAAGAGGGAAGCCGAAAGGCACGCCGCCGAAGCCTTGTTGAAAGAGATAAAACGGCGACCGTGATCGTGCCCGTCTTTCTGCCCCACCTGGGATGCCGGCAGAAATGCATCTACTGCAACCAGCATCACATCACAGGGAAAAGCAGCCAGGAGAATACAAGCGAGACAATCCGGAAAGCCCTTGATCCTGTCAAGCGTGCGGACCGAGGTTGCCATCTATGGGGGAAACCCCTTTGGGCTCGGTATCGACGGTTTGGCCCGTCTCTTCTCGTTATTCGCGGACTATAGAGAAAAAATCACCTCAATGCGCATATCGACCGAACCGATAGTGCCGGACGTTCAAACAATCGATCTTTTGAGAGATTACAATGTAACAACGGTCGAGCTCGGAATACCTGTCTTCTCTGACGAGAAGCTCCATGCATTGGGGAGGCATCACACGGTCAGAGATCTGTATGATACTCACGAGGCCCTCATCCGAGCGGGCCTTACTGTTGGCCTCCAGGTCATGGTTGGACTGCCGGGGGAAACTACACAGGATATACGCTCGACCGTTCAACACGTGCTTCGTTTGAAGCCTGCTTTCATACGCGTTTATCCACTTGTAGTCCTGCGGGATACGCCTCTGCACACGGCCTTCCAGGAGAAAAGTTTCAGTCCCTTAAGCCTCGCTGATGCCGTACTCAGGGCTTTGTTCATCTATCTGCACGCCGAGGCTCACCGTATAAAGGTGATCAAGATGGGTCTCATCGAGAATGAGTTCCTGAAAGAAGAGATCGTGGCCGGGCCTCACCATCCCGCCTTTGGCTATCTTGTCCGGTCGGAAGCCTTCTATCTGGGCATAACTAAGGTCTGCAAGGAACACGGGCTGTCAGGGCAGATCACTCTTCTCCTCAACAGAAAAGATGTGCCTCACCTGACAGGGTACCGCCGCTCCAATCTTAAGAAGTTGGAACAACAGGGCCTTCGTGTAACATGGGGCGAGCGTGAAATGCCGCCTGGCCATTTCCGGATAGAGGCAGGGAATACGGCCTTTGAGGGGAGCACGCTGGACGCTATCCCCATGATTCCCGTCTAAGACCCGAAACCCCTTCGTAGACGATCTCTCTCTGCAGCGATTCTGAGGCTATCTCCCTGAGCAGGCGCTTTCTTTCGGATAAGAGCGGCCGTGTTATTTTCGCGAAAAGCCGGAGACGGTCGCGTGTTGAAATCCTCTTGGGTATGGTGGTATTGAGCTGAATCAGCATTCTCTTGAGAGCGGCATCATCAAAGCCCGAAAAGTCCAGGTCTTCGACATCAAGAAAGAGAAACGCCCCCTTCTGTAAGACAAATATGTTGCATGCCTTCAGATCGGCATGGATAATCTTTTTGTTCAACGTGGAAACGAGAAACGAGGAAAAGGCATCAACGAAGCCGCGCCAGGCAGCCCTGCTCATCCCATCATAGTTTCTGTCGAGAAACCGGTCGAGCTCCTCACCCTTTCCCGTCAGATCCTCCATAGCAACATAGCCGGGCTGGGATGCGGAGCCCCGCTGGAGATAGTAAGGCCGAGGTGCTATGAAAAGGCGCATATACTCCAGGATTACGTGGTTCTTCCACGCCCGGTGCAGCCTCCGCCTATGGGCGTATATCTTACGCACATAGTCAGTGTGGCGCTCAACCGTCACTTTGCGATCCTTCTTGATGGTAGCGAGGTGTTCACCGTACGTTTTCTCTTCCATGCCCCTGACAGTTACCCGGCTCCGAGAGGCGACAAGCACCGATGTCGTCCTGAATGCCCGGGCCGCCTTTCTCGCGACCCAACGCTGCCTTAGACGCGTCAGTTCCTGCTCTACCCTTCCCCTCAGTGCATCGCCGCCGTACTGGATAAAAAACAGTGCTTTCTCCCGTTCATCCATGTCATCGTATAACATAGCAAGGGCATGAGAGACGTTCGAGACATCATCAGCAGACGTAAAATTCTTCTTGAGGCAGGCCTTATGAAGGTCCACAAGATAGAGCTTACCGAAGGCTCCGATAATATTCCCAAGATGCAGGTCGTTGTGGCGAAGACCTATTGCCTTCAGCCTTTCAAGCAGAGCAACAAGCACAGAGATGAGCCGCGGGCGCTTGCCACGATCATCTATCCAAGCAATGAGTGACTCACCTTTGATCCACTCCTGGATAACATACGATCCATGCGGGGTTATGCCGTAACCGAGGGCTTTGGGCGTGGTTATGGAAAGTGAGCGAAGCCTCCCGCTTAGTTCATATTCTTTCTTTCCTCTCGGAAGGATGCGGTTCCTGATGAGGCCCGACAGGCCTCTCTCCTGGAAGAACTTTATGAAGACCTTCCCTCCGTCATGTTCCCAGATGAAGTGGGCGCGCTTTTCCTTCGGCTCGTGGTCGAACTGCTCTACGACACGCTCGAGCGATCGGTCCTCGAGGAACCAGATTGTATTGGCTGTCTTGAAGGTATACAATGATCTCCCTCGGGTACTATAGCAAACGGGGTATGGGGAGTCAATGGGCGTACCGGCTGTGGAGTCATTGCCTGCTTTGTGGTAAAATTCTACAGGACCTTGTGTTAATCTCTGTGCCATCGCTCGCATGAAAGTACTTTTCCTCATTCAAGGCTTTGAAGTAGCTGCAAGCCGCTATCGCGTGCTTCAGTATCTGCCCTATCTTGAATCCAAAGGGATAGAGGCCACGGTCAGTCTTTATCCGAGGGGCATCGGCCAGCTCCTGCGATTCTTCCGCGAGCTTCCGGCATACGATGTCCTGTTTCTCCAGAGAAAGCGTTTTCAGCAACCTTTTTTGGGACTGCTGCGCCGTAAAGCCCGTCGCATTGTCTTCGACTTCGACGATGCCATTATGTACCACAACTCCAAAGCAGCCTCACCGCACTCACGCACGAGGCGGAAGCGGTTCGCGGACATGGTCAAAGCGTCCGATTATGTTACCGCAGGCAACTCGTTCCTGCAGAAACAGGCGGCCCCGTTCACAAATCGTGTGGCAGTGATACCGAGTCCCATAGACAACACGCGATACGTGCTCAAAGACTATGCAGCGGGGAAAGACGCTGTCAGCATAGGCTGGATCGGGGATCACGGAAGCATCCACTATCTGGAGAGGATACGTCCGGTCTTCGAGGAGCTGGGGCGGAAATATCCTCAGGCACAGCTCGAAATCATCTGTGATATTTTCTTCGACTGCGACCATATCAAGGTAGTGAAAAAGATGTGGAGCCAGGAGCATGAAATCGAAGATCTGAGAAACCTCGATATTGGCGTCATGCCCTTGCTCGACGACCCCTGGTCGTGGGGCAAGTGCGGCCTGAAGATCCTGCAGTACTATGGCGTGGGCGTACCCGCGGTCTGCACGCCGGTCGGCGTGAACAGGGATGTGGTGCACGACAGTGTCAATGGGTTCTGGGCGATGACCCACGAGGAGTGGATCGCAAAGCTCTCTACGCTTATCGAGGATGCGGAATTACGCAAGGCCATGGGCATGCGGGGACATGAACTCGTCATGAAGTCGTTTTCCCTGCAGGCGTGCGCCCCGAAACTGGAGCAAATATTGAGAGAAGTTGCCGCCTAACACCAGTTTGCCTTCATTCAGGGATTCATGTTTGGACACGGATACCCTCTGACCTTTATTTGCAGGGGGGCGTGGCAAAATTTTCCCTTAGGTTGCCACTTCTGGTTGTCCGTCAGGTGGGTTCCTTGAATTTGTCTTGACATTTCATGTCTCTGTTTTGATAATTGAGGGTCAACTCGATATCAACGCAGAGCATAGAGTTCCGCTAATCTCAAGGGCCGCGAAGACGCAGCGAGGAAACCCATAAAGATCAAGTAAAAGCCAGGAGGGAGCTATGAGGTTGAAAGGCTTTGGTTCCATCGTCTCGTTCGCCGCACTTCTTTTGTTCGTTTGGGCTGCGCCTGCACCGGCTCAACAACAGCAGCTTGTCGGCTTCGCCAGTCCCGCTGCCGGAGGGCTTTCCTACGTGACGGTCGCGGGCATGGTCAACACGGTTAATAAGTACATGCCGGGGAACGTGAGGTTCATGCACGAAGCCACCACAGGCACCCTGGACATGGTCAGGCGCTTGCAGATCGCGTACGGCCAGAAGAAGGAGATGCTGGCTGCCTTCGGAACCCCTGACGGATGGAACGCGTACAAAGGGGAGGCGGAATATAAAGGCAGGGCGTTCAGCCAACTCCGGGCCGTTATCTTCAATCATTCCGTGGACCTCTATCTCGCGGTGCCCGCCAACTCTCCCATCAAATCCTACGCCGACATCAAAGGCAAACGGATTGGTATGGGAGGGCCGGGCAGCTCACCCGCCAACCTCGGCCACCTTATCCTTGACTACTACGGCGTGACCAAGAAGGACTTCAGGCCCTTCTATTACGTGTACAAGGAGACGGTGGAAGGTATACAGGATGGCAGTCTGGACGGCGGTTTTCTCGCGGGCGGCTACCCCATGCCCTCTTATCTTGAGCTCGCCACGAGGTTCAACGCGCGCATTGTGCCTGTGGATGATAAGATTGCCAAAAAGATTATTGCGGACCATCCGGGACACTACCAGAACATGGTGAAGGCAAAATCGTATAAGGGACTTGAACAAGACACGCCGATTCTGGGCTGGACAAGCGCAGTCTGGACCCACGCCGGTGCGAGCAATGATCTGATCTATGGCTTTCTTAAGACACTTTTCGACCACAAGGAGGAATATTACCAGATCCACCAGGATGCACG
Organism: uncultured delta proteobacterium; assembly: GCA_963835605.1. Classification (GTDB taxonomy): domain Bacteria; phylum Desulfobacterota; class Syntrophorhabdia; order Syntrophorhabdales; family WCHB1-27; genus JADGQN01. The sequence continues at coordinate 6,543 of CAWIHO010000028.1, read as the reverse complement.
CGGCCTAACGCTGGAGAATGCCACCAAGACCATTCTCGTGCCGTTTCACCCGGGTGCTGAGAAATACCTGAGGGAGATGGGTGCCATCAAGTAAATGCGTTGAAAATATTTCTGCTTTCGCCCCTTGGCATTGTTCCTGCATGTGCTTATATTTGGAAAAAGAGTTGATCCTAAAAAGGGGTGGGAAACATGATTGAACGGAAGGCGTTCCTACAGATAACCAAGGCGATGATTCTTGGCCTGCGAAATGGCCTTGCCAATCCCTCGGAACGCATTAAGCAAAACATCATTGAGGAGCTTGCCGATATCCTTGGCGTGGAGCGATGCGTGATCTTCAAGGTTGCCAGCGACGAGATCGACGAGACGACGGAAGATGTTTGCGAGATCATAGCGGGCGTTCCCCTGTCAGAGTATCAGTCTGATTTCGCCAAAAAGGAGCGGCTTGAGATTCATCCCGACCTGAAAGCGGCGGTGGAAAATAAAGGAATGTTGTTGATCAAAGATCCTGGCAACGATAGCCGGACCGCTTATTTTAAAGGCATCGTTGAGAAAAAACAGGTATCGGAAATTCTTTATGTTCCACTTTTTGTCGAAGAAGATGGGCAGCCCGTCGGGGTCATCGCCATTGACGCTGTTCAGGGAAAAAGATTCAGTGAGGATGAGATCCTGTTTTGCTCCGAAGTGGCCGAACTGGTCAGCCTGTTACTGGAGCAGGAGAGAGTAATCTTGCAGCATTTCAGAGATGAGATCATCAATAAGATAGTCCCGCTCGGAGGATTCGCCAAGAGACTGCGCGAGAATCTGCAAACGACCCTTAATTATATTGAAATCATTCATGAGCACGCGGCGGAAATAAGCACTATAGTTCCAAAGAAGTTAGGTCAAGGTCTGTAAATACGTTGGTATTTATGGGGTCATGCCTTGACATAGAGTCTTCTTCCCACCTCTTTTCATAAAGATCCAAACGGCAACCTGTAGGTTTCTTGCGGCAGCGCAACTGATAAGAGTTATTTGTCGGGATTGACTTTATTATCTTGCAGCATTATACAAACAAGAGTAGAATCTATTGATGATCCTGGAATGCAGCGAAATAGCTGGGGCCTGTTTGATGATCTATATGCGTCCGATGCTAAAAAGCATCCAGAAAGGAGGAACCTCATGATATGTAATAAATGCGGTTTCGGGCATATGGTCGATGACAGTCATTTTGACATCAAGGTGTACAAGTGTTGGGCGTGCGGCAACAGGATCTATGTGGATCACCCGAAGCGATGGGGCTCTCTCGTCTGCTCCAGGTGCGGCAATGACATAGATGAGGAGAATGAGCTGGGCTACTGCAAGGACTGCCTGAAACTCCTCGGTGTCCATGTCGATCGGGTAAAGGGCCGCACCTATGGCGAAACAGTCTGCGCGTGCGGCACAACCTTTATCAGAAAGAGCCCCACGCAAATGTTTCACTCCAAAAATTGCAGGAATCATAGAAGCTGACTAACGTCATCCCTCTATTTTTGCCAAATCTCTCAATACCTTTCCTTCGTAAGTTCTGACAACCTCCTGGATCATCTCCATATCTTGCAACCCTGTGGCCAAAGGCCTTATCTTTACCATATGGGGCCGTCATCAGGATAAACGAAGCCCCTAAGTCGTGGGGAGGATGGAAACATGAGACGGAAGCATCAAAACAAACTTTATGTCCTACTTTTTGCTCTTTTACTGGTTTCAGGCCTTCTCGTAATGAGTGGTTGTGCCGGCACGGAGCGCACGAGGGGCGCAGGGTGTACTCCCGGACATCCTGGAGACCTCTGTGATAAGCAGCCAGGCGATGACCAGCGACCGGCATGGTTCCATATCAGCCCGCCGGGGACGTAATTATAGTGGTCCTTAAACAGGTTTCCACCTTATGACTTTCATTTGAGCGCTACAATTTTTCGAGCGGCGACAAATAGATCCGCCGTTATGATAACAGCCGATTCTGGCAGGTACTCAGGCTCAAAAGCAAGCTTTTGCTGGCCACTGTGCGAAGCCACCATTTTCAGCGGGTGTTCGAAACGAGGCATCTCCCGTCTTGACAGGCAAGTAAGCGCACATTTCCGATGCCTAAGTCGCGCAAACACGCAAGCCTCGTCGCCTTCAGCACGCAGAGCACCTTTCCGTCAGATTTGAATAGGCGCGCAAACTCTTCATTGCTCAAGAAATTATCCCGAGTGTCCTGATAGGTCGACCCCATCTCGAGCTCACCTTTATACGATGCGATGTAGACCTTCTGCCGCGTGTAGAAGGGGAGTGTTTCATCGAACGACGCGTAATTGACAACAGTGAGTTGTGCGCCAGTCCTCGTCTGGTTGATGATTTGCGCCAGCTCCTTTGTTGTATTGACCTTGTCTATGAGGCGGGTGTGCATCATCAGCAAAACGATGACGGCGAGTGAAAAGCAGCTGAGAACCAGAAAGAGAGGCCTGGAGCTGCGCATTCTTTTCAGGCAAAGGAGACAGATAGGCACAATGGAGAAGCATACAATGGCTATTGAGAAGCCCTTGAGGCCTTCCAAGAGAGTTAACATTTCCGGCTCTGCTCGAAGATAGGAACTCCCCGCACCCGTCGCCACGACCACTCCGGCCAAAGCGAACAGCGCAAAGATAACCTGGTAAACCAGGATCTCAACGTGCCCCGGCGTGGGCTGGCCAGCGCGATCGTGGAAGAGACAGCCCAGCAGCATTGCGAGCGCCGGAAACGCGGGGAGAATATAGGGTGGAAGTTTCGATCCGGACAGGCTGAAAAAAAGAAACACGACGAAGAACCAGATGAGAAAAAGACGTAGCTCCCTCGTACGCCAAAAGGTTGCCACGGCCCTGGGTATGAAGATGGACCAGGGGAAGAGACCACCGAAGAGAACCGGCAAGAAATAATAGACCGGTCCGCTCCTATTATGTTTCTGAGTCAGGAACCGTAAGAAATTCTGATCAATGAAGAAAAACCAGAGAAACTCTTTCTCTCTAAGAGCGATGGCGATAAACCAGGGGACCACCAGGATGGCGTATAAGAGTATGCCCTTGACGCTAAGGAGCGCTCTCAGGAAAGAGACTCTTCGTTCGAAGAGCAGGAATATCAGTAGACTCAGTCCTACAAGAACGAGAGCAACCGGCCCTTTTGCCAGTGTGGCCAATCCGAGACACGCATAAAAGAGATACAAAAACTTGAGTTTCTTTTCCCGATAGAAGTCGTAGAAGAACATGAGCGAGAGGAAGAGCGTGCACGATAAAAGCATATCGATAGTGAGAACACGCGCCATAGCGAAGAAACCGAAGGATGAAATGAGAATGACAGCGGAGAGAAGAGCAGTTTCGGCGCTAAACCACCGAGCCACAGCTGTGTAAAGGAGAAGAACTGTCAAAAGGGCCGCGAGTGCGTTGGGAAGCCGGGCCGACCACTCGCTGAGGCCGAATATCCTAAAGGATAAAGCCGTTGCCCAGTAGAGCAGCGGAGGCTTTTCAAAATAGCGTACGTAATCAAGGTGAGGCACGATATAATCGCCCGTCTCGACCATTTCGCGTGGAATCTCTGCATACCTTCCCTCGTCAGGCTCTTTCAGAGAGTAGCTACCGAGGTTATGAAAAAAGAAGACGTAGGAAAGCACCAATACGAGAAGTATGTGGAGTGCTGTTTTCATGCTCATAGCGGCTGCGCCTCGGCCGAAAAACAGAGAGGGTTCTCCCCGCATCTTCTTGCGAGGCCTTCCTCCTCAAGCACTTCGAGATGACCCATGATTTCTGAAATGGCCAGAAATAACTCACTATCCGGGAGTTCGGGAAAAAGCTGGTTCATTATCTGGAATGGAGTCCGGGCGCCTTTTGAAAGGATGTCGCGTATAAGCCCCTTACGCAGAGCAACGAAGGTAAGTAGATCCGTGATCCTTTCCGATGGGTTCTCGATCACTTTCCCGTGTCCGGGCAAGGCGAGGTTGAGACCCATCTCTCTCACCTTTCTGAGCGAAGCCAGATATGTCTTCAGGCTCTTGTACCCTTTGGGTGCAGCGTGCGGTCCCTGACAGAGTGCGTTTGACGAGACCTCTTTGAGTAGAAAATCGCCCGTGAAAGCTATCCGGTCACGTTCATTGTAGATCAGCATGCACCAGGGTGTGTGGCCTGGAACAGCCCAGAATCTGAACAGGGCAGGACCGAGCAGAACTTCATCGCCTTCTATCAGATAGCGCGAAGGTTTCACGCTCTGCGCAAGCGTTCGCGCCGGGCGAAAAAAGCCTGATAGAGTCCGCTCAATCCATGCTGCGGGAACGGCGGCATTCGAGAGGAACTCCCTCGAGAATAGCTCTTCTTCGACGAGCTCAGCTTCGTAATGCTCGAGCCACCCGGCGCCTTCCCGGGAGACCCAGACTTCTGCTCCGCTCTGCCCGGCAATCTCTGCGGCAGATCCAAAATGATCGATGTGCGGGTGGGTCACGATGATCCTTCCTATGTCCCGAAAAGCATAACCCAGATCCTTGAGCCCGGTCTGCAGCTCGGCGAGGAACGAGCTGCCATACGGCGGTACATCGATCAGCGTAGGAACAGGCTCTTTAACAAAATAGCAGTTTACCCTGCCAATTGGAAAAGGCGTCTGTATGGGCAGCTGGTGAATGGCGTACTGGCTCAACAAGTCTTGTGACATCGCAGTAAATCCCATACCATGTTAGTGCAGGTAAAAACAAGAGCCAGGTTGACCCTAAATCCACCGCCTACTTTTGCCTGGGACCCTCGGGGGCCCTGATCGGGTGGCATTGAGCAAAATTCATCCGAAAACGGGTATCAAATGAGACTCTGGGACGAGTTTCGCTATTCAGACGTCATGGTAGGCCATCCGTGAGGCAATTTTGGGCGAGTCCTCCCTTCAAGCTCTTTTGTAACCGTTGTTCGCCTCTCCTGGGACCTCCTAGAGCGCTTACCCCGATGGTGCACAGCCAAGCTCCATGATCCGCTGCCGCGCATCGAGGAGTATCTTCAGGGACGGATGGCCCTTGGCAAGCCGGATCACCAGTTCCCGCGCATGGCTCGATGACCCGTCCCGGCAGACTGATGAGAGAGAATCTGAGTGCCTTCATTCTTTTGGTCACCCACGATCCCCCGAGCGCCAGCTGCTTCATTGCCGCGTTGAGGTTGAAGGCGAGGATCATGATCCACCACCAGGCTGCATTCTCCCCGAAGTCGGCAGAAGGAAGCCTCCCTCCGGCAAGATCTTCTTTCATTATGGCATGCGCCTCTTCGCTCTTGCCGCAGCGCTTATGGAGCCAGTTGATGAGCTCATTGCCCTCGGTGTCCCTGTTGGTGACGATGCCGAAGATCTTGTAGCGTTTCGTCTCCATGGTCATGGTGGGAAAGGGAGTTCGACCTGCCCCTCCATCCCGGGAAGTTCAGGCTGTCCCAAGAGCTCGCGGGTGGCAAGGTACCGATAGATCGGATCTTTTTTGCTATGGCAGATGGCAGCGGGGACAAAGCAGACCTCGGCCCATTCCTTGCCGGTCGTTACCATCTCCCCGTCCAGCTCTTTCATGAGGGGCTTCCATGCCTCCACTTCGGCAACCGCCTTCTTGAACTCTTTCGTCACATCAGCGCCGATGGCGAACTCGATCCTGCCGAAGCGGTATGGTTTGTCTTTTCGCAGTACCTGAGGAGATCGTGCTGGTAGCCTGCGGTATCGGAACGGAGGTACACGTTCTTCACCCCTTCGGGGAGCATAGCGAGCGCCTCCTTGAGTACCCGGAGCTGTTCATAGCCGGCGGGTACGTTCCCGTCCCTGAACTCGGTGTGGAGCACCAGTTCCTGTTCCGCCCACCAGACATTGAACGGCTGATAGGCTTTGTATCCCTTGTAGCTGAACAGGGCATCTTCTTTCTGTGTTGCTACGAGCGTGGCGTCCATATCGAGCGTAGCGTCTGGCAAGGGATGGCGTTTCTGGACGGATGCAACAAAGTCCCGGTTTACCCTCGCGAGTCCGGAAAGGTGCTCGTTCGGCGCAGGGATGAAGGCTTTGCCCTTCTCGCGTTTCTTCTCCTCGAGAGGGTCGTGGAAGGCTTCAAGATACCGGAAGAGGGCGGAAGGAGAAGGAACGGAACGATGCTGTTCCTTTCTCCATCGTCGTTCCTGAGCTCTCCTCTCTCGACGGGTGAGTCCCTTCGTCTCCACCCGGCCGAGCACCTTGCAGAAGCCTTCATCCTTTTCGAGTATCTTGAGGTCATCCACACAGTCTCCCCCGGCGAGGTTGAGGAGGATAAGCGAGAGGATCATCTGTTCATCCGTCCATCCCTGGGCCTTCACCTGGAGATGGGTGCGGATATGATCTCCCAGGCCGAGGACAGAGGCGAGGTCGAGGTAGACGGGAAGACCGGCGAGGGCGGTCATGCCTGCTTGCGTTTTCTCTTCTTCGTACTTGTAGGAAAGGACGCCCTGTGGCATACTGTTTTCACCTCGTTGGTGATAGGATTGGTGTCGCAGCCTTATTCTATCATCCCTTGTATCAAGGGCCAACGGGGTTTTTCATTATTTTGATGGTGGA
>CAWIHO010000027.1:0-246985 GCA_963835605.1 uncultured delta proteobacterium | reverse complement strand
AAGCCAGCGGACGAACCAGGATCGCACAAACCTTCGATTGACGTTCAGGTAGCAGGTCGTAATACAGGGGGCCATTCGGATAGTGACCGCGGATGGCCCCACAAGCTAGCTGTAATGGACTACTCAACCTTCTCGGACAGAGTCAACGTCTCTCGTTTAAGAGGAGAAGGCACGTAGACCAGGTTGACTACTATCGTTCCCAGGGCCTTTTCCCCGATAGCCTTCCTTGGTATCGTGACGTCCAAAGAACCTTCGGCAACTTCTTCAGGTTTAAGAGCCTTCCAAAACGCATAAACGTTCCCTATTTTCTCTCCGGAACTAAAGGGAATTGGCTTCCCGGCTCCATCCAGGTATTCGAAAGTAACCGCCTGGATGTCGAGGATATCTTTTGATTTATTGGTGATCTTGATGCTGCCCTTGAGGCTTGGCGTCTCGACGATCTCTTTGGAAGCTGTGTTTATGGTCGTCTGGACCTTAAGGTCGTTAATCTCTACAAGGAAAGCCGGCCCCGTAACCTCAGCCTTCGCCGGAACCAAATTCTTCGTGACTTGCTCTTGTTTGGGAGCCTCCGCCTTCTGCTGCTGAGCACAACCAAAAAATCCAATGGCCAAACTGAGAGCTAAGAACAACAGAGAACTCTTTGTAACATGCATATACTATCCCCCTTTTTGTTAGTTGAACTATCGGACTTCTAAACCCAGCACCTCCTTTCCCCTTTTTTGCCAACTTTCGGTAAATCCTGGCCTATCTCGCACTAATTCTATTCCCTCTTACGCACTATAGCAAACGTTCCGCAGAAATCCTGACGGGAAATGTGGAAACAGGTTCGCCAGATCAGCGCCACGGCCTTCATCTCGGCAGGGTTCAAGCGATTCAGGCTTGCTTTCGAGCCGGATTTATCGACCATTGGCTGCATCGGTTCGTTAGGGCATGTGGCCTCAAGTCTTCATCTTTGTCGTGTACAGTAGACCCTCACGTTTGGTAAAGGCCATCGTGAAGGGTAAGCTCCGGTCATTCCCGCTGGCTATTTCTTGAAGGGATGGCGATCGGGAGCCTGTTTTGGCGCGGGAAGCACGGCCAGGATGCTCGGGACCGCGAGGTTAAGGACCGAGCTCCGGTGGCGCAGGTAGCCGTACATCGCTTGAGCCTTGGCGCCGATCTGGGCCTTCGGTCCTAGAGCCGTGCGGCCCAGGACGACACGCAACGCTCGCATCTCGATTGCCTGCGCCACGCCCGCATAGACCAGGGACACATACAGCGGAAGGCCTCTGGCCGCCGCGGCCTTATCGAAGCCGGCGTAGTAGCCAAAGGCGCTCTCCCCGTCCCGGATGAGTGTGATGAAGCCGAGGATCTTGCCGCCATCCTTGTGACGGGCCACCACGGTGCGAAAATCGTTCTGATAATGCTGTGCAAGGGCGGGGATCCACTTTTCCCCGATAGCCGCCAAGCGCAGCTTCTTGCGATCGTGCACCTGGTGGTAGAGCACGTAGATTTCGGCAGCGCGGGCTTCCACCTGCTCCGGGTCGAGGCGCTCGAGCACGATTCCCGCTTCATCCAGGCTTTGTAGGGTTTTCCTTATCCTGCTCCGATAGCCGGACTTCATGTCATTGAGGCAATCGTCGAAGCTGGCCCAAGATGGCTTCAGCTGAAGGACCATGTTCGGCTCCGTTTCGTAACGGCGGAAATTGGAAGCCCGCAGGGCTGCACCCGCCCCGGCCTGCTCGTCCGTCAGGTCCTTTATCATCACCATATCCGACTCGCCGAAGATTGTGCTGGACCTCCTTATGCGGTAAAGCGCTTCTACCACTGCCGGCCAGAGCCGAGCCGGCTCTTCGTCCTCGGCGAAGGCAACGCCGTGCGGACCCGTCGAGAGTAAGTTGCCGCAGACCAGGAAGCGCAAGTGGACCCACGCAACCGGGAACTCCGCAGCACGCTCTGCGGCCTTCAACAGGTGCCGAAAGCGGTGCCAGAGGTCCAAGGCCACGTCGCGCCACAACTCCCCCGGGGCGACCGCTGGCGCAGCTTCCTCGCGGAAGGGCCACAGCAAGAGGTTGTCGTAGAGCAGGACCCGCTTGCGAACCCGACTGATGGAGCGCTGCGAAGCCTCTCCCAGGGAATGCCAAAAACCGGGCGTCATTTCAGGAAGGCTCCCAGGGGATAGGTCCGCAACCCGAATCGCAAGGCTCTGCGCAACCACTGTAGCAACGGGCCGGTCACCTGCATAAACGATGGCATAGTGCGTGGATAGGTTGCCGGGGAGGTGTTGTTCCAGAAGCCGAAGGAACGGACGCGAGAGGAACAGCCCGGAACGGGCCGCCACGCGGTCCCAGTGATCGGGGTTCAGAAAAGCGATGGAATCGGCAAGTGCAAAACGGAATTCGGCGAGGGCCATGGGATCGGATTTAGACATAAGCTTCCCTTCCTATGGTGCCATTCAGACGTGTCTGACGTTAGGCTGTAAAAGTCTACCTTAACTGGCTCAAGAAAACGACAATTCCTTGCAGAAATCTGGATGGTAAAGAGCATAGATTTGCTTTTTTGCAATCGACCTTTCAGGCTTTGGGAGGGTAACGCTTATTCCTCCCGCAGGAAGGCTTTATCAGTCTTTGGACCGTTCAATATCCAAAATTTCCAGCCACTCGATCCACTCCGCATCATTCTTGAACTCATCTCGCGCCATCATGATCTTGCCGTAAAATTCTTTGACCGGCTCTTCGCCCTTTACGAGCCCGATGTCGTGTTCAATGGCTTCAAGCCATTCGACCCGATCTTGAAGCAGCGATCTCCCGACAACTTGCTTTCTATTCTCTAACTGCTTTATCTTCGGCAACGGCATTTCCCAATTTGCCACAGGCTCTTTTGCCGTCATCTTCTTCCCTACAATCGCGATATTCCCTCCCTCTTTCTTAATGATTGAGACCTCTCCTCCCATCCTCTCAAGAAACTCAATCACCATCTCATCTGCCTCTTTCTTACTCAGCTTCACATTACCACGCGGGTCAATCCCCCTCTCGCGAAGCAGTGCAACCGCAAACGCCTTTAACGCTGTATCTCCATCAAGCTTTGCAACAGCCTTCTTCGGAACTACCTTCTTTGCGGGCTTCTTTGCAACTACCTTCTTCGCCGCCTTCTTTGCAGTAGCCTTCTTTGCAGTCGTCTTTTTCCCCGCCTTCTTCATACTGCCCCTCCTGTGAGATTTTTTCAGAGTCTTCGATCCTGTGTTCTCATAGGTATATTTTTCAGTTGGGTGTTTGTCAAGAAAAATCTATTTTACACCTTTCCGCCCGAGAAGAACCCCAACACCTGTGACCAACTCTTGACCGATTATCTTGCCCAGATAGAAGCAGCAATTCCTCAAACAATGGTGATCAAGAAGCAGTTGACAAAGGTGCATAAGTAAATCCCTTGCCAGAGATAGCGATCACTTTGTTGCCGCATTGCGGGCACGCCTCACCCGCTCTGCGGTAACAGGATGCGTGGAAAGGTAGGCAATAGGCCCTGCTTCTCTCCCTCTCTCTTGCAAGTCTTTCCATGAGCGAAGCAAATGCAGTCGGCGAGTATCCTTTCCGCTTGAGCAGTCTGAAGGCATATTCATCCGCTGCAGCCTCGAACTCGCGAGAGTATTTCGTCTGGGCCACCAGGGCCGGAAGGCCGGCGATGGCAACGCTGAGCGATGCAGCATCAGCGGTCACGGCGGCAGCCGCGGCTGCAACGACGGAGTTCTGCAGCACGCTTCTCATGGTATGGCGAAGCTCCACGTGTCCGATCTCATGGGCCAGTACCGCCAGCACCTCTTCCGTGGTCGCTGCAGCTTTAGCCATCTCATCCGTAATGACGATAATGCCGCCGGGAAGAGCAAAAGCGTTCGGGCCGAAAGCCGCGCCTGAGCGAAACTCCAGGCGGCAGCTAATCCCTCAACGGCAAGTCGCTGCGAAGCCTGTCGAAACCATCCGTTATTGTTTTCTGTGTGTCAGACATCGAGTTTTGTCGGCTTGAACCATCCTTTTTCATCCAGCCAGGTCAGGGCCTGTCTGCCCAGGGACCGCTCCGTCTCCATCGGGATACGGGCGGCGATGCGCTCTGCTGCGGCCGGCAAACCGAAGAAATAACCGGCAAGCAGTGTGCAGATGACAATCGCTACACAGGCCAGCGCAACACCCCAACGCTCCTCCAGCCAGGCCACCGGGCCTTCGGACGGGCTTTCCTGGGGCAGTGAATCGAAAAATGCATGGTCCGCACACGCAAATTGCGCACCGTTCGGGAGGGTGATGAAACGGTCGGTCGAGCCGATGCGCGGAGATACTTTCAGATGGAAGGTCGCATAGCGCTCGGAAATAGCGCCCCGCAGTCAGTGTCGCTTCCTGGTCGAAAAAATCGATTTTCGCCGGCACGCCGATCGGCTGCCAACCGTCGAAGTACTGACCTTCAAGGGTAATCATAGTGAAAGATCCACGTCGAAAAAGTCTACTGTTTCAGCGCCGACCGCTGCAACCGCGCTCCTGTCGCTCCCCCTGGAATTCGGTAAGTTCCCCTTCCTGCAGCACGCGCATGTTGTCCGCGCGGTATTTCAACGTCCGCATAACGGCCCAGGGGATCAATAACCCTAATGAGGCTACTATGCCGAGCGCATTGGTCACGTATAGTCTCACCAAGCCTCCCCAGCGCAAGGTGGACTGAAAGCGAAGCGGCCCGAGGCGCGTATGGTTCCAGACAAGGTTGCCGCTGCGCGCCTGAAGGTATGCGTATGCCAGCACATATCCCGCATAAATCGGCGCGACGCCGAGATAGAGCGAAAGCCACAATTTCTGCGTGGGGCCAAACAGAATCAAGACGAGTATGACCGATAGGATCGCAACGGCGAAGGTGATCAGGCCTGAGATAAAATATATCTTGAAGAACTGTCCGCCGGTGGCGGAGAAAGCTCCCTCTCTTGCCGCCATAAGACGTATGTTCAACAATAAACTTCTTGAGGCGCCTTATAAACCAGGGGAAGGAGAAGGCGAACACGACGGATGCGATGCCCAGCAACAATGGGCTTTCCCGCCAAGCCAAACATCATCCCTCCTATGACAAGCACAGGAATAATGCCCCAGGCATAAAGACCTTCAGGGCGTCCAGATAGCCTCCGTCAAAATGAAACGTCATGTTGCGAAAAGCTGAATAACGGGCGTTGAAGGCCGCCGAACGGACCAGCACCCATGGCGCGACAACTAAGTCCGGCCGCGAGAACGTAGGGCAGCAAAGAAGTGATAAAATGACTCGATATATAATAAACCCCGAAACCTATCGCCGCGATCAATCCGGCCCTTGAGGATCGGAATCGGCTGGCCCAGATACTGAAATGGCGTGCCTCCCACAGTGGTGTGGGAGTATGTATAGCGCTTTTTGCGCACCTTGGCCCACGCCGAAAAGATGCCGAAGGTGAGAAGGGTAAGACACAGATTGACTATCCATATCCGAAAATACTCGCGTGCTGAACCGCGAAATTCGAGCGGGAGCTCTGGCAGCGGTTTTGCGGGTTGCTGGTTCTGTTCTACGGATGCATCCGTAGGCTCTGGTAAAAACGGCTGATTGACGTCTGAACGTCCCCGGGGACGTCCGGGCGATTTCGTCGTCAAGCGTCTGCGGCCGATTTTTCCGCTGCTCCATCTCCTGTATCAGGCTATGAAACTCCTCCGGATACTTCTCCTCGTTTGTGCGCCGGAGCGTGTATTCGAGTTGTTCCTGCGAGTACTTCGTGTAGTCTGGCTTCTCGTCCATGCCGCATTTCCCCTTTGCAGGGTGCAGTCCTCCTCTACTCAAATTATCGGCTGGCCACGTCTCCAGTAAAGTTCTTTATGTACTTTCAAGATACAGCACGGTCTCATTTTTCCATTTTGCCATCAAGATAAGAGGCAGTCAAACAAATTCCAGTGTGCTGCATTACCACGGGTAACGGAGCATGGGGAGACAGCATATCAGAAATCAGGATTGCAGGAAGTTCTACTCGTCCCCGCCCTTGCCTCTTGAAGACGGGTGATTCAATTGATAGTTGTAACAGGGGGGAATACAAGGGTCACACGTCTTCGGCTCACCCCTGGTTACCGGCTCAGGGATTCTCGAGTTGGCCCACGTCAAACCACTCCGCGAGCATGGAAGCGTACTCAGGCTCCAGGTGGAGAGTCGAATAGAGGAATATGGTGGATGCCGATGTTGTGGTGGAGGCAATATCGCGGTACTCCTCCTCGACGGTCATGCGTTCCAGACAGTCCACGACCTGCTCGCGCGTGAGATCGAAGGGCGGGTGGGTGAACATATCAAGCGGAACCGGTCTCGGGTAGGAGGCGGAGCTTTGGCGGATGACTTCCGCGATGAGGCGAGCCGGGTCGCCCAATTTCTGCAGGAGCATTAGTGCGTATGCCTGAGTCATGTCTTGCGAGGAATAGTAATACCGAGCACCATCGTCTGACGGCAGCTCGTGTAAATCGCCGTACTGTTGAAGGGTCTTTGCAAGCGTGGAAAGAATATCGGTATCCTGGTCCGTGAAGGGCGGTTGGTGCTGTTCGATAAACTGCCGACGAAGCTCAAATTCCGAGATGAGACGGCCAGATTTACTGCAGTGACGAATCATCGCCGCAAGTGCATCGGCCGTCGCCGCTCCTTCGTTCGTGATGTTCCGATTCACCGCGTTTCCCGACTCTTAATAGTTACGTTACGTCGGGCAGAAGGTTTCGTCTGCCCAACTCGGCGGCCACGTCGCGGAGCCCGACTCTTTGGTATGCTTTGGAAGTCGGCGCGCCGGTAGCTCTATCCCAGCCCATCTCCTCATAGAACATGTCGATGGCCACCTCTATGTCCTTTCGGTCCATACGTATCGTTCCCTTCGAAAAGGGTGCCTTGCCCGATGGATCCTCAAAGATCCATTCAGGAGCCACGTCGTGCCGCTGCCGCATCTGGCTCGTCTTCATGTCCCGTATCGTCAGGGCCCGGTGGAGGAGAAAGATCCGCTCCGCCACCTGGTCCAGCTCCTGGCGGCTTTTCCTGTCTCCCGTTGCGAGGCTGTAAAGCATCGACTCGATGGAGTCATCACCCCTATAGTCGCGCTCCTTGAGCGGCGAGGCTATCCAGGGGCCCATCCAGTTGCAGAGGGAGAGCGAATCGTGCAGTTCCTTGCGAAGCACTGACCACTTTGCCATCCTGGCCTTTGACGAATTCATGCGTGTGTACGCCCCTGCCGCGTCTACGGCATCGGGCGAACCCCAGATTTCAGCGGCCAGGCGTTTCTGAATCGAGAGCGGCAGTCCGTTACGAACGAAGTTGCAGTGCGAATGGCACTGAGCATCCCGGTTGTATTGCAGATTGATCAGGACTCCGCACTGACCGGCGTCTTCGGAGGAATGATGCTTCGGGTGCCCCATTTTCCAGTAGGCCATCTCGTGATCCTTGCCCCACGTCTCTTCGGGTATGGCCCAGCGCTCCAGAAGATAGCCGGTGCCGAGCCCGAGCGCAGTAGCCAGTTCCCCGTCTTTCGCCGCGATCCGCGGCAGCAGCTCGAAGAGAAACGCCGGATCGCCTTTCTCATATTTGTCCCACCTGTAGCTCCTGAATTCGGTCTCGCTTAGCTTCTTCTTCATGAAGCCTTCATAGTAGAGCTTCTGGAAATCGCGCTGCAACTGGCTATAGTTGCACCAGATGCCGAGGTCATCGGCCAGATGCATGCCTACCATACAGGCTTCGATGTTGGTCTGGCCCCTTGGCCCATCGGGGAATTTTTTGAAGAAGGCGCGGCCGAAATTGAGGCCGGCGCACGTATTCTGCCCCACGTCAGGGATGCCGTATTTCGCTGAGACGGAAGGGACCTTGATCACGGCGTGGCACCTGATGGGGCAGCTTGTACAGCCTGATCCACGAACCGTGTACTGCCACGCCTCGTCGCCGAGGAAGAATGCCGCACTGTTCGTCCGGTAGGCGATCCTGTTCAGGTTGTGGGGTTCGCACGTCCCTGTCGCGACTGGACGGGGAGCCGCTCCCCACACGCGCCCCTTCCCGCCTTTCCAGCGCGTGCTCGGGTTGTAGAACTCCGCCCACGGCTGCGGTTCGCTCGGCACGACGTGCTGGTTGTTCGCCCCAAGGAGTGAGAGGTGGTACTTGATCAGCTTCTCCCACTCGCCCTTGTCGCCTGCAATCCGGACGCTGCCCGTGCCAACGATGCCGATGGCCTTGAGGTTTTTGGAACCCATCACCGAACCGATTCCACCGGCAGAGTGGGAAACTGAGTTCATGACATTGGACAGTGGGACCAGATTTTCACCCGCCGGACCGATGGCGGCCACTACCGCCTCGGGCCCCAGGATCTGCGAGATTGCCAGGGTGGTGTTGCGAATACCCTGGCCCCAGAGGCGGCGCGCATCCTGGATCTCCACCTTTTGGTCTACGATCGACAGCCAGACAGGACGGTCTGCCCTGCCCTTGATGACGATCGCGTCGTATCCCGCGTATTTCAGTTTGGCTGCAAACTGCCCGCCCATGTGTCCGGTCGCGACCAGAGGCTGCGGCCAGCAGGTCGGCCAGAGGGTGGTGATGGCAGTGCGACCATTGCAGGGAACACCGGTCCCGGCCAGCGGTCCGACGGCGTAAATGATCCTGTTGTCCGGATCGTGCGGCTTTGTTCCCGCAGGTACCTCGTCCCACATAACCTTGTAGCCTATCCCGGTTCCTCCCAGATAGTCCTTATACCGCTCTATCGTATCTTCGGTCCAACTACGGCCGGTGGATAGGTCGACGTGGAGCACCTTCCCGGCCCAGCCTCCGTATTTAGCCATCGTCCTTCTCTCCTTCCTGTTGTCCACTGCACTCCAGATAGGGCAACGCATCGGGCTCCTCGTCGTAGCCCACGATCATCGCCTTTATATGGGAGAGCGGCGTCTGACCGAGCGTAGCCATGTAGACATGGACAACAAGGTAAAGGACGAACAGGTACGCGCCAATGACGTGGATGGCATCGAGAAGCTTCACGATGTTCCAAGCCAGAATATATTTGCGGACGAGCAGTATATCGCTGAAGAGAAGGCCGGTGACCACGAGAACCGGGGTGAAGATGCACATGATGGCGCCGTACGCGAGCTTCTGAAGAGGGTTAAATTTCTCGTCGGGCGACGGCCGGTGAGGATTCTCTTCTCCCTTGAAGATAGACCAGACATAAAATTTCGTTTGGCTGAAGATCCCTTCGATATCCCGTCTTCTCAACCTGTAATGGCGGCCCAGATGATCGCTTGCAAGGCCGTAGATCAGCCAGAAGACACAGGAGGCGACCATTGTCCAGCCCGCGTATCTATGGATGAGGAGCGCAGTACTGTGGGGCGGCAGGTCAGGGATCCCGGCCACACGAAGCTGGATGCCGGTAGCAAGGAGCAGTGTGACGGCGGCGGCGTTGACCCAGTGCCACACCCGGAGCGGCAGGGGATGGAGATAGGTTCTTTTCATCGTTTCACCAGGGTCCGCACCGCCCCATGCACGATTACCGCGAGCACCACCACGGGCAGGAAAATAGTGCCCAGCCGATCGATCCAGCTAAAGGTGGAGTGGGCACTTAGGCTCGCACTTTTTCGTTTTTCGGACCGGGCAGGTGACATTCAAAACAGGCAGTGGCTCTGTCGCCCTGCGGCCGCGCTGTGGCGGAGACACGCGGAGGTATCTTTCCCGTCAAATCACGCCAGGATACGTAGCTGAGCGATTCGGCAGGACACGCCTCGACGCATTTCGGTTTTCCGTTGCACAGGTGGCACTTGGTCGCTTTGCGGGAATCAGGGTCAAAGGAGATCATCTCCCACGGGCACGCCTTCAGGCAGATCTTGCAGCCTGTGCACTTATCCACGTTGACCATGCGCGCGCCGGTCGAAGGCGCTACCACAATCGCGCCCTCCGGGCAGATATCGGCACAAGGGACAGGGTGAGGACACTGTTTGCAGACGTCCTGCACGACCAGGCCGCTTCCCCAGGCGCCCTGGCCTTCACGCCACGCAAGCAGAGCGTCGGGGCCGAAGTTGATGTTACGGTCAACCTTGATCCTCGATAGCGTCGGCGCGGCTTTGCCGTCATTAAATTCGGTGCAGGCCAACTCACAACGGCCGCATCCCACACAGGTCGCCGGGTCCGCAATCACGATACCCTGGGCCTGCTCCATAATGATCAGCGGCGTTGATGCACCTCGAGCCAGAATGGGAGCGAGGGCGGATGCCCCCACGATTGAAATGCCGCCCAGTTTCAAGATCTGCCGACGGGAATACAGATGCTTCGGGTGGGGCGAACTTTCTTCCGGTTCGAGCATGTCGTGATGACTCTCCATCGTTTGGCCCGTTGTGTGTACCCAAGTCGGTACGAACTGTAAACTATTATAACGTTTTCGTCCTTCTTGCGCAAGGATAGCACAGCGGTTGCGACAATAATGCCGAAATTTCACGTACAGGGCCAACGGGAGCCGCTACCCCGATGGGAAACGTCTCTATCTAAGCATCCGATCCACGCCCGTAATCTACATTACAAAATGATCGTCGTGCCCATTTGCCAAAGAATTTTTTATCATGACTTCGCAAAGATCATACATCACTTTGAAGGGTTGGATATCGGTCAGGCTGTCAACGAATCGTGCTTTCTCCATAGCGATCTTTTCGGAGATTTCCCCGCCATTCATCCTTTCTACAATCTCTTCATGATACTTCTTTGTCGCGCTCATTGCCTTTTCCAGGTGGCGCCGAACGTCGCTTCCGACGACACCGTTGTGGCTTAAAGTGGCTCGCTCGGCCGGAAGCTGAGCCAGCTTTCGGATGCTGCTGCAGTATTTGTCAAGAGATTCAAAATAATTGGGCCAAAAAATATCCCTTTCAGGAACATAGAATCCCGTGGAATCACCCAAGACCAGGGTTCTCTCCTTTTCCTCAAAAAGCGAAATATGGCAGGGGGAATGGCCGGGTGTATCGTAGACGTGCCACGCAATGCCTGCGCCCAAATCAATCCTGTCACCTTCGTTCACGATCGAATCAACTTTGAAGGTATAGTCCTTGATAGGCTTTGGCAACGCATCGATCTCTGCCTTCGCCTTCATCAGCTGGGCAATGCCAAGATCGATGAGCTGAAATTGCTTGAACAATTCTCTCTTCCCGAGTATTTTGGCGCCGGTAGAGCTTGTCAGGAGTTTTATATGAGGCCAGGCATGCTGAAAGTGCGGCACAGCCCCGATATGATCCGGATGGGTATGGGTCAGGACGATGTACCTTATTTTCTCTATTCCTATTCCTAAGGATTTGATCTGAGCGACCATCATGGGGAACGTAGCGCCCGTTCCTCCTTCTATGATCATTCCTTCTTCTCCCATGGACAAATATGCAGGGAAAGCAGGTGTGCCCAATTGAAAGAGATGACAACTTACTTGAACCGGCTTGTGATTCTTGGCTTCCATGTGATGCTCCTCCTTATCTGTTCTTGTTTGTTCTTGTTAAGTCATTTGTATAAGTGCTCAGCTGATCCAAAAAGGCTCACATCTTTCTCTCACCTCCTCGTAGAAAATAATAGAGGCCCTGGGAACCAACTCCCACGGCCTCTATTATGAAGAGACAAAAAAGCCATGGGTGCCGAACGGCTCACCCATGGCTCCCTGTTACTATGGTGATAGGCTCAGGGGCATGGATGAGCCGTTAGAAAAACGAAGAAAAAGAAATTCAATGTCCGCATTATATGTCCGTGCCCCTAAAGTTTATTATATTAACTTTACCATATAAGTAAGGAATGTCAAGAGGAATTATTGCTATTGACGGATGGCAGGGGGGGACGGAGTAATTAGGATATTTTGGGGAGTTCACGACTCCCCTCAGCAGCTGCTTCAGCTATGGCCTGGCGAGGAGTGGGCTGGTGCCCTTGTTGCGGCAGTACTCTTGGGACTTCCCGAACAAAAAGAGGAAAGAAGGCGCTCAGGTTGGTCGGTCTGGCACTTCGGACACCGGAGACCTCTATTGTCCTCGTTCACTTTCTGCATCACTTCGAATGTTTCCTCGCACTTTCTGCATCGGTACTCATAAATGGGCATGTTCGGTGTCTCCTTTTGCTGTCGACCAATGTATGTAGAATATCAGATACGTGGCAAAAAAGAAATAGTGGAGGTACCACCCGCATTGCTGCTTTTGGTCAAGAAGTCTGCTTGAAAAAGGTATAATAGAAAAACCCGCTCTTGGAGGTTCAGGAGATAACGTGAACAGAGGGGCGCCCCAGTATATATGAGAAGAGATTTTGTGGCCAAACCGCATCCGATAGACTGTACTGAGAGGAGGAAGTCATGAAACGATTTATTGGGATCGCCGCAGCAGTCGCATGGGTAGTTCTTTTGAGCCTGGCAGCCGCAGCCGCTCATGCTCAATCTTACCCCAATCGCTCCATCCAGTTGATCATTTCTATTCCTGCCGGGGGCGGCGGAGATATAAACGGCAGAATCCTGGCGGATGATCTGGGCAAGATCCTCGGGCAGCAGATCATCGTGACGAATAAGCCGGGCGCCTCAGACACCCTGGGGACGGATGCCCTGGCTAAGAGCAAAAAAGACGGCTACACGCTCGGCTATACGAGCACGGCAGCAATGGTCTATTCCCGGGTGACCAATCCGGAGGCCGTTCCCTATGATCCTGTGAAGGATTTCGATCCTCTGGCTCTTCATACCTTCTATCCTCTCTCTGTGGCCGTGCAGGCCAACTCACCGTGGAAGACCTTTAAGGAATTGGTCGATTATGCCAAGAAAAATCCGGGCAAACTCCGCGTGAGCACAGCCGGTGTCGGAAGCGCGGCAAACTTCGACGTGGAGATTGTCCAGTCTCTTACCGGCGCGCAGTTCACGCATGTGCCCTTCAAAGGAGGGGAAGCCGTCGTGACCGCCCTTCTGGGAGGCCACGTGGAAGTGAGTTTTGATATCGTGGGCAAGTTTATGCCTCACGTAGATGCGGGGAAGCTCCGGCTGCTTTTGGTCAGCAAGAAAACTTCCATTTTTCCGAACCTCCCTACCCTCACGGAATTAGGCTATAAGCGGGATATGCTCTCCGGCTGGCATGCCATGTTCGGTCCGGCGGGCATGCCGGAAGACGTAAAGAAAGTCCTCGTTCCGGCGATAGAAAAAGCGGTGAACAGTCCCGAAGGGAAAGCTAAGATTGAAAGACTGGGCTATATTGTTCAATACAAGTCTCCCGCCGATTTGAGAAAATTGATCATCGATGATTACGAGACCGCCCATGGAATCGCGGTGAGATTAGGCTTGCAGAATAAATAACCCCTGGGTTCATGTAAACCAAGGCGAGACGTGCAGTGATTGAGCGATCGTTTGATGAGCAAAGCGGGCCACGGTGCAGCAACTATTCGGCTGCTTGAATGCCGCTTGAAAGGCGTAACCTTTGGGCAAGCGAACAGATGCTCTGTTTCAGGAAGTTACACGCCCCTGAATATTCTTATCGTCGAATGAGAGCGAGCAGACTTTAGAGGTTCACGAAAAGGCCGTCTTTACGCCGATTGGGGTCTGCACATCGCCCTTGAGGCCGATGCTCTGTCCCGCAAAGCTTGTCATCTTTGTCAACTACGTCCCTGACGCCCCAACTGTTATGCGAGTTGCAACTGGGTCAGCGACGCACGAGCGTCGCCCCCGCTTATGTCCGGGACAATCTTTAACTCCAGTACCGTCACCCCGTCGAGGTTGACGACGTGGTCTTCTACCTCGCGGGTCGTGTCCTGTCGGCTGAACGTGTACTGCTGGCGCAAAATCTCCCGGTAAGACCGACCGCCGTCCGCCGACCAGCGCAGCACGAACTCATGCGTGCGGTCCTGTGCACCTTCGTCAAACACTAAGCGGATACGCCTGAGCCTCTGCGGCTGATCAAACAGAAGGCGGATCGTTTGCTCCCCGGGTTGACTGGCCCGCCAGCCCGGCCCGGCACAGGTTGTTAGTGCCGACTCGATGGGGTGTCCCGCATCTTCGGACGTGATCTCGACCTGTGCCAGACGTTCCAAGTCCAACCAACCCTGATCGGGGGGTGAGAGCTCCTTCGAGCTTTGATTAATAATTCGCTTGCGCATCATCTTACCTCCGATGATATTTTCTGTAGAATCATGATTCGCTAGATAGACATTCTGCAGTGCAAGTAGTATTTCGCGCAAATTCTACTCCCTCCTGCGCACTATAGCAAACGTTCCGCGGAAATCCTCGCTACACCGTCTCATTAAGCGATCCCACGTGGATCTTTTTGCCGGACACTATTTCGGAAAGTACTGTCGAACTTTCGCCGCAATTTGACGATCCGTCATCCGGTCAACCGTTTCAATACCTACGATGCGTCGACCGAGGCCGTGTTTTTCAAGACGTTCTTTCAGTTCGCCCTTAGCCTCACCAGGACCAAATATCAGAATAGCCTCTGCATCACGAATAGACGCAATTACGGCATCGTAGTAAATGTTGAGATGTTCCGTAAGCGTTCTCTGGCGGCTATCCTGTGGCGGTACATGGTAAGGTTCATAGGAACCCTTAAGAGGGGAATCACCGGAACGGCGGGGCTGTTTTTCAGCCCTCGATATTATCAGCCCCATCTCCTCCCCTTTGTCCGTAACGGTCACGACAATGGCCTTCCTATGGTCAATCCACAAACCCACTTTTGTTTTCATCGATTTCTCCTTCGTCTAAATTGTGCCCCACAACAATTAAGTTATGGGTATAGTATAACGCAGACGCAAGTCGGTGGAATCACCCGCGAGCTATTCGATGACCGTTCCTTTGCCGGTCTTCCGATACTCGAGCTCGGCATGGTTGATGAACGCCGTTCTGCCCTGGGAATCGGCTTTAAATCCATGCCTGTTGCACCAATCGGTAAATGTTCCCGGATCGATGTCTGCGCGAAGAGCGATATTGCCAGCGCCCTTAATTTCTTCGCATTCCCTTCCGACAAGAGCTTTCCAGTCTTCATACGTGGCGGGCATATTCTCGGAATCGGTAAAGACCGCAAGCGCCCTGCGGTAACTAGACTCATTCTTGTACCAAGCAATTCCTATGACATCGTTCATTCTGACACCTCCTTTCGTTTATCGGGAGCCGTGAAAGTTTTAAGTTTATAAGGTCGCACCCAGCGTTGGCGACACCCCTTATACCTGCTTCTTACCGGCGGCCCAGTTGTTGAAATTGTCTGCCTGGCTGTTGAACTGCTATCTGACGATCTCATTATCACGATGGGTTGTCACGACCCTTCTCCAGGAGGTATGTCTCCCTGTTATTGAGAAATGTTTTGAAGATCTGGTAGTGGCTGGTCTTTTCGTATTCGATTGGGGCCACAGGCGTCTGATCGAAACTGTAAATGACAGAATCCGGGAAAGCCAGCAAAAGGGGCGAGTGAGTGGCAATGATGAACTGGGCACGGCCGAGCTGGCTGATCTCCTTCAAAAGCGCAAGAAATTCGACCTGCGTTTTTGGCGAAAGGGCAGTCTCCGGCTCGTCCAGGAAATAGATTCCCTTCAGGTGGTAGCGACTGCTGAAATAAGACATGTGGCATTGCCCGTGGGATTGCGCCATCAACGACTTGCCCCCGAAATAATCGAGAAATTTTGGTGAGGCGTCGGCCCACTCATCGAGGACCTCCGCGAAGTAGTGGAAAATTCCCGAGGAAAAGAAGGACCCCGGTACGACCTGGTCCGCCCACTCGACGCTGATACACCTGTAAAGTTCATGTTCGTACGGGTTGAACTGGAACCTGCGGCCTTCGGGCGGCTCCCAGATATGAATGCCGCATTTTTCAGCGATGGCCCTTAGAAGTGTAGACTTTCCTGTGCCGTTTTCCCCGACGAAAAAGGTGACGGCAGTGGTGAAGGGCAAAGCTCTGGTGGCGTTCAGATTAGGCAGATTGAAAGGGTATCGGTCCGTCACCGGGTATCGTTCCGGAAAAAGGGCGACACTTTTCAGGTGCATGGGCGTTTCCTCCTTGAAGAATGCCGGCAAAGTCGAATCCGGACTGATGCACAATTGTCGTGAGGCAGCATCGCAGGCCTAGAGCCAAAGAATAAGTAAGGGACGAGCCTCCTAGAGGCATGATAGCCCTTGGGCTCGAATCTTTCAAGCACTATGTATCAGAGGGCAGAGAGAGGATTTTGCAAAGGGAGGCTTCCATCAAGATCGGTTTTGGCGTACCCTTTCAAAGGGAGCCACGGAGAGCCCTAAAGTCGTCCCTGAAAGTTCGCTTTGAACCAACGTTCTTGTACGGTTCCTTTTGCTGATGGGAAGCGGATTCGCTCGGAAGAGTTATTGAATAATTGAAGGACGTCCCCACTGGTCAGAACAAAGGTCCGTTGCCCAGACGAGTTCCTACAATGACGACGGTTGCAATGCTATGATGAAAGACCCGACCCCGTTAGATTTCCTGGCTCGTTTGTGAGTCAAGTCCGCCACCTTTGTCAAATGTCAATATTTCACCAACGTCCCGTAGGTCCACACGCCAAAGAGCGATCTATCCCGCTACCGTCGAGGGGGCTCGATGATCGAGACGCCGGTGTCGTCTATCTTAAAGCCCATCAAGTCCGCACCGACCACGACGCGCCCATCGTAGGTCTTATGTGTCGCGGCCAACAGTTCCTCTGGGCTAGGGTATGGAATACCCGCCTTCGGAAGGCCTGACAATACGATGTGCGAGTAAACAGCCAGCTTGGGCCGGGCGGCGGCGAACAGCTTCCCGGCCAGCTCCGGCGAGATGTGGTGTTCATATATTGCCTGGTACACAGGGTATTGCGCAAAGAGCTTGTCAGGGATCATTGCCACTTCATGTATGAGCAGATCAGCACCACGAGCCTCTTTCTCAACATTTATGTTATAACGCGTATCACCCGAAATCACTACGGTATGCTTTTGGTATGTGACTTTGTAGCCGTAGGCTGGTTTGACAAGATCGCCGTGGTCCACCTCAAAGGCGGTCACCACAACACCATTCTTTTCGTACACGACCCCCGGCTTAACATCGTGTGCATCTATTTGAATGCCGGATAAAGGGTTCTTTTCATCTGCGGTACGAATGCGGCGGTCTTCGGAAAATGCCTCCCACAGATTAGCCATCATCTTCTCTGTTCCTGCAGGACCATAGATGGTGAAAGACTTCTTCCTTCCACCAAAGGCTGTTTGGATCCATCCGCTAAGCCAGAGGTCAGAAAGACCATTGACATGATCCGAGTGGAGGTGCGTAAGGAAGTGTACATCGATGCTGCCGAGAGCAATCTGCTTCTGCCAGAGACGGATGGTGACACCCCGCCCCATATCGAAGACTAGCCTCTGACCACCCACTTCAACCAGGGTGCTGTTTCCGAATCGGTCTGGAGAAGGTATCGGGCTTCCTGTGCCAAGGAGGGTAACTGTAAAATCATCAGCCGACACTACCAAGGTAGGAAGAAAAAGGGCAAGACAGAAGAGAGCCCATATCGCAAAAATTCTGATTCTACCGGACGCAATTTTAGGCACGTTACTGGCCTTCATCATTTGTACCTCCCGTTTCGATGAATAATCTTTTGGCAAATACGCATAACACAAAAATCAGCGGCGACTGTAAGACGTCCGCTGGATTGCGTTGTTGGGCGATTTGTCTCCTCAATGTCACTGTCGTCGTTTGCGATGCTTTTCCAATGTTTCTGATTTGTATTTCTGTTCTAGACTCAGATGATACGCATGGTAGTCTTCACTATCCTCGGACCTGTCCTTGCTGCTGAACTCGAATGTAAGACCCCTTCTTTTCGGGCCAAAGAGCCTCGCATATTCGCCCTGAAAGACATGAAAACTCTTCCACTCATGGTCATGGCGGCGCTTGTCCCCGTAATCGGTATGCCAGGGCCTTCGGCCGTACTCATCAAATGCCTCGGCCCTCTCGTCATCGTAACCAATTATGATCTCCGACGAGAAGGCAACTGATCTAGGGTCTGGCATCAAGACATACGACCTTCCGATTTTGCGCCATCGCTTGTAAACAAAACTATGTTCTGGATAAAGCCACTCTTCCTTGGCGGCGGCTATATACCGGTATGCTCGTTGCTTTATTACGTAGTTTATGGCGATGACTTCTTCCTCGGAAAGCATACGGTCGGTCTGGATGGCCATAAAATTGAACATAGCCGATCTAAACAACTCGGGGTGTGGTCTTTCCTCTAAAGCATCTCCATAAGGGTTTCGAACCCATGATAAGTTCGTTAACAGCAATGCTTTGTTCATGCTCAACGGAAATATGGTATGTGTGCCGTTTAGCCAGATAGGAGGATCGTTTGCCCCCGCACACCATTTCGAACCAGGGGAGCACTCTTGGTTATAGACGGTTACCGGGTGGTCGGAGACGATGAATCGTGTTTTAGCGGAGGACGCGTCCACGATACTCCATATGCACTCGGTCCATAAAGCACAGTGCATTCCGTGAAGACCTAACATCGTAGAAAGAAGCCGATTCTTGTCAGCATTTCGGGTAATTGATGCAAGATAGGACAGGCCTTTTGGTGTCCGCAACTTCTGAACGCTCATGAAGGGCAATAGGGCGTTGAACGCCCTCTCGTCTGCACTAGGGTGTTTGAACTCCGAGAAGTAGTCGACCGCCTTATTGCCGTTGGCATCTATGCGTCCAAAAAACCGCTGCTCGATTTCCCTAAACTCCCACCCCCGAAAGTTGGTTGTATAGAGATCATCTTGAAAGAAGCACTTTGAAGGCCCCCATCTCAACAGTGCCCTTCGTGTGTATTTGCCCCCAGTGGGTGTGGTCACAATGTCCGGTCTTAGGTCCAGATAGAAGAACTTCTTCTCGGCTTTTTCTCCATCAAAGAACCGATATTGATACCACTGAGGTACGTAGTGATGTCGCTTATAATCTGTCAATTATCATGAGTCCCCTGTTGACCTGAAAGGTGGCGCCCCCCAACCCCATGATCAGCCGCGACTGTAAGGAGTCGGCTGCATCAAGTTGTTCGGCATTTCCTTTCTACTACCTTTTGAATTCTATACCCAAAGTGATTTGGGGTTACTATAAAAACTCTCTGTTTACCCCAAGGGCAGTATATCCTATCTCCACTCTATTTCTGCACCAAGCGGCATCACTCTTTGACCAAGAAAGCTCCTCAACTAGATACCTTTCAAAATATTCAAAATTCGGTTTCTTCCTGCTGTATCTTGCTAAAGCACAAGTGAATCTATCTAAACGTTCAATATCCAATGGGTGATAGCTTTTCGGGAAAGCTCTCAAGTATTGATCCAGTAGTCTCCTTGCTATTGAACTCGATATAATATCCCCAATGCCAATTCTGTCAGTGCTAGAAGTATTTATCGGTATCTTATTTTTTCTAACAAATTTCCTGAAATCAGAAACGAAACTATACGCAATGCAGTCGCGTTCTTCCGTTGTTAATTGACTTTTGTCATCTCTGGGGAAAATATTTGAGATGTAAAGTAAATTATCTTTCTTCTTTGCGATGGCCAGAACCGCGTGTGCATGCGTTTTTTGCGGCGCAGCCGAAATCATGCATGCTGGCTCTCCCATACTGTCTGTTGAATATCGTTCTGACTCTTCATTTAAAAACTTCCAAAATGCACTACTGTCACAAAAATTCTTTATTATTTCGATTATACGCTCTTCAGAGCTTGACTTTGATTTGATATAAACTTCGCGGTTAATTTTCATATACTTTATATGCCGAACGTCGGGAATCACCGGGAGCGTAAGCGATCCGGTGCATTCCCCGGTTATGCAGGTTCTTGCCCATTTTCCTTCTTAGGGAGCACCGTGAATTTCTTAACTTCTTTCATGACTTCGCTGACTTCAGTTAGTTTCTGTGAGAGATTTTCCTTGGTTATTTTACCATCTATTAGCGCCTCTGACAGGCTTAAGAGATGGATGAGATACGTGACGAGAGGCTCCAATGCAATCTTTTTTCCAGTCTTCATCTTCATCAATTCAATGGCAAACATGGAATGCTGCTTCCATTCTTCTACTGCGGACTTATATACAAGCTCTCTTAGGTGTCGCTTTTCTTCGGACTTTCTGTCTTGCCAGCGCATAGCAAAATTGATGACGCCGACAAGGGCGCCTCCTGCGAATGCGGTTGCGATTGGGACCCAATATGGTATGTCAGCAGCCATAATAAAACTCCTTATAGAGAGAGGTCAATATGCCAATTTGGTTACAGATAATAGGTGCAATATTCGGGGCAATCATAACGATGCTTGCCGTTTAGGGCAACCGGTAATGTCCATCGTTCTTCGTTCTATGCATAAAATAGAAATCGGCCGCATTGCCTCCTCATACAAGGCTTTTTACTGTTTGGTCAAATAAGTCTTCTCCAAAATATACTTCCAGCTGCCCTGCCAGAACTCGCTCCGTGCCAGTAAGTCCGCCTCAAATTCCTTTCGTATCTCCGGCTCGTTACGCCATGCATCAGCATCTAAATTGGTGTTCTCCCACGGTATACCGTCTTGTTCGCTGTTGAACTTCTCAGAAGTTTCAGCGATAGACTTGCCGTTTAGGATAGAAATGTTCGCTTCAATCATTTGTCTTGCCTTGGCCTCTGTTGTGTTCCTGCCAGTCATGGCGACAGATTGGTGCAGTATTATGCCTCTGAGCTTGGCACTCGGGGCAAATTCAGATTTATCTTTGCCCGAACTCTGATAAATCTCAATTTCTTCCTTCTCAGTTCGTTGCAAGAGATCGAAATAGAACTCCACCTTTTGCTGCCATTTTCCAGAGAGACTTCTTTGGGAGGCTATTTCCTTTTCTGAAAAAAGCGGATTGAGCGAGGTGGACAGCAAGGAGTCAACCCTTGCAGAAGCTGAAACAGCCTGCGCCTTTTCGAGCTTAGTCAGTTTATATCCAATGAATGACAGGGCGATGACTATCAACAGAAGCAGTATGTCCATCTCTATCTATCTATCCCTCGTACTCTTATGCATAACAATTAACTATGCACGCAAAACTGGACGTATATTGGATATCGCACCAAAATCGTGTGTGATATCCAATATACGTCCAGGCCACTTTCTCGATGCTGCCAGAAAATACAACCTATACAGGCTCCCGCATGGTGTATGCAACCGCGTACAAACCTTCTTCCACAATTATAGCAGCAACGGCTGTGCTGTCAATTATTACCTTTGGCAACAGCCCATTAGCTCAAGGGCAACTTGTGCGACCCAGATGATGGAGACAATGGGGTAGGTCAGCAAATAGGGAAGTTGTTCCTCGGCCGGGGCTATTTTTGATGGCAGGGGTTGAGGGGACGTTGGTGAAATATTGAAATTCCACGCTTCCTCAACGCCTATTGAAGATTTGACCCCACACCGCCCACACCGATGCGCAGATCATGCGAAAAGAGTGTGGACAATTCCCTACACGTTATGGCGTTTTTTTGAAATCGTCGGGATTCAGATTATGCTTCTTCAGAAGAAGGTAGAGATCTGCCCTGTATTTCCCGGCAAGTCGTGCCGCTTCAGTCACCTTCCCTTTGGAAATTTCGAGAAGATAGATCAGATAGCTCTTCTCAAAAGCATCTCTGGCTTTTTTGAGGGGTTGTACCGGCGTCTGCGTTAGGCCACCCCTGGTTCTGAGAATCAGATCCTCCGTGATAAAATCCTTGTCACTCATGGCGACGGCATATTCGATCACATTCTCCAGCTCCCGCACGTTTCCCGGCCAATCGTGGAGCATGAGCTTTTGCATGGCTTCGGGGGTAACTCCTTTGAGGGCTTTTTTTGCCTGCTCGCCGAACATCCCTAAGAAATGGTCGACCAGGGGCGGGATGTCTTCTTTTCTTTCCCTGAGTGATGGTAAATAGATGGGAATGACATGAACCCTATAGTAAAGGTCTTCACGGAAGAGCCCCTGCTTCACCTGCTCTTCAAGATTCTTATTAGTGGCGGCAATGATCCTCACATCAACTTCGGTCAGTTTCTCACTGCCCACAGGATAGAAATGTTTCTCCTGAAGCACGCGCAGGACCTTCGCTTGAATCGATAAGGGCATATCTGCAATTTCGTCCAAAAAAATGGTTCCTTGGTGAGCCTGCAGGAACAGGCCCTTTGCGCTCCGGATGGCGCCGGTAAATGCCCCCTTTTCGTGTCCGAAAAGGCTGCTCTCCAATAACGGTTCCGGCAATGCGGCACAGTTGACGGCAACGAAGGGGTTTCCTTTTCTGGCGCTGGCCAGATGGATCGCCTTGGCAATCAAATCCTTTCCTGTACCACTTTCTCCGAGAAGCAAGACCGTGGATTCTGTTCGGGCCACGCGGGAAACTGCTTCCATGATCTTCTCCATTTTGCTGCTTCTGGTTATGATACCGGAAAAGCTATATTTTTCTTCCAAAAGTCCCTGCAGACGTTCGATTTCGGAGGAGAGCCGGGAATTCTCCAAGGACTTCTCGATTTGGAAGAGAAGATCTTGCGGTTCAAACGGCTTGGTAACATAGCTATACGCGCCCCGTTTCATTGCCTCCACGGCGCTTTCGATGCTTCCGTAAGCGGTGAGGATGATCACCGGCATCTGGGGAGTGATCCGGTGCAGGTCCTCCATTAATGAGATGCCATCCTTCTGCACAAGCTGAAGATCAACGATGGAGAGATCTAGCACCTGCTCTTTCGCCCGTTCGACTGCCTCAAGCTCATCAAAGGCTGCAATAACCTCATACCCCGCTGCTTCGAGCCTCATCTGAATCAGCGCAACAAGGTTCCGATCGTCATCCACAACCAGGATCTTTCCTGACAGCATAAGGGTTCTTTACCTCGCTTTCTCTTTCTTCATTTCCTCGATTTCCATATCCACTTTTCTTGATTCCTCGATGATCCGTTTCAAGTTATCATTCTCCTGCGTAACGGAAGAGGCCGCCCGTCTGGCATTTTCACTTTCCTGCATGACCTGCAGCCAGACTTTCGCCTGTTCAGTCCAGGTCCTCTCCGGGTACTCCTTGATGAGCGTCTTGAACGCAGCAATCGATTTGCCGTAATCTCTCTTGGGATTGCCAGGATGGGCATAAATCAGGGCCATGTTGTACAGCGCCTCATCTGCGGGGGGATTGCCGGCGGAGAGGGACAAGACCTTCTGGTTTTCTTGCAGGGCTGTGCCGTAGTCGCCCCGTGAAGCAGTTCCTGCGCCCGAATGAGATGCTCGCGGGGTTCGTCCAGGGGCGACAACTTCTGAACTAGTGGCGATCTGTCCAGAGCAGCGCACTGCGAGAGCAAGAGACAGGTCAGGACGGCAATACAACAGTGAACGTACTTCCCTGTCCCGGTTCGCTTTCTGCCCATACGTTACCTCCATGCGCCGCTACGATGTGCTTCACGATCGCCAGACCCAAGCCTGTGCCCTTCATCCATGCCGAAGTCTTGACGGGAAGTTGGTGAAATTTCTCAAAGATAGCCTTCAGGTTTTCTTTCGGAATCCCCGGACCCGTATCTGTCACGGAAAACTCCACCCCTCCATTTTTGACGTGTGACGATATCCGGATTGCCCCGCCTTCGGGCGTGAACTTCAGAGCATTGCTGATCAGGTTCCGCAAAACCTGGAGTATCCTCTCTCGGTCCAGTCTCAAGGAAGGAAGGCCTTCACCGATCTCTGTCTGGAGGGTGATCCTTTTCCCCTCCCTGAGAGGGCCTGTCTCCGTTATGGCTTTCTTGATAAGGGGAGTGAGTTCTTCGTGATGGAAATTGTAAGTCATCATGCCTTCTTCCATTTTGGACAAGTCCAGCAGGGAGTTCACGAGGCCGATGAGCCGATGAGTCTCCTCCGAGAGTATAGTGAGAAGCCTCTTCTGCTTCTCGCTCATTGACCCACCCACGCCATCCTGAAGAAGCCCGATCCCCTCCTTTATCGAGGTGAGCGGGGTCCGCAGCTCGTGAGACATGGTGGAAAAAAATTCAGACTTCATGGTTTCGACACGTTTCAATTTGTCGCACATCGCGTTAAAAGCGTTTGTCAGTTCTGAAATTTCCGGAGAAGAGGGTATGTCAAGATCACCTTTGAAGATGCCCTGGGAAACTTCCTTCGTCTTCTCGATCAAAACCATCAAAGGCTTCGTTATACTCCGGGTCGTGAAGAAGGAGGTACCGATAACCAGAATCACGGCAATGCCGAACATAAAGATCGACAGTCTCCGTGCGGAACTGCCGGCCTCGCTCAGATCACGCATCCGCACATAGATGTCCTGATACGAGGACGCCTCCAGCAGCTTTCAATTCTTCCAGGATCCTCTCAATGAGCATTTCCTTTTCTTGCCGATGACGCATTTCCGCGTTGGATCGGTTGCTCTTGACCGAGTCCATGTCAGCTTGCAGCAAAGCTCGATACTGTCCATACGCAGCCTGCAGCCGATTCAGGGAATCTTTTTTTGCAGGAGTGTCGGCAATGCGAAGCGCTTCAGTAAGATACGTGTTGAAATCGTCTTCAGCAGAGACGAATTGTTCGCGGAAAGTTTCATCTCTGGTGATGAGGTATTTTTTTTGATACCCCATCTGAGACAATACAGAATCAGCAAGTTTCTTCCTGAGGTCCAGGATGCGCTGGTCAACGTTGATGATTTGGGCGGTCCCGTTGCGTAACTCGTCGAGTTTAACGAGTGAATAGGAACTCACCACCCCCATAATGACAAATATGGTGAGGTAGCCTATTGTCAGTCGGGAAAAGAATGTCACTCTCATTGGATTAGGCGACCTACGGCTCCGCAGTCAGCAGAACAGCTTACTATATTTCGGTCGACAAGTAATCCTCGATGTAGCTCATCCTTCCAAGCTTTTCTTTTTTACGCGATCCAGCATGCCTTAATCAGAGTGAAAACTTTCAAATATTTCTTGTATTAATGTCTCAAGGCCCTTCGTCTGCGTTTGAACCTTTTCCGCCAGTGCAGTATCGAATGGTGTTACCGAGCCGCAAGCATAGCATGCATGATGCTTTCCCGGAAGATAATTAGTCAGGTTCAGCATGAATTCTTTCTTGCATTTTGGGCATCTGGGCCGAATTATAATGGACAGTCGCTCCTTGGGGGTCGTAGCATGTATGCTTAACACGGGGACTCCTTCATGTCTTCATCGTGAATGTACGGGTAAAATCTTCTTACCAATTTCCATGGCAGCACTTGACGTGCCCACCAGGATAGAAGCAAACAATATGCCGGGTAGTTAGGCCGCCGCATAACGTTTACATGGAGCCTTGCAATCCGGCACCCGGTTTGAGCGGATCCATGGTAACGGATGCCGTAGATGGATAAGGATTTAGGTGCCGGGAACCTGATTATGAATGGTTTTCCCTACACACCGACCGGAGTGGGTGCAGGGTTTTACCGTCGCTCGAGGGCGTGTTTTGGTAAAACCCCCGCGCGGAGCGAGAAAACAAGAAAAGAGCAGAAAAGATATCCCAAATGTGGCAGACGAACAGCGGACAGCAGCTTGCCGGCAGAAAGGCGCATACGGCGACGGCTGTTCACTGTAGATCAGGAAGTTCTCTCCAGCGAGATTAACGAGAGTCTCCAAAGATCGCGCTAACGCGAAGGTCATACCCTACGCCTTTTCTGATCAATATGAAGGAAGAACCATTCATAATGACCCCCCAAGGTCTTTGCCTTTTCCGCGTAAACGCCTTCCCAGCCGAGGGATACAGGCAATTGATCGTGCAGAAGAGCGCGGCACGTAACTTGAAAGGTTTACTCGACCAGGGAGAGCAACGTGGCTGCCGGAATCTCGCAGCCCTGGGCCCGAGATGAAATAGCAAACTTTGCATTTAAACAGTGAACGACTGCATATCGCCAGTAAGTTAGAAACATCTTCACGCCCGGTGGAGTCATACGTTACGCGTGAGGAGGATTCGTCCATGAGAAACGATAGACAGGGTTCCGCACTCAGTGTAGCTGAGACAACGTACACGGAGGGTCATGTGCAAAACGAAAGTCTTTCAGCACCGCTCAGTCAGCGAGAACGAGACGTGGTGTCACTGGCAGTGGAAGGCTTGACCACCGAGGAAATGGCCCGCAGTCTTCAGATCAGCCCGGCTACCATAAAAGCCCATCTTCTGAAGATTTACCAGAAGTTGGGTATCAAGAGACGGGTACAGCTCGCTAAGTTTGCCAGCGTCCTTTGAGGTTGTAGCGCCTTTCCAAGGCGGCAAAAATCCAAGGGGGTGTTCGACGATGGACACTCATCACGAGGATGCACTTCTGGCACAGATTTTTTTTGCAAAGCGGAATGGTGGGTTTATTCGACGGTGTGAGTAAAGAGCCTTGATCTCTGTCGGGGTATGGGGACGCAACATCAGCATTGACCGGCAAGCTCTGTCTCCTACTCCCGACAGAGATCGGATAGCGAAGGGTTGTGGCTTCAGACCCTCCATGCATCGCTTGACGGAAAGAGACTTTCCATAGGCGATCCTCAATCAGCGTTAACGGTAGAGACCCCATGCAAACCGAGACGAGCTCGTTTCCACAGATAGAGGACGCGGTCGGGGTAAGATACTTGGAAAACCGGCTGGGTGCGGGTCTGTGTTGTAACACGCGGAAGCGCCTCCGAGCCCGCTTCGCTGATCCACCAGGGAGAAAGATATTGTCACTTCACTCGACCAACGGCACGTCAAAGCGTCACCGACGTCGTGGGGCGCCGCACATAAAACCGACCGCACCGTGTGTGCTGCTCGTCGATGAGGACCGCACGGTTCGCGCCCTCTTCGCGACAAGTCTCAAGGATCTCGGCTTCAGGATCCTAACGGCCGGCAACGGTGAAGAAGCCCTTCAGATTCTCCGCGCCAAACCATCTGTCGACGTCGTTGTCACCGAAGTAGCCCTACCGGTGATGGGTGGTCTCGAGCTTCTCCGCACCGTGAGGCGGACGATTGGACTCAAGACATTACCCGTCATTCTGTGCTCAGTAGCCATCGACGAGACGACGACAAGGAGCGCCGTTGAGTACGGATGCGACCTCTATCTCTCAAAACCAGTCCATCCGGAGTTTCTGGCCGAGCAGATCTCCAGCCTTTTGCACCCTAAGATCTCCCGTCGGAATGCTTAGTCTGCGCAGCTTTGATTTCCGTTGCCGCGAACATCCTTCGGCCGGGGCGATTTTTGATGGATAACGCGAAGACGAGGGGTTGCCGACCGGAGGCGTACCGGCCACAAGGAGACCAACTGCTCTAGCCGGGTCCCGCGACCAGCAAGACTCTTCATTCGCGGGTGGCAAATCGCGCGACCCCGATGACGACAAAGTTAGGCGCAAAAAGCGCCCCGGCCGCTGCCATCCTAGAACCGATAATACCACCACACATCAAATGCCTCACTCTTTATCTTCTCTTTGACGTGATTCTTCTCTTTGAGTATATAGTCCCTCGCCTGCGCTGCCAGCTCCTTGGGATAGTTGCCCAGAAGATAGTCTTCTTCCGTGAGCGCTATGCCTGTATTCTCAAGCTTTGCCCGGAAGGGTTCCACATTATTGGCATCCATGACTATGAAATGGGGATAGTAGTACAGAGGGATAAACGGGAAGAACCTGTGCTTCAGGCCTGAGCGGGATCTGTAGACGATCTTGAGGTGCTGGACATAGCCCTGTTTCTCCTCTTCGTCGAGTATAGCGACCGTTTCCTCTTTATCGAACCCCTCCTGTTCCATCATTTCAACAAACGTTCCGAAATGGATGAGGCACTTATAGTAAGTTGCATTGAGAATGCCTCTGAACATCAGGTTCTTCCTGGCTGCTCTCTGAATGTCCCCATAAAAGCTGACAATCTGACGGACTCTGTGCGTCACTCCGCTGCCATGACAAATCCGGAGCCTGCCTTTTTCCCTCGTTATGACGCCATGCTCCAGAAGTATGTCGACGGCCTTTGCCGCATGCGATGCGTCCCCAAGGGCCTGCAATAGTGCGGGCTCGTCCCTGCCCTCGTCAGACTCGAGGAGTATCTCCAGAATGCGAGGAATAGAGGGCGTGTCGAGCAGATGCCTGTAATTGGCCACGATTGACGAATCCCCGTCCTTAGTTTATATTATTATCACTCTATTTTCCGCAGGTTCAATACGATGCCAATGATATTTTCAGAAAGTAAAACCAGTGAACTCCTGGAAAAGTACCACCCTGTAGCAACGTCCCACCTGCTAAGATACGCCATTCTCGGAAGGATTGAAAGGGGAGAAGACGTTATCCCGGACATCCAGGGCAGACAGCAGGTAAAGGAGGACGTTGTCAGGGCCCTGCTTTCAGGCACGCATCCATACCTTGTGTCGGAGGAGGGTACGGGAAAGACAAGGCTTGCCCGATCGATTACCAAGCTCCTGCTGCCTGTGCCGAGGATCAAGGGTTGCCCGTATAACGATGATCCGAAGTGGCCGAAGGAGAGGCTTTGTCCGCGGTGCCGCGAGAGCAGGCACCCGGAGCGTGACTTCGGTATTGAATGGATAACGGGAGAAGAGCGCTTTTCCAGGATACAGGGAAACGAGTACACGAATGAAGCAAAACTGCTCGGGCTCAAGGACATTCAGGCGATAGCACATGGGATGAGCCCCAAGGACCCGCTGTCGTTCGCGGGCACCGGTGTATTCCGTGCGAATAGAGGGCTCCTCTTTGTGGACGAGCTTCCCGCGATACGCACAAAGGTCCAGGTCCTGCTCCATCCGATCATCGAAGAGAAGAAGGCGATCCTGGAGGAATATAACTGGGAGTATCCGCTCGATCTTGTTGTCGTTGCCACGGGTAATCCCGAAGGCTTTTCGCATGTGAATGAGGTGCCGAGGCCGCTGCTTGACCGGCTGGAAACGATTTACATGGACCTTCCTGATGAAGATGTAGAATTCTTCATCATGATGAACGAACGGTTCGGCGTGAAGAATGACGATGCCCGCGAAGAAGAGCGAGTCATCGACTTCCCCGATGTGATGGATTTGGGGCGCAAGGTCCACACGCCCTGGTGGATACTTTCGCTGATCAATAAAGCGGTGCGCCAGAGCAGGACCTGCAGGTGGCTTGATCGAAAAGCAAGTATCAGGGGGACGACGCGGGCCATAGATCACACGTACTCCACCACCGAGATGGAGAGGCGCCGTATCCCGCGTCTCGAGGACGTGAGTAAAGGCTTGAAGCTCGCCTTGCGCGGACGGGTGCAGCTCAGGCAGGACCTCGTGGACTTTGAGAACCCGCGTGAGACCATGCGAAAGGTGGACGAGATCTCCGATGACCTCTTGAGAAACGCACTCCTCGACCTGAGTAACGAGATCACCCTTGGGTGGAAGAAAGAGGACGTGATGAAGGAGGCTGAGTCCATGGTGGCGCTTGCTCCCAGCCAGTGGGCAGGCTTTCTGCAACGCTCTCCGGTGCTACAGGAAAGGCTTGCGGAGCTGGAAAATCGGGGCAAAGAAAAATACGGCCTGGATGGCGAAGGCGAGCAAAGCGAAGAGATTTTGAAGGCGATCAATAAGGACGACAACATAAAAGAGGAATACCTTTCATCCGCGGCGGAATTTTTTGCCAACGTCTGTGCGGTGAAGAAATGGATCTACCTGCAGGATGTTGAGGATATATATGCTCCCAAGGAGGTCTCGTGGGGTCAGAAGGGGACCTGGAGATGAGCGTGCTTTGCGACCGCTGCATGGGATGTGAGAGCGCCGACGATAAGACGCTCTACGAGCTTGCCCACATGGACGACAAGAGCATGTCCAGCCTGGTCAATGAGTGCAAGTACAACATGAAAGGACTGCAGGAAAAGGCCTGGGATTACGCCCAGAGGAGAATGGAGGAGGCGAGAGCCGGCCTTGAGGGAAAGAAGGAGAAGCTGCGCGAAATGAAGGAAGGCTTCGCGTACAGGTTGCTGGAGCAGCTCGAGGGAGGCAAGGACCTTGACGGGCTGATGAATGAGTACCTGTCGGATCAGTCCCGACGCGAGCTCGAAGAAGAGCTGTCGATGATGTCAGGACTGGATGAGGGCATCCAGTCGGAAGATATCAGGAGCGGCCTTCAGGAATACGTGGAGAAGAACCTGATAGAGATCGACGGAGACGGCATCCGGATCACCCCGAAGGGGTGCAACCGGCTGGCCAAGTATGTGCTCAAGAAAATATGGGAGAATCTTTCGGGTATACACAGCGGAACCAACCCCACCAAGGAAGAAGGGTTCGGTGTGAGCCATGGCTTTAGCAACAGACAATATGAGCATGGCGACGAGTTCGACAGGATCGACCTGGAATCGACGCTCATGAGGGCAATGGAGCGGCCCCGGAATGGAGAGGGGCGCATCGAGTTTGACGAAGAAGATATCCGGGTCAGAGAAACCCATGTCGATACGAAACTCTACGTGGGCCTTATCGTGGACGAGAGCGGCAGCATGAGCGGGGATAAGATCCACGCGGCCATGGACATCTCGGCTGCTCTGTCGGAGCTGATGAGCAGAAACTCGCGTGACAAGATGAAGCTGCTTCTCTTCTCCAACCAGGTGAGGGAAGTACCATACTGGGACGTGATGAACATCAATTTTGCGGGTGGCACTACCGACATAAAAAGTGCTTTGAAGCGATTCAGGACTTCAGTGGCGCATGTGACCGCTGATAAACAGGTCTACTTGATCACGGATACGGAGCCGAATTCCGAGGACGGCAGGTACGTGGGCTTTGAGAAAGCTGCCCTCGGCGTCATCAACGAGGCCCAGGCCTATCAGCGCGAAGGCATCACGCTCAATATTATCATGCTCGACAACACGCCTCATCTCAGGGAATTCGCAACGCTCCTCGCCAGAAGAAACCTCGGAAGGGTATTCTTCGCCGAGCCCAAAGAGTTAGGCAGGGTGATCGTGGAAGACTACCTGCGCGCCAAAAAGAAACAAAAGCTCAAAAGGGTGCGGTAGAAGAACCGTTACCAGTTACCGAGTTACGCGTTCAAGTGTATACCGTCAGTGTAGCCGGTTGCGGTCCACGGAGGCGTACTATAATTCCTTGAATGCGCGCGCGGCTGATAGACGGTTCCAACCCGCTAATGTAGTTCGCCACTTGAAGCGCCTCCATGACCTCTTGCGTCTGATGGCGCCTACTTTCCTATCGCCCAATGATTCTGAGGAGATGGTAGAGGAGAAGGTGAAGGCTGCGGTGGTGCAGAAGGCGTGGGCACGGCTTGCGGGACAGGCCCGGCGCCGGGGCTGATAGAAGGATTTCCAACGCTTGGATAAAGCTCACCCGTTCTCGGATTAAGCGCGCCGCCTGGAACCTGCGGATAAATCTCCGATTCTCGGGTTACGCCCCTGGCCTGCTAATAAATTTCCCCGGTTCTCGGGTTGAGAGCGCCCGCGGAGCCTCCTGGCGCGGCTGCGCTTGGAGGCTGAATCACAGATTCGCCGGCAAAGGTGACATGGGAAGCGAGCAGAAGGAACACGCAATATGCAAGGCTCAGGATAATGTTCTTACGCAACGGTCCCACGAAACTTGTGCTCCGTTCCCGACAGCAGTCGCTTGATATTGTCGCGATGCTTGTAATAGATGAGAAGGCCCACGATGAGCGACACAACGATATACTCAACAGGGGAGCCGAAAAGGAGAAGAAGAAGCGGCATCAGAGCCGTGCCGACGAGGGAGCCCAGTGACACGTACCGCCACTTCAGGAGTACGACTATAAAGACGGCGAGAAGTATCGGGATGACTGCCGGCTTGAGGGCGAGAAAGAGACCGAGGGCGGTGGCCACGCCTTTTCCCCCTTTGAAGCGAAGGTAGATTGGCCACAGGTGGCCGGCAAAGGCAGCAAGGCCGCACGCTGCGATGATGACCGCCGGTTGGTCGTAGTGGATGGCGAGCCAGGTGGGTAGAAGCCCCTTCAATATGTCGCCTGCGAGGGTGAGGATGCCGAGCCCCTTGCCGGCGGTCCTCATCACATTGGTGGCGCCGATATTTCCGCTGCCTGTCTTTCGCGGATCTTGTCCCTTCATCTTTGAAAGCACAACGCCAACGGGTATGGAACCGAGGAGATAAGCGGCTATGAGGTAGACTACGGCCATGACTCTCGGCTAAGAATATGAAAAATGAAAGAACTTGTCAACGACTTATCTCACACCCGCTCGCTTCACTCGCTAGAGCCCGCAGAGTCACAGAGGAAAAGCCGCAGAGGTAGACAGGAATGTCTCATACGGAGTTCACAGAGGGCACAGAGAAGAGCAAGAAGCTTTTGAGTCTTGCCCGGAATGGTTGAGAGGACCATTCCGGGCAAACCCCGTCCGGCTGCGCCGGAAGGGGAGAACGCACTCAAATTTTACCGTGCCACGAAGTGGCTGACGGTTTTGATTTTCCGTCTCTCACCGGAAAATCAAACAGAGACTTCAACGTTTCTCTGCGATCTCTGTGATCTCTGTGTGAGACAGTCCTTGTGGAAATTGTCCTGCCGAATCTATAAACTAATGAGATGCTGGGCACGGTGATCAATGCTGGGGCGGTGATCGTCGGCAGTTCCGTTGGCCTCCTGATCCATTCCAGGCTTCCGCAAAGGATAACCAACATTGTCTTTCAAGGTATCGGGCTTTTCACGCTATTCCTCGGCATCACGATGGCCATGAAGACCGGTAATTTCCTGGTGATGATCTTCAGCATAGTGCTCGGTTCCATAGTTGGTGAACTCCTCGACGTTGACGGCCGCATGACGAGGATGAGTGAATACCTGAAGAAAAAGATAAGGTTGAAGAGCGAACGGTTTTCCGAAGGCCTGGTCACTGCCTTCCTCATTTTCTGTATGGGGTCAATGAGTATCCTGGGGCCCATTGAGGAGGGCCTCGGGAAGCCACCCAACATCCTCCTCGCAAAATCGGTGCTTGATGCCTTTTCGTCCATGGCGTTGTCGGCATCGTTGGGCGTGGGGGTTGCCTTTTCGGTGATCCCTCTTGTCATCTACCAGGGAGGAATTACGCTATTTGCGGGTTATGTCCAAGGCTTCTTCACCAACGCGCTCATCGGCGAATTAACCGCGGTCGGCGGCCTCCTGCTTATAGGCCTGGGGATCAACATTCTGGAGATCAAGAGCCTGAAGATACTGAACATGCTCCCCAGCCTCGTGATCGTGGTGGTGCTGGCCTATTTCTTTTTGAGATAACGAGGGACGACCGTCGCACGCTTGTGCGACTGGAGACGTTCAGTTGGACGACCGCGCCGAGCGCTGGGACGACACTGCAGTAAATTTCAGTCGCGTCCATCGTCCGAGCGAAGGCGACGTCCATCTCCATCAGTTCTTACGCGTCCATCGTCCGAGCGAGCAAAGTGAGCGGTCGTCCCAGTCACGCTCTGCGTGACGGTCGTCCTACGGTTGTTATCTTGACAGATATAGTCAAGATCGTTGTATAATAGGCTTCTACAATGTTCAGACGACTGAGGGAAGACATCCGTGCTGTTTTTGAACGGGACCCTGCAGCGCGGAGTGTGCCTGAAATCATTTTCTGCTATCCGGGTCTGCATGCGATCTGGTTCCATAGGATTGCCCGCTGGTTCTGGGTCCGCCGAATCTATTTTCTCGGCAGGTTCGTATCCCACATCGGAAGGGCCCTGACAGGCATCGAGATCCATCCGGGTGCAGTGATCGGAAATGCCTTTTTCATAGATCACGGCATGGGGATTGTAATCGGCGAAACCGCGGAAATCGGCGACAATGTGACTCTGTACCATGGGGTAACGTTGGGTGGAACAACGTGGCAGAAAGGCAAACGTCATCCCACGATCGGCAATAACGTAGTGATCGGCGCCGGCGCGAAGGTTTTGGGCCCGGTGAAAATCGGTGACAACACACGTATTGGTGCCAATTCCGTGGTGATCTCTGAGATACCTCCCAACTCCGTTGTCGTCGGCATTCCCGGCAAGGTAGTCTTCAGGGTTGAAGGAGACAAGCGTATAGCGCTCGACAGGGAGTTCATGCCGGATCCCCAGGCGATAGCCATCAGGTCGCTCCTAGATCGAATGACACAACTTGAGGAGAAGGTGGATAAGCTTCCTCAAGCCGGAGAGAAGGAGCACGATGGGAGCGATGGAAGCCACCCGGGCCATGTATGAAGAGCGGTTCTACAGAGGACTCTCGCGGCCCTCGGACCTCCAGTGCTTCGAAGTGAAGCTGAAGGAGACGGACCTCTTTTGTTGCGCAAGCCGTGACGTTCGAGAGGTGATAGAGAACAGGGTAATCCATTACAGGCATCAACTTGAGGAATATATCAAACATCGACCTGATTTCCTGCACAGCTTGGTGCCCCTCGATGCTGACCCGCTTGCGCCAAACATCGTGAAGCAGATGATTGCCGCATCCGGAGCTGTCGGTGTCGGTCCTATGGCATGCGTCGCGGGCGCTGTGGCCGAGTTCGTCGGCAACGACATCGAGTCCCTGTGCGAGGAGTACATCATTGAGAACGGTGGCGACATCCAGTTGCGGACGAAAAGAGAGAGGCTCGTTCTTATTTACGCAAAAGATTCTCCTTTCAGCAACAAACTGGGAATACGTTTGAAGCCGAGGGATGGAGCTTACGGCGTCTGCACATCGTCGGGTACGGTGGGCCACTCTTTAAGTTTTGGCAAGGCAGATGCGGTTTGCATTGTCGCCTCGTCGGCTCTCTTTGCGGACGGCCTGGCTACGCGTGTGGGGAATATGGTCACGAGGCCGGACGATATCCCGGAGGCCCTTGAGGCTGGGAAAGCTTACACGGAAGTGATAGGCATCCTGATTATTCTTGGCGACAAATTGGGCGTCTGGGGAGATCTCGATCTAGTCAAAGTGTGAAGCAAGAGACAAGTGACCAGATGAACAGTAAATCCTAAACAGTGGCCAATGACGAAAATTCAAAATGAGCGGACGTTCAGCCGACAGTTGGAACATTTGATATTGAAATTGTTTAGAATGTTAGATATTCGATATTGGACTATGTATTGACATGGAGGCTAGTAGGAGCACATGAAGAAAAGAGTGATTCTGAGGTTCAAAAGAAACACGATTGACAAGCCGATTGTCTACCGTCTCGTGAAGGATTACGACCTTGTCTTCAACATCCTGAGGGCAAACATTTCGCCCAAGGCGGAATCGATGATGGTGATGGAAATAGAAGGCGAAGAGGCCGATTTTACCAGAGGGATGGAGTACCTCCGGACGGCCAATATAGGCATTGAACCGATAGAGCAGGACATCAACAGGGATGAAGAAAGGTGCGTGCACTGCGGGCTTTGCACGAGTGTGTGCGCGACCGAGGCTCTGGATATAAACAGGGAGACGATGAGAGTCAGTTTCGATTACGAAAAATGTGTTGCCTGCGAGCTGTGCGTGCGGGTCTGCCCGGTCAGGCAATGCATGTATCTTTTACGTAAGGGGTGGCCATGAGAAAAGTCTATCTCGATTATAACGCAACGACTCCTATCCACCCTGAGGTGGCGGAGTTTACCCGGCCCTTCCTGTATGAGCTGTTCGGGAATCCTTCGAGTATGCACTGGGCAGGCAGAGAAGTGCGCCCGTATATCGACCAGGCGAGGGAATGTATAGCTGACATGATACACGGAAACCCCGAGGAGATCGTTTTCTCGAGTTGCGGCACGGAGGCTGACAACCATGCCATCAAGGGCGTGGCCTTTGCCCGTCGTGACCGGGGAAATCACATCATAACCACAAGGGTCGAGCATCCGGGAGTGCTCAATACCTGCGTGTACCTTGAGAAGCGGGGCTTTGATGTGACGTACCTGCCGGTCGATAGTTATGGCATCGTGGACCCGGATGATGTGAAAAAGGCCATTCGGAAAGAAACAATTCTTATCTCCGTCATGCATGCCAATAACGAAACAGGCACGCTCATGCCGATACAGGAGATCGGCGCCATAGCGCATGAGGCAGACGTTCTCTTCCATTCGGACATGGTCCAGGCGCTGGGCAAGATCCCTATCGACGTCAATGAGATGCACGTGGACCTGGGCGCCTTTTCCGGACACAAGGTGTATGCACCTAAAGGGGTCGGTATCCTGTATGTGAAGGAAGGTCTCGATCTCGACAATTTGATTCACGGGGGGCACCAGGAGGCTGGACGGCGGGCCGGCACGGAGAACCTTATCGGGATAGCGGCCTTCGGGAAGGCCTGCGAGGTGATGCATCGGGAAATGGCTGAAGAGGCTCCCCGGATTGAGCGCCTTCGCAAGAAGCTTCTGGAAGGGATCACGGCCCGCATAGACGATGTACAGTTGAACGGCCATCCTGAGTTTCGCCTGCCTAACACGCTGAACCTGAGCTTCGGATTTGTAGAGAGTGAATCGTTGTTGATCGGCCTCGACCTGGCAGGGATTGCGGTTTCCTCAGGGTCTGCCTGTTCCTCCGGCTCACCGGAACCCTCACACGTGCTCCTTTCCATGGGCATTGAGCCGGAAGTCTGTCAGGGCGCGCTGAGGATGAGCCTTGGCAGGGGAACGACCGGGGAAGATATCGATTACGTGCTCGACGTCTTACCTGAAGTGGTCGGAGGTTCGGAGCATGTCACCGTTTTATAAGAAAAAATAATGTTGCGAGTTTCAGAGTTACGCGTTACGAGCTAG
Source organism: uncultured delta proteobacterium (assembly GCA_963835605.1). Taxonomy (GTDB): domain Bacteria; phylum Desulfobacterota; class Syntrophorhabdia; order Syntrophorhabdales; family WCHB1-27; genus JADGQN01. Next base: position 210,484 of record CAWIHO010000027.1, on the reverse strand, counting down.
AAACTTGGGACCGTTAAGCGGAATTCGACTCGCAACTCGGTAACTCGTAACTCGTAACATGGTATTTTGCATCATGAACTTCTTCATCTTCACCACCGGCTGCAAATCAAACCAGTGGGACTCTTACGTGATCGCGGGGAATCTCAAGAAGAAAGGGCTTACCCCCGGCTCTGTGGAACACGCCGAGATGATCATCGTGAACGGTTGTACGCTTACGGAAAAGGCTGAGACGGATATCAGGAGGTTTATTCAGAGGGCCAGAAGTGTGAATCCCGAAGCCAAGGTGGTGCTCACCGGCTGTCATGCCCAGGTATACCCGGAACGTCCATTTGGAGCGGACCTCGTGCTTGGTCAGAAGGAAAAACTTGAGATTGGTGACCTTCTCGGGGAGACCGGCTGTAAGAGTGAGCGGACGAGGGATTTTCCCCTGGAAGAGATTGTGGTTAACGGGCTCTTCAGGGACAGGACGAGGTTTTTTTTCAAGATACAGGATGGGTGTGATAGGTTTTGCACGTACTGCATAGTGCCGTATGCACGAGGGAGAGTGCGATCCAGACCGGCTGCCGACATTGTAGAGACTATGGTCCGGCTCAAGGAAAGAGGTGTCCAGGAAGTTGTCCTTACGGGCATCGACATTGCGAGCTACAAAGATCCTCAATCCGGATGCTCCTTCAAAGGGCTCCTGAGGCTTCTCGAGTCGGTCGACACCCCAACCAGGATCAGGCTCAGTTCCGTTGACCCTGCCTGTATTGATGACGAGTTTGCTGAGACAATGGGGGCGAGTAAAAAGCTTGCACGCAGTATCCATATTCCTTTACAGAGCGCGGACGCCAACGTTTTGAAGCGTATGGGCAGATCATATAGCCAGGATAAAATACGCTCGATTGTGAGCACCTTGCAGCGACGGGTCAGAGATATCGGGATAGGAATGGACGTCATGGTTGGGTTTCCGGGTGAAGACAACGATGCATTCATGGAGACCTACAGATTTCTTGAGTCTCTTCCTATCTTCTATCTCCATGTTTTTCCTTATTCTGACAGGGAAGGCACAAAGGCGTCACTGATGGATGATAAGGTGGGAGAGGCGGACAAAAAAGACAGGGTACGAAAGCTCAAAAACCTCGATGGCGCTAAAAGAGAAGCATTCTACCGGCGATTTCTCGGAGAGCGGGTATCCATCATTCCGGAAGGCAAGCTGTACAAGGGTCGTTTCATGAGAGGCTACAGCGAGCAGTATCTCCCCATCCATATACCTTACCAGAAAGAGCTTGAAAATAATCTGATCATCGTTAGAATAGAAAGAATGGAAGGGAATATCCTGATAGGAAGGTGACACATGTCGATGGTCGGAATGCTGCTTATTAAATTAATCTGGCTCGTGTCGCGGTTACTGGACATATACATATGGATCGTCATTATCAGGGCAGTTCTTTCCTGGGTGAGGCCGGACCCGTATAACCCGATCGTCCGATTCATCTGTAATCTGGTTGACCCCGTGACTTATCGCCTCTCACGAATCATTCCAACGCGGGTGGGGATGGTCGATCTCTCACCGCTCATCCTCATTGTCATTGTTCAGCTTATTCGATCATATCTGCTCCCCGTCTTGATCAGCGGCTTTGTAGGCCTCCAGGACTGAGATGAACGTTGATATACGGGTAGTGCCAGGAGCTAAGAAGAGGGAGATCAAGCGGGACGGGCAAAGTTTGAAAATAAAACTTGTCTCTCAGCCGCAGGAGGGAAAAGCAAATCGGGAGCTGGTCGAGTATCTCGCGAGTACCTTCGCGGTCAGGAAGAGTGAGGTACGAATCGTGTCAGGGGAAAAAGGGAGAAAGAAAGTAGTCTTTCTGCCAGTGGACCAGGATACGTTCGACGCGGTTCTGGGGGAATGCGCGTGAGCGGCAAGGGGTTTATTTACTTGACATTTTGAGGGTAAACTCTTTATATTACTATCCTCAAAAATAAGGGAAGGCGAATGATCGTAAAGCTGCACGATATTGAAGAGTCCATCATTGTAAAAGGCACAATGGATGGCTCCAGATACAAAAGGCCGGAGGATGCCGACCTCTTCTTCGAATCGCCCATCGAGTTCGAACTGACCGTGAGCAAGATAGGGGGCAACGTGCGCGTCGAAGGGCCTGTGAAATGCACCATGAAGCTTTTCTGTGACCGCTGCTTAGATGCGTTTTTTTTGCCGGTAAGCGCGTATCTTGATATCGAACTGGCACCAACGGGCGACCAGCCGAAGCTTCCCGAAGTGGAGCTCACCGGCGAGGAAATGAACCTCTACTATTTTGAGGGGGATGAACTGGAGCTGGAGCCTTATGTGTACGAAGAAGTAATGTTGGCGATACCGATCAAGGCCCTCTGTGACGAAGCCTGCAAAGGCATCTGCCCCGTCTGCGGAAAAAACAAGAACACGGAAGCCTGTAAGTGCGGGGCTTCCAAGGGTACGGCCCTTGGAGAGAAACTGCAGGCATTCTTGAAAGACAGATAAGGAGAAAAACATGGCTGTTCCCAAGAGAAAGACCTCCCGATCAAGGAGAGACATGAGAAGGGCTCACGACAAGCTTACGAGCCCCGGCGTCATCCTCTGCCCGAACTGTAAAGAACCCGCCCTTCCTCATCAGGTCTGCCCGAAGTGTGGTATGTACAGGGGTAAGAAATACCTGGAAGTTGAAGAGCTATAAATACCAATTTGGATTCAAGTTGGAGACCGAGGCGGCAGCGAGGAGACGACGCAGGCGTACTGAGGAGTACGTTGAGGAGAGCGACGCAGCGACAACGAAGGTATACACATGAAGGCGAATTGGTATAGGGGACTATGATCAGAGTAGCGGTCGATGCGATGGGGGGCGATCACGCCCCTTACGCTATTGTAAAGGGGGCAGAGGCGGCTTGGAGGGAACAGATAGCCGAGCCGGTTCTCGTTGGCGACGAGAACAAGATCAGGCCGCTTCTGGATGCCGGCTCTAAGATCGAAGTGGTTCATGCCCCGAGCTTCGTTGAGATGCGTGAGTCGCCTTCTTCCGCGCTGCGAAAGAAGCGCGATTCATCGGTCAACAAAGCTTACGCTTTACAGTGCTCAGGGGATGTCGAGGCCGTTGTCACTGCGGGCAATTCCGGCGCGGCCATGGCCTTTGCCATCTTTACCCTGGGAAGGATACAGGGAGTGGAAAGGCCGGCCATCATGTCCTTCCACCCCAATGTGAAAGGGACGCTCTCGGTCTTGCTGGACGCGGGCGCTAATGTGGACTGCAAGCCCGGGCACCTTGTGCAATTCGCCATCATGGGTCATGTCTACGCAAAATACGGCATGGGGATAGAGAGGCCGAGGGTTGGTCTCTTGTCAAACGGCGAGGAGGAGACAAAAGGGAACGAGCTGACGAGAGAGGCCCATGCGCTCCTTAAAAGCGTGAATATCAACTATGTCGGCTACATCGAGGGCACCGACATGTATAACGGGTCGACCGATGTGGTCGTGAGTGATGGCTTTGTGGGTAACGTTGCGCTTAAGATGAGCGAAGGCATAGCTGAATCCATCACGACATTTTTGAAGGAGAGAATACGCAAAAGTTTTCGGAGAAAGCTGGGGTACCTCCTCCTGTCAGACGTCTTCGAGGAGCTTGCCCGAACGGTCGATTATTCCGAGTACGGTGGTGCGCCTTTGGTAGGCGTGAACGGTGCCTCCATCATCTGTCACGGTAAATCGAACGAAAAAGCGATTAAGAACGCTATAGCCATGGCCAAAGACTTTGCCGCGAAAAAGATATCGGCCCATTTGGCCGAAACCATGTTGCAGTACAGAGAGAGTATAGACCGGAGGACGACCAAGGAGAGCTGATATGGACTATTTTTTTACCGAGGAGCAGAAGCAGATACAGGGACTTGCGCGGAGAATTGCCGAAGAGAAAGTAATGCCTGTCAGGGCCGAGCTGGACGAGACTGAAACCTTCCCATGGGAGATCATGCGCCTTTGTGCGGACGCAGGGCTCTTCGGGGTGAGCATCCCTGAAGAATACGGAGGTCTTGGCGGAGGTTCTCTGGAAAACTGCATTGTGGTTGAAGAATTGAGCAGGGCCTGCCTCGGGGTATCAGTGAGCTACGCCGCAAGCCTGCTTGGATCCTCTCCTATTCTGCTCGGAGGCTCCCAGGAACAGAAGAAGAAGTATCTTCCTGATGTCGCGAAGGGCAAGAGAATCGCTGCCTTTGGTTTGACGGAAGCAGGCGCGGGGAGCGACGCCGCCGGAATCAGGACTGAGGCACGTAAAGTCGGTGACGAGTACATCCTCAACGGAACAAAGCAATGGATCACGAACGGCGGCGAGGCGGATGTCTATTCCGTGATTGCTATGACGGACCGCTCCAGGGGTGGAAGGGGAGCGACAGCCTTCATTCTCGAGAAAGGGATGGAAGGTTTTTCGTTTGGCAAGAAAGAGAAAAAGCTCGGCATCAGGGCTTCTGCGACGAGGGAGCTGGTGTTCCAGGATTGCAAAGTCTCCAAGGATCGTGTTATAGGTAGAGAAGGCATGGGCTTCATCCTTGCCATGAGGACGTTTGACCGCACGCGTCCGGGCATCGGCGCGCAAGCGGTCGGCGTGGCGCAAGGGGCATCTGGAGGCAGCCGTAGCATATGCAAAAGAGCGTGAGCAGTTCGACAGGAAAATTATATCGTTTCAGGCGATACAGCACATGCTTGCCGACATGGCCACGCAGGTTGAGGCAGCGCGTGCCCTTGTGTACGCTGTTGCCCGTTACATCGATTCCAACCCGAAGGAGTTTTCCAAAGTATCTGCCATGAGCAAGCTCTTCCCGAGCGACGCTGCCATGAAAGTGACGGTTGATGCCATTCAGGTCTTTGGAGGCTACGGCTATATGAGGGATTACCCTATCGAAAAAATGATGCGCGATGCGAAAATCCTTCAGATCTATGAAGGCACCAATCAGATACAGAGAAATGTGATCGCGCTTGAGCTGATCAAGGAAGCGGCCTCCAAAGAAGAAAAAATGAAGAAAATAGGTGTTCTTTTTCCGGGACAGGGTTCCCAGTATGTGGGCATGGGCAAGAAGCTCTATGAGCGCTTCGAGAGCGTACGCGCCTTATTTAATGCGGCGGACCGGGCAGTTGGTTCTTCTATGTCCGATCTCCTTTTCAACGGGCCGGAAGAGGAGCTGCGAAAAACGTGTAACACGCAGCCGGCCATCCTCCTTGCAAGTTATGCGGCCTGGACCGTGTTCGAGAAAGAGACAGGCGTGGTGCCCACCTTGCTCGCGGGCCACAGCCTGGGTGAGTATACGGCGCTCGTTGCGAGCGGCGCCTTCAGTCTTGAGGATGGTGTCAGGCTGACCCGGAAAAGAGGGCTTCTGATGGAGGAGGCTTGCCCTGCGGGCACGGGCGGTATGGTTGCGCTCATAGCCCCGGACCTGGAAAAGGTTGAGGCGGTCTGCAAAGAGATTTCGCATGATGATTACGTGGCAGGCGCCGCCAACCTCAATTCGCCTGAGCAGATCGTGCTGTCAGGAAATATCGATGCACTCAAAGAAGCCACGGAGAAATTGAAGGGTGCGTATAAGAAAGCCATTTTTCTCAACGTGTCGGGTCCGTTTCACAGCGTGCTGATGAGACCCGCCGCGGAGAAGTTGAAAGATGAATTGGCCAGGGTTGCCCTCGCCGGCATGAAGACCCCGGTGGTCTCAAATGTAGATGCCGCCCCGAATAAGGAAACGGCAAAGGTCGTTGACCTTCTCTACAGGCAGATGTTTTCCCCTGTGCGCTGGGAGAGTTGTGTGAGAACCATGGCGCGAGAAGGGGTTGAGCTCTTTGTCGAGGTTGGGCCGCAAAAGGTACTCACAAACCTTGTTAAGCGCATAACTCCGGATATCCCCTGCCTTCATGTGGAAGAGATGGAAGAGATGGACGCAGTAAGGGGGCAGCTGTGAAAGGTAAGGTGACGATCCTCACAGGTGGTGCCCAGGGCATCGGAAGAACCATCGCGGAGTTTCTCGCGGAGCAGGGGAGTGATATGGTCATCTTCGATGTGGTTGACGGAGAGGCCGCGGCTCTCGCACTGCGTGCAAAAGGGGTGCGGGCTGCCTATTTCAAGGTGGACGTGTCAGACCTTGCCCAGGTTGAGCAGGCGGTTGCGGCTGTTGTAAAGGAGATGGGCGGTGTTGACAATCTCGTTAACAATGCAGGGATCACGCGGGATAAATTGCTGCTCAGGATGTCTGAAGAGGAATGGGATCAGGTGATCAGGGTTAATCTGAAGGGGGTTTTCACCTGCACCAAGACGGTGATACGCCACATGCTGAAGAAAGGCGGCAGCATAGTCAACATTTCCTCCATCGCCGGCTTGATGGGCAACGCAGGGCAGTCCAATTATGCTGCCAGCAAGGCGGGTATCATTGGCTTCACTAAGAGCATCGCACGGGAATACGGAGAGCGGGGTATCAGGGCGAACGCCGTGGCTCCGGGTTTTATCGTGACTAAAATGACAGATACGCTCGACGAGGCATGGAAGGAGAAAACAGTCAAAGCCATACCGCTCGCAAGAGCGGGGGAGCCGATTGATGTGGCCCGCGTTGTCTATTTTCTGCTTTCTGATTACAGTGCCTACGTCACAGGCGAGACTATAAATGTAAGCGGAGGTTTATACACGTGAGGAGGGAATATTTCCTCAACAAACTTAGGAGGTGGCCTAATGGCGGTTGCTGAAAAGGTCAAGAAGATGATTGTGGAGCAGCTGGGAGTGAGTGAGTCGGAAGTAGTACCGGAGGCGAAATTCATCGATGATCTTGGGGCTGATTCCCTTGATATCGTCGAACTGGTGATGGCCCTTGAAGACGAGTATGGCATTGAGATTCCTGATGAGGATGCGGAGAAGATCGAGACCGTGGGAGATGCAATAAAATATATCGAAGAGCACATGAAAAAAGAGTAAGGGGTGTCGCGTGAAACGGCGGGTAGTTGTAACCGGGATGGGCTTGGTAACCCCTCTCGGGACAGGCTTGGACAACGTGTGGGATCAGATACTGCAAGGCAAATCAGGGATCGCGCCCATAACGAGATTTGATGTGTCGCGCCACGAGACCAAGATCGCGGGCGAGGTGAAGAATTTCAATCCTGAGGATTATGTGCCTCACAAAGAGGTCAAGAAAATGGACCTCTTTATCCACTATGCCCTTGGCGCCGCGCAGGTTGCCTTTAGTGACGCTAAGTTGGATATGACAAAAGAGCAGAGCGACCGGGTTGGTGTTGTTGTGGGCACAGGCCTCGGCGGCCTGCCGACCATAGAGAAGTACCATCAGGTGCTCATGGAACGGGGCCCTGACAGGATTACTCCATTTTTTATCCCTATGCTTATTGCGAACCTGGCTCCCGGTCAGATAGCCATGCAGCACGGCATAAAAGGGCCGAATCTCTGCATCGTCACGGCCTGCGCCACAGGGGCGCACTGTATCGGTGAAGCATCCAGGATCATTCAGTACGGTGACGCGGAGGTGATGGTTGCAGGCGGAACAGAGGCTAACCTCACGCCGCTTACCGTGGGCGGCTTCAATGCCATGAAGGCGCTTTCTACGAGGAACGACGAGCCCCAGAAGGCCTCCCGGCCATTTGAAAAAAACAGGGATGGATTCATTGTCGCGGAAGGCTCCGGCATCGTGATTCTGGAGGAGCTGGAACACGCCCGCACGCGGGGAGCCAGAATCTATGCCGAGGTCATGGGGTACGGCTATAATGCGGATGCTTACCACATCACAGCGCCGGCTCCTGACGGAGAGGGTTTTGTGCGGTGCATAAGAATGGCGCTGAATGACGCCAAGCTGGCAGCGGACGAGGTCGATTACATCAATGCCCACGGCACGTCGACACAGTTGAACGATTACACCGAAACGCTCGCGATCAAAGAGGTGTTCGGCGACCGGGCAAAAAGAATCCCTGTAAGTTCCACCAAGTCGATGACCGGCCATCTTCTGGGTGCGGCCGGCGCGATAGAGGCGATATTCTCCATCCTGAGTCTCAGGGATCAAATCTGTCCACCCACTATTAACTATGAAGAGCCTGATCCGCAGTGCGATCTTGACTTTGTGCCGAACGTAGCGCGTAAACAGGCTCTTAACGTCACATTGTCCAACTCTTTTGGATTTGGCGGAACGAATGCGACCCTCCTTTTTCGGAGCTTTGAACGGTGAAGATCGCCGTAGGATCGGACCATGCGGGCTTCGAGCTAAAGACATATCTCAAAGGCATCCTCGAGAAAGAGAAGCAGACTATTGTCGACGTGGGCACGGAGAATGAAAGTTCCGTCGATTATCCGGACTTCGGGATACAGGTGGCACGTCTTGTATCAGAAGGGCAGGTGGACCGGGGCGTGCTTGTCTGCGGGACGGGCGTAGGTATGTCGATAACCGCGAACAAAGTACGGGGCGTGAGGGCAGCCTTGGCTCATGACCTGTTTACCGCGATACAGAGCAGGCGCCACGTGGATGCCAACGTGCTCGTGCTGGGCGGCAGGGTGATAGGCAAAGGTCTCGCGGCGGAAATGCTGAAGGCGTGGCTCGCGGAGCCCTTTGAAGGAGGACGCCACGCACTGAGACTGGAGAAGCTATACAAGCTCGAAGAAGAGTGCTGTAAAAAATAGGGTCCCAGACAGACCGGATGGACGACCGCCTGCGGCTAGGACGACCGCGCTACGCGCTAGGACGATGGAAGCGATGGATGAGATAAACCAGATAGACTAGAGAAACCAAAGAAACTAGAAAAACCAGAAAAACCGAGATGGAATCCCTGAAAACAGCTGATAGCGAAGTGTACGACCTCGTCCGGAAAGAACTGGAACGGGAGGAGTACAGCATCATTCTGATCGCTTCCGAGAATTATGTCGGTAGAGCAGTCCTGGAGGTTCAGGGAAGCATCCTGACGAACAAGTACGCCGAAGGATATCCCGAGAAGAGATACTACGGAGGATGCCAGTTCCTGGACGGCATCGAACGGCTGGCGACCGAACGGGCTTGCCGCCTCTTCGGCGCAGAGCACGCAAATGTTCAGCCTCACTCGGGCTCAAGCGCGAATATGGCGGTGATGTACGCATTGCTTGATGTGGGCGATAAGGTTATGGGAATGAGCCTCGCCCATGGCGGTCATTTGACGCATGGCGCTCCGGCCAACTACTCCGGAAGATTCTACAAGCCGGTCTTCTACGCCGTTTCAAAGGAGAGCGAGCAGATCGATTATGATGAGCTCAGGGAGATCGCCTTAAAAGAAAGGCCGCGGGTGATCATTGCCGGTGCCAGCGCCTACTCGCGGATCCTTGACTTTGAGAGATTCAGAAAGATTGCCGACGAGGTGGGAGCCTATCTTTTCGTGGATATGGCGCACATCGCCGGTGCTGTTGCAACAGGTTTACACCCGAACCCGATACCTTATGCCCATATTGTGAGCACGACGACACACAAGACGCTGCGTGGGCCGAGGGGAGGCCTGATCCTGTGCAAGAAGGAGTTTGCCAGGGCAATCGACCAGGCGGTATTTCCGGGTACCCAGGGCGGCCCTCTCATGCATGTTATTGCCGCTAAGGCAGTTGCCCTGAAGGCCGCCATGGCGCCCGAGTTCAAGGCATATCAAGAGCAGATCATGAAGAACGCACGTCTTTTGGCAGGCAGTCTGGCGAAGAAAGGGTACCGCATCGTATCGGGAGGCACGGACAACCACCTCTTTCTGGTAGACCTCACCGGCAAAGGGATCACAGGTATGGAGGCGGAAAGGGCTTTGGAGCGAAGCGGTATCATGGTGAATAAGAACCTTATCCCCTTCGACACGAGAGGTCCGAACACGACAAGCGGCATCAGGATCGGTACCCCGGCTGTCACCACAAGAGGCATGAAGGAACAGGAGATGGAAGCTATTGCTGACATGATTGACACAGTCCTGCACGATCCCGGAAATGAAAAGGTCCATCGGACCATGCTGGAGCGCGTCAAAGCATTCACCAAAGGCTTTCCGTTCTATTCGTCCATCTATTCGCTATGAAGAAAAACCGGCCTGACTGGAACTCCTATTTCATGGAGATAGCGCGTATTGTCTCCAAGAGGTCCACGTGCTTACGGCGGAATGTGGGCGCTGTCATCGTCAAAGAGAAGAGAATCCTCTCGACGGGCTATAACGGCCCTCCCATGGGCCTGGCCCATTGTGAGGACGTCGGTTGTGTCAGGGAGCAGCAAAATGTTGTCTCAGGCGAGCGGCACGAGCTCTGCAGAGGACTCCATGCCGAACAGAATGCGATTATCCAGGCAGCTTATCATGGGGTGCCAATCAAGGGAGCGGACATCTATTCGACACATCTCCCCTGTTCCATATGTGTCAAGATGATCATTAATGCGGGCCTCCCAAGGATATTCTACCTTGAGGGGTACCCCGATGATCTTGCTTCACGGTTGATCGAGGAATCGGGTATAATAATAGAACAGCTTAGTCTCATATGAAATGTCCCTTTTGCGATTACGTAGAGAGCAAAGTGCTCGACTCCCGCACCAGCAAGGAGATGGACACGATCCGGAGGCGACGCGAGTGCCTCAAGTGCGGTAAGCGGTTTTCAACCGTGGAGACCATCGAGGAAGGCCTTCCGCTCGTGATCAAGAAGGATGGTCGGCGTGAGGCTTTCGATCGCACGAAGATCTTGAACGGGCTGAAAAAGGCATCAGAAAAACGGCCTGTCGCCGTCGCAAACCTCGAGAGAATACTCTCCCGTATCGAGTATAGTCTGAGTGAAAGAGGTGAAAAAGAGATAAAGAGCACGGAGATCGGACAGATGGTCATGGATGAACTGAAAATGCTGGATGAAGTTGCTTTTGTCCGTTTCGCCTCGGTCTACAGGCAATTCAAAGACATTACGGAATTCATGGAGGAGCTGAAAGACCTCCTTCTCAAGAAGGGAGAGAAATGACGGAAGCAGAGTATATGCGCAGAGCCATCGCCCTGGCAAAACGCGGTCTTGGGACAGCCTCTCCCAATCCCATGGTGGGCGCGGTTGTGGTGAAGGGTGGTAAGGTCGTTGGCGAAGGTTACCACCGCAGGGCGGGAGAGGCTCATGCGGAGATCGTTGCGCTGGAAAAAGCAGGGCAGCGTGCACGCGGAGGCACGCTGATCCTCAATCTGGAACCATGCTGTCATACGGGGAAAACACCCCCCTGTGTGAATAGCATCATCAAGGCGGGTTTGAGAAAGGTCGTTGTAGCAATGCAGGACCCAAACCCGGTTGTCAACGGCAGAGGCATAGAGATGCTCAAGAAAGCGGGCATCGACGTGAAAGTGGGGTTGCTTGAGCGCGAGGCCAGGGTACTGAACGAGGCTTTTATTACGTTCGTGGAGAGAAAACGCCCCTTCTTTGTCGTGAAGGGCGCCATGAGTCTCGACGGCAAGATAGCCACGAGGACCGGTGAGTCAAAGTGGATATCGAATGAGGAATCAAGAGAGTACGCGAATCAGTTGCGTGCGGTGATGGATGGGATCATGGTCGGCATAAATACCGTCATTCTGGACAATCCTTTGCTGCTCCCCAGGGTGAGCAAGCCGAAACGGTATCCCGTGCGTATTGTGCTTGATTCGAAGCTGCGCATACCCCCATCGTGTGAGCTCGTGAAGACGGGCAGTAAATTCAGGACGCTTGTATTCACCCTTCCCGATTCGAGGCAGGACAAGGAGAGCCGCTTGACGTCGCTGGGTATTGAGGTCGTGCGGGTCGCCCCCGGAGAGAACGGCAGGCTGGCGCTCTCAGCCGTATGCAAGGAGCTCTGCCAACGGGAGATCACGAGCGTGCTCGTTGAGGGCGGCGGAGAGCTGAACAGCTGTTTCATCAATGAGGGGCTTGCCGACAAGATTGTGATCTTTTATGCGCCAAAACTGATCGGCGGCAAGAGCGCTCCGAGTCTCATCGGAGGGAAGGGGATTGATTTTTTGAAGGATGCCTGCCGGATAGATATCACCTCGGTCAGGAGGCTTAAAGAAGATATCTGCATGGAAGGATATGTTCACCGGGATAGTTGAAGATATCGGCACGATCGCTGCCATCGGCAAGATAAGCGGACGGTGGGAATTTTCGGTCCGCACGGGCCTCTCCCTTATCGGCGAGGGAGATAGCATTGCAGTCGACGGAGTCTGTCTCACGGTCACCGGCATGGACCGGGATGCTTTTCATGCGGATGCATCTTTCGAAACACTCAACGTGACTACGCTCAATGGCAAATCTGTCAATGACAGGGTCAACCTGGAGCGGGCCATGCGGGCTGATTCCAGGCTGGGGGGACACATCGTGATGGGCCATGTGGACGGCGTCGGCCGGATTGACGCAATCAAGAAGGCCGGTGATTCGATGGTCTACACGATTGGCGTACCTAAGGAAACCGCAAGGTATATCGTCCGAAAAGGCTCCGTTTCAGTGGATGGAATAAGCTTGACAGTAAACGAGCAAAGTGATACTACATTTACGGTTAACATTATCCCGTATACGGCCTCTAAGACTACCATAGGGCTCAAAGTCCCAGGCGATAAGGTGAACATCGAGACTGATATTCTTGGCCGTTACGTTGAGAAATTCCTGACGGCCGAAAGAGGAAGCGGGATCGATCTCGATTTCCTTTATACATACGGTTACATAAGAGGTAAGTGAAGTATGGCTCATAGCAGAGTGTTGAAGAGGCTCCTTGAGGACATCAGAAACGGTAAGATGGTTATCATCGTCGATGACGAGGACCGGGAGAATGAGGGCGATGTGATGATGGCGGCTGAAAAGGCCACTCCGGAGGCCATCAATTTCATGGCTCGTTATGCGTGCGGACTGATCTGCCTTTCTCTGACGGAAGAGAAGGCGAGGCAGCTCAGGCTTCCGCTGATGGTGAGGGATAACACCTCTCCGTACAGGACCGCATTCACCGTTTCCATCGAAGCACGTCATGGCGTGAGCACCGGAATATCAGCGTATGACCGGTGTACAACGATACTGACGGCCATTGATGACAAAACCCAGGCTGAGGACCTTGCCCGTCCGGGACATATATTTCCATTGATCGCCAGGAAGGGCGGTGTACTGGTCAGGGTGGGTCATACGGAAGCCTCCGTTGATCTTTCACGACTCGCCGGACTGAAGCCGGCAGGTGTCATCTGCGAGGTGATGAACGAAGACGGGCGCATGGCGAGGCTTCCCGACCTCGAGGTTTTCGCCGAAAAGCACGGGCTGAAGATCGTTACCATCGCCGACCTCATCAAGTACAAGATGAGGGCTGAAAAGTTTGTCAGAAGGGTTGTCGACGCGCGTCTTCCCACCCGGTGATGCCGGTGAATTCAGGCTCGTCGGGTACGAGAATGAAGTGGACGGTAAGGAACACGTGGCTTTGGTTCAGGGTGAGATCAATCGAGGGCGATGTCGTGCTGGTGAGGGTCCACTCTGAGTGCCTGACCGGAGACGTTTTTCACTCCGTGAGGTGCGATTGCGGAGAGCAGCTGCACGCCGCCATGTCTATGATCCAGAAGGAGGGGAAGGGCGTTCTCCTTTACATGCGCCAGGAGGGTAGAGGCATAGGTCTCTTGAATAAGATCAAAGCATACAGCCTCCAGGACGAGGGAAGAGACACGGTAGAGGCCAATGAGGATTTGGGATTCTCAGGCTGATCTCAGGGACTACGGTATCGGCGCGCAGATCCTCAACGACCTGGGTATCCGGAAAATGAGGCTGATGACGAATAACCCCAGGAAGATCAAGGGCCTGGAAGGATACGGGCTTTCGGTTGTCGAACGCGTGCCTCTGGAGGTTGAACCCACCGAGGACAATATTCATTATCTAAGGACGAAGCAAGAGAAGCTCGGCCATATTTTCAATAACATTTGAGGTGGCGTATGACATACGAGGGAAAGCTAGAAGCCAAAGGGTTTCGGTTCGCAATCGTGGTGAGCAGGTTCAACAGTTTTGTCTCAGAGAGACTTCTTGAAGGTGCTCTTGACGCGCTAAAACGGCATGGCGCTGATGAAAAGGTGATCGATATATACAAGGTGCCTGGCGCGTTCGAGATACCGCTCGTGGCAAAGAGATTGGCCAAAAAGAAAGACGTCGACGCCATCATCTGCCTCGGTGCGGTGATCAAAGGCGGAACACCTCACTTCCATTACATTGCGTCAGAGGTGGCCAAGGGCATTGCCATGGTCTCGCTGGAGAGCGAAAAGCCCATATCTTTCGGAATACTGACCACGGAGAGCATTGAGCAGGCGATTGAAAGGGCCGGGACGAAGGCCGGTAATAAAGGCTTTGATGCTGCCATGTCAGCCATTGAAATGGTCAATCTTTTAAAGGAAAGGTCTAGCGGCACAAGGTTAAGGTTAAGATGGAAAGAAAAACCCAACCACAGGATGTGAGAAAAAACTCTCGGAATAACGGATGTAAAAATCCAAAGGAATAGATTTTGTGCGGAGAAGGAAGGCACGAGAATTAGCGCTGAAGATGCTCTACCAGATGGAGTTGAACGGAGATGACGCAGAGGCTGCGCTACGAAAGTTCTGCGAGATTTTCCCTTACCAGAAAGAGATTGTAGATTACTCGCGCTTTTTGCTCGTCGGCATCAACAAGGAACAACAACCCCTGGACCAATACATCGAAAAGGCATCGGAGCACTGGAAGCTCAGCCGGTTTACTTATGTGGATAAGAATATCCTCAGGATAGGCGCTTACGAGATGCTCTTTTCGCCAGACGTTCCCCCAAAGGTGGCGATAGACGAGGCGATTGAACTGGGAAAAAAGTTCGGCAGCGAGGATTCGAAGGATTTCATAAACGGGATTCTCGACAGGATTCTTAGAGACCGTTATGAGAAGGGGGTCCGGAAGGGCAATGAAGGCTGACAAGATCTGGTTGGATGGGAAATTTGTTGGTTGGAATGAGGCCATGGTCCATGTCTGTACCCATACGATCCATTACGGATGGGGGGTCTTCGAGGGGATCCGTTGCTACAAGTGCCACGACGGGAGAAGTGCGATTCTGATGCTCGATGCTCACATAGAGAGGCTCTACGACTCGGCCCACATCGCTGACCTCAAGATACCGTTTGAGAAACAGGAACTCACGCAGGTGTGCAAAGAGATCGTCAAGGTAAACGGTTTCGAAGAATGTTATATACGACCTGTCGTCTTTGTGGGTGACAGTCAGCTCGGTCTTTATGTAAAAGATGTGAACGTGCGGGTGTCAATCATCTCATGGGTCTGGGGAGCCTATCTGGGCGACGAAGGTCTGCAAAGCGGCATTCGCGCCAAGATATCCTCCTTCACGCGCCATCATGTCAATGCGGGCATGACAAAAGGGAAGATCGTAGGCAATTATGTGAATTCCATCATGGCAAAGCGAGAAGCGGTAGCGCTCGGCTTCGATGAAGCGATCCTGCTCGATACCGAAGGATACGTCTCCGAAGCGAGTGGCGAGAATATTTTTATAGTGAAAAAAGGAAAGATAAAAACAACTCCCCTCACCTCCATTTTGCCGGGTATCACGAGGGGCGCTGCGCTCTCCCTGGCCCGCTATATGGGCTTCGATGTAACGGAAGAGCGGTTCACCAGAGATGAACTCTACCTCGCGGACGAGTGCTTTTTTACGGGCACGGCCGCGGAAGTGACCCCCGTGCGGGAAGTGGACGGCCGGGCCATCGGGTCAGGGAAGCCAGGTCCCGTTACGTCACAGATCCAGAAGAAATTTTTTGAGACGGCCCGGGGCATGCACCCGGAGTACCATAAGTGGCTGACCTATCTGTAAAACCTGTTCCGCGTTCCGGGTTACGTGTTACGGGTTCGCCAAAGGCTTGTTGCGAGTTACGTGTTTCGGGTCGCGAACTCGCTAACCTGTCCGCCTTTCAACTCGACACGTAACCCGTAACCTCGTAACGGTATTTGCCATGCCTCCGCACCTCCTCATAGACGGTTACAATTATATCGGGAGAACATCGCTCGCGGGTATGTTCGGTTCCTCAGACCCGGAGACAGCGCGCGATTACCTGCTGAATCAGCTTGTCGACTACCGCAATGAGAAACATGCAAAAATTACCGTGGTCTTCGACGCGTACGCCGGCGTGCATCTTTTCCGTTCGCGCACGAACTACAAGGGCATTGAGGTCATTTACTCCGGTAGGGATGAGACGGCCGACGATGTAATCAGGCAATTGATACGGACCCGGCCGGCAGGGCTCGTGGTCGTCAGCTCCGACAGGGCGCTCATCGATGAGGCCAAGAGACACGGCGTGGTCTTCATGGTGCCCGGGAGGCTGGAGGCGGCGCTCGCAGGTGAATCCGAGCAGGAGGCTGTGCACGGCCCCACACGCAAAGGCACGGCGCGCAAGCTTCCCAAGAGAGTGAGAAGAGCACGCCGCACCCTGGGTAAAGTTGATACCGATTTGCCTTCAAGCGTATACCTTCGTTGCCTGCGTCGGCATCGACTTCGACGTACCGCAGTACGCCTCCGTCGCTAGCCTCGCTGAGCGCCTCGGTCTCCATCTTGAATGCAAACTAGTCATAACCGATTGCTCAATGAATCACCGAGTCTACAACGACATAATTCTCTTGACAAATGGCATGTGGATTGCTTAGATTAATGAACATGAACCGGGTGTATAGTCGCATTCAATTCTTTTATTTTTACTTTAAGAGCGTGCACCCGGGTACTTTGCCCCTGTAACAGGGAGAGGAAGGCCATGGGTGCATGAACTCATGGCCTTTTAGTTTTTAGAAGGGCCATGAGACACCACGAAATGCCTCATGGCCCTTTTTTATGAAGGAGGACCTGCGATGGTTGTTTCCCGGAAGATGATGAGCCTCATCGAAGCCCAGGAGGGCTGGACGAGAAAGATGTTCGAGGCGGCAATTCAGATGAAGAAAGATTACGGTGCCGAGAATGTTTATGATTTCTCGCTCGGTAATCCCGACGTCGAACCTCCGCCAGACGTGCAGGAAAAACTCCTGGAGGTTGTGGCACACCCGGTCCCCGGGATGCACAGGTATATGCCCAACCCCGGTTACGAGGACGTGAGGGCTCAAATAGCGGACTATCTGCGGGGGAGGACAGGGCTACCCTTCACATCACATCACGTGTTTATGACCGTTGGCTGCGCAGGCGGTTTGAACATCGTTTTGAAGAGCATGCTTAACCGCGGTGACGAGGTGATCATTCCCAGCCCATTTTTCTGGGAATTTAAGAACTACGTAGAGAATTTTGGCGGCGTTGCTAAGTTCGTGGAGACGAAGCCCGACTTCCAGCTCGATATAGAGAAGATAGAGGCTGCCTTGAGTGACAAGACTAAAGCGATCCTGATCAACAGCCCTAACAATCCCACTGGCGCCGTCTACAACGAGCAGAGCCTCAAGGAACTGGCGAGCCTCTTTCACAAAGAGAGGAAAAGGGGAAGAGAGATCTTTATCCTTTCCGATGATGCATACAGGAAACTGGTTTATTCAGACGGTACGCTGCCTGAGCTCTTCCATATCTACGACTTGGTGATTTCGGTGACCTCACATTCGAAGGATCTCGCGCTGCCCGGGGAACGCATCGGCTATGTTGCCATATCGCCACAAATCAAAGACGTGGAACTTCTCGTCTCCGGTCTTGTGATCGCCAACAGGGTGCTTGGTTTTGTCAACGCCCCGGCCTTGTTCCAGCGCCTTGTTGCCGGTTTCCAGAACACTTCCGTCAGTATCGCCGAATATGAGAAGAAACGGGATGTGCTTTATGAAACGTTAATGGAGGCCGGTTTCCAGTGCGTCAAGCCAACCGGCGCCTTCTACATGTTTCCAAAATCACCGATAAAAGACGAACTGGAGTTTGTCACGATCATGCAGCAGGAAGAGAGAATCCTCGTCGTGCCCGGCCGCGGGTTTGGCAGGAGCGGTTATATCAGGATTGCCTATTGTGTCCCCCTGGACACGATATATAAGGCGAGACCCGGATTTTTGAGGGCGGGAAAACGCTATACCAAGAAGAGGTGAGTATGACCATTTCAAAATCGATTACAAAGTTGATGGAGAACTCCTCGTGGATACGGGCTATGTTCGAGGAGGGCGAGAAACTGAAGAAAATACACGGGGTGGAAAATATATTCGATTTTGCCCTGGGTAACCCGATAGTCGAGCCGCCGCAGGCACTGAAAGAGGAGCTATGCCGCATGGTTTGCGCGGATACGACGGGTATGCACCGGTACATGCCGAACAGCGGCTACGACGAAGTGCGCGAGGAGATAGCCCAATTCTGCACTGAAAACACGGGCCTGCCCTTCACGCGAGACCATATCATCATGACGGTCGGAGCAGCCGGCGCCCTCAACGTCGTTTTTAAATCGATTCTCGATCCCGGAGACGAGGTCATCGTGCCTAACCCCTTCTTTGTGGAGTTTATGTTTTATATAGGAAATCACGGTGGGGTAATCAAACTCGCGGAGACCAAGTCCGACTTCCACCTTGATATCGAGAACATCAACAGAGCCATCACCAAGAAAACCAGGGCAGTGCTGCTCAACTCTCCGCACAACCCAACCGGTGTGGTCTATAACGAGGCGGAACTGAAGGAGCTCTGTTATCTGCTTGATGAGAGGCGAAACAAGGGACAGAGGATATATCTCGTTTCGGATGAGGCATATCGAAAGCTTCTGTATGACAACACGCCTTTTCCGGATTGCTTTAACCTTTACGATGATACCATCGTGGTGACGTCCCACTCCAAGGACCTCGCGTTGCCCGGAGAGCGTATCGGTTATATAGCAGTCTCCCCCAAAATCGAGAATGAAAGGCCGCTTATCGGTGCGATGATCTTTGCAAACAGGATTCTCGGCTTCATCAATGCCCCTGCCCTGATGCAGAGGCTCGTAGGCAGATATCAGAGGAACAGTGTTGATATAGCGAGCTACCAGCGCAAGAGGGACACCATTTACGACATTCTCGTGGAGTCAGGATTTGAAGTGAACAAGCCTCAAGGGGCTTTTTACATCTTCCCCAAATCACCGATCCCTGATGACGTGGCATTCATCAGGGAGTTACAGAAGAATCACATCCTGGCGGTACCGGGTATCGGCTTCGGCAGGGGCGGATACTTCAGGTGCGCCTATTGTGGGGAGATGGACCTGATAGAGCGATCCAGGCCGGCGTGGAATAAGGTGGGGGAGATATACAACAAGAGATAATGCAGGGTGTACGGGCGCAAGCGCGTCATGGGCACGGGACCGAACTGTATGACTGAACTCTAATATCTTAATCCGCCGGCTGACGACCGGTACTTTGAGGATTATGTGCCTGGCTCAGTATACGAGTTCGGGTCGATGGTAATGGAAGAAAAGGAGATGATCGATTTTGCCACGCGCTATGACCCGCAGACCTTCCACATCAATCCGGACGCTGCCCGGAAGAGCGTATTTGGCGGCCTCATCGCAAGCGGATGGCACACCGGCGCAGTGACGATGCGCCTCATTGTCGACCACTACCTTTCGCGTGTGGCGAGCCTCGGTTCTCTCGGTGTCGATGAAATGCGCTGGCTCAAGCCGGTGCGTCCCGGGGATGAGCTTTCAATTCGAGTCACTATTCTGGAGGCCAGGCGCTCGCGATCCAAACCGGATCGGGGCATTGTCCGATCATTGGTCGAGGTGTTGAACCAAAATCGCGAGGTGGTGATGAGTCGGACGGCGGTAAACCTTGTGCGCTGCCGGCATGCGACGTGACGAAGGGACTGACAGGAGCGACTAACAGCACTCTTTTG
Source organism: uncultured delta proteobacterium (assembly GCA_963835605.1). Taxonomy (GTDB): domain Bacteria; phylum Desulfobacterota; class Syntrophorhabdia; order Syntrophorhabdales; family WCHB1-27; genus JADGQN01. The sequence continues at coordinate 190,726 of CAWIHO010000027.1, read as the reverse complement.
CGATAAGTTCCGGGCAACGCGCACCAAAATCGGTCAAGAGTGTTGACGATCCGCACAGAAATGCTTATACATAGGTTTATCAAGGTTGGAAGATTTCTTGCCGGCCTTCTTCAGAGTTGAGGCGCTGGATAAGCGCAGATTTCAGCGGCGCGTTGCGCCAGGCCTTGGAGGATCAGTCATGAAAAAACTCATTGGTATTCTTGTAGGCCTGGTATTGCTATCCTGTACGGGCCCGATTCAGGTTGCGAAAAATGAGAGTGAGGTCTTCAAGACGAACTATGAGGACCCCGACCTTGCGCGTGTGTACAAGATGAACGAGGGAGCCCTGCGGAATATCTATTTCAGGTACAAGAATGCAGGCGTCGACTTCTACTATGACGGCATAGCCGTCATCGGGTTGAAGGACCTCAGCGGAAAGATACAGGATCACTATGTCTCGATAAAGATCCGGCCCGCGGAGATCGTGTTCGATAGGGCGGCTTCAGAGCCTGACAACTGGCAGCAGCGGTTAACGCGGATCATGCAGAAAGAGTTTCCGAAGTACATCCGGTACTTGAAAAAAAGCGACCTGCAATTCCAGGATATTGAAGGGTTGGCATTCGGCATTTACTGGCCGCGACGGGATTATACCCAGTGCGACAAGTACGGTGGGTGTATCGAGTACGCGATCGTCTACCTTAGCGAACAGGATGTTATTGACATCCTTGACGGCAGCAAGTCTTTCACCGACGTGGCAAAGGGGAGCAAGGTGGTTGCGAGCTTCAATCTTCAGCCCGCCCAGACCATAGAGACCGATGATTAGCAAATCATGGTGCTGGGTCCCGGAGCTCGCACCTTTCGGCACGGAACCGATTGTTCAGTCCGGCCCCGCGCTTCTCTAATCTACAAGGATCTCAGGAATTCAAAGAAGGCTTCTTTATCCTCCGCAGAAAGCTTCTGGAAACGGAGCCTGACCCGGAACGCTTCGGCGCGGTGACGCAAAATCGCGTCACGGAACGAGACGGCGGTTTTTCTCAACGGCGGGCAACGAAAGGTAGGTTGCGAAACCTGCAACCGGCAACCGTCTTCTTACAGTGAGAAGTTGGAAAGCTGGTACGGGATTTCTTTTTCTTCCAGGGTCTGCTTTTTCTCAAAGTAGATCTCGCCCGCGGCGATTTCTCTTAGAGCAGTCACTACTTCCTTATTTGTTGATTTGACAAGAGGCCGTGCCCCTTTAACCAATTGTTTGGTCCTTTTGGCTGCGAGATGAACGAGCTCAAACCGGTTTTCCACATGCTGCATACAGTCTTCAACAGTTATCCTTGCCATTCTCTTGCCCCCCTACGGACCGTATGATCGATTGGAACTGCTGATATGCTGTATCTATATTATCATTTTTCACTGCGTAGGTAAAGAGCGGCTTTGTTGCCATTTCCTCCCGAACCCGTTCCATCCTTTTTTCGATCTCTTTTTCACCTCTCAGAGAAAGGCGTCTTTTTAGCTCGTCAACCGAGGGCGGTTCCAGGAATATGAGGCACGCTGCCGGGCACTTCTCTTTTACCTTCAGGGCGCCTTTTACGTCGATATCAAGGATGACGTCGTGCCCCTCTTTGATCCGTTGGGATATTTCTTTGATTGGTGTTCCATAGAGATACCCGTGAACGGGCTCCCATTCCAGAAAGCCGTTGTTCTCAATCATTCTTTGAAAGGTTGCCTTATCGGTAAAGTAGTAATCTTTGCCGTGCACCTCGTTTTGCCTTTTTTCGCGAGTAGTGTAGGATACCGAAAAGAGAATGTTCCTGTCCTCTTTAAGAACACGTTCGATCAGGGTGGTTTTTCCCGCCCCGGAAGGACCCGACACGACAATCAAATGACCTTTACGCGCGGACATATCAAAGACCCCGTTGCAAGTTACAGACAAAAGACTGTTTCAGGTTACATGCTAAAAAGCATAACGAAAAACCCAACAGAGAAGGTCCTGGCTTGTAACCTGTAACCTGTAACGCGTAACGGTCTTCTTAACTCGTAACCTGGGTCATTCCACATTCTGCACCTGCTCGCGCATCTTTTCTATCTCTACTTTTATCTGGATCACCCGTTCGCTTATATACAGGTCGTTTGACTTGCTGCCTATCGTATTCGTTTCGCGGACCATCTCCTGTATAGTGAAATCCAGCTTGCGGCCCATCTCGTCAGCGCCATCGAGCGTCTGCCGAAAATGGGCAAGATGGCCTTTGAGTCGCGAAATCTCTTCCGCTATGTCAACCCTCTCCATGTAAATGGCGATCTCCTGGAGCAGGCGCGACTCGTCTATTGATGATGCCTGGGTAACCTTGGTTACCTTTTCCCGCAGTGTCTCTTCATGTTTCTTTATCACTGAAGGCCATCGCTGCTCAACCTCTGAAAGGGTAGCCACGAGCTTCTCAAGATGAGCGAAGAGATCTTGCTTTATCAGGTCCCCCTCACGCTCGCGCTCCTCGTTCAACTTTGTCAATAGCAGATCAAAACAGCCATATAACGCGCTCTCAGGCACGCTATTCTCCTCGTAAACGATGATATCTTTTGCGTTGAGGATATTATCGAGGGTCAGATCTCCCTGCAGGCCGTATGTCTCTTTCAGGTGGCGGGCCACGTCAATGTACCACCTGATCGCTTCCTCGTTCAGCGTGGGCAAGGTAAGGCTCTCTTCCGTCCTTTCCCATTTTACCGTAACGTCAAGTCTACCTCGCTTAACCTGTTTTTTTGCAAGTTCGCGCAGGCGCTGTTCGTACGGTGATGCACTCTTAGGCAGTTTAAGCGAGACTTCAAGGTAGCGGCTATTGAGTGAGCGCGCCTCCCCGGAGCATTTGCCGTTCGGTGCTTCCGTTTCCGCTTTTGAAAACCCGGTCATGCTTTTTGCCATCGTAGCAGCTCCTTATAACGTTGTCTCCACCCGTTGCAGAGCGCAATAATCTCATCACTCCGGTAGTCGGGGTATGTCCACGGCAGGCCATGGTAACCACCGTTCTCAAAGATAAGGGTCAGGTCTCCGAAAATGCCATTACCCAGATATAGCCTGTGTGCATATCCCTTTGTCGTGGCAAGCACGACCTGCTCAAGGGCGATGTATCCCGGATCAATATTCACCGTTCGATTACCCTGCCGGGCATGGCATGCCTCAACCTCATTCGTCCGTAATTTTACCTCAGGAAGCTGCTCGCGGGAAGCCAATGGTTCAAACAGGAGAAAATAACGGCTGAGGTTCTTGCCCATTTCTCTCTCGTAGTAGTCTGAATGAAAAAAAGGTTTTGTGCCAGACCTGTCCTGGACAGGACCCAGGAAGTCGCCAAGCTCCTTTTCAACAGCAGCCATCGGGCCCCCATCGTTGAATATGAGGCTCGCGAAATAGAGCAACTGAGGGCGGTCTTTTTATAGTTCCCACTGGATAAAATATTCGCGGTTTTTTCTCTCTTTTTCCCTGGGTGCCTCAATAACGCTCACCGGTCGCAGCCCCAGGCTCTCTCCAAAACTCTTTATATCCTCGATGACGGCGCGAACCCTTTCCTGATCTTTGACAATGCCACCTTTACCAACCTGGTATCTACCCACCTCAAACTGGGGTTTTACCAGGGTCACCAGTACGGCTCCCTGACGCAGTATGGAAACCAGGGCAGGTAATATTTTTTTTAAAGAGATGAAAGAGACGTCCACCGTGGCAATGTCCACATCTTCGCCCACCTGCCCGGGCGTCAGGTATCTGGCATTGACCCCTTCCAGCAGAACAACGCGCGGATCGCCCCTCACTTTCTCATGGAGCTGATGGATGCCTACATCAACTGCATAGATACGCGCTGCTCCCTCCTGGAGCATATAGTCTACAAAACCGCCCGTCGATGAGCCAACGTCAAGAGCCCTTTTCCCTTTTGCGCTCAAGCCGAAGGCTTCGAACGCATGTTTAAGTTTTGTCCCGCCAAAACTGACGTAAGGCAGGCTCCCTGGCCTAACTTCTATGTGCGCGTTCACGTCGACGTGCTGGTCAGGTCTGGCTACCCTCTGTCCTTCAACATAGACGGCGCCGGCCATTACCAGGATCTTGGCTTTTTCTCTCGAATCGACGAGTGCCTTTTGCGCGAGGAGCGTGTCTATTCTCTGCTTAGCCAAAGCTTGACTGTCTTCTTTATGCCTTCTTGATCCAGACCGACGAGTTCCCGCAGCATCTTTTGCGTGCCGTGAGCAAGGAACCTATCAGGGAGCCCCACTCTTTTCACCGGAACGCGTATACCTTCCTCTGACAGGACTTCCATTACCCCGCTTCCGAAACCACCGATGATGGTATTCTCCTCAATGGTCAAGACCCTCCTTGTGTGCGTGGCCAGGTTGATTATGACTTCCCGATCCATGGGCTTGACGAATCTCGCATTGACCACTGCGCAGCTGATGCCTTCTTTTTCCAGGTCCATGGCGGCATCGAGTGAGGTATAGACCAGAGGGCCGCACGACATGAGCGTAATATCCGTGCCTTCTTTCAGGACTTCCCAGGTGCCGATCGGGATCTCATTGAAGGCGGGTTCGATAGGCACGCCAATGGCCTCTCCGCGAGGGTAGCGGATGGCCGCCGGTTTTCCGTAGCAATATGCCGAATAGAGCATCTGTTTCAGCTCGTTTTCATCCTTCGGGCTCATCACAACCATGTTCGGGATATGCCTGAGATAAGAGATGTCAAAGCTTCCATTGTGGGTAGGACCGTCCTGGCCAACGAGGCCGCTCCGGTCGAGTGCGAACACGACAGGGAGTCCCTGCAGGCATACATCTTCAATAACCTGATCGTACGCCCTCTGCAGGAAGGTTGAGTATATGGCGACAAACGGCTTGAGGCCCTGGCAGGCTAAACCGGCAGCAAATGTTACACCGTGCTGTTCCGCGATCCCGATGTCGTAAAATCGGTCAGGAAAGAGCTGAGAGAACTTCTCCAGACCCGTTCCAAGGCACATGGCGGCTGTCACCGCCACCACTTTATTGTCCAACCCGGCCAGTTGAATCATCGCGTCACCAAAGGCGTCTGTGAAGGTTGGCTGGCCATTCTTCACGGAAGCGCCTGTTGCGATGTCAAATTTTGAGACTCCGTGAAATCGGGCCGGATCGGCTTCCGCGGGCGCGTAGCCCTTCCCCTTCTTGGTGATGATGTGAACTATGCGCGGTCCTTTCAGTCGCTTCACGTTCCTCAGTGTTTCTATGAGGTGGGTCAGGTTATGCCCGTCAACAGGGCCGATATAGGTGAAACCGAGCTCTTCGAAAAGTATGCCCGGCGTCACGAGCCCTTTGACTACTTCTTCCAGTTGGCGGGCGGCTTTGTAAACCTTGTCCCCTATCCCCGGCCACTGTTTGAGCCTGTTCTTGATCTCTTCCCTCAACCTGCTGACAAAATCCCCGGTCATGATGCGGTTGAGATGGGCAGAAAGTGCCCCAACGTTCTTGGATATGGACATTTCGTTGTCATTGAGAATCACGATGACATCGGTCTTGAGATGGCCTGCGTGATTGAGCGCCTCAAAGGCCATACCGCCGGTGAGTGATCCATCTCCGATGACTGCAATCACGCTCTGGCTCTGGCCCAGCTTTTTCTCTGCCTCAGCGAGCCCCACGGCCACGGAGATTGAATTGCTTGCATGACCCGTATCGAAGGTATCGTAGCAGCTTTCTTTCCTGCAGGGAAAACCGCTCAGCCCCCCATTCTGTCTGATTGTCCAGAGGCGGTCCTTACGCTCGGTGAGGATTTTGTGAGGATAACACTGGTGACCCACATCCCACACAATTTGTGCCGTCGGGCGTGTCAAAGACGTGGTGGAGTGCCAGCGTCAGCTCGACCACGCCAAGGTTTGACGAGAGATGGCCGCCCGTCTTCGAGACGGTTTCAATGATAACCTGGCGTATCTCATCCGCAAGCGTTTGTAACTCCGGAATGGTCAGTTGCCGTATATCTTCCGGAGTCTTGATCGTATCGAGGAGCATCAGGAGGACCTCTTGCCGACAAACTCGGCCAGTTCGGTAAGCACCTCGCCGGCGGGACCAAGAAAGGCCACCGCCTCCACCGCCTCATTGACCAACTCGTTTAATCGCGCTCTTGATTGCACGACACCGTAATGTTTTATGTAGGTCTGCTTGGTAACGTCTTTTCTAAGCCTCTTGCCTACTATCTTTTCATCACCTTCAGCATCGAGCAAGTCGTCTCCGACCTGAAATGCAAGACCGAGCGATTCTCCATACCTCGTGAACTGCCGCATTTCCTCGATTGTAGCCTCGCCTGCCAGGGCCCCAACCCGCACTGCCGCTCGAATGAGTGCAGCGGTCTTGTTGCGGTGTATATAGTCAAGGATACTTTTTGTTCCTTCCTTCCCGTCGTAGAGCACATCCACGACCTGTCCCGCAATCATCCCCTCTGCGCCGGCTGCCCGGGCTATTTCGTAAAGCATCTCCCTGGCAATGGCCGGCGGTATATTGATACTGAAGCGTGGGTCCGTCATCACCCTGAAGGCTTCGGTCAGCAGAGCGTCTCCAGCGAGCAGGGCGACCGCTTCGCCAAACACCTTGTGACACGTAGGTCTTCCCCGGCGCAGGTCATCATTGTCTATACACGGGAGGTCATCATGGATAAGAGAATACGTGTGAATCATTTCTATAGCACAGGCAAAGGGAAGCACGGTCGCTGTCTTGCCATTTTTCGCGTCACACACGGCAAGCGCCAGGATGGGCCTGATCCTTTTCCCCTCGGAGAACAGGCTGTGCTCCATAGCATTTTTCAGAACATCAGGAGCCGTGGTAAAAGTCGCAAAGATTGAATGCAGGAAATCCTCGACCACGAGTCGTTTTTCGTTGAGAAAGGTTCGAAAATCCACTACGTCTCTTCCTGTAAAAAGGGTTTTTTCTCGACAGAACCGTCCTCTTTTTTTATGAGGATCTCCACCTTTTTTTCAATCTCGTCCAGTCTCTTGGAGAGGTCTTTGGTGAGAAGAAGGCCTTCTTTGAAAAGATCCAGAGCGGCGTCCAGAGACACCTGACCTTCGTCGAGGGTGCTTACAATCTCTTCAAGCCTCTTTAACCCATCTTCAAATTTCACGTGCTATATTATATAAGTGGCTGAGGTTGTTTTGCAAGGGTTTAAGTAAGATGCGAAGGAGCAAGGCTCAAAGAGCAGGGTTCCATGAAGAGCTTGTTGAACACTAATTCTATTGATATACTCGGTGCCGGTGCAGTAGAATTAGCGCATGCTGGAGATCAAGGTGAGGACCGCAAGCAGGGTTGAGGCGAGGAGTATAACGGGTGAGGTGGCTCAGGCAGTGAAAAACAAGGAGGGAGCACTCATTTATCTCTTCACTCCCCATACGACGTGTGGTCTTCTGATCAACGAAGATGCAGACCCCGCAGTGATGAGTGACATCCTGGATGCCTTGAACAGGCTTGTGCCGCGAAGCCAGGCATATAAGCACGCGGAGGGCAACGCCGACGCTCACATCAAGTCTTCTTTGATCGGACACTCCCTGCTTGTGCCGTTTTCGGGCGGAAGACTGGCCTTGGGCACGTGGCAGGGCATCTTTCTTATGGAATTTGATGGGCCGAGAGAGCGCAAGGTCCAGGTTGCGGTTCTCAGGTAAGCGGACCGACACGGGTGAGATCAGAAGGATACAAGGAGATGAGGAATGAATAGAATCGTGGCCGTGCTAGCTCTAGCAATACTGGTGGTAGCGCTATATACCGTCGCCTTGCGCGCCAAGGAGGATGTGGCAACACCAAAGGAGTATGGTGTGTATGTCAAAACGCCGAAAACGCTCAAGAGGTTACTGCCAAACATAGTCTTCGACGAGAAGGGGGTGCTCTATATAGAAAGTAACAATCCTCAGCGATTTTCTCTCGCCGACGTGCAGCAGTTCGTTATATATGGGAAATACGAGATAAAATACCTCACACTTAATCCGATGCTTTTCGTCAGCGAGACAGCTCTGCATAAGTCACGCTTTCTTTTTGGAAAAGATATCCAGCTCGAGGTAGTGAGGAAGAGCGATGTTCTGCACGCAGTCAAGCCGAAGGGTCTCTTCGGAAGAGGCTATTACAGCCTCTGGATTAACGATACTGCTTGGGATTTTGTGATTGAGTAAAGGCGGCATCCGGATTTGAACCGGAGAATAACGGTTTTGCAGACCGCTGCCTTACCACTTGGCTATGCCGCCATATGGAGCGGGCAGGTTTTCACCCGCTGCTTTTAAGTATTGGAGCGGGAAACGCTTTAACCCGCTGTATTTCGTATTGGAGCGGGAAACGGGATTTGAACCCGCGACTTCAACCTTGGCAAGGTTGCACTCTACCGCTGAGTTATTCCCGCACCGCATTTGTTATAATATAATCCCTTATGTATGTCAATGGCTTATACCAAGTCGCCTTCATGTGTATACCTTCCGGGTACCCGCGGGTGGGTGTCTGCGTCGCTCTCCTCCTGCCACCCGCGGACGTGTAGTTGGTGCCGCCCGGGTACCCGGCAAAATCAGACCGCTGCCGCCCGGGGTACTCGGCCGAAGGCTGGGTCGTCCGCTTGAATGCAACTTGGTATCGATCAGCAGGTTTAAGACGCCAGAAGCGTGTTCTGGTGCTTCTCGCATTTCTCTCGGTGACCCTGGGGTTTGAGGGTGTGTCGGGCGCCTACGAGCGGATCGTTTCCCTGTCACCGCAAATCACGGAGTCTCTCTACCTCTTAAAAGCGGACAAGCAGCTTCGAGCTGTAACGACGTACTGCAAGAGACCCAAAGAGGCTGTTCTCAAGGAGAAGATAGGTTCGCCGTTACGCCCCGACATAGAGAAACTTGTTTCGTTACGACCTGACCTGGTACTGGGCTCTCGGGAAGGGAATCCGCCGTGGATCATGGAGCGTTTGAGACGGCTTGGGCTGCAGGTGGTCTATTTCGATAGACCGCACCATCTTGATGGACTGCTCCAAAACTTCCTGCGACTCTCCGTTCTTGTCGGCGCCTTCGATCGGGGAAAAGAAATTGTGGCTACGGTGAGAGGAGCTCTCTCCAAAGAGGAGCAGGGTACTCCCTACAAAGTGCTCTGGCAGGTTGATGCCGAGCCACTGATGGTGGCCTCCACCGCCAGTTTTGCGAGTGATATCATACGGCTCGCGGGCGGAACGAACATCATAGACTCGGAGCTTCCTTACCCCCGGATAAACAGGGAAGAGGTAATTCTCAAGGCTCCGGATGTGATTGTGCTTATGGACATGGGCTACAGCGTTGAGGCTGAGATGAAGCGATGGCAGAAATACCTGCGTGATGCGAGGTTTGTTGTGATGGATTCGTATATTACCGGGAGCCCAAACCCGGTTACGTTCTTGAAAGCAGTGCGGGACCTTGAGGCCGCCCGTGAGAAATAGGAAGGCCGCCCTTCTGGGCATCCTCATCTGTCTTGTCATACTGAGCGCGATCCTCTCCTTGTCTTACGGCAAGAGCCTTACTGAGGTGTGGAGAGGGTTTTTTGAATCGGATGGTTTTGGCCTCATCCTGAAAAAGATACGTCTCCCCAGAACGATCATCGCGTTTCTGGTTGGAGGCTCGCTCGGGATGTGCGGGGTCGTGCTTCAGTCGATCCTCCAGAATCCGCTGGCTGATCCATACACCCTCGGCATATCGGGGGGAGCGTCCCTGGGAATAACGCTGTCAGCACTTCTGGGCATGCAGGCGTATCTCGGCATCTATGCGAGCCCGCTCATGGGGTTCGCCGGGGCCACGGCTTCAGTCCTGATTGTCTACGCGTTATCTAAAAGGAGATTCTTTAACCCGACGAACATGGTACTTTTCGGGATCGTCACCAACCTGGTATTCTCCTCCCTCGTCTTTTTCGTTTTTTCCATCATGGATCCGGACAAAATGCAGATGACCCTGATGTGGATCATGGGGGACCTCCTTACCCTCGACGTGTCCATCGTTCCTTTCTACATTCCGATGTTTGTCCTCCCGGCCCTCATACTCTGTTTTTTCGGCAAGGAGCTCGATCTTCTTTCACTGGGGAGCGAAAAGGCGCATTACCTGGGACTTAACCCACCGCGGGCATACAAGTTCCTCTTTCTTATAACATCTCTCCTTACCGGGCTCTGTGTGTCCGCGGCAGGCATTATTGGGTTTGTGGGGCTCGTTGTGCCCCACGTATTACGTAATATCGCCGGCGCCAGCCATTCCTTTCTCCTCGTCTCTTCCTTCCTGGGTGGCGCCTTTTTCTTGATCGTTTCAGATGTTCTTTGCCGGTACCTTCTTTATCCTGTGGAGCTGCCTGTGGGCGTGGTCACAGGCATTACGGGCGGGCTTATACTTCTCGTCCTTCTTTTGAGACGTCCATGACGGAGCTTATCTTTTCGGCCAGAAATCTCTCCTTTGGTTACGGTTCCGCGGAGATCTTGCACGATGTAAATGTGGACGTGCAAACAGGTGAGATGGTCGGTATTATCGGTCCGAACGGGGCGGGCAAAACAACCCTTTTGCGCCTTCTTTCGGGGTATCTGATTCCCGTGAGCGGCGCCATAGAGCTTTTCGGTAAAGATTTGCGGACGTATGAGAAGAGGATGCTCGCACAGCTTGTGGCCACGTTGCCGCAAGCGATAGAGACCATTTTCCCATACACGGCCGAGGAGTTCGTTCTCATGGGAAGGTACCCTCATTTTGACAAACGGCTCGGATACGGTCGCGGGGAGGCCGAGGTCGTCCGCGATGTGATGGAACGCATGGGAATAGGCCAACTGAGAGGCCGAATAGTGAACACGCTTTCGGAAGGCGAACGGCAGAAGGTTTACCTTGCCCAGTGCATAGCCCAGGATCCAAAGGTGCTCCTTCTGGATGAGCCGGTCAGTCACCTCGATATCAGGCATCAGATGCAAACTCTGGAACTTCTGGCCGCTCTTAATGAGAAGGGTTTGACCATCCTCATGATCCTTCATGACCTGAACCTTGCGTCAGAGTTCTGCTCGAGGATCCTCCTTCTCTCGCAGGGAAAGATCTTCGCGGATGGAACTCCTGAGGCTACCCTCACCTATCAAGACATAGAAGAGGCTTACGGCACAGTTGTTGTGGTCCGCGAGAACCCGCTCTCCGGCAAGCCTTTAGTCTTACCTGTAGCGAGCAAATATCTGAAAAAATAGCGGACGCCATGTGCATCGGCGTAGGCCCCCGAACTTTCTTGGTACCTCGGTCATATTTTTTACTGTACAAATGCACTCAAGCTTATCCCTTACTGGAGTCTTGGCATGCTCAAGGTGGAAAATCACGACCATCACGTCTCCCTCTAGTATGGGGGACTGGACCGTAATGATAACCGTGTCTCTGGGAGTGCTGTTTTAGCGGCTGGACTTGATCGGAGCTGCAGAACCTTGTGCTGCGCATTTTGAGATAGCTTCAGTTTTCAGCTTAATATTCCGACAGGTCCGGTTTGGTGGCGCGAGATCGCTTCTTCAGCGATTGCGCATGTTTTAGTTCCAGCACCTTCTCCTTCGCCCGGCGGGAGCGGCGTCTCTTCTGGCGCTTGATCTTCTGGATACGCTGTTGTTTCTCGCTCTCTTTGCCGAGGATCATGTTCTCAATCTTCTCAGCCAGGATGCGCCGAGCGAGAAACCGGTTTAAGGCCTGGGAACGCTCCTGCTGGCATTTGACCTCAATCCCTGTTGGCACGTGTTTTAGGTAAACGCAGGTGGACACCTTGTTGACATTCTGGCCGCCGTGCCCACGTGAACGGATGAACCGTTCGATGAGGTCCTCTTCCCGGATCCCAAACTCCGCCATCTTTTCTTGAAGCGCCTTTTCTTTCTCGGGATTCACGCGAACATAAATAGATCCTGGAAGATAGTATAGCACGAGAGCACTGGGTCAAGGTGTATGAAGATGTTACGCGTTACGGGTTACGGGTTAGCACGCCTCCGGCGCGGTTTAACAGAGCCCTTGTTGCAACCTGTAACCGGTCTTGTTCGTAACGTGTAACGTGTCTCTGCTCGCAACTCGGAACTCGTAACAGGTTGTTGCTCGTAACCCGTAACATGGGTTTATGCTATACTTCACCGATGCCTCGCGATCTCTCTATAGGCAGCCTTCGTTTGTCTTCCCCATTTATTCTTGCACCCATGGCGGGGGTGAGTGATCTAGCATACAGGCTCATCAGCCGCTCGTTTGGCGTTACCCTTGCCTTTACTGAAATGATTAGCGCCCGTGCGTTGAAATATGGCAACAAAAGGTGCCGGGACATGCTGGCAAGCGTGGATGCGGACCGGCCGCTGGGGGTTCAGCTGGTTGCCGGAGACCAGGAGAGCATCCTCGCAGCCCTGGAAGTGCTTGAGCAGCACCGTTTTGATGTGATTGATTTTAATGCGGCCTGTCCCGTGTCGAAGATAGTCCGCAGGGGGGAAGGGGCAGGCCTTCTCAAAGAGCCTCAACGCTTGCGGCAGCTCATCAGCCTTCTGGTTCAGAGGTCCGGAAAGCCGGTCACTTTGAAAATCCGGGCCGGTTGGGATGCTGCTTCCATCAATGCCACGGAAATAGCAAGGATGGCTGAGGATGCCGGCGTGGCTGCAGTTTGCGTTCATGGACGGACGAGGGTTCAGGGCTATGATGGGGCTGTCGATTATGGGGTTATCAGAAAAGTGAAAGAAGCAGTAGCAATCCCGGTCATAGGCAGCGGCGACGTATTCTCAGGTGAGTTTGCCATGAAAATGTTTGGCGAGACAGGTTGTGACGGAGTGGCAGTGGCCCGGGGCTCTATGGGCAACCCCTGGATCTTCAGAGAGATGACAGAACTACTGCGTCATGGAACCGCGCCGGCCAGGCCAACCAAGGATGAAGTCATCTCTACGATGAAAGACCATCTTAGTCTGTCAATTGCTCTTCTTGGGGAAACGTTAGGGGTTCTGACCTTCCGCAAGTTCTTTATCTGGTATAGCCGCGGTTTTGCTAAGGTGAGACCGTTGCGTACCAAAGCCTTGCAGGCACGATCTATCGGAGAGATGCTGGGCGTAATCGAAGAGCTGCGCGTCGGCTACCGTGAGCGCGGAAGAACTCTTACGCAGTTACGTGTTACGTGGTAGCAGGTTACGCGCGAGAACTGTTGCAGAGGTACAGAGGTACAGGTGAAAAGCAAACGGCTGCTACAGGAAGAAGCCTGTTCGCATCGCGCTAAGCGCGAAGTAGTCGTGGAACACCGGTATGTTCTATCGTGCAACGTATTGCCTGTAACGATCTTTGCTCTGAACCCTAACATTCCGGCTTGTAACATCCTTGTTTTGTAACTTGTAACGGGCGCAGAAGGCGCCTCTAACTCGTAACTTAACACATAACACAGGTCACTACACGCTCTCCTCTTCTTTCTTATACAGCAGCATCTCGGGCAGCGGGATCCGCAAAGTGATGGCGTCGACGGGGCATTCCTCTACGCAGCAGTTGCAATGAAAACAGAATTCGGGATACGTGACCACGGGCAGCTTCGCTGCTTCCGAGCCGAAGTAGACATCCTCCGCGCAAACCTCCATGCATGTCCCGCACTGAATGCACTTGTTGTTATCTATTACTGGTGGCATTTTGCTCTCCTTGGTTTCACTCCACTTTTTTCCATTCCATCAGCGGTTTGCCATCTACCTGCTTAACAAAGATTGCCTTACCGTCAAGCACCGGGTCGGTCAGGGGGTAGTCAGGCCTGTTGTGGAGCGCCCTCGTTTCTTTCCGCTCCCTCGCTGCCAGAAAGACGAGTTCTCCCAGGTCAAGCAGGTTCAGCGTCTCGAGGGCCCGGGTAAGTTCCCAACGGTTTCGGGCAACCATCGATGATGTTGCCTTCTCTTTCAGCCGCCTCACGTAGCTCAGGCCGGCAGACATCAGTGTCTCGGTTCGGACGAGCCCGACGTAATCCTGCATGATCTGCTGCAGCGCAATGTTTGTTTCCTTCCAGTCCGGTCCTTGCTCACGGGTGAGCATCTCCTGGATCATGCTGCCTTTTTCCTCGATGTACGCCCCTGAGATCCTGTCGGGAAGGCCGGCGCCTCGTGCGAATGTCGCAGCGCTATGACCGGCAATCCAGCCGTAGGTGGCTGCAGGCCCTATACTCACGATCGACTCGTCACCGGCGGCGTAGAGACCTTTAACCGATGTCTCAGCCTTCTCGTTAATCCATATCTTCGCCTCAGGATAGATGTGATACGTGCCGAATTCAACAGGATGCTTACGCAGGTCGACCTTTTCGTCTTTCAGGTAGTTTATCATTGCCGTAAGCCCTTCATGGACAAAGGCTTCCATCATATACGCGTAATCCTCCTCGGATATACCACGGCAGTCCATGTAGACCGGCCCTCTGCCTGATTTGAGGTAATCCTCGAGGATGGTGCTCCTCGCCTCCATCGTCATGTCGCCGTACCTTCTGTCAGGCTTTGTCACGTAAGGTCCAATCGGTTTTCCGTGCGGGTCCCTTAAGACGCCGACCCAGGTGGCTTGCCCGTAGCGCGCAAAATAGCGGGGGCCCATATGGCGTTTTGGACTTTCAGGGCCCACCAGGGTGGCTCCAGCCCTGTAGGTCATAGCCCGACCATCGCCTGTAAGTGAAAGGCACCCGGGAGTGCTTGCCATCCAGCCCGGCACGGGCGAGGGATAGAGTCGCTCCACCACCCCTGTGCCGAGAATGACGCTCTTTGCCTTGAATAAGAAGATTTTGTTTTCACGGGTGTCTACGCCCAGGGCTCCACACACGCCTCTGTCATCGTGAAGGAGGTCAAAGATCATCACCCTGTTGACTATCCTTGCCCCTTTTTCCAGCGCTCTGTTTGTCAGTACGCGCTTCTGCCCATGTCCCTTGTATTTCAGATGGGTAAAGATGTCGCCCGGGAAAGAGTGGCCCGAAAACTCCCATTTTCCGTCATGTTTCATCGGGATGCCCCAGCTATCCCAGAGCTTGACGACCTCAAAAGAAGTCTCAAGAAAGGTTCTCAGAACCTTCATGCTGGTCCCGGCTTGCATGATGCGGAGCTTCGGCCCCTTGAGACATTCTTTGAGGAATGAATCCATATCCGAGCCATGAACCTCGGGTATGTAGCACCAGAAATGATCGTTGCCCGCGCGGCCACGACCGCTATAAAGTGCATTACCTTTTTCAGCCACGACGACCGTTGCGCCGACTTCTCTTGCGCTGATTGCCGCCATCAAGCCGGCAATCCCTCCGCCCACGCAGAGCACGTCAGATTCTATGGTTTCTATTTCTTGCTTTCCGGCCGCTTCCATTTTTACCTCCACCACCCTTATGGATCAGGGATTTACCTCCACTGTTTCCTGACTGCTCACTGCTTACGGCTCACCGCTCACTGCTCGCGGTTTTTTTTACAAACGCTTCGATCGCCCGGTTTACCGGTTCCGGTTTCTCGATCATGAGAAGGTGACCAGCATCAGGAATCCGCACCAGTGCCGAGTCCGGTATCTCCGCGTGAAGGAATTCTGAGTACTTCGGCGGCGTGAGAATATCGTCCCCTCCGCACAGAATCAAAGTAGGTACGGTGATTCGCCTGACCCTGTCCATGACGCTAAACTGTTCGCAGCTGGAAAAGTCTCTGTGAATCACCTCTTTCCTGCACTTCATCATTTCTTTGAAGCCGGACTCTATGACGGATGCAGGCGTTTTCCTGGAAAAAGCCAGCTCTGCTATCTTGCGAACCGTTCCTTCCTTGTCTCTGAGTATGCCTTGCAATATCTCGGGGAAGACGCGCAGTTTGGCCCCTGTGCCCAGGAGGACCAATCCTTCCAGAAGCTCAGGGTAGGTGAGTGCAAAGAGCATGGCGATCGCGCCACCCATCGAGTGACCCACGATGTAGCATTTTTCAAGCCTCAGGTTCTTCAAGACGCCATAAACGGCATCTCTGCACTCCTCCAGCCGTTCGCAGCCATCTCCCGAAGACTTTCCATGCCCCGGCAGATCGACAAGGACCACCTCCATGAACTGCTTCAGATACTCCTTTTGGAAATACCATGACAAAGAGCTTCCACTGGCGCCGTGTATGAAGACTGCCGGCTTTCCGGCGCCATACCGCTCCACGTGCAGGTCCATAGCTCCTCCCTCACAAATATGTTGAAAAGGCTGGATGCGCATAATAGTATGATAGTATGCGATTTTTTGCAACGATAGCGATTCTCATGCTCCTTGTAGGCTGCACCGGCTCGACGGATGTTACGCCCGCAAAAAAAGTCGATGATGCACAGAAGGATGCGACGTATCAAAAGGAGATGGACGAGGTAAGGAAATCCATCAAGTCAGAGGTAAAGATCAAACTGAAGAAAGACGGAAAGGGTACTTACAGCTGGGAGATACAGGGTAAGGACCCGCAAGAAGTCCTGAGAGTAAACGAGACCCTCCGCAAAAAACTCGGCGACTAATAAGTTTGCCTTAAATAGCGCTCGTAGCGGCGCTGTGCGGCAGCGCACGGGAACCGGGAAGCGCGAGACGCGTCCCTAAATGAAGTGGTAGCAAGTGTAGGGTGATGCTCAAGAGCTTTGCGATTTTATGCCAGGCCGGATTTTGATGGATAACGACGCGAGCCGCGGCCTGGCATGACTATTCTTCGAAGCGCTTGCGTTCTTCCTGCCGCAACTCCCGTCGCAATAATTTCCCCACTTTCGATTTTGGGCAGCATGTCCCGGAACTCTATGTAATTGGGCACCTTGTAGGACGCGAGATGTTCCCTGCACCAATGGATCAGATCGTAACCGGTGACCCCTTTCACGTCGCCCTTCAGCACCACGAAGGCTTTGATGCGTTCGCCCACCTTCTCATCCGGTACACCGACCGCGCACGCGGCGAGTACGGCCGGATGTTCCTGCAGAGCTGCCTCTATCTCGGACGATGAGACCCGATATCCCTTGTGCTTGATAGTATCAGCGGTGCGGTCTACGAAATAGAAGAACCCATTCTCGTCTCTTCTTACGACATCCCCGGTCCTGTACCAACGAGTCCCGTCGATATTGAGAAAGGCCTCCTGCGTCTCCTCTTCCTTCTTCCAATAAGCGCTTACCATATAGGGCGAGGAGACGATCAATTCCCCCGCCTCTCCTTGTTTTACCTCCTGGAGTGTGGTCTCGTCGATGATGCGCACCTTCTTCGTCCGCAGGACCTTGCCGATGGTGCCCGGCGGTCGCACTTCTTTCACCGGCGGCATCGTGACCCCACCGCACGTTTCGGTTGCCCCGTAACCCTCATAGATGTCCTTGCCGAACTTCTCTTTCCAGCGGCGCGCCGTCTCCTGGGGCAGCACATCTCCGCCGCTGAAGCAGTAGACCAGAGAAGAGAGATCGTAGAAATCGACGCGGTCATGCTCCAGAATCATCCGGTAGAGCGCGGGAACACCAAAGAATGTCTTCGCACCGTATTGTTGAATGGAGTAGAGAAGGGCATCGATGTTAACCTTCGGCATAATGATCACGCAGTCGCCGGTCACGCAAAAGGGGCCGACGCCGAAGACCTGTCCAAGGATATGAAAAAGCGGCCCGCCCTGAAGGATCACGTTTTGTGAAGGCGGGATGAGAGGATAGCTTATTTCGAGCTGTGCTGTAACCGAATCGAGAAAGAGCGCGTGGCTGATGGGCACGCCCTTCGGGCTTTTCGTAGTGCCCCCCGTGTAGAGCATTTCAAGCGGCTCTTCCTCATCGATGACTGCCCCGCTCGTTATCTCCCTTTTCTTCATGAGGTCAGTGAGCCTGGCTATGCCCGGACCTTTCTCGATCTTGCCTTCAGGCACGCGATCAAAGGCCTTTCCGACCAGACGCTTGTAAAGGGGCAGGAGATCGGCCATGCCGCTCACTATGATGTGATCGAGAGTACCTTCCTCCTTGAGCTCCTTTGCGTACCCGAAGTTCGTGTCCGCGCAGATAACCGTGCGTGCTCCGGAATCTGTTGCTATATACCTCAGGTCCCGCGATGTGTAGATGGGCGCAACGGGCACCGCTGTCGCCCCTATCTTCTGGATGGAGAGCCAGCTCATAATCCACTGCGGTGTATTCGGCATATAAATTATTATCTTGTCCCGTTCTTTGAGACCAAGCGAGCGCAACCCCGTCGAGAGGCAGTCAACTCCGGCGAGGAGGTCGCCGTAGGTGAGCACCTCGCCGAGATATATAACGGCTGGCATTCCCTTGTAGCGGTTTGCCACTTCAACAAAAGACTGGTACACGTTCATTAAAGATCAGACTCCGAAATAGGCTGCTTTTATTTCAGGGTTGTTATAAAGCTCCTCGCCGGTGCCGTGGAGGGTGAGCATCCCGTTTTCAAGGACGTAGCCCCTGTTGATGATCGGCAGCACCGGCCGCGCAAACTGCTCGCATATCAGAATAGTGACGCCTGCTTCCTTCCGGATTGCCACGATGGATTCGATGAGCTTGACTTGTATGGTCGGTGCCAGGCCGAGAAGGGGCTCGTCGAGGAGCATGAGCTTCGGCTTGGCCATGAGGGACATGCCGATGGCGAGCATCTGCTGTTCGCCGCCGCTTAAGAAGCCGGCCTTTCGCCGCCTCAAGGGGACAAGGGCAGGAAATACCTGATAGACGTAAGACATCATCCCCTTCTTTTCTTTCTTGGGGAGAAGATAAGAGGCAATCTTCAGGTTCTCTTCCACGTCACTCTCGGCAAAAACCGGATGGCGTTCCCTGGAGAGCACCAGGCCCATTTTCACCCGCTCGTCCGCCCAGACCGAAGTGATATCCCGGCCGAGGAAAGAGATCTGGCCGAATATGTTTATCCGTTCGCCCCCTTTGCGCTGCTCCTTCAACTTGGTATCAAGCAAAAGGCCGGAGACGGTGTTCATGAGAGTGGTCTTGCCGGCGCTATTTGAGCCGATGACACCGACGATCTCCCCTTCGTTGATCTCTATCGAGAGGTCGTTGACGGCGATGGCATTCTCATAATAGACCGTCAGTTTGTCAACGCTCAGCATATCCTCACCCGTTACGAATCACCAATGTCCAACTGCGTCAGATTCCGAGTCAATATCGAATATCCGATGCTCTAAAGAACCGCCAAACAGGTTCCCCGTTTGGGATTTCGATACTTGACGATTTCGGCTTTGTACCATATTACACTTCCACCCCGAGGTACGCCTTTTTCACTTCCTCGTCTTCAAGGATCTCTTTGGGGGGTCCTTCTTTTATCTTTTTCCCGTAGTTGAACACGATTACTTTGTCGGCAATGCGAAAGAGCTCCTTCAGCCGGTGTTCCACCATGATAATCGTCTTTCCTTCTGAAAGGAGCTTTTCGATGATGGGGATGATGCTCGTCACCTCTGCAATGGAAAGGCCGGAGAAGAGCTCGTCGAGGATAAGCACCTCACTCTTCAGGGCGATGAGCCTTGCGAGCTCGAGTCTCTTCAGATACCCGTGCGGCAGAACGCTTGCCGGCTTATACGGCACTGAGGAATCCCTCTCGAAGCCGACCTCTTCCAGTATGTCAAGGGCAACCGCGTCTTTGTCACCGTAGCCGCCACCGGAGGAAGCCAGCACCCTTGGGGCAAAGAGAGGAACCACTATATTCTTGTACGCAGGCAGATGAAAGAAGGGCTTGACCATTTGAAAGGCGCGGCCGATCCCCAGGTTCGTGATCTTGTAAGGCGGCAATCCTATCAGATTTTTCCCCCTAAAAAGCACGCTTCCCTCGTTGGGGCCGACAAAGCCACTGATAATGTTGACGAAGGTCGTCTTCCCTGACCCGTTCGGCCCTATTATTCCCAGGAGCGTATTCTCCTCGACGTTGACACTCACTCTGTCGAGGGCTGTCACCCCTCCGAAACGCTTCGTTATTCCCTTTACCTCAAGAACAGCCATGCTTACGCCTTTTACTCCAACCTTACCCATCGTTCCATCTCACTATACTTTCGGGAAAGGTAGTGAAATATACCTTCCGGCAGCGCAACGACGCAGACCACCAGAATCAGACCGTAGAAGACTATTCGCAGGGGGCCGAACTCGCGGAGGAACTCGGACAGAGGCACGAGTATGAAAGCGCCAAGGATCGGTCCTGCAAGTGTTCCTATGCCGCCGATGGCCGATGCCGCCAAGGGAAGAATCGAATAGTCCATTGCGAAGACCGGCATCCCGGTAAACTGGTAGGCGTGGGCCATGAAAGCCCCGGCGAAGGCGCAGATGGCGCTCCCTATGAAGAGGGCTTGCGCCTTGAATGCGTATATGTTGATGCCGGAGGCCATGACCGCTCTGTCGTTATCGCGTATGCTCACGAATATGAGACCGTAATCGGAGGAAATGAACCGCCTGAGGGCGAAGAGGGCCACCCACATGGCTGCGAGGATCAAGCTGATCTCCACCCACACGTTCGGCAGGGGACTGAGCCGTGTGATCCCCTCCGTGCCGCCAAGTATCTTCGTTGCCTCGATAAGGCGCATGAACATGAGAGGAAGAATCAGGGTAACCATGGCGAAGTAAACCCCTCTGAGCCTGATGACCGGGAGAAGAATGATGGTAGAAAGGGCGGCCCCTATTAACGTTGCGGCGGGAATTGTGACGTACACAGGAAGACCGAAATAATGATTAAGAGACCCTGCGGCGAAGGAACCGAAGCCGAAGAAAAGGGCCTGCCCGAGCGACAGCATGCCGCAACTCGACAGAAAATCCCAGGAGACGGCGAGCATCGCAAACGTGCACGTGCTCAGCATTACCTTCTTCCAGTAAGGGGGCAGAAAGAAAGTGAGGATCGCAATGCCCATAATCGGAACGAGTCTGGGAAAGAGTAGGTACCACATCTCTTTGTACGAAGTGAGGGCATAGATATCGTCTGAACGCGCCTTTATGCCCCGTGCAATGCGCTCTTTGCGCTGATTTCCTTTTCTATTCATCTCTTGTCCATCGTTCCTGAAATTGGTTTGTGACTCAACTACTCAACTGCGCAACAACTCAACGGCCAGTTCTGTCATACCCTCTCCTCCAGTTCTTTCTGATGGCCAAGCAATCCGGACGGCTTTATCGTGAGTACCACGAGCAGGGCGACGAGACTTACGATCATAGTCCAGTGCGAAGAAAGATAGGTTGCCGTCAGTTGCTGCGCGAAACCGATGATGAGGCTTGCGATGACGACGCCGAAGGTGCTTCCGAGTCCGCCCACAATACAGACGGAAAGGGCGGTGATGAGCACGTCGTATCCTCCGTCGACGGTAACGGTGCCCAGGGGCAGAATGACGATTGCCGCAAGGGCGCTCAAGGCAGCGCCAATACCCATGCTCCAGCTTGCAATCCTTTCGGGGTTGATCCCAAGCGAGAGCGAGGTGTGCTCTTCCTGCGCGATTCCCCGGAATGCCAGACCCATTCTCGTGTGGTGTGTAAAAAGGTAGAGCGCGAAAAGAACCAGCATACCAATGCCGATAATGAGCAGTCTCTGGATGTCGACAAAGGTGTCAAGGAGCTCAACCGATCCGTTCACAAGAACAGGGAGTGTGTACTTGGACCCGATGAAGCCGAAATAGCGGAGCAACTCGAGCAGTACGAGAGAAACGGCGAAGGTCGCGATCACCTCCGATATTACGAGGCCCCGTATCCTCGTGAGAATAAACCTGTAAAGGCACACACCGGCGAAACCGATGACCACTATCGCGATCAGCGCGGAGAGCAGAAAGGGCAGGTGGAACGTATTGATCAGGCTCCACGCAAAGAAACCGGCAACTACGTAGATCGCGCCGTAGGCGAAATTGGCAACCCCGCTGATGCCGAAGGTAAGGTTAAAGCCGAGGGCCATGAGCACAAGGATAGCGCTATTGATAAGCCCGTAGACGAGAGTGGGCCCCATTCGCTATTTCATCCAGGCAGGCTTCTCGATCTTGCCGTCGGCTATTGATTCCGGATAGATCTCTACCCTCTTTCCCTTTCTCCATTGAAAGACCGGGGCCACGGCCGCTGTCTTCGGATCGTTGCCGAACTGGAGTTGATGGCCCGCGCTGAACTTGATCCTGCCCACCGACCCGACCGCGTCAGTTGTCTCCAGGACCTGTGCGACCTTGTCAGAATCCAACGTCCCCGCCTTTTCTATTGCATTCGCAAGAACGTAAACCGCGTCATAGGCGCCTGAGACACCGTGACCCGACTGCACTTCTTCCTTGTATCTCTTCTTGTAATCCTCATAAAACTTCGTTGATGGCGGATAGGCCTTGACCGGGACATTGCCAAGCTCGAAGACTACGTTCATACAGCCGTCAATGTCCTCTCCGAAGGCCTCCCATGCCTTAGTGCCGATGAGCGGTGAGATGAATCCGGCCATGAGAGAAGGTATCTTCATCGATTTCCACTGTTTGAGCAGGGTGCCGCTTGTCGGCATGTCAAAGATGGGCAAAATCACCTGCGCGCCGCCCGAGCGTGCCTTCATGAGGCCGGCCGAGAAATCCTGGGCGCCGGTAGGATACTTCTCAAAACCGACAACTGTCCAGCCGTTCTCTTTGAACCATTTCTCCATGAGGGCTCCCGTTCCTGCGGCCCAGAGCACGTCCTGGGTAGCGATGAATACTTTGTTGTAACCGAAATCTTTGTTGATGTACTTCATCAAGCCCTGGATTGTGGCGGCCAGGTACTTGGAGTCGAGACACATCCTGTAAGAGTATTTGTACTTCGCCTTTTCGGCTGCTACCAGTTCCTCGAATTTGGGCACCATAGCGATGGTTCCTATATTGACTACTTTGTACTTGGAGTAAATGTCCATAGCGGCGAGCAAAGCTTCCGATCTGAAATTGCCGACGACCGTGGCGTAGGCCTTCTTGTCGAGTATCAGCTTCTCGATGCCGAGAAGGGCCTCGGAAACGGGCACACCCGGTTCGCCGTCCCTGATGTCGATCGATTCGACCTTGAAGAGTCTCTTCTCGTTACCCACCTTGACACCACCTTTCGCATTGATCTCTTCAACCGCGAGGCGTGCTGCAAGGTTCGCCTCTTTGCCTTCGATGAGATTCAGCGACGTCGGAATACCCAGCGTGATGGTCTGTTGCGCACTTGCCGCACTTACGAATGCCAGTAGCAGTAAAGAAAAGAAGATCGTAACGACGGTTCTCATATTACCCCCCTTGGTTTAGAGTCACCTACCTCTGTTCTAAAAGAAAAGAAGCGGGTTGTCAAGACTAATCTGGCAGGATAGGACAGAGGTGAAAGGAGCAAAGTGCCGGGTACCCGCGTGGTACCAAATTCAGGTTCGCGGGTGGCGGGAGTCGTGCCAACGCAGGCAACAAAGAGGGGTACCCGTGTCTAAACACGGGTCTATGAATGATAACCAGAGACTAACGCTAGTCGGTGTACGGTTTTCGGGGTACGGTCCACAACGCTCTATTTTATATCTTCAAGTTATACCTGCTCCGGGGGCCTTTAGGCAAAACAATTTTAGGTTCAAGGCGGGCAAACAGATGGGAACGAGGTCGGCCTTCCCTGCTAGCGGAAAGGGGTTCGGAAAGGGGTTAGGGGTTGACTTCTATGTCTGATTCTGGTAAATCCATTGGTAAACAGAGCGTAGTGTCGACGGGTTTCTTCATCCGCGATTTCGCAAGCTCTGGGGGATCGTTCAACGGCAGGACAACGGACTCTGACTCCGTGAATTAAGGTTCAAATCCTTATCCCCCAGCCATTATATATCAAGGGGTTACGAGACATCGTGGCCCCTTTTTCTTTCACTTTACCCCCGCATTGTGAAGTAAATGTGAAGTAGAGGTCTCGTTAAGGATACCGTCAAGCACATCGACGGCTTGAACCTTATGGGAAGGAGCAAGGTGAGCATACCTCAGCGTCATAGCAAGCGTTCTGTGTCCTAAGAGTTCCTTCACCGTCGTAAGGTCTTTCCCAGCCATGACCAAAATAGAGGCAAAGGTGTGCCTCAGATCATGAAAGCGAAAGTCCTGTATTCCCGCTTTTTTGCAAGCCTTTATGAATGCCGCGCTCAGGGTCTGGTAAGGCTTGTCCGTTTCGGGATTAAAAAACACATTCCCCCCGTCCAAACGCCGTGGTAACGCTTCCAGGGTCCAGCGCAATGTGTCGTTGATGGGGATCTCCCGCCGTTCGCCATTCTTCGTGTCCTCTTGCTCAAGGAGAATAAAGCCATGCTTCAGGTCAACATTATCCCATTTGAGACTCAGTAACTCGCCTCTTCTCATGCCCGTATTCAAGGCTGTAAGGACGATAGATTTGAGATAGCCATTACAGGCATTCACGAGCGCCTGACATTCTTCCTTGGATAGATACCGTAGCCGCCTGTTGTTTTTCTTAAGCTGCTTCACCTTCCGGACACGCTTCAACAAGTCCTCTTCTACCATGTCCCACTCTACCGCTTTGGTGAACATGTGTTTGATAGCGGCCATATGACGCTGGTACTTCCTCTTCTAATGAGCGTTTCTTCTCCCCCACGCTCATCACCACCTTTGGAGTGGCAAACGCAGAGACCCTTCCCGGACAACACCCCTGCAACGTTGTTTTGGTTGTTCTCCGGCGAGCGTCCGGGTATAATCAAGCATGGCAAGAATAATCGCCTGCGTCGACATGGATGCCTTCTTTGCCTCTGTAGAACAGCGTGACAACCCTGCCCTCAGGGGCAAGCCCATAGCCGTTACCGGCGGCGGAGAGAGAACGGTCATTACGACCTCTTCCTACGAGGCCCGGGCGTATGGGGTCAAAACGGCCATGACCGTCTACGAGGCGAAGAGGCTCTGTCCCGATATGATCCTCGTTGTGGGCAACAACCAGAAGTACGCCGAGATCTGCACCAGGCTCCAAGAAATCTGTCTCCGGTTCACTCCCGAGGCTGAGACGTACTCCATAGACGAGATATTCCTCGACATCACCGCCTCCCACCACCTTTTCGACGGTCCGGAGAACCTGGCCCGGGCCCTCAAGGGTGCGGTAAAAGACGAACTGGGACTTACCTGCACGGTCGGCATGGGGCCAAATATCCTCATCGCCAAGCTGGCGAGCGATCTCGCCAAACCCGATGGCTTCCGGTGGATAGGCGAGGAGGCCGTTCCTGCCGTTCTCGAGATGCTTCCGGTGAAGAAGCTCTGGGGCATAGGATCTCATACGGAGGAGAAGCTCCGGGCCATGGGCATCACCACGTGCGGCGAACTGGGAAGAACGTCCCTTTCCCTTCTGACAGAAAGGTTCGGCATTGTCGGAGAACATCTCAAAGCCATGGGCAACGGAAAGCTGGAACGGCCTATAGAGGTAGCGGCTCCCGATCCGAAATCCATAGGGCACAGCATCACCTTCCCCAAGGACCTCTGGAAACGGGAGGAGCTCACGAGCTGCCTGCTCCGGCTGAGCGAAAGAGTCGGACGGAGGGCACGGCGTTACGGCCATAAAGGCAAGACGATTACGCTCACCGTCAGGTATGCGGATTTCAAAACGTTTACGAAGCAGACCACCTTGCCTGCCTATACGAACGATACCGGCGATATCTACCGCTCTGCCGTCGCCATCCTTGATGGGATACGTCTCCGCAAAAGTGTCAGACTCCTCGGTATTTCTCTCTCAAACATCGAGCAAGACGGTGAGCAAATGCTTCTCTTTCAAGAAGAGAACCGGGAGAAAAAGGCCGCCCTCACAAAGGCCGTGGATATTGTCAACGACAAGTTCGGCGAGCATGCAGTTACCTTTGCGTCGGCAATCACCCAGGAAGAAGCCCATGGGGTTATATCTCCGGCATGGCGGCCGTCCGGAGTGAGGAAGAGCGATGTGTGACCATGCCCTAATTCGTGTATTACTTTATACACCTATTGTCTTACTTTAGATTACACTCGGCTAGTCTTCCCATAAGGTATCCGATGAGTTTGAAGATAAAAGCATTCGGCGGGCTCGCGTTCCTCCTCCTCGTCATGGCGGCGCTGCTATTCCTTCCCGCGTGGACCCTTGATTACTGGCAGGCATGGTCTTTCCTTGCCGTGTTCGGCGCGTCAGGGTTGGCGATCACTGTGTACCTAATGAAAAAAGACCCGAAGCTCTTGGAGCGGCGCGTACAGGCAGGGCCAACTGCCGAGAAGGAATGGAGCCAAAAGATCATACAATCCATCACGACTCTAATGTTTATCTCGATGCTTGTCGTCCCCGCGCTCGATCACCGCTCACACTGGTCTGCGGTGCCTTTCTATCTGGCGATAGCAGGAGATGTCCTTGTCGCATTGGGATTTCTTATCATATTTTTCGTGTACAAAGAAAATAGCTTTGCTTCGGCGACTATCGAACTCGCTCCCGAACAGAAAGTTATATCGACGGGACTGTACGCTCTCGTACGCCACCCGATGTATATGGGGGGCCTCTTCTTGTTCGTTGGCATGCCTCTTTCGCTCGGCTCGTGGTGGGGACTATTCGTGTTCCTCCTCTTCATGCCCGCGCTTTTGTGGAGACTTTTTGATGAGGAAAAATTTTTGGCAAAGAATTTGCCGGGTTACTCAGAGTACCAAAATAAGGTGAGATATCGCCTACTACCGTTCATTTGGTGAGTATCGACCGCTTCCTCATTTAGTGAATGATAACGTCCTTTATCATACACTAAAACAGCTGTGACCTGAAGCCATCAATTCGCCAGACGCTGTCTGACGAATTGGCAGTCAACGACAGGCAACGGTAACCATATATTACGCAAGACTGTCGAATAAAAAGGCATAAAAAATGGGCTCAGATTCTGTTCTCGGCTAAATGGAGTCACAATTACCCCTCGTAGAATGCGTTATAAGAGCGTTTTTGACCCTTCTTTAGGCATATTGTCCTTGGCGTCCTACAAAACGCGCGTCGTGGTTTTTTATTTTAGGGGATGGGGAACGGGTTTGAGGCGAGAACTTCGACGATACTTTTCTAAGTGAAGTACAGCTGGAAATTTTCATAATTGTATCGGACATGATATCTGAAGACTTCAGAGGAAGCAGTCGACAGTTTGCTTCACCTACAAACAAACGGCTTGCATAAGCGAGAAAGCCAAGAATTACGCTTTGAAAGCGTGTATGTGTAAATATTGTCGTGGGAATCGCCAAAAGTGAAGATGTGAAGGGATGTCCCTAATATTCCCGGGGGTACATGAAGATTGCTTTTGCGTTCCCTCTGGGCTATGCCTTGCCCGTGAAGACGAAATACCTGAGGGTGCGCCGCGATGTGGAGGATTTTACCCATCGTAACCAATTTGGTAGCAGATCCTCTGGCTGAGAAGAGCACGCCTTCCTCATCAGCGTTCTTGTTGATTGATCGCTCCTTTGATCTTGAAGGATGCCGGGGGCGAAGATCTGCCCCCGGCTCGTGTTAATCCTTTCAACTCAGTTTGAATAGCTTCTCCGCAGTCAGATGGCAGATCTTCGTCTTGTCGATATCAGAAATGGCGACCACCTTCTCGATAAAGTTGGCAGCTTCAGTACAGGTTTCGTACGGATAATCTGAAGCAAACATCATCCTGTCAGCGCCTACTTCCAGAAAAACTGACAGGAAGGCCGGCATGGCAAACATTCCGCTTGTGGTTATAAAGAAATTGTTCCTGATATATTCGCTCGGCCGCTTTTTAATCTTGGGTTGAAGTTCCTCGTCCACCCAGGGTTTTACGAAACCAAAGTCTATCCGATACATCCAGAACAGCAGACCCTCTCCCAAATGACCTATGATGACTTTCAAGTTAGGGAATTCATCGAATATGCCACTGTATATCATCCGCATGGCGTGCACCGCGGTCTCGGCACCAAAGCCTAGACTAGGGCCTGTCAGTGCATAGCCGTAGTCGGTATAAGGCTTCAACATGCTGGGATGAGGCGTTGTCGGATGGAGATAGAGCGGCACATCCAGTTCTTCCGCTTTCTTCAGGATGGGCCAATACCTTTTGTCGTCAAGATAGGTTGGCCCAATGTGCGAGTTAAGCTTTATCCCCTTGAGGCCGAGATCCTTCACCGCCCTCACGAGCTCCTTCACAGCTTCCTCGGGGTTCTGTGGCGCGAGGGCCGCTAGGCCGATGAATCTGTCCGGATGTTTCTTAACGGCTTTTGACAGTTGATCATTAGTCTTCTTTGACCAGGCTGTACCGTCAGCGGGGCTAAATTGTTCACACCCCGGCGTTGATAGGCTAAGCACCTGTATATCGATGCCAGCTTCATCCATAGCTTTCAGCCTGCCTTCAGCCACGTCAAGAAGCGAATCTTCGATGCCAACTCCATGCGACTCCCAAACATTGGGTTCGTACCATAGCCTGACAAACCCCTTATACAGCTCCTCTCTTGGCATCTCCTTTCTGGTGAACATATAGTCCTGATAATCTTTCGTGTAGAAGTGAGTTTCAAGATCAATTTTCTTCATGCTGGCTCCTTTCTCTTGTGACTTTCTGTCCCGTTTTGTGGTTTATTGTGTAAGCCAACCACCGATTACACCTTTTAATCGACAAAATGTACGCAGCCGTTTCGCCTTTCTAATAACCAGGAAGGCAGAGTTCCACGGCCTTGGCCGTGGGTGAGTGAGATTTTTGCCCGTAGGGCGTCAAGCAAAGCTTGGTTTTGACGAGTGCCACGGGCTTGCCCGTTGGTTCTGCTTCTTCCCTCAACGACTAACCTGTTCAACTCCAAAGTTACAGTTGAAGCTGGGCTTTTCCTATTCATTCCACCCCTTCTGCTTCTTTAACATCCCTCCTTTCATCGGCTGGAAGCATCCCTCCCATGACGGGACCTTCTGAATGTTAAGGTTTATCGATACACACCATATTCGCGGGTGAAATCGGCGCGATGCCATGATCATTTCCTGTATTTCTTAGCAGCGGCCAGCAGCGCCTCGTAGTCCTCCTTCATCTTCGGGTTCGCAGCCATGAAGGACTGGACCACGGAATTCACCACCTCCATGTATCGATCCGCCTCTGCCTGGGGGAAGGTAATCCATGCCCCGCCGTTCTTTTCCCAGGTCTGGCGGATCCGCTCGGTCTCCTCCACTACATAGGGGGCCAAGATCCCCTCGGCCTTGCGTGCCTCCTCCCGGACGATGGTCTCCAGTTCCGGCCCCAGGGATTTCATGTAGTTCCGGTTGACCAGCCCACCCACCACCAGATAAGACTTCGGAAGCACGGTGAGGGATTTCACAATGTCATAGTACTTGAATGCCGTGAAAACGCTGACGGATGCTATCGCCCCGTCAATCGTTCTGTTCTGCATCCCGGGCACGACCTCGCCCAGGGGCATGGACAGGGGAGAGGCGCCGAATTTCTTAAAGGGATCGACTTGAAGCGTCGTCGCCCCTGCAACCCTGATCTTCTGCCCCTTCAGGTCGGCCAAAGAGCGGATGGGCTTGTGCGATGCCACGCCGAGCAGACCATGCAGGCTGATGTAGAGGGGCTCGACGCCCTTGGCCGCTCCCATCGTGGCCATCCTCTTCCGGATCTCGGGGTCTGCGAGCACGGTCTGGCCGTGGACGATGCCGTCGAACAAGCCGGGCACATCGAAAACCTCGAACCGCGGCTCCAGACCGGTCAGGAATCCCACGGCAGGGGCCGTCAGCTCTATGGTGCCGAGGGCCACGCCCTCCACGGTTCGCGGGATCTGCCCGAGCTGGTTAGCGGGGTAGATTTCAACCTTGATGCGGTTCCCAGCACGTGACTCCACCCCGGCCTTGAATGCCTTCATCCATTCCTGCGTGCAATCGTTGATGGTCGGGGAGGACAGCTTCATGGTGAACTGCTGCGCCTGCGCCGTTCCAGCGAGGAAAAGGACTGCTACCAGCAGCCCGACCCAGGGGATGATTCGTCTCGTCTTCATGTGCTCCTCCTTTCTATGTGTGGTTAAACAAAAAAGCGCTCATCACTTGCCGAGCAGCAATCTCATGCTGTAAAGCGAAATCGCGGGGATGTACGTGATCATCACCAGTGCAATCAGATAAAGTACCAGGAACGGAATGATGCCGCGGTAGATCGCCCCGAGCTCCAGCCCCAAGGCAGACTGGGCCACGAAGATATTGATGCCGAAAGGCGGATGAAAGAGTCCGATCGCCAGGTTGACGGTGACCACGATCCCGAAGTGCACCGTGTCGATCCCCACGGCTTTGACCACGGGCACGAGGAGCGGACAGAGCA
Organism: uncultured delta proteobacterium; assembly: GCA_963835605.1. Taxonomy (GTDB): domain Bacteria; phylum Desulfobacterota; class Syntrophorhabdia; order Syntrophorhabdales; family WCHB1-27; genus JADGQN01. The sequence goes on along the minus strand of CAWIHO010000027.1, from coordinate 160,702 downwards.
GAAGGATGGCCGAGATCGGGTCCAGGAAGCAGCCCACAGCCAGCAGTATGATGTTGATGAAGATCAAAAGCATCCAACCCGACACATGCTGAGCGGAAAGAATAGAGGCGATTTTGGCGGGAACCTGGTTCACCGTGAGAAGCCAGGCAAAAACACTGGCACAGGCAACGATGACCAGCACCTGACCGGTGAACATCGTCGTCGTTCGAGCCGCATCCACGATTTCCTTCCAGCGCAATTCCTTATACACAAAACGCGACACGAATGCCGCATAAACGCAGGCGACGGCAGCGGATTCCGTTGGGGAGAAGACCCCGCCGTAGATGCCGCCCAGGATGATGAAAGGCGCTCCTAGTGCCCAGACGCCCCGCCCTGCTGCGCGCAGGAACCCTCCGAGTCGGAAAGGAAGACCCACCCCGAACCCTCTGCGCTTGGCGAGCCAGATTACATAACCTGAAAGCAAGACGGCGAGGAGGAGGCCCGGCAGGATGCCGGCTGCGTAAAGCCTTGGGACGGATTCTTCGGCTGCGGTCCCGTAGACGATCATGGGGATGCTCGGAGGTATGATGATGTCGATCGCCCCTACCGCGGTGATGAGCCCGGCCGTGAAGTCCTCGGGGTATTTCTCCTTGCGCAGGGCAGGCAGCATGACCTTCCCCACGGTCGCGACGGTGGCGGCACTCGCGCCTGAGATGGCGCCGAAGATGGCCGAGGTGCCCACCGCCGTGACACCCAGACTGCCGGGGAGGGCGCCCAAGCCGGCCTGGACGAAATCCACGAGCCTTTTTGCGACACTCCCTCGGCCCATGAGCTCGCCTGCGTAGATGAAAAAAGGAATGGCAAGCAGCGGATAGGCGTCGATAGCGCCGAACAGGTTCTGGTGGAGAGCGGCGATTGGCACGTTCATATAGAAGATCAGTGCGATCGTTACAGATGTGAGGAGTAGCAGGAAAATGGGAAATCCCAGGAGCAGCAGGATCAGCGGGGTGACGGCGAGTGCGAAGATCATGAGTTCGTCGCCTCCGCGCCCGTCGGGGACCCGGAGTCACCTGGTTTTTCGCCTCGCACGAACTTGATCCCGTGCCAGAGGACGATCGGCGCCATCAACCCGAAGCCCAGGGCCACCACGGCGTGGGGAATCCACATGGGTATGCTCATGTTGTCGCTTTTGCGGCCGAGGCTAAACATCTGCCAGGTATAGCGAGACGACTGCACCAGGATAAAGCAGGCAAGTGTGATGAAGAGGACAAACTCCGCCACCTTGATCACGCATTGAAACCATCTCGGGAAATACTGTACCAGCACGTCCATGCGGAGGTGAGCCTTCCGCGAGGTCACCACCACGGCGCCCAGGAATGTCATGTAGACCATGATGTAAATCTGTACCTCGTCGGCTCCCATCATGGAATGGCCGAGCAGATATCGATCGATGACATTGGCGAAGTTGAGCCCGACTGCGAAGACGAACGCGAACGCAAGGACCCACTCGATCACAGCCGCGGTTTTTTCGATAACCCTATCCATGGTCCCCGTCTCTCCTGATAGAGTTGCTCACCGGCTTTCCCGATTTCTCATAATTTAATCCTATAGTTGCACCAACAACTGGCCTTGTCAAGCGAAAGTTGTATGGGGGAACTTCTTTTAAGATATGGACCCCAGAACGCGGGCCGCAACCTACCGTCGGTGACGATTACCGCTCGTAACCCTGCATCCAGAAGGAAAAAGAGAAAGTGAACACTACAGGAAGTTAGCCGCGAAGCTCCCAAGAATTTGAGGGGAGCAGAGGCCATCGCCTCGCCCCACAGAACATATAGCAAAATCATCCCGCGTAATGCTTGCGGATCTCTTTCTTGAGTATCTTTCCCTGCGGACTCTTCGGCAACTCTTTCCACAGGTCGACTGTCTTCGGTTTTTTAAAGCCGGCGAGGTTCTTACCGCAGAATTCAATTATCTCAGCTTCCGACGCTTGAGCACCCTCCTTCAACACGATGACCGCTTTCACTACCTCTCCCCAGTGCTCGTCCGGTAATCCTATTACCGACGCCTCCGAGACGGCAGGATGCCTGTAAAGCACTTCTTCAATTTCACGAGGGTAGACGTTCACGCCCCCGGAGATAATCATATCGTTCTTTCTTTCCACTATGTAAACATACCCGTCCTCATCTAATTTTCCGAGATCACCGGTGTGCAGCCAGCCGTTCTTAAGCTTCTTTTGCGTCTCTTCGGGCATCTGCCAGTAACCTATCATCATTGCCTCGCTGCGCCCTATGATTTCGCCCACTTCACCCACAGGCACGTCATTGTCCTGCTCGTCTACGATCCTTATCTCGTAGTTGATCGCGGCTTTCCCGGAGGAGGCAAGTCTTGCAAGGCACTTCTCCGTTCCATCGAGGACGTGATCCTCTGGTTTCAGCACGGTGGTGAAGGGACCACTCTCCGTTTGTCCATACATCTGGGCAAAACCGCAGGGAAAGATTGAAAGCGCCTTTTTCAGGAGCTCCACGGGCATGGAGGAGCCGGCATAGAGGATCAGCCCGAGGCTGGTCAGATCATATTTATCCACGTCACGCACCTGGACCAGGCTATGGATCATGGTGGGAACGAGCTGGCATCTCGATATGCGCTCCTTCGCAATGTAGTCAAGGATCTGTTCAGGGTTGAAGGCCCCCTCTCGTCTTATATAGATGGTGTTAGGCATGAACGAGTGGCGTACGATATTGTCCTCGCAAGCGACATGGTACATGGGAAAGGCTATCAAGACCTTCTCGTCGTATCCCACGCGCAGATCGATCACCGATGCGGTGGCATCGGACATCAAGTGCCTGTGTGTTCTCATTGCCCCCTTTGGCTTTCCAGTCGTACCGGCGGTAAAGATGAGGCTCAGCACATCGTCCTCGACCACCTTGACCGCGGGCTCTGTGCTTCGTCCCCGAGCAATAAGGGTTTCATAGTCTTCCATGAAGCCGTCGTCTGGCTTCTGCAGTGATATATACATCTTCGTCGATGCCAGCTGGGTCCTCAATTCATGTATCATCGGGGCGAAGTCGCTATCTACAAAAAGGAATTTCGGACTTGAGTAATCGAGAATGTCCTTCAGCTCCCACTGTTTCAAGTGGTTATTGTAAGGACAGAAGATGCCACCGATTTTAGCAAGGGCAAAATAGATTTCAATAAACTGATGACAGTTGTGCACCAGCACACCGGCTCTGTCTCCCTTCTTCAGTCCAAGCTCGACAACTGCATGGGCGAGCCGGTTTACCCGATCATTAAAGGCCCGGAACGTCATGGAGACGTCTTCGAAGACAAGCGCGTTTTTTTCAGGAAACTTGTTGGCGTTTCGCGTGAGTAGCCCGCCGATGGTCATTTCTTTTCTCCTTCTACTCGTCATCTTTTCTAGGACGGTGCTGATCCCGGCGGCGCAACGCTGATAGCATCGTCGCTGTCAGGAGTTCTTATACTCCGATATCGTAAATGGGAGAAGAACCTGGCTGTGCCGTGCTTCAACGCTGTCTTCTAACGTTGCCCCGCCAGAAAAATGGCTATAGATCAATAAACATGGCGGGCAGGCCAGATGCCCAGCTTAAATTGTTTGCCATTCTGGACCTGGTCAAGACGCACCTTCCCGACGCCTTCCACTTGGCCCGGACCATAGTTTTCAGGGGGGTATTGGTCAAACCTCCCGTGTCAAGGTTCTTGATCTGGTAGAAGCCGTTGTTCAGGACGTTCACCGGCTTGAGCTTCTCCAGGGGCATTTTCTCCAGGGCCAGCCTCAAGGCCTCCACCTGAGTCATCACTTCAGCCAATCCCTCCATATACATCGTGTTAGTGACCGGCTTGTTTGGGCGATACTTCTTCTGCAGGGCGAGGGCGAACTTTACGCCTGGCAAATCTTCTGTCCACGAAGGGAAACTGCCGCCCACTACCACGCCGTCACCCAGCTTACCCATGCCCTCGCGGAAAAGATCAATGATGCAGGGATAGGGAAAGCCGAAGGTGATCTTATAGCCCAGATGGGGTCCCATATCCAGCCTGACCGCTTCCTTGATGGTCGGCTGTGCACCGGGGTTAACCATGGCCCCCAGGGCAAGGTCCACGTTGTTCTGCTTAAGCGCCATAAGCTGGGTAGTGGGTGGAGAGCTGGGAACAAGGGGCACATACTGGGCGCCGGCGAATTCATAGCCCATTTTTTGGAAGTACGCGGTCATTTGAGGAATCTCAATGGACTTGCCAAAGGCGTTATCGGCGGTAAGGTAGGCGACCCTCGGTTTTCGCGTTTCCTTCCAGTTTTCCAGAAACCAATCGGCAATGGCCGCGAGCTCGTCGGTGTAGAGAGGGCTATTGGTGAAGATGGTCCCGGGCGGTGTGAGCAGATAAGGACCCACGGCCTGGCCGGTGGCCCCGATGTGGTCCTGGTTCAATCTGTCCTTGAGGGCCAGGGCGGTGGGTGACCCCGAAACTCGGTAGACCAGCATTCCCTTGCCCTTCAGTTCTTCATAGATGGAGAGGGCCTTGGCCGGCTTCAATTCATCGTCCCGCCACAACAGCTCGAGGGTTATATCACTTGGCCATTTTTCCTTCCGCCACGGGGCCAGATTTTTGGTCTCGTTGACGTATTTGACATAGTCCTCAAAGCCCGTCAGGCCTGCCGCGGAATCCTCAGCATAAGGACCTGTCAGGGACATGGTGCCGCCGACATAGACCGTTTTTGCGGCCAAGGCTGCGCCCGGCAGAAGGAATAATCCTAATAACGCCAGAGCCAAGGAACCTACCAGTGCTGATCTGAATTGAGTCATTCGTCTGCTCCTTTCTTAATTGGGATTTGCTGACATTTTCCCTGGGAGTAATTGGACTTGAGACTCTTTTTCGCCTCGTCTCTCCCCTTTGTCCTTTTTCGTGTCTTTGAATCCCGACCTTCTTAGCCTCGTCCGATGGCCTCCCAACCGGTGCTTCCTCTTTTATGGTTGGTACGATGAGGGGCCTTTCCAGATCCTCAGAAAGGCCCCTCATCGGAGGCTACTACTTCTTCGACTTGTTCAGGCCCTGTTTCAGGACGCTAGAGGTGGAGAACTTCACCGCCTTACGGGCCGGTATCTTGAGTACGGCACCGGTAGCGGGGTTCCTGCCGGTCCGTGCCTTCTTCTGCACCACGGAGAAAACCCCGAGTCCGGGAAGGGCAATCCGCTCACCCTTCTTAAGCGATGCCGCCAGCATCTCTACGAACTTAGAAAAGATATCGTCTGCCTGCTTCTTCGTAACCTTGCCTGCCTGGGCCAATTTGACGACAAAATCCTCTTTGGTCATAGCTTACCCCCCTGTCCGTGAATTTTACTACCTACTGCTTTATACGTCAGACGCCCACAGGAGGCAAGGGAAAAGTGGCGGCGGCAACGAAAAACCCCAAGCCCCCGACTGTGAAGTAGAACCGTCAAATACCGGGGTATTACCGGGGAGTAAAATCTCCCCGGTTTCCAGCTTTCCCTTGCAGCACTAAGCATCGTGAATCACCGTGGTATCACCGCACCTCCTCCGGGATAGACTCTGACTCCGTGAATTAAGGTTCAAATCCTTATCCCCCAGCCAAATAAAATCAAGGGGTTGCTAGAGATCGTAACCTCTTTTCGTTTTACCCCTATTGTTTGGCAGTACAATGTTTCCGAAGGATTTATCAAGGGTTATATGAAATCCAAAATTAAGGAACTCTTGTCGCTCCAGGTTCGGCTCTTGCATTTGCCGTATCGATTTTTCTAAGTCATTAATATCCATCCTTCAGTGGCTCTTTCAGTGGCTTGCTGCCTCACCGACTCAGCCACGGTCCACTCGACTTGATTTCGTCCTTGACATAAAGACAAATCATGTCAGATCATAGTAGATGAAATCGTCTACGTGTGATGCGGATAACCATCATCCATTTGACGAAGTGAGATGCCATTCGGCGCAGGGAAAGCTCAGCTGCAAACGAGGTTGCTCATACCGCGGTGATAAATCCCACAGGCCGATATAAGCCCCCTATACGGAGGCATGCTAACAGGAGGCAAATATGATTGCAGATCTCGTCAAGGCGAACAGGAGTTGTAGGAGGTTTCATCAAGACAAGCCCCTAGCGCTGGAGACGCTGAGGCGACTTGTGGATCTGGCTCGTGCTGCGCCATCGACGCAAGCCCCTGATTCATTGAAGTATATTCTCTCCAGCACACCTGAGAAGAATAATCTCATTTTTCCCTGCCTCGGTTGGGCCGGGTATCTTAAAGACTGGCCCGGGCCAGTAGAAGGAGAACAGCCCGTGGCCTATATTGTCATTCTTGGTGACAAGGAAATCACTGAGAATTTTGGTTGTGACTATGGCATCGCGGCGCAGACAATCCTCCTCGCGGCGACGGAGATGGGATTAGGAGGATGCATGATAACGAGCATTCAGAGGGAAGAACTACGGACTGCGCTCAGCATCCCGGAACAACACCACATCTTGCTTGTCATAGCGCTTGGTTATCCCAGCGAGACAGTCGTGATAGAGGAAGTGAAGAACGGGGACATTAAGTATTGGCGCGACGAGAAGGGAACCCATCACGTACCAAAGCGCGCCCTTTCAGATATCATCCTTGATCTCTAAACGCCATAGCGCTCGCTAAGAGCCCCCGCTAAAGCGTAGCAGGTTGGTGGACGAGATTCACCCTCGGGGAGCCTCATCACGCACGCGGGAAGATCCTTACAGTACTTCCGTAATCGATACAAGAGTTACCCAAATCACCTGATAGACGAGATACTCTTCCTTCAGGCTGATAGGCAGTACGCAAAAATACACCCGGTTGACGCGCGTTTCTTGCCCTGCTACACTGTGAACGCGAGCGTTTCAGGTCGGACCAGTACGAACACAACGAGGGATATCAGTTCATTACGGGACAATCCGGAGATCTCATACGTCGGAGAGGTCCTATGCGCCCGAGGACAATCATGATCAATACGATATTCAATCCGCCGATCGATGACCGCTACTTCGAGGACTATACCGCCGACTCCGTGTACGAATTCGGACCGATGCGGGTGGAAGAGGGGGAGATGATCGAATTTGCCCGGCGGTACGACCCACAGCCCTACCATGTGGATCCGGAAGCGGCCCGCAAGAGCGCCTTCGGCGGTCTTATCGCCAGCGGATGGTTCACTGCGGCTCTGACGATGCGGCTCCTGGTCGACCACTATATCTCGCGCGTCGCGTCTATGGGTTCGCCGAGTGCTGGTGAAGTACGCTGGCTCAGGCCCGTACGTCCAGCCGACGAGCTTTCACTACGCGTCGAGATTCTTGAGGCGAGACGGTCGGAATCCAAGCCAGACCGGGGTATTGTGCGTGCCTTTGTCGAGGTGCTCAACCAGCATCGTGAGGTGGTGATGACCCTGGAGGCGGTGGGCATTTATCGCTGCCGGACCACGGCGTGAACCAGTCGGCTATGAGTCCCTGTGCCATCTATTCTTATGTCTTTGCACTGTGATTATGTCACCCCTCTGTGCGATAACGGAGCACCGAAGGGAGAGGCTATAGGGTGGGCAGCGGTACGCGTGAGGATGTGTTTCAGCACACCCATGGCATTCCATGTGTTCTTCAACGAAGGATAGGCTGCGTCCTCGATTTCAATGCCCGGTGACAATAACTGGATCATACGTTGAGTTAGCAAGGTGCTAATCATCCGTCGCATCCGCATGCTAACTGTCGCCCATGAAAAGCGGAATAGTGAAAGCACTAGGCCAAATTGACAAACAGTGCTTTGTTCGTATTACGGGGGAGATAATGCTCTTGGTGAGTTTATTCTCTTTCTCGGTAATCTTTAAGCGTGGGTTCCGATTTCGGTTCCACGCTTTCTAGGTGACGTCGTTACCTGATCTTCCCCTGTGCTCGCGCATTTACCATCCCGTTCGGCCTGTGTATAAGGCTTTATCGGAACATTCCATAATTATAGATGTAATTATTTAAGGAGCCCTCATTTTTCATTGACACCTTTCGGCCGAGCAGGTAAGGTGATGATGTTCAATAGCTGAATAGGAGAACTAACCGTGGCTCTAAAAGTGGAGATAAAAGATAACAAGCTCTTCATCGAAATTGACCTGGAAAAACCAACACCGTCGTCATCCGGTAAAACCCTCGTCGTTGCAACCACGCATGGGAACATCGTTACGGCCGCGGAAGTGGACGGTAAGCCCGTTATCATCGGGTTGAACGCGTATATTAAACGCTGACATACGTAGCATACTCCCTGTACCTGATCTGACCACCTCGGGGACGCGGGGTTAACTTACTATGGGCTCCCTTTCAAACCTAAACTGTTTTGATCCCATTTCCCGATGGCCGCATTTGTTAGGCTGAGGTGTAAAGTGTCTGTGAGATCGAGAGTATGCCTTCGGGGCGACAACAGGCCGTCATGCAGATTTTGAAAGCCGGTGCCCTCTATTTTACGCTCGTATTCGGAGCGGGCTTCGTGCTTGGACCTGTCCGCATTTTTCTATCACCGAATATGCTTGACTCATAGGACATCTTTATCTAATATTAGAATTGTACACAAGGTCTTATGTCAAAGGCACCGAATTGCCGCAATACACACTGGTTTCTCTGCCTTATCCGCAAACCCCTTCTTTGGTTTCGAAAAATGTTCTCCAAAAAACTAAAGAAAAAAGACGACGTAAAACGTTGCGGATTTGAGGGGCCTTTCGTGTTTTATGATGCCAGAAGTATCGAAAAGGGTCATAATAGGACGAAGGTTGGTATAAGCGAAGAGCAACTCGATTACGCTACTTTTCTTTTTTATCTTACCTTGTGAATTGAGGCGATCCGGGATCGCCCTCTGTTGTGACAAAAATACCACTGGCACGTAAATTGAATCAACACGCCATCGGGCTCTGTCTCTCAGCCGTCAGAGTGGCATCATTGAAAATACCATATTCCGCCCGCGAGGCCTCTGTCGGTATAACTAAGGCCAATTACTGCACTTCTCCATGGCCCATACGCGGAAGATATTTTTCAAAAAACCGCTTGACAGGGTTTCCTTAGAATGCTACAAGGTAACTAATAGGAAACTAGAATGATTCCAACTAGGCAACGTGTGTGGGGATGCTATGTTCCTGAATTCTCTCCGATATGAAGAAGCGGGTCTCAAGGGAAACGAAAAATAGAAGGGCATCGCAATAATAGAATAGAAAGGGAAGGGAAATGACTACAAGTAGATTGGGTTTAGTGAGTTGCGTGGTGGTTCTGCTGGCGGCATCAGTGCTATTTCCTGCCGGAGCTGAAGCTGCCGGCAAAACAGTCTATGTCGGTGGTACCATGTCGCTAACCGGCCCCTTCGCCGAAGATTCGGCAGCTATTCTGGCCGGCTACGAGGACTATGTCAAATATGTAAACGAGACAAAGCGTCTGGCGCCGTGGCGGAACGAGAAATGGCCCGCCGATGTAAACATAGAGTTTCTCTGGCGTGACGACGAGCTGAAGCCTGCGAAGGCGCTGACCATCTATGAGGAGCTTAAGGCCAAGGGGATATTGGTCTACAGGATATCGGGGTCGTCGATAGCGGTGGCACTAAAGGACCGGCTGGCTCAGGACGGCTTCGGCGCCCCTAGCATGGCCACTGGACCGTTTCTCATGACGCCGCCGGGCACCATACTCACGTATTACCCCATTTATACCGACTGTATGGCAGCCGTTGCCGATTGGTTCAAAGCGAATTGGAAAGAACCCAGAAAACCACGGGTTGCCTATCTCACTGCCGACAACGCCATGGGTAAGACGATTGAGGTGCCTGAGATGGATGAATATCTTAATAAGGCGGGCTACGAGTTAGTGGGTACTCAGTATGTTCCGCTCGTCCCTGTCTCTCCACCGACCACCCAGCTTATGTGGATCAAGCAAAACAAGGTTGATCTTGCCCTTGGTGTTATGATTAATCCTGGTGCGCAGTCGACCGTGAAAGAGATGGTCAGGCTGGGCATGGGACCCCATCTGGGCTATAAGGTAACCTTTGCCAGTGCCCACCCGGGCACACTTCCCGTGTTCACTGCCGCGATGGGTGAGCTGGGTAACGGCTTTATCGTTGCCGGTGGTGCCCCTCCCTGGGATGAGGCAGACCCCGGGGTAAAGTTCTCCGTAGAATTACAGAAAAAGTATCACCCTAACAAATGGGTGAGTAACAGCACGTACCTCGGAGGTATGCTTGAGATCATGACTCAAGTTGAAGCGCTGAGGCTCGCGATGCTGCAAGCGCCTCTTGAGAAGTTGAAGCCGGTTGATGTGCTGAATAATGGCTTCTTCAAGATTAAGAACCTTAGCTACCGGTGATATAAGCGCTACGCCGCTGACCTATACTCCCGGCAAAATCGAGGGCGTCGATTCAGTGCGCGTTGACCAGCAGCTGCAGGGAAAGATAGTAAAGTTGGGTCTCTGGCCTTGTCGCCACGTGTACAAGCATTAGAACTAGTTCCGCGGGCGAACCCGCGGTGGATTACAAGCCCCTTCTTCATGATTGCGTCGGGCGCTCGAGTCTCGTCCGTGCAAGAATGTCTTCAAGGGATTTCTCCGCACTTGTGCGCCACCATCGCCATTTTTTCTCCTTTTTGAGGCCCTATTTCGTCCGGGTCAGCTTTATGGTGAGCACGTTATCAGCATCCGGGCAGTTGACGATCGCCTCGTCTGTGCCCCAGGGGTACGTGCCGTTAAACTGCATGACGTTCAACATCGGGAATATTGCGTGAAAGAGCCAGCCGCACATGCCGGCGGTGTTGTGCGTGCTCACATCAAAGGTGTCGCCCACCTTGTGACCCGCGTTGCACGTTCCCTTGAGGCCCATCACCTCTGCTTTGACCTTTCTTCCAAATCCAGGATCTTTTGCCATGTCATCTCCTCCTCATCTACGAGCAACGTATAGCTGCTCTGTGAGCCCCTCATTGCCCTTGCCTCATGCCTACCGAGCTGATCATTGAAGAACCGCGTCACACCTACCTTCGCAACTTTGTCTCGGCGTGTTTTGGAGACCCACGGGTATCACATCAAGCACCGTATTTTTCTCGGACGAGTCGCTGCAGGGGCATATCAAATTCTTCGGGGTATTTAAGATTGGCCCGAAAGAAGAGCGTCCATTTGGCGGACCATCGTTTTGGCCATATTGATAGCAAACGTATCCTTTTTGATCTCTCCTTTTTCTCTGGCGAAGCCCCAGGTAAACTCAGGGAAAAACATGTGGTTGTAAATAAAATACATATTGAAGGGATTGGCTGCGCTCACAGAGCCGCGGCTGGTTGCTACGATTATTAATCCCCCTATCTTACCGGCTTGCTGAAGTTTGGGGAAATCGAGGGCGAACGTTCGGTCGAGCGCGGTTTTGGTCGGGCCCGACATCGACCAATGGTAGACGGGACTGGCCCAGATAACGGCTTCAGCCTCCCGTATCGCCTTATATACTTCCTGCATATCGTCCCGGATCACGCACTCTCCCGTTTGAGCGCATCCCATGCATCCATCACAGGGAGCAATAACCTTATCCCTGAGCGCGATCTTAGAAGCAGAGCCTCCCAGCTCTTGAGCCTCTTCCAGCGCTATGTCTAGAAGAATCTCGGTATTGCCCCCTTTTCTTGTACTTCCCAGGATTCCGATGGTTTTCATCGCCTACCTCCGTTCTCTTCGGCACGAGGCTGAGTGCGCTCCGGTATTTGATGCGCTTGAGTTGTTCAGGGTAACTGAAACTTTCATATCTTTCGATGAGTTTTCTTTAGAAGTTCAACATATTTGTCAGACAAAGCGGCCGCAAGTTCTTCTTTACCTAATCCTCTTTTCAACCCATCAATAATTATTTCCATTCCAACTTGCACCTCCGCATGTGGTCCGGGCAGAGCTACAATTAGGGAGGGTTTAGCATACGCAACTCCGATCTTCACCCCATCCTTTTCGTGACGTCCCTTTCCTTTTTCGTAGTGGATTATGTACGGGGTCGATGCCGTTGGGTCCAGTTCAAGGAGACCTTCGATCATCTGGTCTTTATCTTCCGCACCAACTCCCCCCGTTGTGATGATTAGTCCAAAACCTTCATTTACTGCTCCTTTCAGTGCGGACACAATTGCTTCACGAGTGTCTTCCAACACATTGCCAATTGTTACTTTGTAAGCCTCTTTCTTAAGTCTCTCTGAGATATAAGGACTATTTGTGTCTTCGATTAGGTGCTTTTGGAGTTCGAATCCGGAGGGAAAGACAATCGCTCTTCTTCGTATCTGCTCCGAAATCTGCCGTTCCATCTTCCCCATTCTTCTTGAGGATATTCTTGGCGACTTTCTTATCCTCAATATCGATCAAGCCGAGTATGCCCTCGGAGTGGACTGATGTCTCGGGCGTCAAAGTAATACCCGGGATCTCCGCCAAGGAACGAAGAAGGGCCTCTCTCTTCCCGAGGATCTGCTTGGCGTCAACAGTTTTCTTCAAAATGTCAAGGGCAATGACATCCTCTCTTACGTCAATCACAATGACTTCGTTCTTCTCTAGACTCAAAACCCTCGCAACTCTTTCAGCAACAGTGGTCAGATTAACCTCTTGCAGGTGAAGCGGACGAATCCAGATCTCGGTCTTTTCAAGCAACTCCAGTTCCATCATTCCTATTTCATACCTCCCTCAAGACATCCAGTCTCAGATCTAACAGGGGACCATCCACAATTGCCCTTCCGATGTCAACAATCTCGATTGGTTTCTTCTTAAGATCTGCCAGGTCTTCGATCTTAATGCTGCCCCCAAAAGCAACTTTCACTTTGTGCCTCAGCCGCTCCCTCCGCAGTATAAGGTCAATTTCTTCGATATTCTCTTTCCTTCCGGTATCTATCATAATGATACTTGCGCCCATAGTAGCCGCCAAGACAGACTCCATCAATAGAGTTTCTCCCTCACTTTTCAATTGAACTATCGTGGTGATGCCCTTCCCTTTACGGGCGCAGACAGACTGCAAGGCCTTCTCGACACCTCCCAATATTTTCACGTAATTCTTATCCAAATAAACAAAGGGCGGGTCCGCGATCCGGTACTGAACCCCTCCGTCCAAGATAGCTTGCCGGACCAGGTCTTTAATCGGAGAAGGCATCTTTTTCCAGGCCCCGGAGACTACGTTGATCTTTCTACCGGCAGCGGCTCGTGCCTTCCGCGCCGCTGTAGCAATACCAGAAGCCTTCGAAATCCATCCAATCAGTTGCTCCTCGGCGAGAGCGACCTGTTTTGCGGTCCCTTCCAAAACTACTATAGCCTCCGATTGCACCACTGTCTTACCGTCTTCCTTACACTTTACTAAACGGATCCCTAGAGTCGCACATGCCTGCTCAAGATATCGCATGCCCGAAAGGACACCCGGCTGCTCGGCGATGATGACAGCACGATATTTTTTATCTCTGACCGACCGAAAGATAACATCTCGAACGTCCTGCTCTGCGTTCATGTTGCCTTTCTAAATACCAAGATACGCCTTCTTAGTATACTCATTCCTCATGACCTCATCACTAGTTCCTTCCAGAACGATCCTTCCGTTTTCCAGAACGTAGGCGTAATGGGATAAGGAAAGCGCAAGTTTCAAATTTTGTTCTACCAAGAGAATGGTGATGCGGTCTTTCGTATTGAGTCGATTGACCACTCTGAAGACTTCCTCCACCATTAGCGGAGAGAGTCCGAGCGACGGCTCATCCAGGATGAGAAGTTTTGGCTTTGCCATGAGTGCCCTTCCAATAGCTACCATCTGCTGCTCGCCTCCCGAAAGGGTTTCGACAGTCTGAGTAAGCCGATCTTCCAGAACGGGAAAAAGTTGAAAGACCTGTTTCAATGTCTCCAGCCGGTCTTTCTTAGCCCTGGAAAATGAAGCTCCAACCAGCAGGTTGTCTTTAACGTTCATAAAGGGGAAAAGCTGCCTTCCCTCAGGGACCTGGGCAATGCCTTTTTGAACTACCATGTGACCCGGGATGTTGGTAACATCCTCATTGTCAAAGTAGATTCTCCCGGAGGTGGGCCTGAGGACGCCGCAAATAGCATTGAGAAGAGTGCTCTTGCCTGCACAATTCGCACCCACGATGGAAACAACATTTCCATCCTTTACCTCGACAGAAATATCTTTCAGGATTTGAATTTCGCCATAGCCAGCGGACAGCCGATCAATCCTGAGCAAAGTGAGTCTCCTTCCCGAGATAGGCCTCCACCACATTGGCCATATTGGCAACCTCTTTGGGCGTGCCTTCGGCGATCTTCTCACCGTGATTCAAGACGATGACCCGGTCCGAGATGGACATGATAACCTGCATCACGTGCTCTATGATCACAAAAGTGATCCCCTCGGTTCTCAATTGAGAGATCATTTGTATGGATTGATCAATCTCCTTGGACCGTAAACCCGCCATCACTTCATCCAAAAGCATCAGTTTCGGATGGGTGGCCAGACCTTTGGTCAATTCAAGGCGTTTCTTCTCCGGAACGGTCAAGTGCTTCGTTCTTGTTCCTTGTTTTTCTATCATTCCCATCTTTTCAAGGAGTTCGTGGGACTCCTTGTTCGCTAACGCCAGTGAAGGCTGGTGGAGCATCGCCGCGACGAGCACATTTTCCTTAACGGTCATCTCCGGAAAGGACTGAGCGGTCTGAAACGTCCTGAAAACCCCCCGGCGGCATATCTCTTCGGGATGCTTCCCGGTAATGGACCGATCCTGAAAGAGGACTGCTCCTCTGTCCGGAGTCGCAAATCCGGTAATTAAGTTAAAGCAGGTGGTTTTCCCAGCGCCATTGGGACCGATGATGCCCACGATCTCTCCCTCGTCGATGGAGAATGAAAGCGCTCTGATAGCCGTGAGGCCCCCAAAGTTTTTGGTCAAATCCTGAACTTCCAGAAGAGCCATTATTTTGGTCTCCCGCCCCGGGGAAGGGATACGCCATGGAATAAACCGAGAATTCCTTGCGGGGCAAACATTACGATAACGATCAATATGGCTCCGTAGAACATTAAATGAACTCCACTTGTGTTTGATCCCAGAACGGTCCGAGTTAATTCAGCTAGAGGATAAAGGAGGAATGCTCCAACTACAGGTCCAAACACTGTTCCAACTCCCCCCACGATTGCATAGATGAGAAGTTCCACGGACAAGCCAATCCCCAGAATGGTAGACGGATCAATAAAAAAAGTATACTGCGCGTAGAAAGTGCCACCGAAGGCGGAAAAAAAAGCGCTGATCGTTGTGGCCAACAACTTATAGTTGGTAACCCTTATGCCGACTGCCCGTGCAGCATCCTCGTTTTCTCGAATAGCCATCAAATAGAATCCGAGCTTCCGCCTGCTGATAACGTAGCTCAATAAGACGATAAACGTTAACATTGCCAGGACCACGTAGTAATAGGGAGCCTTATTCTGGAACTGAAAATAGAAGATACCTTCTTTTGTGAGGGGGACCACAAGTCCGCTGGCCCTCCCAAGCGGACGTATGTTTGAGAAGAGGATGTTAAGGATCTCCGCGAAAGCAATGGTGACAAGGAGGAAATAGAGTCCCTTGACACGATAGCGAAAGCTTAGATAACCCAAAGAGAGACCGGCCAGGCCCGCGACCAGCCCGCCGCACAGCATCCCGACCCAAGGGTTAAGCCCCAACCTGAGCAGAAGGAACGTCGAAGTGTAAGCTCCCAACCCCACGAACGCAGCATGTCCCATCGAGTGCTGGCCTGCAAATCCACCCAAAAGGTTCCAACATGAGGAGAGATAAGCGAAGTAAAATATCATGATGAAGATATGCAGGGTATAAGAGGAGGGCTTGAGAGCGGGCGGAATAAGGGCCATGGCCATCACTCCCCCGGCAAATAGCGCATGTTTCAGTTCGAACCCCCGGTTCATCTCAACCGCCTGCCGAAGAGCCCCTCCGGCTTCAAAAGAAGGACGATGATAAGAACAATAAACGTTACGATGGGCGATAGAGAACCGGGCATGAATATAGCTCCGACGGACTCCGTCAGTCCGATCAGAAGCCCCCCGAAGAAGGCGCCCAGAAAATTTCCCATCCCGCCCAAAATGACGACTACGAAGGCAGTCATTAGGAAGGGAGCACCTACGCCGGGCGTCACATAATAAAAGGTCGCCAAAAGAGGCCCCGCTACCCCCAAGCACGCGGCTCCGATTGAAAAAGAGATCAAATAAATCCTGTCGACATTAATTCCGAAGAGGATAGCGGCTTCTCGATTCTGTGCCGCCGCTCGTATGGATCGTCCCAGATCCGTAGACTTCAATAACCAGTAAAAACATGCCGTCACTGACATTGAAACAACAAAGGCAATAAGATGGGGAACCCCGATTGCCAATTTGGCCATATGAATGGTTTTCTGGGAATAGCTGAGATCCAGGGTCCTGAAATCGGGACTAAATAAATAAAGGGCCAGGTTCTGAAGAAAGATCGATATTCCAACCGTGAGCAGAACCTGATTAATAACGGGCGACTTCAGGACGGGCCTGATGAAAAAGTAAAAGATGAAGCCACCGAAAAAGAAAAGCAAGGGCGTTGTGATGAAGATGGATAAGAAGGGATCTATGCCGAAGCCCGTAAAGAGATAATAGGCAGAGTACATTGCGAGCATGAGGAATTCGCCGTGGGACAGGTTGATGATCTTGAGCACCCCTAAAATAAAAGTCAAGCCGGAGGCGGTGAGTGCATAGATGCTCCCCATAATCAAGCCATAGACTACCGCCTGAAAAAGGAGATCGAAATTGACTATCATCAACTTTTCCTGTCGTGCGAAAGCAAGTAGGCGTTTAGATCGGCGCTAAGCGACCTTCCTAATCTTTCATTTGAGAACAGGTTTCTTAGTCGCATACTTAAGAGGCCAAACGGTATACCATTCCCCATTTTGAACTTGAGTGATAATCCAACCTTCCGCTTTGTCGTTATATCCCTTTTCATCAAAAGAAATCTTTTCCAGCGGAAGATAGAGCTTCGAGCCAGGGATATTGATTGAGGCCAATGCGTTCCTCAGAGCTTCCCGATCAGCAGCCCCTGCCTTTTCCATTGCCTCCTTGATTACCCAGATGGCCTGATAGCCGACCACATAAATGCCGCTGATATCTATTCCTAACCGTGTTTTAACCCTGTCATAAAGCTTCTGACCTCCCGGTAGATCCTTGTTCCAGGAAGTCATCCCGAGCTTTCCTTCAGCCAGTGTGCCCACCGCCTTGTTGAAAGATGGATCATTCATGCACCCGTTATCCATGAAAGGGACGTTCAAACCAAGCCTGTCAGCGGTCTTCGTAATCAGGACGGCGTTCTCCATATAGCCACCCTGCAGCACAAAATCCGGTTCCGCCGCCTTCAGCTTCGCAATGTACGATGTCAGATCGGTTGCACGCACCGGGTACGATATATCGGCGACTACTTTGAATCCTGCCTTCGGAAGGTCGACCTTCGCCGCATCGGCGCTCGATTGTCCCATATCCGTGTTCTCATAAAGCAGGGCGACCTTCGAAATCTTTCCGCCCAAATTCTTGTTGATATGGCTCAGGAACCGGACCCAGGTTTCAGCCAGGACGCTCGCTTTTGAGGTTTGTTGAAAAGTATAGCGTAACTGTCTCTCGGTAATACTGTCTGCGTAAGAGTTGGGCACGTAAAAAGGGGTTTTCAACCGTTCGGCGGCGCGAGTAGCCGCGAGGGTAATGAAACTCTGCCAGGCCTCCGTGAGAATAATAACTTTTTCCCGCTCTACCAGCCTCTCCACTTCAGAGACCGCAACATCGGGTTTACTCTGGTTGTCTCCAAATACCAGCTCCACCCTTGCGCCGCCAAGCGACTTGATCCCACCGCCCGCATTGATCTCTTCCACGGCAAAGGACATAACGTTCTTAACAGTCTGTCCTTCCCTCGCTAACGGGCCCGTCAGGGGCAGAATGGCGCCGATCTTCACAGCCGGGGCAGCCCACGCTTCCCCTGCGAAGATGATTGTAACAAGACACGCCAGCAACACCAACCCTTTCTTCATGGCAACTCCTCCTTTGGTGATAAAATATATGGTCATGCTAGATTCGTCACGAAGCTTTGCTCAATCTTGCCTTCTTGAAAAGCTCTTGCGTCAAACCTCTTTGGCGTAACCATTTCGGCATAAGCTTTCTCTCAACCTCCTCTTCGACCTTTGGAGCGTTATCGAGAAGAAATTGAACAAGCTCGACACTGCCGTTAAGCCCTCCCATCGCGCCGTCAAAAATGATCACATTTCGCGTGCCTGTTGCATGATATGCAAATTTGATTGCCGCTTGCAGGCTATCAGCCTTAACAGCATGCGACATGTATTCGGAATTTTGCGGACACGTGTCAAAAAGTTTGGCCAACTTTTCACCCACCACGAGCGTCGGCACTTGCTGGGCAAAGAAGGTGCTCGGAAATCCTTTGAATGAATAATTGTTGATAATCATTTTGACAGCTGGGTTGACAGGAGTTATACCGGGATACAATGGTTCGTCGTCGCGATCATACGACCTCTCGTTATAAAGAGAATAAGGGAGTGTCGGAACATCCAGGTCAAACTGGTCTACATTGGCCGAGAGGAAATTGCAGAAAATGACGCCTCCACCGAAATTGTACGGGATCGGCGCAGGGCAATCCAGTACGGCGATACACTCCGGGATTTTTCCGAGGAGCGTTACAACCTTCCCGTACTCAAAAAGCGCTTCAACCATGGTGCGGTCATTCAGAGCGAGGAGATCATTGTCCGAATCGATGCCGGTGATACCCAATGGAAATACTTTAAGTATTGTACTAAAGGTAAATTTACTCTGGACCATTTCAGAGTCAAAGATTGCGCGCGCTATGAAGTTTGCCGCCCGCGGCCCGAAACTGTAATGGTATGCGGCGCGCGTCTCCACGCGCGCATAGGACATAGCAAAGGGTTTTATGATCCGGTCAACCATCCGGTGGCAGTAAGCTTCACGGATATCCGTGTTATGCGTATGGATGATCCAATCGGCGTCGTACGGTTTTTTTAGACCATAGAGTGTGCCTACGGCGGTTTTGATGGGTATCCCCCTGTCGATCGGGGCCATACCCCAGGCTTTTCCCCCAAAGTATTCGTCCAGGCCAAATCTCTTGATGTACTCCTCGGCTTCTCTAAATCGCAGTCCCACGCCCAATACGAAGCGAATCTCTTTAGCGCCCGTCCGTTCCTGCACAACTTCTTTCAGCGTCTTGATCATCTCGACATAGGGCAAGCCGCCCATCAGCGTGAAGCTATGATGAGAGCCGAGTATATTAACGGTATCGGCCGGTTTGATCATGGACATATCCACATGCTCAAGCGAGGCTGCAGTGCGGTCGCGGATGGCTTCCAGACCTCCCTCGGCCGGATAAAGTATCTGGTTGTTGCCCTTTGAAAAGACCTCTTGCATTAACACGCCTGCCATGCCCGGCAATTCGTTTGCACGCATCGGCACGTCGGTTCCGATCCCGTATTGAGATGGCGAAGGCGGCAGCGGTTTCAGCGGCTTTCTTTTTATGTCCATCTCTGCCCCCTCACCTCTTCGTCTTTTCCTTGCAATAGTCGCGAATGTTGACAAGCCAGTCGTTGAAGTAACCTTTGTCTTCTCTAAACCTGAAACCGCGGGATTCGAAATCCCGGATCACCTCATCCGGTATATCCCAGATCTCAGGCACACTCGGGTAATACAGGTCCGGTAGAAGAGGATCGGTGATCTCAAGCCCCGCAGCTTTCATCAGGCGAAATATCGGAGAGATACATGCCGAACCACAGCCGGTGTGAGCACCGGTCATCCTCCTGATATCGATGACGGTTCTCGCGCCCTTCAATATAGCCGCAACGATCTCGTCCGCGCGGGTCCCTGTGCATTGACAGATAATAGATTCCGGGTGAAGAATTGCTTTCTCACAGATCCGGCAGATCTCTTCGGTCATCATGTCTTCGACGTCCACCTTCACCACATACGGGTTTTCCAGCTCAACAAGGGACAAAGCATAGGTCGGGCACCGGGACGTGCAGTTAGAGCAGCCTCTGCAATACTCCTGATCAAACTCAGGAGCTCACCCCGCAATGAAGACAGCGATCGGATTCCGAGAGATATTCCTTTTTTCGCGCGCCTCGATGAATTTCGTCAAAGCAGGACATGGCCCGCTTCACAGAGAGCCGGGGTGAGACCAACCTAGGAACCGGGTCCAGATAATCGAAGCTCATCTCGGATGACCGCAACAATCGGCATCTCAGGGATCTGAGTCAACGTCGGTTCACCCTGGAGGTAGGAGGCAATGGCCCGGGCACTCCTCCGACCTGAACCGATGGCCCCAGCCACAGTGCCCAATCCGCCGACGACGTCTCCTCCGGCAAATATCTTCTCTATCGACGTCCGCCCCCAGTGATCGGCCACGATCCTTTCCCCTTCAACCGTCAATTGGGGCGGCGCCCAATGCAGATCACCGGTTTCACCTATGCAGTGAATGACCGTTTCCGCAGGAATCGTGAACTCAGAGCCTTCAACGGGGACCGGCCGCCTTCGGCCGTCTGCGTCCATCTCACCAGGCTCCATCCTGATGCATTCTACCCCCGACAGCCTGCCATTCTTAAGAATGAACCGGACAGGCGCGGTTAAGGTGAGTATTTCGATGCCCTCAGCTTTTAGTTCCTCTATCTCACCCGCAATGGCGGGCATGTCGTGCTCTGTTCGGCGATAAACCAGTGTCGGTTTGGCTCCCAGTCTCAGGGCCGAGCGCGCTGAGTCAACAGCACTGTTTCCACCTCCGATAACGAGGACGCGCCGGCCGATCTCAGGGGCTTTGCCTTTACTGACCTGCTCGAGGAAAGAGAGCCCCGGCATCACCTGCGGGCAGTCCTCGCCGGGTATCCCCAGCTTTCTATACGCATGAAGTCCTGTCGCCAGGAAAACAGCATCATACTTCTGCACATCCTTCATGGTCAGGTGTTCGCCGAAGCTGTGTTTAACTTTGAACTCGACACCCAACTTGCCGAGCAACGCCACTTCCCGCTCCAGCACATCCGCCGGAAGCCGATACCTTGGAATCCCATATCGGAGGATGCCTCCAATCTGCGCCATCTGTTCGAATACCGTGGCCCTGAAACCCGCTCGCACCAAATGATAAGCGCAAGAAAGACCCGCAGGCCCCGAACCGATGACGGCGATTCTCTCCTTGTACCTGGGACGGAAGGTGTCAAAGTCTCGATGGCGACTTGCCGCATAATCGGCGAGAGCCCTCTCTAATGCTCTTATAGACAAGGATTGATCAAAAGAACCCCTGTTGCAAGCTGCTTCGCACGGGCTGTTGCAGACCCTTCCGGTTACCCCGGGCAGAGGATTGGTAGACATCAAAAGGCTCAGGGCATCATCCCATTTATCCTGCTGAAGCAAAGTCAAAAAACCCTCGATATCGTTGCCTATGGGACAACGAGCGATGCACGGAGGAGATTTGTGCCTTTCGATGGGCCTTTGGGCTTGGTGGCTTCGAGCCATGGTCGGGCATACATGAATACACGTACCGCAGCCGGAACATCTGGTAATATCAACCACCGCCTGCGTCCTTATCTCTTTCATTTAATTCTCCCTGGAATCAATTCCTTTTCTTCCATTGTCCTTCGCAAATTTTGTTTTGTAGCTCTCATGCATGGATGCCCAAAATCACATGAGGTTTTAATGTTATTGGCCGGTATCTTGGACGTCCTATCACAAAGACACAACTACCGACCTAGACGTTGTCTACCTGCTACAGTAAACGCGATTTATCGCCTGCCGAATCCGATTCCCTGCAGGTGTTCCCTAAATACTTGAGATGGCCGATTGCCTAGGATGCCGGCGAACACGGCTATCCCTACATGCAAGGCAATACAATCGGCAAACTCTACCATCTCTTCTTCGGTAAGTCCGGCCTTCTCATTTAACTCTTGATAATCGCCAGGGGTAATGTCGTGAGGAGCCATGACGGCTTTCTTTGTAAAACTGAGTAAAGCATACTCCTTCTCCGCCAACCGCTTTATCTCCATCCTTTCGACCTCGTCTATACCTTCTCTGTTGTAGCCAAGCTCCTGCTGTAGTGTTTCAGTGTGGAAAGTCACGCATCCCTCGCATTCCATTGTAAGCGCAACTATGAGAGCTACCTTGTGCTTGAGTTCGTAAGGAAGTTTCCCTTTATAAAGAAGTGTCTTCATGTGGGTCCAAACGGCTTTTAGAAGTTCCGGGTGCCTAGCATAAAGCTGCCAAAGCGGGTTGACAGCTGAGCCCTCGGGAAGACCTGATCGAACATTTTTGATTTCGTCGAAAACCTCCTTAACTACACCCTCCTTAGCCTGATCGGGACTGATCATATGTACAATATTCATTTTATGTCTCCTTTAACCCTTCTAGAATAGCTTCCTCTAACTCAGTTTTATCGAAATCCATGACGAAAGCGAGTCGTCCGCCAATTGCGACTGCAGGCACTGCCATGATTCTAAATGCTGCAGCACGGGACGGAGCAGTTTCACAGTCAATCTCCTCCAGCTCTATGGGCAATCCTTTTTCTTCTAAAGAAACGACAACCTGCCTGACAATATTCTTATACATTGGGCAACGCTTACAATTGTGGGTATAGAAGAATTCAACCTTCATGGCTGTATTCCCTTCAAGTGGATACTGCAACAGCGTCAATTTTTACTCGCTCGTGTGGCAATGCGAAACCTGAAACTTCGCAGACCTGATAAACGCAGTTCATCCGTTTAACGTCTTTCGGAAAAGCATTATACACCTGAGATAAGTCATTTATTGACTTTAGATAAATATTCATTTTCAAGATGTCCTTTAGTGATAAACCTGCAGTACCGAGAACCGTTTGGAACTTATGAATTACGCATTCTGTTTGCCTGCCTATATCAAAAGGATGCGCAATTCGTAATCGGTTTTCTACCACCTCAGCACCCGCATAACCCATCAAGAATACTGTATCTCCTACCTGTACAGCCGGCGAAATCGGTAAGTCTACAGGTAATTGACTGATTCTATTTATCTTATTTCTTATCGCGGCAACACCTTCAATCTCAATCCTTTGTCCAGCAAGCGCAAGGGCGGGGACTTCACAGCATAAACGTGCCGGGAAACCGTCCTTGAAATACTGAGTGTACGTTTCGTTCATAAGTTCGTAATCTGAAATATCAGTCAAGAAAATCGTTACACTTACAATATCTAACAAAGATAGCCTCTCTTCCTCAACAGTGCTGCGGAGCTTGTCCAGTACTTGGGTGGTCTGTCTTTTTATGTCGTAAGGGTGCGTGACGTTACCCTTTCCGTCTTCATTGGGGACTGCACCAGATAAAAAGAAAAGGTCGCCACTGATGACACCCCCCGTAAAGGGAAGCTCGCGAGACGGAGCCTTTGATGTCTTGCCAAAAGTCCTGCGCGATTTTGATGCAATCGCGGAGAATTGGACACGCTGCCCAGCTTCCGGCAGCCGGGCGACTTCGCAGGTGGTCCGGGCGGGCGGATTCATTCCCATTATCTCGCCGTAGATCTCATTCATCGCTGGGAACTCTTCAATGTCCCTAAGCATAACATTTACCTTTACAACGTCTTCAAGAAAGAACCCTTTCGTCTTTAAGGCGCGCTCCATGTCCTCAAGCGCCTCTTTGACTTGATTCTTAATGTCCCCACTTCGGTGTCCAAAGCCCCGGGTGAAAACCAAGCCTCCTCCAGTAGCTATATCGCCTGTTCGAAACTGCCCCGCCTCTCTCATTTGCCTACCTCCTTGGCTCTCAGAAATAGGAGCATCTCTATAAACAGCCGTAGAGCAAGCTACAGGATATTAAGACTCAAAAAGCGGTCTCGATGCCCACCTTCCCAGTATAACAGGGAGCCCCTGTAGCAAGGTACAGGGAACTCTCGAAGTTAGAAAACATTGCGATACTTTCAATAGCTTAACAAGTTAGCACGTATGCTACTGTTAGCACGCATGGTAAAATTAGTCAAGAAAAAGTTCCCGATCTTGAAAAAGTTCCGATCTGTCACCTACGACTCATACTAAGTTGCCATCTTAATCCCACTTATGATCCACTCGAAGCCGGTGAGTCCGGCAACCCTTTGAGAGTCGTGTTCCAATGTTGCCAGGGCTTCCATGAGCGTGTCTTCTACGGAAGTTATACTGCTGAAAACGCGGTTCGGAAACCACTTCTCCCTGATCTCATCCCAGAGATGTTCTGGAGGGTTCAGTTCCGGACTGTAGGGCGGCAGGTTGAGAAGTCTGATGTTGGGCGGGACCACGAGTGCTTTAGCCTTGTGCCAGCCTGCTTGATCCATGAACATGAGGATTGCTTCATCGGGGTGTCGTTCAGAGACTATGGAGAGAAACAGCGACATTGAGTCTGTATCGACGTCAGGGAGGATAAGCGACTCGAGAACACCGTCAAGAGGACTCACTGCGGCATAGGCGTAGGTGTATTCACGAACAAGCTGGAGGGGCACGGCAGGCCTTGTCCCCTTTGGCGCCCAACAACATCGAGGGTCGCTGATGCGACCGAAGCGTGCCTCGTCCTCGAACATGATCCGGAGGTTCGTGTTATCTCCGGCGAACCCTCTCACTACTTCGGAGAATTTTTTTTAAACTCTTCTTGAAGGAAGACGTCTGCTTTCGGATGATGAGGGCGGGGCGCAATCTTTCTCCACCCATGGCGGGCAAGCATTCGGTAGAGTGTCGATTTGGGCACCGCGTGCCCTACGGCCTTCTCGTAGGCACTTTTGATCTCACTGACGATAAGGATCTCCCCGCGAGCCGACTGTTCGAGAAAAGACGAAAGAAACAAGTTTTCCTCATCAGACGTCATATTCGCACGATATCTGCCTCCGCGCTTGGACGCCTGAAGCACGGTCTCTCCCTCTTTGATATACTGGGCCTGAAGATGGCGTACCGAGCTCACATTCCAGCCTATAGCGATGGCAACGTCACGCGACGCGAGTCCAAGGGATGCGCGGAGCCATACACACTGAACCCTTTGAAAGTGTGTCTTTGTTTTCACCTTCTTCAGTAACCGTTCCAACCGCTCTTTGGAACCGAATGGCAGGGGCGTAGGTCTTCTCATGGGACCTCCTGAAGGAGAAATAGACTTCAGGAGGTATTCTATCATTAATGCGTAATAGATAGCAACTGCGTATAAAAAGTGAACGGTCCATCACCCATATGCGCTCGGGCTTGCCCTACTGTGTCTCGATCTTTTTGAGAAACCCGTGCGCGTGGTTTTGTCAGCGGTGTCGTGAGGTCATGGCCAGCCGTACCGGAGACGTCCAACAGCGCGCTTGCGCGATACAGCCAGGCCCTTCAAGAAACCTTTCGCAGCTGAGGACGGTTCGTCAGCGGATCCTCATCCGGCAACGTCAGATCTTTTTCACGGGGTTCCGCAGGACGCCTATCTTTTCGATCTCGCACTCCATTACGTCTCCCGGATAAACGGGCGCGATGCCCTCCGGCGTGCCTGTTGAGATGATGTCTCCCGGCTCCAGAGTGATTAGCTCCGAAATCCTGGAGATGAGGGTTGGCACTTTGAAGACCAGGTATCGGGTTGAGGAGTCTTGTCTCACTTCCCCGTTGACACGTAGCCGAATGCTCAGCGCCTCCTGGGCATCGATCTCATCCGGGGTAACGATCCAGGGACCGACAGGACAGAAGGTGTCGAGACTCTTAGAGCGATACCAGGGATGGCGGTTTCCTAAGTCTTTCCGTTGAAGGTCCCGAGCTGTCATGTCATTGAGAATTGTGTAGCCGGCTATGCAGGCGCCTGAATCAGCCTCCTGCACAGCGCATGCGCGCTTGCGTATGATGACAGCCAGCTCGACTTCCGGATCAATCCTTCCCAGACGAGGCGGATACATGACCAGCTGATTATGCGCGATGACCGAGGATACTGCTTTTTCAAAATAAATAGGTTCCTCAGGAACCGGAACATTCCCTTCACGGGCATGTTCCACATAATTGAGCCCCAGACAGATGATCTTCCCGGGCCGGAGAAGGGGAAGGAAGGTAAGGCCCTCAAATGAGTTCCAGAACTGCTGCTCGCCTCTCGCCTGTTCGTAAAGCCCGCCAAAGAGTCCCACGTCAAAGCGCCCTTCCCGTAAAAGCTCTGTAAGGTCGGTCAATACCTTACTTCCTGCTTTGGATGCGGCAAGAGACAGATTGAAAACCTTGTTGTCGACCACAGCGCCGACAAAGCCTGCTCCTCCACCAGAAAAGTAACCAATCTTCACGTGACACCTCCTCTATGCATTTGGAATCATCTCGTCATCCTGTTTTCCGCTTTGCGCGCCCCACCGCACCATCCACTTCGCCTTCACCTCAACAAAGCAGCCCCACACATCAGCAAAGCTGATAGTACAGCAATCCAGTTTCCGGTCTCCATGATTCCTTCAGCCCGATTTCTTCCTTATTCAATATTTATCATTTGTGGACCACGGGGCCGTTCTTCACTCCTTTCACTTGCTGGCCCTTGACCCTGACCCATCCATCTACCCATTACCATTCGTACTTGCGGAATGCAAGCAAAATCCTGCAAAATCCTGGCAGGAAAATATTAAAATGCTCGGCTTCAGCCTTACTATTATGAAAAGCGGGCTAAACACGAAGTGTAATGCGTCACTCAAGCGCGGGTAACGCCTTTTTGGTCAGCTAACTAGGGTGTAGCACATCGTTTCTGCTCTATGAAGCGGACCGAAGGAGTCTCTGTTCTTCAGGGATATTCTGAGTTTTTAAGAGGTCGATAATGGTCAGCTCATACGTCGAATACGGTATATCGACTAAAAGGCACAAAGGCAACTCTGGCATTCTCTCCGTGTTTGGTCATAGCCTTTGTCATGGCTTCCTCCAAAGAGACCTCAACATTAAGACCTGCATTTCTGGCCATTTCAAGATTGCCAGGTAACGTTACTATTTGAACATCGTTGTTTAGCATTGTTCTGAAGATAGGATACCAAACGCACCCGGCCGAAAGCTCCCTTTCTTTGTTGTAAAAAGACTTGAGTACCTTTTCGTGGCTTTCTGGTGTCGGTGGCATGAAATCTTTCATAAGGTCCGTAAGCCCAAAACCTGGCCAATCATAGTATCCGGGACAGGGGCTGCAAAAAATAATTGTTCCTCCGTCTTTCACAATCGGAGCACAGTTTACAATCCCCCAGCCGGAATGGAAGAACATGTGATCCGTTGGAGCTGTGGAACCTGCGAGTACGATATCAAATTTTTCGTATCTTCTAGCATCAAATTTATAGAGCTTCTCGTAATACTTTATTGCCTCCTTGTGCGAAATCTCAGGTTCACCTGCATTAATAAAGATAGTATTCCTGTTATTGGCTACAATGACATTGATACCCATATCAACACCGACCATTCTTAAGGCCTCGTACTTATCGACTTGTATCTTACACTCATTATTGCCTGGAACACAGTCCGGGGCAAGGCTCATCACGTGGTTCATTTCAATAGTCTCGTTTGCGCTAACCGCAGGGATGATCATGCCGGAACCGCCATAACCCCATAAAGTGGCTTGTGTTGTACTGATTGTTATGACCACATCGGCCTTAGCCACAGAATTTAACACCCACAATGGAACTCCCGCTGAAGTATTCCCCACAAAGGTATAGTTTCCAAGTCGGTGAATATCATTGCACTCAATCGGAACCTCCGTCTTCACCACTTCTCGTCCCAACTTGTTTTCTATCTCTTCACCTGAAAGGGGAGGCAAACTTCCGCACCCGATTATAACAGATACTTCAGCCCCTGCGTCCAGGGCTCGCCTTATGAGTGGCATGAGCAATTTGTTTGCTGGTGCACTTCTGAACTGATTTTCGGTGACGAAGGCGACTTTAACGCCAGGACCAATCAGCCCGGAGAATTTTTTTCCAGCCACAGGATTTTCGACAGCCGCCAAAAGAGCGGCCTCTATATTCTCAAACCCCTTCGGTTCCTTCGGGATGAATTTGCCGGCAAGATTATGGTCAGGGATATTAATGCTGAGGGAAGCCCCTGTTTCGTCCGTCTCAAAGGGAACTTGTATAATGGACATGATTTCTCTCCTTTCTTATCTGGTCTGCGGAAGCCGCTCGTCAACAGTCGCTGATACCCCCAGAAATTGCCGACAGACTTCCTGATCATTCGATAACATCTCTGCCGTTCCGTTGAAGACAATTTCGCCCTTACTCATCACGAGGACCTGGTTTGCTAAGGCGAGCGTGAATGACAGGTTCTGTTCGACAATGAGGATCGAGCAACCGCCATCCCTCAGTTGCCTTACGATTTCACCGATCTTATCGGCCATCATGGGCGCGAGACCTTCACTCGGCTCGTCCATCAGAAGTACGTCGGGATTTTGAATAAGGGCACGGGCAATCGCCAGCATCTGCTGCTCGCCTCCACTCAATGTCCCGCCGAGCTTCCGCCGTGTCTTCTCCAGCACGGGAAATTGCTGGAAGATCCTTTCAAGCGTCCACGCGCCTTGCCGGGCTTTCGTTTTGGCGAGAACCAGATTCTCTTCGACGGTGAGAGTCGTGAAGATGCGCCGACCTTGCGGTACCCAGCCAACGCCGCGGCGCACGATTTCATACATAGGCAGTCCCGAAATAGGCTCGCCTTTCAGAAAAATCCTGCCGAGGCGCGGTGGCGGCAGCCCCAGTATAGTCTGGATCGTCGTGGTTTTCCCGACTCCATTACGACCAAGTAGAGCCGATATCTCCCGGAGTGGTATCTCGAACGATACGCCGTGAAGTATATGGCTTTCCCCGTAGTATACCTGTACGCTTTCGAGGGCTAGAACCGGCGAAGTTCTCATGGCTGTGCCCGCCCTCTCTCCCTTCCTCCGCCGAGGTAAACTTCCAGTACTCGTTTGTCACGTTGTATTTCTTCTGGAGTACCTTGGGCAAGGACCTCACCCATATGAAGGACGGTTATACGCTCGGCAAGCGCAAATACAACATCCATGTCATGTTCGATGATGACTAAACTTACCTCTCGGGGGAGTCCGCGCAGCATCACGATCATCTCCCGCGTCTCCGCCGGGGACATGCCGGCTGTAGGTTCGTCGAGCAGGAGAATGTCAGGACGCGTGGCCAGGGCGATTGCCAACTCAAGCTGCCTCTGTTGGCCGTACGCCATGTCGCCTGCCGTTTCTCGCTCGATGATCGCAAAGATCGACCTGTTCCAGGACGCTCCGGATTTGCTGGTCCACCTGACGGCATCTGACAGACGACAGGAAAAGCCGCTTCCCTAAGTTGCATTGGGCATGCACCGCGAGACGCACATTCTGGTCAACAGTGAGACCGAGAAAAAGATTATTTTTCTGAAATGTCCGTCCAACCTTCCTGCCGCACATTCTTGGCGGCTTGAATCCTGTCACATCCTTCTCGTCAAGAGAGATGCGTCCTGAAGATGGCTTCAACTGGCCGTTAATGATATTGAACAGCGTCGTCTTACCCGCCCCGTTGGGCCCGACAATGGCATGTCGTTCGCACGGGCTTATCACCAGGTTCACATCACGAAGAGCGCAAAAGCCTCCAAACCATTTCGACAGTTTCTCTATACGTAGTGTCGTCATGCGCCTTTATTCCAGATTGCTTCCAAACCTGCGCCCCCAAGCCAATGAGACCTTTTCGCGCGCCCGTAATAAACGCAATAAAGAGCGCGCCAATCACGAACATCCAGTAATCGGTGTAGGAGCTGAGCCAATTCTGGAAATAGAGATAGACCGCGACACCCAAAATAGGGCCGTTCAGCGTCCCTGTGCCCCCGAGGATCACCATGATCAAAAGGGCGCCCGAAAACATCCAATGCACATCTGCCGGTGAGACGAGGAGACTGAACTGCGCATTGAGTACCCCTGCCACGCCCCCAAACAGCGCCGAGATCACAAACGCAGCGATTTTGTACCGACGCGCATGGTAGCCTATCGGGCCCATGCGCTTAGGATTTTCACGGATACCTACAAGAGCTTGACCAAATGGTGATCGCACGATCACCCAGATCGTGAGCCAGGTGAAAAGGAAAGCTCCCAGCGCAACATAATAAAGCACACCCGGGGACGTGAAAATCGGTTTGCCGAACCATTGGGCCGGACGTATCATCAACCCATTTGATCCCCCTGTGAGCCATTGCCATTTGTCGGCAGCACTGTAAATGATCTGCGTGAAAGCAAGCGTAACCATCAAGAAGTAGAACCCGGCCATTCTAAGCGCCAGCCATCCGATCACAACTCCCAAAATGGCCACAACAAGCATGCTGATTGAAAGGGTCAACCAAATCTCAGAACTTAAATACTTGGCAATGATACCGGTTGTGTATGCTGCCACGCCGAAAAACGCTCCGTGGCCAAGCGAGACAAGTCCGGTATAGCCGACCAGCAGATTAAGGCCCATGGCTACAATGCTGAAGATCAATATCTCAGTCGCGAGTGAAAGCTGATAGGACTTCAAACCGGCAAACGGAAGGACTGCCAATATCGCCAGCAAGGCTATGGGCACCAGTACCTTCAACCAAAACTCGGCCCCACTTCTCTGCCACCAAAAAAAAGGGTGTTGCAAAAAGGAAACTCCTTTTGCCATGCCTAGTGCATCTCCTCTTCTTCCACGTCCGGCCGGCCCATCGAACGAATTATCAATACAACAGCCATGATCGTAAATATCAGGAACAGACTGAAGTCCGGCAGCAACGTCTTGCCGAAAGTGTCTGCGATGCCGATAAGCAGACTTGCCCAGAAAGCACTATTAATATTTCCCAGACCTCCAACGGTAACGACGATGAGCGCAATAATGAGAATATCCAGGTCCAGCCCGATGTAAACACCTGTAATGGGCGCTGCGAGAATACCCCCGAGTCCCGCCAGAAATACCCCGACTGCGAACATGATGGTAAAGATTGCACGAACATTGAAGCCAAGACCGATCACCATATCACGGTCCAGCACCGCTGCACGAACGAGCGCTCCAAGATTTGTTCTGCCGAGAAAGAGCCGCATCAGCAAAAATAGACTGATGCCCGCTCCTATAACAAAGAGGCGATAGACAGGGAACTGAGTACCAACGATTCGGATACTGCCTTCCAGCAATGCCGGTTTACTCAGGGCCTGGATTTCTACTCCCCAAAAAAATTTTACAATGTCCGAAAAAACATATGAGAACCCTAAGGTGAGAAGGACATGATCCATATGCGTCCGTTGGTAGAATCGAGTGAACCAGACCTTCTCGAGAATTATACCGATCAACCCGGATACCAGGGGGGATATGAAAAACGCTATCCAGAAATTTCCCGTCAGACGCCAAACGGTCAGACCTATATAAGCACCCAGTAGAAAGAACGATCCATGGGCAAGGTTGACCAGCCCCATAAGCCCAAATATCATGCTGAGACCAAGGGACACGGTAAAAAGCAGCATGCTGTAAACAATGCCATTGAGGGTTTGTACTACAATAAATTCAAACATGATCCGATCCACCACGCACAAATATCAGCGGGTAGAGCCCCAAGGTTGTCTTGGGGCTCCAGCTTCCAGCAGATAGAACCAATTCCGCTATTGAATCATTCACTCGGTTCGACAACATCCTTAATAGTGTCCACGACGTAGTTATGCATTACACTACCGACTTTCCTCACTTCCCTGACGTGTATATCAAAAATCCCATTGTTGGTAACGACGTCGAAGCGGAGTCTCCCATAAGGCGTCATCAAACTACTTTCCTGAATCGCTTTGCTCAGTGCCAGCTTATCTTTGGTGTTTCCCCCCACTTTCTTCAACGCTTCGTAAACCGCAAGGGCGCCGCCGTATCCGACGTAATCGTCGGCTGTTGCAATCGCATTATGCTTTTCGTAATATTCCTTGAAGCTCTTATTCTCCGGAGTGTCCAACCCCCATGCCGAGCAATAGGTCGTCAATACACCGACGGCTGCATCACCCTGCGCAAGGATGGTATCCTCTTCAGTCAAGTAGCCGAAGCCCGTAAGCACCATCTGCTTCTTCAGCCCGAACTCATGAAACTGTTTCACGAAACGCACTGCATCTCCTCCTGCGAAAGAAGCAAACACACATTGGGGGTTGGCATTTTTTATTTGAGCGAGGTAGGGAGCGTAATCGTTTGTGCCAACGGGCGCAAGGACCTCACCAATAGGAGTTGGCCCGCCCGCCTTGCTCCATCCATCCTTAAAACCTTTGGTCATATCCTGCCCCAGAGCGTAGTCGGGACCGGTGATAAAAACCCGCTTATAGCCTTTTGTTTTCGCTAACCAGCTGCCCATCGGCGCGCTGATCTGCCAGGTGGCGGGCCTTGCCCCGAACGCATACGGGGTATAGTTCGCTTTTCTGAAAATAGCGTCGGATCCCGCACCGCACGCTACGAAGATCTTTTTTTCCTTTGTGGCGTAATCCTTCACGGGCACTCCCATGGCGCTATTCATTAAACCAAGCAAGATGTCCACTTCGTCTTTTTCGACCAATTTCCTCGCCTTCCGCATGGTAACCTGGGGGTTAAGCTCGTCGTCTTCCGCTATCAACTCGATCTTCCGACCGGCAACCGTCCAACCCCGCTGTTCGAAACACGTCTGCATCCCTTTCAGCGCGTGTTGCCCCAAGTTCTGGTAAACGCCGGACAAAGGCTCGAGAACACCTATCTTTATGGGGCTGGTCTCCGCGGCCGACGCAGTGCGAGAAAAGAATTTGGGGAGCAAAAGCGAGGTGCCCAAAATCATACCGCGGGACAGAAATGCCCGTCTGCCGCTATCAACATCCGACCGTGACTCTTCCCGTAAATCTTTCGACATTTTCGATTTCTTAATTTTCATACTAAATCCCTCCTATCGAATAAGATTTTTTGGTCTAGTCCGCCTTCAGCGTAGAGACCCTGCATAAAAGCGCCCTCAAGGGCCACCCCCCGGTGATCGGATCGAGGGCGTCCGCTTCATCCGTTGTAAGGACATTGGCATTTGATTGCCATGCACCATGGAGCGATGGCTCCTCTGCGGGCTGCTCCGGAAACCACCAGTGGCTTTGAACATTCACGACCATGGGATGAATTCCACTGTTGAGCCTTGCCCTCTGTTTTATCGCCCCCCTTCGCGTCTCGATATTCACCCAGTCACCTTCAGCAATATTCAGTCCCTGGGCCGTCTCAGGATGAATATCGACTAACGGATCCGGATGTTGTTCCCGCATCCCCATTCCGAACTGGCGATTCTCAGAATGGAATTGTGGTCTGAACTTACCTCCGGTAATCAATATCAATGGGTAGTCTTTGGCAGCGTCAGGAGTTCTCTCATGGCTTTCCACGGGCTCTTCATAAAAAGGCAGAGGATCATAGCCCAGTTTCTCAAGTACGTTAGAATATAGTTCAACCCTCCCTGAAGCTGTGGCAAAACCCGTCCGGTTCCCTGTCTTCGGATCAATCGTCTCATACGTCCAGGGTTCGCTGCTGCCCACCACATACCTTTCAGTGGCGACTTCCTTGAACGTCATGCCCAGTGGTTTCAATCGGTAATCGGCCAGTTCCTCCTCAGTTTCCCAGGGAAAATAGTCACCGAAACCGAGCCTTACGGCAAGTCCGCGGAAGAAGTCATAATCGGATCTACGCTCACCCATGGGCTTGATGGCCCTCTCACCGCATGTAATAACCGCAGCGAAATCTTCGAAAGTGCTGCACATCGGCTTCTCAAATTTGCTGGCTGCCGGGAGGACATAGTCTGCAAGCAGCGCAGTAGGGGTCATGAAATGCTCCAGGACCACGTGGAGTCCCAGGTTAGGGCTCTTCAAGGCCTGATAAACGACTCTTGTGTTGGGTGCATTAAGAAGAGGATTGGAAGTCCAGGTGATCAACGCCTTTATTGGATAAGGTTTTCGTGCGAGTATGGCCTGCCAGACCAGCGGCTCGGGACTCAGGAAATTGTGGCCGCTCATGCATAAAGAAAGACCATATTTTTCCTTATACAGCTCGTTCATGATTTCATATCCGGGCCAGGTCATAAGCTTGAACTTGTCACTGCCTAATTGCTTTCTTCTCTGCTCGGGCGGGCATTTCTCTTCGAGCTGCAACATTGAATCTCGAATTCCCATCACTCCGTTTATCAAAGGTCCCGGCCCTATGGCTGTTTCGCATCCCTGAACTGCCAGGCTCCCCGTTATGGCACTCAAGCAAATCCGGGCCTGTTCAGCCCTCGTTCCATTTGGCCCGATCTGGTCAGCAGCCACTCCCCAGTTGACACAGTTCAAAATGGCCGGGCTATGCGTTGCGTAAACCCTCGCAGATTCCCTTATCTGTCCAGCCGGTATCCATGTAATCTCAGCGACCCTTTCCGGCGTATATTCCGATGCCCGTCTCCTCAGCTCGTCGAAACCAAAGGTCCAGTTGTTAACAAAAACCTCGTCATAGAGACCCTCTTCGATGATGACATGTATCCACGCCAACAGGAGCGCAGTATCAGTGCCGGGCCTGATCTGTAACCATAAATCGGCCTGCCTAGCCGCCTCGGTCCGTCTCGGGTCAATTATGATCAGCTTGAAATCTGACCCGGCCTGCATCCGTCTTCTAAGAATCTTTTGCCATATCCCTAGCTTCGCTTCTGTTATGTTCCAGCCGGAAAGGACAACACATTTTGCCGCGTCGATCTTCAGGTCAAAGCCGGCTGTCCCCAGCAAGGCGTACCTTAGGGCTGCCCTGTTACAAAGACAGACAGTGCCCGGACAGCCTATATTCCCCGGATTGCCGAACAAGTTCAGAAAACGAGATCGTATCACGTACAGGTCGCTTCTATAGGTCCCTTCAATTAGACCCAAGCTCTCTGCCCCATATTCGGCCTTTATCTGCGCCAGCTTGTCTGCTATCTCATCCAGTGCCTGATCCCATGAGACCCTTTCCCATTTGTTCTCCCCCCTCTCCCCAACCCTTTTCAATGGGTGCATAAGCTGATCGGGGTGATGGAGCCACTTTAAGAAATGGGGAAGCCTATCGGAACAGACCGCATCCCGGAGCGAAGGATATTCCCTGTTACCTCTCATTCCTACGATCTGTCCATCCCTAACAGTCACCACCAGGCCGCACCTATCGTGACAGCCTGGCGAGGACCAGCAGACAGTTTTCTTACTTTCTCTGTTTTCGTTATTGTCAGCCTTAGTTATCATCCCACAACACCCTAATCCATTACGCATTTTCCTTGAATTTGGCATCTCTTGCGGGAAATTCCTTTTGGCAATATGGGCACATGAGCTTGACGTCTGGATTCTTCTGCTGTATTGCGTGCAATTCCCGAGCAATATAATATTCCTTTCCGCACTTAGGACAATTAAGATAATAGATTTTGGGGTCCATCATATGCCTCCTGGTTAAAAGGTATCTAAACCAATTTTTTTAATTCATCTTCCGTAAGGTAGCCCGCTTTTTTTACCTTTTCCACGATCTCCCGAGATATCTCAACCTTTTTCTCAAAAGCTTCTGGGGGAGCGGGCTTGGTACAATCAAATCCTACCTTGGCTGCCTTGTTACCGTCTTTCGCAGATGGATCTAATTCAGATCCCATAATATTGTTTATCACGAGTAGATCTTTGTCTCCCTGGAATCGTGTGGCCATCGCCCAGATAATCTCCTCATCATTATAGATATCGATATCCTCATCAACGACCCAGACATGTTTGATACGAAAATCTGCTGTGAAAGCCGTTGCAATAATACTCCTCGCCTCTGCATCATTCGTCTTCTTAAATCTAACGTAGGCATGATGCCGACATTTTCCTGAAGGCGGCATGTAGACATCTTTTACCGTTGGAACAACATCTTTAAGCTTGGCTAAGACGACTGCTTCCATATTAGGGCCGTCCATAATCAGATGATCCCTGTGACCAGCGAACAGATCCTGGTAGATAGCGTCTTTACGAAGCGTGATCGCTTTAATGTGAGCTAAATAACCAAGCTGCTGCCCTCCGTAATAGCCCGTATACTCACCAAAAGGAGCTTCGACCTCACGTTCCGTGGGGGAGACTTCGCTCTCAATCACAATTTCAGCTCGAGCGGGAACATAGAATTTGTCACCCCATGTCTCCGAAGCAACCAGCTCGCAAGGCTCCTTAAGCATGGCGCCAATCGTCCTCAATTCTCCTCCAAGTATTTTGGATTGAGCACCCATATAAAAGGCGGGGTGATGGCCAATAACGACCGCCATGGGCATGGCCTCATTTCTTGCCACGTATTTCTGATAATAGTAATTCGTGTGTCTTACCGGCGCCCACATCATGGTAAGTTTTTTGGGGCCCCTAGCATATATCCTAATAACCGCACAATTGACCTCTCCGGTATCAGGATCTTTTGTCCAAGCATCACCCGCGCTGATATATGGACCGAGATCCATCTCGTGGTGGGTAACAATGGGCAACTGATACAAATCTACGTCTTTTCCTGTGTAGATAACTTCTTTCACCGGGGCATTTTTCTTATCCACCACAACAGGCTCAATGGGGCTCAGGTTCCTCTTTTCGTAGTCCATGGCAACGTCATAAATGTTAGAATCAATTGCCATGGCTATCCGCTCTCTAGCAGCCGTCACGTTAGATATCACCCGCAAAGAAGGCGCCTTACCCTTAACATTTTTCACATTATGAAAAAGCACCATCGAATATTTCCCGTTCTCCTCTAAATATTTAAGGAGGGCTGGAATTTCAAAACGAGCGTCAATCTCCTTCTTGACCTCAAGGAACTGCTCCGGGGCTTGCGCCTTGACCTGTTCTATAAAGGCTCTCAAATCTTTGGGCATCTTTTGTCCTCCTCTTTGCACGATTATTTATCCTGCGAAAATTTGTTGGCCCAATCAACCTTCCCAAAAAGTTTCTCACCTCCTTGCGATTTATCAAATTGTTGCCTTATCAATCCCTGTACCGGCCCGTTATGTTCACTCGATGGGTACATGTTGTTTCCTTTTGGTTCATTTATACCATGTAGGAAACAGGTGTCAAGGTTTTACCCCGATTCGCAATCATCTAATGATGAACGTTTGCTTTCTTGCTCCCGAAAAGGTGATCCCTCCTTTATTTTGCTGATTTGGAAAGAGCCAATAGCTTTTGGTAGCGAGTATCCACAACTTCTTGTAAAGAAGATATTTCCTGGCGTGTTAAGTGCTTATACCTTCCCATGGTTCGCGTGAAGGCCTCAATGGGCTTAGGAAAGTCAACCTTCTTTGTGAAACGGAGGTTGCCATCCGTGGCTTCCCATAACGGAAAGTAATTGGTCTCGACGGCAAGGCGACCAACCTCCAGGCCATTTTCGGGCCTGAATTGCCAACCGGTTGGGCAGGCAGTCAGTATGTGGATGTAGACGAGGCCGTTCCTCACCTGTTTGGCCTTCTCCAATTTGGCGAGAAGTCTTCAGGGTACGAAGGTGAAGCAGTGGCCATGTAGGGGAGGTCGTGGGCCAGCATTATCAGGGGAAGATTCTTACTCATCCGCTTCTTTCCGCGACCAGCTTCTCCCAACGGGGTTGTGGCTGTCCAGCAGCCCAAGGGAGTTGTCCCGCTGCGCTGAATCCCCGTATTCATATATGCTTCGTTGTCGTAGCAAATATAAATGATATTATCCCCACGTTCTGCGGCGCCGGAGAGGGCCTGTAGTCCAATATCCGCCGTGCCCCCGTCGCCAGCAAGAGCCACTACATGCACGTCCTTCCCGTGCTTGAGAAAATGATGTTTGACCCCAGCCATCATCGACGCTGAATTCGGTAGAAGGGTGAAGACTACAGGGATTTTAGCGCCTGAGTAAGTCGCGAAGCTCACAATGCCGCCCATACAGCAGGGTGGAATACCAACGACTGTATTTGGCCCGAGCACTTGCGCCATGAAGCGAGCGGCCCACTCCGCCGTGCATCCTTGACAAGAACCGAGCCCAGGGGTAACCAGGTCCTCCGTTCCGAGCAGCGCCTTCTGTACCGGCCGCAGATCTTTTATGGAAAGCGCCCCTTTCGGGCAAGCCTCAACACAGGCAGGCTCTCCTCCGCAAAAATCACAAACCAGAAGCCGTTCTTTTTCCTCGAGATCAATAGGACCGGCGTGTCGACAGGATAGAAGGCACATTTTGCAATGAACGCATCTATCTTCGTCGAAAAGAACTTGTCCGGTTTCAACATCCTTTTGTCGAGCTCCTGTTGGACAAACAAAAACACACTCTTGGCTCTCGCAGTGGAGACATAAAAGAGGAGACGGGGATTCTCCTTCCTTTCTGGGCTGGATCCGGACCCGGGAAGCTGCAGGCTGAAATCCCCCCTCATGGAGAAAGGAACATTCTATCTGGCAAAGCCGACATCCCGTGCAGCGATCCCGATCTACAACTATCTTACGACGCACTCTTTTCATATCGCTAATCCCTAATGTGTCATCCCACTCACAGAAGTCCGCACAGAAAATTAGCCGCTTTCGAAGGATTGGCCATCAGCGCATTCTTCTCCCTCGATATAGGTATCCGTCTGCGGATGATTTCCGTAACAAGTGCATTTTCCGCAATATCCCCTATCATTATGGCTCCTACGAAACGGTCGTCCTGAAAAACCCATTTCTTGTAGGCTGTCCTTGACTCATCAAGATGAGAAGCCACCTCCCTCTCCTTGCCAGAATAATCTCTGACCTCACCGATGGAGGCAACGGAAAGCCCGAAGACGGAGGTGACATTCATGGCCAGACTTCCTTCAAAAAGAGCTTCCCCTCCACCCATGTTCTGGCCTGCGACCCAGCCCTGGAAACAAGCATTCGGCCAATTAGAGACGAGACGATATTCTCCGGAGATCAGATCAACCGCTTCACAAACGTCACCCGCGGCAAAAATGCCCTCTGCCGATGTCTGCATTCGGCTATCCACCCAGATGCCACGATGAACATTGACAGCGTCCTCCGGGGCGATCTGGGGAATGTTAGGGTGTACGCCCTTCCCCACCAGCAGAGCATCTCCTGCGATGGCCTCTCCTTGGTCCGTTCGTACCACGACACCTTCTTGCGATTCTTCCACGCGGAGTATCCTGCGGTTCAGCAGGAAGGTTCCGCCTTCGGCTTCAATTCGTCGTTGAACCAGACGAGAGGCCTGCGTGTCCAAATTCTGCGATAGGATTTGATCTGATCCAACGATGAAGGTCATTCCTTTTACTTGCTTCCTCAGTGCATTTGCTATCTGAACCGAAACCATTCCAGCGCCTGCGAAGATAACATTCCTCCAGGTGGATACTCTGGATCGAATTCTCTCGGCATCCTCGATTGTCCTGAGTGTAAAGACCTTTAATCCGGCCGCCACGGGACAGTCTAAAAGATTGGGCAGGGACCCCGTGGCAATGAGAAGTTTGTCATAGTCAAGAGCCGCGCCTGATTCCACGAAAACCTTTTGGTTGGCCGCATTCAAAGAAACGACGCGCTGATTGTAGCGAGGTTCTACTCGATAGTAATCATAAAAGCCTTCATTCACGAGGCCCATCTTGTCTCTAGTGACCTTGCCCGCGATCAGATACGTGGTTAACGCGGGAGAGTAAGCATGGTGTGGCTCTTGTGAAAGAAGCGTGATCGAGCATTCCGCGTTAACATGCCGTATGCCCTTGACAGCATTGATTGCCGCTCCGCTATTGCCGACAATGAGGACGTGTTCTCTTTTCAAGCTATGCGCCTTCTCCAGAGGATTTAGACTTAATCGCAGATTTGTCTCTGAGCTTCAGGTAATCCTGCCAGAGCTGCATAATATTTAGTTTCTGTCCTTTTCTCGGACCATCCGCTATAGACTCTTGGGCAAGCTTTTGAAATCGTTCCGAAGGAGGCATATCCGATTTGGGAAACAACATTCCGGACCCTTCGAGACTGAAGACCGCGCGACCGAAATGCAGGGCAGCCTCATCCGGCAGCCCATCGCCCAAAGCCGCCCTTAATAACGGGTCAAGGCCTTTCGGAGTAAATGCAAGACAAGTCCATGGGCAAAATCCAAGAGATTGTATGCCGATGTAGAAATCTTGATAGGCCTGGACGGTCTTTGCCACGTCAATTTCTCCTCGGTCATTGAACAGGGGTAGTTTTCTCACAAACGCACCGGAGCCGAGTACGTGCGGTTCATCAAAAGGCCAGGTAACGCGACAGAGCGCAAGGTGAGCGTCTGCCCTCGGGTCTGTGTTCATAAATCCTACCCAACGTGGACCGCGTAAAAGTGTCCCGGTACTAGGCGAAAGAATTCCCAGCTTCACAAGAGCTGTCTCCGGATTCTTCTCCTCTTCAAGAATTCCTACTACTTTCTCCCCCTCTCCAAATATGAGAGGCTCTCCCTTCTCCGTCGCTCCTCTTTCCATAACCGCAGCCAAAGCGCCCCCGAAGGGCAGCGGATCAATACCAAGCCGGTCACAGTAGGCTTTGATCTGCAAGAGATCCTTTGGGTTAGCAATACCGCAAAGTGTCCCAAGCGCGATGACCTCCTCGAGCTCTGATCCGTCACACCACCCATCGCCTATAGGCGTAGACCAGCGGCAGCCAACCGGGCACCCGGAACATCCAATCGATTGCCTTTTGAAGGAATCAGCCAGGAAGTCTCCAGAGAGCATTTCCCACTGGGGGAAGACGCTGGTCGTGAAATTCTTGATGGGCAACATTGCTTGCTGATATAGCTCCTTAAGGAACCAGGCAGACCCATAGGAAGAAAGCTCTCGGTAAGGAAAGTTATCCTGGCTAAAGCACTTACGGAGGCTCCTCGCCTCCGAGAAAAAAGACTGCGGAATTGCAGGGACAATCTTTTCACTCCCTTTCACTGCTACTGCCTTGAGTCCTATGCGGCCCAATGCTGCGCCCAGCCCTGCGGATTGGCGCTGGTATGCACCATCAAAAATAAGGGACGCTATGGGAACGCCCATTTCTCCGGCAAGTCCGATACTCGCTATATGGTAGCCATGGCCTAAAACGTTCTCAAGGCGCATGCATACTTCCCGTGGGTTCCGCCCCTTCAGGTCTCCAGCATCAACGAAACGAACCTGGCCCTCCTCTAGAACAAGGACCGTCATGGAAGGAGAGCATCCGCAAATTTCGACGAGGGCCCCGCCGAAAAGTCGCAGACTATTACCCCAGTGGCCGCCACAGTACGAACTCACAACATTTTCCTTATCCGGGTCATAGAAGACTATTGAGCACCAGTGGCCGGCGGGTGCATTGGTGCCCGCCAAAAGACCCGGAGCCATTACGATCCCAGGCTCTCCTGTCGACGTAAGCTGATGATAAAACGCCTTCAGAGCAAGACCGGTACCCCCAGCGCACCTTAGAACCCAGTCTTGTGGGATCTCATCCTGTGTCCAGGTGTTATCGGAAAGGTTAATTTTGAACCTTCTGCCAATCATGTCTTAGCTTCCCAAGCTATCTGGAATGCGTTTCTCCACGTTGTTTTCCTATGGTTCCATGCCTACCCAGTGAACCTCCTGGGTTGATCCAATTCTTGCAGTCTCCACCACCCGTTCCATACAACCCTCGATCTGATCCAATCGGATATCGCAACCACCAAGGCCCGCAATGAAGTTGATCATGGGCAGATTCACGCCTTCCGCCAAAAAGGCCGATCGTGCCTCCATGAAGAGAGTCCCAGAGTTCCAACCGAACGAGACATTGCGGTCCAGGATGCCGATAGCCTTCTTTCCTGCCGCTATCCTGGCAAGTTCTTTAGCCGGAAATGGGCGAAGGGCACGAACCTTAACCAACCCGACGGGAATTCCTTTTTCTCTTGCACGATCTATAGCGACCCGAGATGTTCCCGCAGCACTTCCCATCGCAACAAACAAGTATTGCGCATCATCGCAGCGGTAAGCTTCGATTAACCCACCGTAAGACCGGCCAAAATTTTGAGCAAATTCTCTGTCTACTTGCCCGATTTTCTCCTTGGCCTTTTCCATCGCCGCTAGATGCTTGTAACGGAATTCTGTCAGGAGATCTCCCGGCGTCCCGGGGTCCACAGCCATGGGATTGTCCGGGTCAAGAACAAGCTGGCCAGGTTTGTGAGGAGGCAAAAAACGGTCCACTGCTTCTTGATCCGGGACCTCTACGATATCGGTCATGTGAGAGAGATAGAACCCGTCGTAACAGATATTGACCGGAAGCATTACCTCCGGATCTTCCGCGATCCTGAAGGCCATAATGACGGTATCCAATATCTCCTGGTTGTTCTCGACGAAGATTTGGATCCATCCTCCGTCCCGCAGGGTGATGGCGTCCTGATGGCTACACCAGACGGTGGTTGGAGAGATGATTTCACGGTTTACTATGCACATCACAATGGGAAGACGCAATGTGGAAGCCCGCACGTAAGGTTCGCACATATAAAGAAGCCCCTGAGCAGACGTCGCCGTAAAAACTCTGCTTCCGGCCATAGAGGCGCCGGTAAGAAGGCTCATAACGGTATGTTCGCTCTCGGCCTCGACAATAGTCGAATCCATTTCTCCGTTCGCTTTAAACTGACAAAGGTATTCTGAAATGGTCGTTTGCGGTGTGATCGGGTAGACCGCCACGATCTCAGGCCTGCAGAGTTTCGCCCCGTATGCCGCCGACTTATTGCCGTTCAAGACTCGACGCATGCTTTCTATTTCTGCTCCCTCTCCATATGGATGGCGCCAAACCCGCACTCTCTTGCGCACAGGCCGCAACCTTTACAAAATCTCAGATTGATCTGAAGGGTCGACTCTTGTTCCTGAATACAGAAGCCTGGACAAGCAACCCAGCATTGCCCGCAAAGATGACACCTTCCCGGATCCAGAACCGGCCTCTCGGACCTCCACTCTCCGGTTTCAATGATTAATAGTTCCTTGCCCCAAGGCGCGATCTGATCCGGCTTCAATTTCATGTCGATGTTCTACCTTTGATCTCAATTACGCGAATCTCTTCGGCAGCGCGCCGAGCCGCCTCAACATTCTTTTCGGCCAATTCTGCCGGCATCACGGACCGGATTCCTTCTAGGATTGAAGAAACCTTGACCCATTCCGTCGCTTTTGCGAAAGCCCCCACCATGACCGTATTTGTCACAGGGATACGAAGGACTTCGAGGGCAATCCCGGTTGCATCCAGTATGGCGAGTCGGGTTATCTGAACGGGCAGGGCCGATATGTCGATCTCCTTATTGCTGTTCAGGACCATGATCGTTCCCTCCTGAATCCCGGCAAACACTTCTCCCTTGTCGAGGAGCGTTGCATCAGCTACTACAACGCAGTTTGGGGTATAGATCTGGGTTTTCTCACGGATAGGCTTGTCGTCTATGCGGACAGATGCCGCAACCGGGGAGCCTCTCCGCTCAACTCCGAAACTGGGGAGAGCGGTGCTGTACAGCCCATCCATCATCGCTGCGTGAACGATCATCTCGGAGGCTAACACCATTCCTTGCCCTCCACGACCGTGGAGTCTTATCTCTTTGATCTGTCTCACTCCTTATTGATAGGTCCGCTTTACGCGGCCGGGATAAATTCCCTCTTGTTTCTGCCTTTGCTATTTCTGTCTCTTCGACTCCCCGGGCATCTCCGCTGCGTTCTCAAATTACTCTTTTCCGTCAGCCTTCAACCCTCGTTTTAGCCAGCTTTTCTCCAGTGCGGTAGTAGCCACCCTGCACAGCGTCCTCGGCCTCCTTCGCGAGTTCCTCACTCCAATCTCCAAGCGAATAACCAAACCATGGTTCTTTTGGCTTCAACGCGGGCAGCCCTAAGCCCTCCCATATCTCCTTCGCTTTTTCCATGTACTCTTTCTTCGGAAGAGAGAGAGGAGGATAGTCCCATTTTCTGGTAGCATCAATCAGAATGGCCGATGTACCTCTTGGCGGAGGATAAGAGCCTGGGTTGGGAGTGCGTGGTGGAACACCTGATGGATCGATATTAAGCGACTTGCCTTGAATGATCTCAACGTCGAGATGAGGTTGCATCCTGAAACTCAGGGCCCAGTTGATCGCATCCGGATCGCGTGGATCTATATCGTCATCAACGGCAACGAAGATCTTCCCGATACCTGAATCAAACGCAGCGGCTCCCCTTAACGCCTGCCAGGGTTGAGAAGGATGGCCCTTCTTCATGCGGATAACACAATACTCCCATGCTCCGCTCGGCTCCAAAAAGCCGACGTCGAGGATACCACTGATGTTGCAATCATATTTCAGGAACTTGTAGTACGCGCCCTCGTACCCTATCTGCCTCACCTTGCTGCCTTCGCTCGGGGGAAACTGACTTATCAATGCGTGGAGAATCGGCTTCTTTCTGTGGGTGATACACGTGATTTCGAAATAGCGGTTGAAAACACGATGGCCCATATAACCTGTAAATTCTCCGAACGGTGCTTCCAATTCCTTGAATTCCGTAGAGATGATTCCCTCAATAACTATCTCAGCGTAAGCCGGAACTTCGATATCCACGGTCTTACACTTGACCAACTCCAATGGGTAACCGCTTATGGCGCCCGCCACTGCAAGCTCGTCCAGGCCGAAAGGAATCTTATTGACAGAGGTTAGACCGATACACGGGCTAGCACCGATTACAAGGGCTGCCTCTAAGGGCTTTCCCATAGCCTTGGCCTTTGACCAGTGGATCCCGATATGCTGAACGGGCTCAACAGGTATGCCCGTCCTCCATGGACTCTTTACCATGGCCCTGTAGTTGCCCACATTCCTGATGCCGGTTTCAGGGTCTTTCGTCATCCAGTTCGTACTGGAGAAGTAAGGGCTAGGGTCAAAGCCGGGAGTGGAGATCGGAATGGGAAAAGCATCCAGGCCTCTACCTTCCGCTCCTGAGTCATCCTTCATATCAACCACTTCCTGAACCGGCCCGCTTGCTACAATCTTTGGCGGGATGGGGTTCCTGATGGCGTGACTCCATCTCTCCTGAATCTCTGCTGGTTTGCAGCCCATAGCCATGGCATAAATCTCGCGCGAAGCGGCGTG
The DNA here is from genome assembly GCA_963835605.1 of uncultured delta proteobacterium. Lineage (GTDB taxonomy): Bacteria > Desulfobacterota > Syntrophorhabdia > Syntrophorhabdales > WCHB1-27 > JADGQN01. The sequence continues at coordinate 115,839 of CAWIHO010000027.1, read as the reverse complement.
GGTGGCGACAGCAACAGGGATATCAAACTTGCGCCCCCTGGAGTCATACACATTCTCAAACAGAAACCCGGTTCTCTCCTCCTCAGGCAGACCTCTGAACTGCCATCGCACGAGAGGCATCAATTCTGTATCCTTGTTGATGGGGATCGTGATTCTTCGGAGCTTGTCTGCCGATTCCAGGAATTTGAGGTGTTCTCTTATATCCCTATAGTAGTCTGCCATCTCCAACCTCCTCGTGCGGCTCTATTTTCTATCTTCTTAGTCGCATCCACCCGCAAAGCGGGTACCCGGTGCGACGGTCGTCTTAGCCACGCTCTGCGTGGCGGTCGTCCCAGCGAAGCGGACTGACTTTACTTCGCGGCTGCCTTAAGCTTATCCAGGAGCATCTTTCCATTGTCCGGACATTCCTTTAAGAAGTATTTCTCGGCAACCGGAGCCGCGATGCCATGCCACTTTGCTGCATCCTCCGGCTTAAGGTCGACCACCTTGGTGCCTTTTCCGGCCATCTGGCTGATTGCCTTCATCTCAAGGTCTTTGAAGTGTTTTAGGTAATCGCCCTGCTGCTCCCTGATCGTATCCAGCATGAGCCTTTGAAGGTCGTTCGGAAGTTTGTTAAAGCTATCAACATTTACCAAAATGCTGCCCGTCATCATAAAACAGAGGGGTGTTGTAATTATGTACTTCCAAACCTCGTACTCTCTCCAGTCCAGCACGGCCTGTGCCGGGCGACTGGCACCGTCGATGATGCCTCTTTCAGCAGAAGTGTAAATCTCACTTGAGGCTATTCTGGTAGCTGCGGAGCCTAAGGCTTCAAGCAGCAGGGATTCCAGTCCTCCCGGGCTTCGTATCTTCAGCCCTTTCATGCCGTCAATGCTGTTGACCATCTTGGTCTTGGTGAAGACCCAGATATTACAAGACCCGAAATCCAGGGCAAGGGACCTGGTATTGGTCTTCTTCTCGTAAATCTTATCCAGGCTGTCTGTCACGGCAGCGGTCAACTTGGCAACGTTGTCAAAATTCCAGGGAACGACCGGAAGCCCGAGAATTTGTGCCTCAGGCACCAGACCCTTGTAGTAGCTGGCGGAACCACCTATAAGCAAATCGACTGCGCCCTTTCCGCAATAGGTTAACTGGTCCGCGGCCGGAATTACTTCAGGACCGCCGGCCCGTATGATCTCCAGCCGTCCCTTGGAACGCTTGCCGATCTCGTTGAAGAGCTCCAGACCTTTGGCGACGCAGTATTGATCCGGCTTCCACTGGTCAACAAATTTCAGGGTAATCTTCTTCGCGGGCTGCGGTGCAGGCGAGCTTGCTCCGTACGCTGAGATTGAACTCAGTAATAGAACCGCCAATACCAGATAGAGTGCTTTTCTGCTCATCATGATTCTCCTTTCCTCCCCTTTCGGGAGTCTTCTTAGGCCAGGGGTGTATAGGGGAAGAGTCACCCGCCGACCCCCTTCATCACCGTCGGCAACCAAAGGGCCAATTGCGGAAAGATCATAACCAAAGCCATGTTTAAGACATGGAAGCCGGCAACAAGGTAAAGGCCCTGCATAACGTCAGATGATGATACTACTTTCGGGTCTACCGCATTCCTAATGATAAACCAGTTCAGGCCGGCAGGGGGTAATAACGTGGCAATTTCAGCGTTGATCATCAACAGTATACCGTACCACACCGGATCGAACCCCAAAGCTTTGATAGCAGGGACAAAAATAGGAGTGCTCACGCAGATGATCGAGCCAGGCTCAAAGATACAACCGCTGAACAAAACAACAAACATCATCGCAATAATAATCCACCAGCGCGAGACCGGAAGCGCTGTGACGGCGTGACACAATTTGTCGGGAACTTGAACGTAACCCAATACCGCGGTGAGGATTCCGGCCCCGACAATGATGGCGAAAACCAGGCAATTGACCTCGACCGCCCGCAACAGTGCGTCTCGCAAATTGGGCCAGGTGAACCGTCGGTTGGCGACAGCCAGAACGAGGGCGCCTATCGTGCCCAAGCTGGCTGCCTCTGTAGGGGTACAAACGCCGAAGTAAATTGTTCCGAGCACGACAAAAATCATGGCCAACAGCGGCAATAGATGAACTAACCCCGCCAGCCTTTCCTTCGGTGCTCCTCCCTCCTCTCCAGCAGGGACGCTGTCCGGGTATATCATACCCCAGACCGCAACGAACAGTATGAGAAGAGCTCCTCCCATTAATCCAGGGATCATGCCGGCGAAAAAGAGGCGTCCGATTGATACATCCCCCAAACCACCGAAAACAACCATAAGAATGCTGGGAGGAATAAGGATGTCCAGCGCCGCTGTCCCTCCTACAAGACCGCAGGCCAGTTTCTTACTGTAGCCCCGCTGTACCATCTCCGGAATGGCAATGGTGGCAAAGACAGCGCACGTTGCGGGGCTGAAGCCGCTGATCGCTCCAAAGATGGTGGCCCCCACAATCGTGCTATAAGCGGCTGCCCCGCGGGCCTTGCCAAACAGTTTATCCACCGCCGCAAAAGCCTTCTCGGTTTGCCCGGTGAAGACCAAAATCTCCGCCATAAGAATGAAAAGGGGAACGGCGGACATTATAAAGTTGGCTGACCGAAAGGCGGTTGACGCGGCGACACCTAAGCCGGGCTTTCCCCAAAGCACGGCCGTCGCGCCCAGGCCGACGATCCCCAAACTAAAGGCTATGGGCACCTTCATCATGATGAGGATGATCAAAACGGCGAAGCAGGCGAGACCGATTAACCACCACTCCATCTGTTATCCTCCACCCGATAATCGGAGCATGAATGGTTTTTCCCTAATCCTTGCCTGACAACCGGCCGAAGCTGTCATAAATGATAAGAATTGCCTGAATGCTGCTCGTGAAGCTTCCGATGACCACCAATAACATGGGATAGAATAAGGGGGTACCCAACATTGTCTCGGATTTCGCGTCTCTGGCAAGATAGTCCATGGCTATGCCCAGCGTTTGCCATAGGAGGATGATCCAGAAAACGAACAGCACGATTGAACCAATTGCATCAAAGATCCTCTGCGTCTGTTTTGAGCAACGGCTATAGAATAGTGGTACGCTGACGTGGGCTCCGGTCTGCGTAGTATAGGCCATGGCAAAGTAGATACAGAAGACCAGCAAATATTCGCTTATCTCGAGCGACCAGGATGTGGGAGAATTGAACAAATATCGCCCGATTACCTCATATACAGTGACGCCTGTAAGGACAAGCAGGCTCACCCCGGCCAAAAACGCCAAGGCTTGGTTAAGACGCCTAATAGAATCGCGCACGGACCAATCAGCCACTTTTATTTACCTCCCTTCTCCCACAAAGGGCTCGCCCTTTCCGAAATATGCGTTCCGAAGTCCGGGTCTTCAGTCGCCTTTGAACGACCGGCTTTCTCTTACTAAAAAATGCGTCCAGCCCCTCCTTCAGGTCCTCGGTCTCAAAGAAAAGCAGATTCGTATTAAAGGTAAAGGCAAAGCCCTCGGGAAGTATGTCCCTGTTGACCGTGGCCTTTACCAATTCAACAGCCAGAGGCGCCTTTGTGCTATGATCTTCCGGGCCATCTCCTCGGCCACCGCCATTACCTTGTCGTGGGGAGCCACTTTGTTGACCAGCCCGATCCTCAATGCCTCTTCGGCCGGATATGATATCGCCCGTCATCATCAACTCTTTGGCCTTGCTTCTCCCCACGGCATTGGCCAGTCGTATCACGCCCCAGAATGGGCACCACCCCTATTCCGGTCTCCGGAAGGCCGAATTTGGCCTTTTCGGAGGCCACCGTCATGTCGCACGCCAGGGTTATCTCGGTGCCACCGCCCAAGGCCAGGCCGTTTACGGCGGCTATCAACGGCTTTATTCATCGCCTCCATGCGCACAAACAGCTTTGTGCAGAAGCGCAGGAACCTCTTGCCGTCCTTCACGGTCTTGATATCGAACGTCGCGATGTCCTGACCGCAGATGAACGCCTTGTCTCCCTCTGCGCTCAGGATCGCCACCCTTACCTGGTCGTCTTCCTCGATGGCGTCAAACGATTCAATGCAGTCCACGATACACGTCGAAATCAAGGATGTTCATTTTTGACGGGTTGTTGACGATGACATACGCGATCCCATCCTGAACTCTGTATTTAATTTTCTCAGTCGTCACTGCCATTCCTCCCGTTATATTATCCTGAAATAATCAATATCCGTGACGTATCCCTTTCTTTCGTCCGCAAACACGGCCTCTACGCGCGGCTTGGCTCATCAATTTCTCTATGTCCGTTTCATCGACATAGTGCATAAGTCCCGTATCAGCGCCGTCAAGCTTTATGAGCCCGAGTGGTGTAGGGGGCCTTGCCGTTTCGACCATAAATTGGGCATATGGATGACCGTAAAAGTGTAATACTGTCCCCTTGAGGCCCAACTTCCACCCATTCCGTGGGAACCCAGCATTTGGGGCAATCCGAGGTGGGCGGGCAGAAGACCATGCCGCATTTCGGGCATTTCGTTCCCATGATCTTCTTGTTCTCCATCAACTCCTTGAAAAACCGTGAGATCTTTCCGTAACTCCAGTTAAACTCCGCTTCCATCTTATAGTAAGCTTTAACCACGTCCTGATTTTCCATGATTAGTCCCTCCCCAGAATGAATACGGTTGACATGCACATGCCCGAGCCTCCCATTGTCTGCGCGAGACCACCTGTTGGGGATCGGCTTGACCTGGTAGCCGCCCGCTTTACCGCGGAGTTGTCTGACCACTTCGGCAATTTCCATCATGCCGATCGCCGCCGTACGCGTGGCCATGGCCTATGCATCCCCCGCCGGGATTGACCGGTAGTTTACCTCCTATCTGGGTCGTCACCTGAATCAATCAATCTGCCTGCCGCCGCCCATCTTCGCAAAAACCGAGCATCTCACAGGTTATCAGTTCCACCCAGGAAAGCCGTCCTGGACCTGGGCAACGTCGATCTGGTTCAGGGGATCGGTGATGCCCGCCATCTCGTATGCCTCCTTCGCCGCCGCCCGTGTGACCGGCGTCTGGCCGAAAGTGAACCCTGGGTTCATCACTTCCCTCCAGCCCAATTTGCCCACGTCGTTCGCATGTCCTATCCCCTTTACCCAGATAGGATCGTCCGTAAGCTCCTTTGCCTTTTCCTCAGAGGCAAAGACCACCGCGGCAAATATATCGCTCACCAGACTGCAGTCGAGGAACTTTATCGGATCAGGCAAGCGTTTTTGAATTGAGCACGTCGTCCACAGTTATCTTCTTGGGAGACTGCGCGTTGGGATTCAACAGGGCGTTGCCATGGTTCTTTACCGAGACCTTGGCTGCCTGCGCTTCGGTAATGCCGTACTTCGACATGTAGGCCTGGCAGAATGAGCGAAAACTGGCCCATACCCGCCGGAGCCGAAAGGCACCTCCCAGATACAATCGTTGCCATAGATGATCAGGTTCTGGAACCCGTTCAAGCCGGGGGCATCCGCGTCGGATATCTTGTCACCGCCCACGCACAGCACCAGGTCTGCCTCACCGGAGGCACAGTAATTGTATGCGCGTCGCCAGGGCGCCACCGGATGCGCCACCGGCATTGGTAAATTCGTAGAGCGGTTTTTGAGACCATCCGAGCGCCTCGGCGATATATATCCCCATCAGCGGCTGCCGATTAAACAGCTCGCTCGCAGTCGAAAAAAAACAGTACTTGATGTCGTCCTTTGTCACGCCCGCATCGCTGACCGCTTGCCGAGCCGCCTCATAAGCAAGTTGAAAAAAGGTGGCATCGTCCCTCCTTCGGCTGCCTTTAGTTTCGCTGATACCGACCACCGCTACCCTGTTCTTCAAGTTTTTCATCTTCTCCAGCCTCCTTTCAGTTCTTTCTCATTGCCGCGTCAACAGTATCTATCCCTGGTCCGCTCAGTCTAATGTTCACTAATAGGAATATTCGAGTTTTTCATCAGTCACTTTGTAGCATCAGATCAAAAACTTGTCAAGAGCTTTTTCTCAAGGCAATTCCCAGACGCGAGTTACAAGGAAAAGCCCGCAGCTATTGGTTCATCTCACAATTAGGGCTGACGCCCGGACCTCTGATCGGGCAGATGCACTGAAGGAAATTAGTTGACAATTGTTTCCATTTGGTATATTTCTAGAAAAAATCTCAAAACGTTCAAATAGATTTCCACGGGCACGCGCATCATCCATAGAAATCTATCTAGCGAGCACGGCTCGCGAGAGGGGGGCTCACACGGCTTTGCCGGGTGAGGGGGGCGACCGGGTACCCGCTTGCGGGTGTCATCAACGATGGACGAAAAGATCATTACGGAGAATATCAGGAAGACCCGATTGGACCGGCGGCTGTCGATCGAGCAATTGGCGAATCTCGCTGGTTTGACAAAAGGTTACATATCGAAGACAGAGAAGTCTTCAAAAGCGCCCCCGTTTTCAACGCTGGCGAAAATCGCGGCTGCGTTGAATGTGGACATAGCCCATCTCATAACAACGAATTCCGACACTGCCCAGGATATATCGCTCTCTACCGCGAGGGCCGATGAAAGAAAAGACGCCATGTCTTCACGTGGGCACCACTATGAAGCGCTGGCGTACAAAATGTCTGGGAAGAATATGGAGCCCTACATTATTACTCCGACACTTGAAGCCGAAACCGTCTCCTCTCACGAAGGCGAAGAATTCATGTATGTGCTTGAATGAAGGAATGCATGAATTTATCTATGGCAACAAGATACACGTCCTTCAGGAAGGCGACAGCATCTATTTCGATTCGGCCGTTCCCCACACCGGAAGGAGTCTCAGCAAAAAGAAGGCAAAGATTCTGGTTGTGATGTATTCTTATAAGCGAGTTGTAAAGGTTGATTACCATTTCTCATTTCCGGCTGGAAAAGGATGGCGAAGCCGATGAGCGTCAAGCATCAAATCCGCTTCAAGGTGAATGAGCAGCTATACGAGCTGGAGGTCGGAAATCGGTCCGGCATGATTGATCCATCGCACACGTTGGCGCATACCCTGCGGGAGACACTGGGGCTCACCGGGACAAAAGTAGCATGTAACCACGGGACATGCGGAGCCTGTACTGTCCTTATGGATGGGAAACCGGTTCTCTCGTGCATGGTATTGACCCTCGAATGCGAGGGAAGGAATATTACGACGATCGAGGGATTAGAAGATGCGAAGACCGGGAAGCTGGATCGCCTGCAGACCGCTTTTATCGATCGTACGGCGTTCCAGTGTGGATTCTGCACGCCGGGCATGCTCATGGCTTCAAAAGCGCTGCTCTACAGGAACCCATCACCAACGGAGGAAGACGTCAAAGAGGCCCTCTCAGGACATTTTTGCCGATGTATCAGTCACTATCACGTCCTCAGAGCGGTAATGGACGTTGCAGGAGAGGGAACGAGGAGCAGTTTATCCGAGTACCATCGTCCTTCGCTGCCGATATCAGAGGAGTACAGGTTCATTGGAAAAAGAACCCCGCGGAAAGATGCTTCTGATATTGTCACCGGAAGGGCAAAGTTTGTTGATGATATGAAGATACCGGATATGCTCTATGCAAAGATTTTAAGAAGCCCTTATGCGCACGCTTACATAAAGAAAATAGACATCACCGGGGCGAAAGCAATGGCAGGGGTCGAGGCCATATTGACGTATGAGAATGTTCCGGACTGGAAAGACGGCTTTCCCCGTCATCTGCGTGTTCTGGATCGCAAGCTACGTTTCGTAGGAGACGCAGTGGCCGTCGTGGCCGCGAAGAATCCCGATATCGCTGAGGATGCCCTTGATGCCATCAATGTCGAGTATGAAGAACTGCCGGCAGTCTATGACGTGGAGGAGGCTATCAAGCCCGGCGCCCCTCAACTCTACGACGAATTTCCGAATAACATGCTACCGATCGATACACCTGTTTTCGCGCCGACGTGTCTTCCTGAGATTGTTCTGGGAGATGTTGAAGAAGGGTTCAAAGAAGCCGACATCATAGCTGAAGGGACATGTGCCTATGAAGGGATCTCCAATCCCATGCCCATTGAACCTCCCGGATTGGTGGTCAGATGGGATGGGCCTGATAAACTGACCGTCTGGTCGGCGACACAGAACGCAACTATTCAGAAGTTCGCGATGCAGCCCACAATGGGGTTTCCTGACATCAGATCTATCGGCGAACACTGTGGGGGAAGCTTTGGGACGAAAAATCGCTATTCCCAACTTTTTTTTCCCGCGGCCGCACTGGCGAAGGTGACAAGAAAACCGGTTAAAATCATGTATACCAAGGAAGAGCACCTGGGGGCCTTTAAGCTGCGTCTGGGGTCGCGTTTCCAAGGTAAGATAGGTATGAAGAAAGACGGAACAGTGACGGCATTCTCCGGGAAATGGTTTGTTAATACCGGTTCTTATTCGGGCATGACCCAGGGACAGATTCACGTCGGGTTAGGTGAAACTCAGCTCATGATGCGGTGTCACAATTGGGATCTCAAGCCTGTATTGGCCTGCACGAATCGAAATGCGTCAGGCACCGTGAGGGGATTTGGAGGGCAGGAGCTCAAATCGGCAATTTTACCGGTCTTGGCCATTGCAATGGAAAAGGCCAGTATCGATCCCGTGGAGTTCTTCAAGAAAAATTATGTAAAACCCGGCGATGGCTATTTTTGGCGAGATGGACGGTGGTGGGTTTACAGGGGCGTCGATTACTCAAGGGCCGTGGAAAAAGGGGCCGAGCTGTTCGGATGGAAAGATAAATGGAAAGGATGGCTTAAACCAACATCTGTGGAGGGGCCTAAGAGAGTCGGTGTAGGGGTCGGCGTCCATGGTAATGCCGATGTAGGTGAAGATGACTCCGAAGCATATGTGAGATTAAACCCTGATGGCACGGCCACCATTCACGTGTGCGTCTCCGAACCCGGAACCGGACAGAAAAGCAGTTTATGCAAGATGGTGGCTGAAGTACTGCAGCTTCCTCTCGAATCCGTCGATATCACACCCGCTGATACCCTCGTGAACCCGTTTGAATACGGCTTTGTAGGTTCGCGAGGAACCTATGCCGTCGGGAGCGCTGTCATAGCAGCGGCAGAGGATGCGAAGAAAAAACTTTACGAGCGGGCGGCAAAATTATGGGAGGTGAAGCCGGAAGACCTAGATACAAAGGAAAATAGGTTTATCTCAAAGATGCACCCGATATCGAATTGCCATGGAGCAAGATTATAGGTATGACGCGCTCCGTGACCGGTATCGGGAGTTTTGAGACGGACCATTCCGTGCCCAGCTTTATGATGATGTTTGTGGAAGTTGAGGTGGATACGGGCACGGGCAAAGTAGATTTACTCCGCATCGTCTCCACCACGGACGTCGGTCAAATCATTGACCCGCTCAGCCTTGAAGGCCAGCTGTATGGTTCCCTCGGCGCTGCCGGCATCGATACCGCCATATTTGAAGAGACCGTCCTGGACGAAAAGAGTGGGCGGCTGCTGAATATCAATATGATCGACTATAAATGGCGGACCTTCGCCGAGTTGCCCTTATTCCAGCTGGTCACGCTGGAAACGCCCTTTCCGACCCATCGTTTCAAGGCGATAGGCGTTGGAGAAATTGCCTCTGCCCCGGGCCCGAGCGCTGTCCTCATGGCGGTCTCTAACGCTTTGGGAACGAGGGTCTCTCGACTACCCGTTGACCCCCGATAAAGTTTTGGGGCATTGAGAGAGAAAGGCCGGGTGAATCGATGAAATCCTTTGAGCACATCAACGCCACAACAGTCCATGAGGCACTCGCGGCACTCAAATATGGTAATGGCAGCGCGACGCTAATCGCGGGTGGTACAGACCTGCTCGGCATCATTAAAGACCGAATCCTTCCGGATCAACCTGAGATGATTATTAATATTAAGACTATTCGTGAACTGGAATTCATCAAGGAATCTCCGAAGGGATTAAAGATCGGCGCTTTGGCTAAACTAAGTGATATCGCCGGGTCAGCAAAGGTTACGTCGGAATATGGGGGCTCGCAGAAGCCGCGCGCTCCATTGCGACACCAGAAATACGCAACATGGGCACCATCGGGGGCAACCTCTGTCAACAGGTCAGGTGCTGGTATTATAGGTATCCCCACCAATTAGGAGGAAGAATCGTATGTCGTCGGAAGGGCGGTTCGTCCTGTCCTGCCGTAACAGGAGACAACCGATATCACTCCATTATGGGTGGCAAGGGTTGTGTCGCAGTCTGTCCATCAGATATGGCCGTCATGCTGACCGCCCTTGACGCAAAACTCACCATCGCGGGGCTACAGGGCGAGAGGACCGTTCCTATACAGGATTTTTTCACCACTGTGGGAAATGGGCTCAAACAGCAGGAGATGCTCACGGAGATTCATATTCCGAAGCTCCCGGAGCAGAGCAGGCAAGCTTACCTGAAATATACTTTGAGGAAACCGATTGACTTTGCGATCGTCAGTGTTGCTTCGGTCATTACGTTAGAGAATGACATTTGTGACAACGCGAGCATAGTGCTTGGCGCAGTGGCACCAACACCCGTGAGGTCGCCTGCGGCGGAGAAAGCGATCATCGGGCAGACCATTGATGACACGACTGCGGAAAGGGCCGCGAAGGCAGCAGTCAAGCGTGCCAAACCACTCAGCATGAACGCTTACAAAGTCGAAATAGCGGAAACGCTGGTAAAAAGGGCCTTACTCTCCCGGAATCCCTAGAAGCTTTGCCGTATTTTTGGCGGGCCGGAAACCTCCCTGGGACTATGCCCGGGGAGCTTGTTTATCGTGATGACGGTTTTCAGATCTTGCCGATCATGGAGGCTGAGTAAGGAAACCCGGGAATGAACTTCTTGACAGTGCTCTCTAATGGGGATATTTTTAACAAAAACTATTTACGGCAGGTGAAGCATCATGGATGAAAGAATGATTGCGGAGAATATCAGGAAAGCCCGATTGGACCGACGCCTGTCGATCGAGCAACTGGCAAAACTCGCCGGTTTGACAAAAGGTTATATATCGAAGATAGAAAAGTCTACAAAAGCGCCTCCGTTTTCAACCTTGGCGAAGATCGCATCTGCCATGAATACCGACATAACGCTCCTTATAACAACGAACTCGGAGACCGCTCAGGATATATCGCTCTCCCTCGTAAGGGCGAACGAAAGAAAGGACGTTATGTCTTTACGCGGACACCACTACGAAGCGTTGGCCCATAAGAAGTCAGGCAAGAATATGGAGCCGTATATCATTACGCCGACCCTTGAGACCGAAACCGTCTTTTCTCACGAAGGCGAAGAATTCATGTACGTACTCGAAGGAACGCATGAATTTATCTATGGCAACAAGAGATATATACTCGAGGAAGGCGACAGCATCTATTTCGACTCAGCCGTTCCCCACAGCGGAAGGAGATTAAGCAAACAGAAGGCGAAAATTCTGGTTGTGATGTATTCCTATAAACGAGTTGATATTAATGCCAGCCGGCCGTTTGAGCATAGCAAACAATAGGCAAGGGAAAAAGCCCGGGAGCGGAAAATGGCTGAGAATTTCAGGTTCGTAGGAAAGGCAACTCCGCGAAAGGATGCACGGGAGATCGTCACGGGGAGTGCCACCTATATCAGCGATATGAAGCTCCCCAACATGCTCCATGGAAAAGTTCTGCGCAGTCCGCATCCGCACGCATTAATCAAGAAGATTGACAAGAGTAGAGCCCAAGCGCTACCGGGCGTCAAAAAGATACTCACCTATGAAGAGATGCCCGACTGGAAGGGAGGAACCCCGCGCTACGTGCGCGTTCTCGATAGCAAGGTGCGCTTTGTCGGTGATGGCGTGGCGCTCGTGGCGGCAACGACGGAGCAGATAGCAACCGAGGCTCTGGGCCTTATCGACGTGGAGTATGAACGGCTCCCTGCTGTCTACGATGTGAGAGAAGCCCTGAAGCCGGATGCGCCGCAACTTTTTGTCGAGGCTCCCGGTAATGTCGTTGACCCGGCCTGGCCCCGGTTCGGACCCAAATGCCTGCACAGCCTCACCATGGGGAACGTTGAGGAAGGCTTCGGCGAGGCAGATGTTGTCGTCGAAGGCGCCTGCGCTTACGAGAACATTCCCAATCCGGCCCCGCCTGAGCCCCCGGGCTGCATAGCCCTGTGGCAGGAGCCGAAGAGTGTGACGGTCTGGATATCGACCCAGGGAGCGTACTACCATAAAATATATCTTGATAATCTATTCGATGGAAGCGTGGACGTGCGCGTCATCGGAGGTCCGTGCGGCGGCAGCTACGGGTCGAAGTTGATGTCCTGGCAGATCATTCTGCAAGCGATCGTGTTGAGCAGGGCAACGGGTAGGCCGGTGAGGCTCTGGCTTACAAAAGAAGAGCACCTTGCTTGCTTCACCCTGCGACTGGGATGCCGTATCCAGGCAAAAATCGGCATGCGCAAGGATGGCAGAGTCACGGCAGTTTCAGGCGAGTGGCTCACCGATACGGGTACCTATTCCGCGATCACGCAGGCCGAGGTTGCTGTGGGCTGCGGTGAGGTGCAGCTCGTGATGAGGTGCGCTAACTGGGACCTCAGGTCCAAAATAGTCTGCACCAACCGCAACGCTTCCGGGATCGTGCGGGGGTTTGGCGGTCAGGAACTGAAGTGTGCAGTGATTCCTCTCTTAAGCCTGGCCATGGAGAAACTGGATATCGATCCGCTCGAATTCTTCAAAAGGAACTACATCAAGCCGGGGACGGCCATTACTGGCGCGATGGGGAGTGGTATGTGCACAGGGGCGTAGACTACACCAAGGCCATGGAAGAAGGTGCTCGCGTTTTCGGCTGGAAAGAAAAGTGGAACGGATGGTTGAAACCGACGGCGGTCCGCGGCTTCAAAAGGCGTGGAGTTGGTGTCGGCGTGCATGGTAACTCCGATGTGGGTGAAAGCGTATCAGAAGCTTATGTGCGATTAGATCCCGGACGGGACTGCCTTCATATACTCGGCGGTCTCAGAGCACGGAACCGGCCAGAGAAGCAGTCTCTGCAAGATGGTTGCTGAGGTACTGCAGCTCCCCCTGGATCGCATATTCCTGACGCCTTCGGATTCGGCTGTCACGCCGTACGAGTTCGGGCCCGTCGGTGCCCGCGCCACGTACGCCATGGGGAGCGCCTTCATAGACGCAGCGGAAGAGGCACGATGGAAGCTCCTCGAACTGGCTGCCCCCTTACTTGACACGGAACCAGTCGATTTGGAGACAGTTGACGGCATGATCTTTTCGCGGCGCAAGCCGGAGAAGAGGATCCCGTGGAAGGTAGCGCTGGGCGCTGATCGCACCTGCATGGGCCACGGACGATTCGAGCCTGATTACACGCTCGCAAATTTCATGATGACCTTCGTTGAGGTCGAGGTCGATACGGAGACGGGCAAAATAGAGCTGCTGCGTGTTGTCAATGCTACGGATGCAGGCCAGATCATAGATCCCCCGAGTCTGGAGGGTCAGCTCAACGGCTGCCTCGGCTCGGCGGGTATCGACAGCGCACTCTTCGAAGAGACCGTACTGGACAAGACCACGGGATACATCCTCAACGCTAACATGATTGACTATAAGTGGAGAACTTTTGCCGAACTGCCTTCGATGCGGAATGTAATCCTTGAAACACCCTTCCCTACGCATCGCTTCCACGCCATCGGTGTGGGTGAAGTTTCAACTGCCCCGGGTCCCTCGGCGATCGCCATGGCTGTTTCCAATGCCATAGGCACGCGCCTCTATGATTACCCGGTTACGCCGGATAAGGTGCTCAAGGCGTTACAAAAGATAAAGGATACGAGCGGAAATAGCCTATAGATGTGGTTTCGTTAGCCCGACTGACGGCGTTCAAACCATTTTATATCGAGTATGCTGCCCGTGCGGCTATCCTCGAAGACCGCTTTCATTCTTCCACCGATTTTCAAATCTTCAAGCCTGGGCGCATCGACGAAATGGAGTAGGGCCGTACCCGCTCCATCAAGCTTTACAAGCCCGTACGCAAAAGGCGCCTTCCTGATATATCCCTCACTATTAGCATACATAATTGCGTAACTTATCAGGGTCCCCTCGTCGGCCACCTCGATCCATTCGTCGAGATCGCACCAACAGCGGTAACATGTTCCCCTCGGCGGCACGTACACCGTATCGCAGGTGGGGCAGCGTACGCCCAGAATCTTCTTTTCCTTCAGCCCCAAAAGAAACTTGCTTCGGGCCGGGCCCGCGCAATGGTTGAATTTCCATACCCGCGGACGCTCCGTCCCAATGAGAGGATACATTATTGATCACCTCCGATAGTCTCGAAGTATAAAATGTCGCTCATCCTCCCGCGTCTTTGTTCGCGTGGTTTCCACACCGCCCTCACCCGCATTCCGGCCGCCAATTTACCCGGTTCCGTTTCTTTGAGAAAGTGGACAAGGATGCTATATTGATCGCCCCCGTCCAAACGGATGAAAGCGATCGGGTAAGGCTGCCCGATTAATCTGTCCGTTGCGTAATCTACTTCCCGCTCTACATTGATGGTGTACGACAAGACAGTACCCGTGTCATTTAGAGTCATCCAGTTTTCCGGCTCGTCTTCTATCTCTATTTTGCAAAAGCCGCACACTATCCGGGGCGGCAAAACCACGCGTTTGCATGCCGGACATTTGTTGGCAAGGATCTCCCCTTCGTCCCTTATGGCAGCAAAAAATTTAGTGAGATATATTCCCGCGGACTCTCTGAACGGAAGATTTATCACCGATTTTACCGCAAGCAAGCCCTTCTCCGCGGCCTTCTCAAAATGTTTGGTCTCCGATTCTGCTTTTAACTTGGCCAGCTTAAAAGATTCCGATTCCGACTTCTCGACCCAGTCATGACCGACAGTCTCTTCCAGACTCCGGCCCATTCAACTCCTCCCCTAAAGATGTTTTCTTAAGAGTACCGCCGCGGAGTAAGTGTCACCCCCGGCACTCACTGCCAAGGCGGTTTCAACCCCATCAACCTGGCGTCTATCCCCCTCGCCCCGTACTTGGATCGCGGCCTCAGCCACCCTGAGCATTGCGGAAGCTCCGATGGCATTTGTAGACACAACCCCGCCGGAAGGATTAACGGGCAGATCACCGTCTAGAAATACAATCCCCTTTTCTATCAGCTTGCCCGACCCATTACGCTCGCAAAGATGTATCCGCTCGTACCACTCGGCCTCATGCCATGTTGACATGTTATACATTTCGACGACATCCACTTCTTTCCTCGGGTTGGTAATTCCGTTTCTCTTGTATAACGAGACGGCACTCTTTTCAACTGCCCAACCCCATAATGGCCCTAAAGGACCATGGGTCAGGTATATCCCCTGATGGCCCAAAATCGGGGTCATCGCAGCATGAACAGTCACCCAATCGACAACCCAGGCGGGATTGGGACAGACCTTCTTAGCCACCGATTCCGGAGCCAGGATTATGGCGCACGCTCCTACCGAGGTAGGACAGATATGCATAAGTCTTAGTGGAGGTATGAAAAGTCTCGAGGTCATAACTTCATCAAGGGTAACTTTTCGGTTTAGATGCGCATAGGGATTTCGACTGGCGCACTCTGATTCATTTACCCTCAACGCAGCAATCTGTTCTTCAGTGACCGCCCCGCGTCCGAGCATTTCCATGGCCAGCTCTGCCATAGCCGGCGCCGCGGACTTCCCGCCCGCGCCGATGTCATAGAAAGTGTCTTCGCTAATTGACCTGAGGGCTGCTTCGCTACTGCCTTCATCCTGCTTTTCATAAGCGATGGCCAGCACTGTCTTGAATTCTCCCGATGCCGCATGGCAAAAGGCAGTGGTGGCGACGCTCGTTCCGGTTGTTCCTCCCGTCTGTATCCTCATTCCTGATTTCAGGTATGCTCCGGTCCCCTCAACCAGCCACATGTCCGGCAGATAAAGGCCTTCAAACAACTCCATCTGCCCCGTGATAACGGCGTCAAGATCCTTGATCGTCAACTGTGCATTCTCCAAAGCGCGCTTGACCGCAAGATTAACAAGGTCTACATGGCTTGCTTCAACATTGCGACTCCTGAACTCGGTTTCGCCAACACCTATAATCGCAATCCTTTCTCCCATTTATGGTCTCCCTTCAGACACCCAAGATCATAACGGATTGAGATTGACCGCAGGGGCCTGTCCAGCCGTGAGCCAAAGCTGTATTTGCATTGGTTACTTGCCTGGCACCGGCTTCTCCTCGCAACTGCAGAAAACACTCGACTACCCGTGTCAGTCCTGCAACACAAGATGGATTGCCTCCCAATAATCCTCCAGACGGGTTGACGGGTAGCTTACCCCCCATGGAAGTAACGCCCCGATCGACTAAATCCCCGCCCTTTCCGGGCTCGCAAAAATCTAATCCTTCATACCAGAGCAACTCCTGGTAAGCATAGCCCTCGGAAATTTCGGCAACATCTATCTCTTCTACCGGATGGGCAATACCCGCCATCGCGTAGGCCCGTCTTGCGGCAGCAACCAGGGCCTCGCATTTTGCAAGGTCCCTGTCTCCCAGATAGTGGGCGTCGTATGCGTTTCCTATACCTTTTACCCACACGGGCTTTTCGGTGATCTCGTACGCCACCTCCTCGCTCGCTAGGACCAGGGCGGCAGCACCATCGGAAACAGGCTTCGCCTCTAAGGCCCGAATAGGTTCGCACAGAAACTCTGAGTTCAGGACGTCGCTGACGGTCAGATGCATCGGTTCCTGCGCATAGGGATTATTTTTTGCATTTCCCTTATTCTTGACAACAACCTTCGCGCATTGCTCCGGTGTTACTTTATACGCGGACATATAGCGTTGTGCCTGAAGGGCCGCGGCTCCCAGGAAATCGATGCCCAATGGGCGCACGTAAATGGGATCAAACGCACAATTTTCTATTACGCTGCCCGCAGTTTCAGACTCCTTCCTATGCGCTACGACCAGAACTATATCATGATGCCCGGACATGATATCTATGACTCCGTGATAGACTCCTTGGATGCCGTCCGCGGAGACCTTAGTAGAATCTAACCCGAATACGCCCATTTCCATGGAGACTTGCATGTCTGAAATGGCACGACCTTGCCAGAAATCTTCCGAGCATGAAATGATTTTATCGATAGAGGGCTTATCACTCACCAGATCGATATAGCCTAAACCCGTATTCTTTCTCACCCTCTCTACCGCTTCCCAGACGAGTTCGCCGTTACTCAGGTGGGCCTTTTGTGCTTCGTATTTTGTTTGGGCAACACCTACGACGGCTACTCGCCTAACCATCTCACTCCCTCCGGTCTGTTTCTTTCGCTTTGCAGTTTATTCTTATCTCTTTGTGATCTTTCGTACGTCGCCATTCGCTAACCTATCGTTACTATATTTCATTCGAGAAGGCGGGCGATGTCAAGTTTTAGTTGAAATTTTCGTGCGCCTTTTATCATGGAAAGTAGGGATGATCCAGCAACAGATGTTTTGCGGTGGATACAGTTGGTAAAGGTAAAGCTATTCCCCAACATTTACAGAGATGTGACAGCACTGGCTAAAAACGTGGATGGGATTAAGCATAGACAAACAGTGAGAACTCATCACGGAAAGCGGGAGAACTCTACAGCCTTTATTCCTTTTGTTGCTTCCTCAACTTCACGGAACCAGTTACCAAAAGAGCCGAAATCTTCTCTTGCAGAAAAATAGAAAAATGGAGCTCTTCCCAACGTGTTAAGCACGAAATCCTGATATTCATAAAGTCTTTTTTCACTTATATCCTTATCCTTAATTGCAGATGCCGCAACTGTCCCGGCAAACTGTCCTTGTATCATTCCATGAATATTTCCTGCGCCACCTGATGAATCTCCTACGAATATGATATTATCTTTAACGATGTTCTCAAAATAGTTTGCATATTTCCCTGAGGACGTTCTTGCAAATCCACTAACTTCTAACGGGCAGGCATTTTTAATCTTGCGAGAAACAGCGTTATCTCCCCTTTCTTTAAGGTCATAAAAAGCTGCAGAAGACGTCGTACCAAAAAAACATAAACTGTCACCATGAGTAAAGAAGGTTTTATAGTTTAGAAGGGGATCGGAAGATAGAAAATGCTCGATTATTCCCGCTGACACGTCTGCATTTGCGAGTAGATAACTTATGCCTGGTAACAGTCTCGTGCTTTCACACAATCCCTCTCTTGCGGCGTATCCATGGCCTGCAGACCTAATTCCATCTGCACATATAATGATTTCTCCTCTAGCTCTTGGAATAATACTTGAGTTTGTTTCAACCCCTTCTACCTTTTTTTCCCTTCTAGCTAGACCTACAACTCTCGTTTTTAGGTAGAGCCTAACCCCAGCTCTTACGGCTAATGCTGCTAGCTCTTTTTCGAGAAGATCTCTCCGAACAAGGTAGCCTCCTCGCGCGCTCTTTTCTATAAGCTCGCCGGATTCTGAATTACGTACCTTATATTCTTTTACTCGAGTCCATGGAATTCTGTCGCCTACGGCGCTTATGACGGATTCTGCAAACTCGGACTCCATTAGCCATCCAGGGTCGTGCCTTGGCCATCCTATTGCCCCGTGTTCCTCGAAGAGGGCCACCTTACACCCCTTTGTAGCGGCAGTCAAAGCAGCGTAGCAACCGGCTGGACCTGCCCCTATCACTATTACGTCAAAATCACTCACGGCCCTCTCCAATGTGCCAATATTCTATCGCGGTTTATTGCACTATATGCTGATTCGGATCTACTGTCAATGCAATTTCCGGCGTTTCATTTCCCTGCGTTAATTATTCATCGCCACCAGAACTCTTATGCCAGCGTCTAAGAGTAGGCTAAAAGAACCCATGCGAAAAACTGCCTCATAGATCAAATCCGAGCAGAGTGGTCAAGCTCAACTCCTTCCTGCACTTGGGGCAGAGGTCATCAGCCCTAAATCCCGTCATGCCTTTCAAGAACGTACGGCCAAGCTCCATTACCGGGTCGTGCTGATTGTCAGCTTCTTCGAATTCCTCGCCGCACCTTCTGCAGACCTTCACATAACCCCCGACTATGTATGCACTACACCGTACAGACCTTCCTCTACCAGCCTACGTGGTGAGCAAAGGCGAGATAGTCTATCAGTCCACGCCTGCCGACCTGAAGAACGACAAGCAAAAACAGAACAAGTACCTGGGCGTAGAGATATAGAGGGGCACAGCTCTCCAACGGGTATCAGCCGATTTGAAACTCTGTGCTCGGATGGGCTGCCGTAACTACATCTTTGCGGATGACGCTTCCAATGCCGTCCCGTGCAAGCCGGGAGTCGATCCTTTCCATGATCTCATGGCAGAGAGCAACATCCACACCTTCCATGATGTCTATGGGCATGAATAGATATTTTGTGTGGGAGGTTACCTTGTCCTTGTTCGACTGTCTCCAGACCCATCGCCTGGTGAGCACATCTTTCGCGTCCTTATAGATGATCTCGTCTTTCTCGGCTGTTTCCTGATCGCCGCCATCCATGGGCGTGAAGGGCTCACCCCCTTCGGCAAAACCGAGAAAAATTTCCTCCTCAAGAGGCGCAAGATCATGGCCTCCCACGGGCACCAGGTACTCGAGGGAGAACGCATTGTAAAGGTCTACGATGGGGTTTACTCTCGGGAAAGGGCCGCCTTTCAGGGCGCGACGCAGAAGCGATTCAATGGAGCTGGGGTACTTTGATGCGGAAATGCCCACCTTGGTAAATGCCTGCCTCCACACCTTGATGTGCGGGTGGTCCTGTGGTTTTTCGTAGGAAAAACTGGTGCGAAGCCGCTCGAGAACGGGGTCCAGCAGATCTTCGCCATACTTTGTATTGTCAATGTGACAGACAAGCGTGCCTACGGAGAGACTGGGAAAGAGATCAAAGAGCCTCTTATCAATCGTGAATTTCATTGGTTGATGTCCTGGGTGATCGTTCTGGTCAAAGCTTTGATGCGGTTGAGATCCGTGCGATGGCGCGCAGAAGGGCTAGCTCACACAACTTGTAATCTTTATCGTCAGAAGAGAGGCCGCTGAGCGCTGATTCAGCCCTCTCCTTTGCTCTCCGTGCCCTGTCAACATCGATCTCCTCGGCGAATTCCGCTGTCTCCAGGAGGAAGGTAACTTTGTCACTGACCACCTCGGCGAACCCACCGCTCGCGGCAAGATGCCGGGTCGTTACCATCTGTCATGTAGCGAAGCTCGCCAGGCACAATGGACGTTAAGAAGTTGATGTGGCCGGGAAGGACCCCGAACTCGCCCAGGGTGCCACGGCCCTCCACCATGTCGACATCTTCTGACACCATCACCCGCTCCGGGGTGATAACTTCGAGGTGCAGCAATCCCACCTTAATCACCCATTAGTTTTTTGGCCTTTTCGACCGCTTCCTCGATGGCACCCACCATGTAAAAGGCCTGCTCGGGAAGATCGTCATGCTTGCCTTCGGCAATCTCTTTGAAACCTTTGACCGTATCTTTCAAAGTCACATATTTTCCGGGTGACCCGGTAAATGCCTCAGCAACGAAGAAGGGTTGTGACAGGAACCTCTGTATCTTTCGTGCCCTGGCCACAGTCACTTTGTCCTCTTCGGAGAGCTCGTCCATACCAAGTATCGCGATGATGTCCTGCAGGTCTTTGTATTTCTGCAGGATCCTCTGAACCTCACGCGCGACAGAGTAATGCTCTTCGCCGAGCACTTTGGGATCAAGAATACGGCTCGTTGAATCGAGAGGATCGACCGCCGGGTAGATACCGAGTTCCACGATCTGCCTCGACAGAACAGTAGTTGCGTCCAGATGAGCAAACGTGGTCGCCGGGGCAGGGTCGGTCAAAGTCATCTGCCGGCACGTAGATGGCTTGCACGGATGTGATCGAACCGCGCAGCGTTGAGGTGATACGTTCCTCCAGCTCTCCGAGGTCGGTAGCCAGTGTCGGCTGGTAGCCGACAGCCGAGGGCATTCTGCCGAGTAAAGCGGAGACTTCGGAATTCGCCTGGGTGAATCTGAAGATGTTGTCGATGAAGAGGAGCACGTCCTGCCCTTCTTCGTCTCTGAAATACTCCGCGGCAGTGAGTGCTGTAAGGCCTATCCTCGCCCTCGCACCAGGCACTTCCGTCATCTGTCCGTAAATGAGTGCCGTCTTGTCGATAACGCCCTGATCCCTTCATTTCAAGCCAGAGGTCGTTGCCCTCTCTTGTGCGCTCGCCCACGCCGCCAAACACGGATATGCCGCCGTGCTGCATGGCTATGTTATGGATCATCTCCATGATGATAACCGTCTTGCCAACGCCTGCGCCGCCGAACAGGCCCACTTTGCCGCCCTTGGGATAGGGCT
This sequence comes from uncultured delta proteobacterium, assembly GCA_963835605.1. GTDB lineage: Bacteria > Desulfobacterota > Syntrophorhabdia > Syntrophorhabdales > WCHB1-27 > JADGQN01. The sequence goes on along the minus strand of CAWIHO010000027.1, from coordinate 94,572 downwards.
CCAGAAGATCGATGACTTTAACGCCGGTCTCGAGAAGCTCAATTCTTGTGTTCTGCATGACGAGCGTTGGTGCGGGCCGGTGAATGGGGTATCTCTTTTCCGTCTTTACGGGCGGGCCCTCGTCCACGGCATCACCCACCACGTTGATCACCCTGCCCAGCACTTCTTTGCCGACAGGGACGGTGATGCCCTCTCCCGGTAAACGGCCTCCTGCCCTCGCCTTACGCCATCCGTTGTCTCCATGGCGATGCAGCGAACCGTGCTGTCACCCAGGTGCTGTGCGACTTCCAGGATCAGGTTTCCCGGTTTATCATTGATAGTCGGGTTGGTCAGGAATACGGCGCCGTAGATAGGTGGAAGGTTGTCGTGAGGGAACCGTAAGTCCACCACCGTGCCTATGACCTGTACCACCTTCCCCGTTACTTCAACACTCATTGTGACTCCCTCCTTCTACGTGCTCTGCAGGGCCTCGGCACCGCCGACGATATCCATCATTTCGTTCGTGATGCTTTGCTGGCGCGTCTTGTTGTAAACCAACGTCAGGTGCGTAATTATCTCACCGCAGTTGTTTGTTGCGTTCTCCATGGCTGCCATTCTCGCCGCGTGCTCGGAGGTCTGCGATTCGGCCAGGGCGAAGTAGATCTTGGTCTTGATGTATTGAGGAATCAGCTCGTAGATGATCTCCTCCATCTTCGGCTCGTACAGATAGTCGGCATCTCTTCGCTCTCTCCGACGGTTATGGGAAGAAACTCCTGGAAGACGACCTCCTGTCTGACCGCGGATCTGAAGTGCGTGTAAATAAGATAGACCTTGTCATACTCTCCGTCGAGATAGAGGTTCATGACGTCTGACGCTATGGCATCGACAACGCCGGAGTCGACCGTTTTCACATCGATCCATTCCTTGATGGTCTGGATACGTCTTCTCTTGAAATAATCGCGAATCTTTTTCCCAACGAGATAGACGCCAATCTTCTCGTACTTCCCCTGATTCGTGCGAATGAAACCCTCCACTGCTTTTGCAATGTTGAGGTTGAACGCTCCGGAAAGGCCCCGGTCCGATGCAATGGGCAGGAGCAGCACATTCTTTATCTCCTCCTTTTTGGCGAGGAGAGGATGGGCATCTTCCGGAAGGCGCGAAGCCACGCGCTTCAAAAGCTCTTCAATTTTTCCCGCGTACGCCTTAATGCGTTCAAGCGTGCCCTGCGCCCTGGCCAGCTTGGAGGCAGAGACCATACGCACCGTTCTCGTGATGGTCTGCGTGCTCTGTATGCTATTTATCTTTCGTCTGACTTCGCGTAATGTCGCCATGTTCCATTTCCGTTAAGCGGTAAACTTTTCCTTGAATGCATTGAGGGCCTGCTTAAGGCTCTCTTCCGTCGCAGGCTCGATCTGCTTTTTGTCGCGCACCGCGTTGAGTATGTCGGAATGCTCCGCTTCAATATAGGCAAGCATCTCTTTCTCGTATTTCGGCAGTGCCGACTCCGGGTAAGTATCGATATACCCGTTCGTGCCCGCATAAAGAAGCACTACCTGCTGCTCAACAGAATATGGGGCGTACTGGTCCTGTTTGAGAAGCTCGGTCAGGCGTGATCCGCGAGCCAGAAGGGCCTGTGTAGACTTATCCAGGTCACTGCCGAATTTGGCAAATGCAGCCATCTCTCTGTACTGAGCAAGTTCCAGCCTGAGCCTGCCTGCCACCTGTTTCATCGCCTTTATCTGTGCGTTACCGCCCACGCGTGACACGGACAAGCCGACGTTGATGGCGGGCCTGATGCCGGAGTAAAAGAGCTCCGGCTCCAGATATATCTGTCCATCGGTGATGGAGATCACGTTCGTAGGAATATACGCGGACACGTCGCCTGCCTGTGTCTCAATGATCGGCAGTGCGGTGAGCGATCCACCTCCGTGCGCGTCGTCCCATTTTGAAGACCGCTCCAGCAATCTGGAATGGAGGTAGAAGATGTCGCCGGGGAACGCCTCCCGCGCGGGTGGACGGCGAAGCAGCAAGGAGAGCTGACGGTATGCAACAGCGTGCTTGGAGAGATCATCATAGGCGACGAGAGCGTGTCTTCCCGTATTCATAAAGTACTCACCCATCGAGGTGCCTGAAAACGGGGCGAGGTACTGCAAGGGTGCAGGGTCGCTAGCCGTCGCAGCGACGATCATCGTATATTCCATGGAGCCGTGCGCGGTCAGCACATCCACCATGCGGGCAACGGATGACCGCTTCTGGCCGATCGCCACGTAGATACAGTAGACGCCCTTTCCCTTCTGGTTGATGATCGTATCTATGACTATGGCCGTTTTGCCGGTACCCCTGTCACCAATGATCAGCTCTCTCTGGCCCCTCCCGATAGGGATCATGGCGTCGATGGCTTTGATACCAGTCTGAAGCGGTTCCTTGACCGGCTGTCTCACAACGACACCCGGCGCCCTCTGTTCACAGTTTCTGAATTCTTTGGTCTCGATGGGACCTTTTCCATCAAGCGGGTTGCCAAGCGCATCGACCACCCTGCCGATGAGTGCTTCGCCCACGGGTACCTGGGCAATCCTTCCGGTCCTCTTGACGAGGTCACCCTCTTTTATCTCATAGTCCTGGCCGAAGACGACAACGCCGACATTGTCTTCCTCCAGGTTGAGGACCATACCCTCGATGTTGTGCGGGAACTCCACGAGCTCTCCTGCCATGGCATTCTCAAGCCCGTAAATGCGCGCGATGCCATCACCCACGGAAATGACGGTGCCGGTCTCCTGGAGGTCGATCTCCCTCTCGAAGCCGGATATCTTCTGTTCTATGATCCTGCTTATTTCGTCTGCTTTAACCGCCATGATTCTACTCCTTCGTGATGCGTTCGTTCAGGATCTCAAGCTGCCGCCTCACAGTCCCATCGATCCTCAAACCCCCGACTACAACCTTGACCCCCCCGATCAGCTCTCTGTCCTGGGTCACCGCGAGCTCCACCTTTTTTTGCAGCCTCTGGCTCATGGCCGCCTCAATACGAGCCTTGGCATCGCTAGAAAGAGGATAAGCCGTATAAAGAGCGCCTTTAACCCGCCCCTCTTTTTCGTCAACCAATGCCGCGTATTCCTCTTTGACGAGTGGCAGATACGTGATCCTGTTCTTCTCAAGGAGCATCTGGATCGTGCCTGCAACGGTGGGGCTTACACCGAGGAGGCGCACCACCTCTGAAAGCAGATCACTTCGTTTCGCCATTTCGATCAGAGGGAGCATGAGGGTAGTTTTCAGCCTAGGCTCTGCCTCAACGAACTGAAGGAGCGCGCCCAGCTCGTCCAGATACTTCTTGTAATTCCCATCTTTTTCACCGGCCCCGAACAGGGCCTTTGCATACCGTTTTGCAATCGAGTGGCTTATCAATTCTGCCCCCGCAGTTTTTCAATAAACTCGTCAACCATCTTGTTGTGATCCTCTTCTTTGAAAATCTGCTTGATGGCAACTTCGGCCGTCTGCAGAGTCCGACGGGCTATCTGGGCCTGCACCGCACTCATTGCATCTTTCATCTCTTGATCATAGGCGAGTTGCGCTTGCTGCCGGATGCGCTCGGCCAAAGCAAGAGCCTCGGCCACTATTTTCGATTTTTCTTGTTCAGCCTCCGCGATGGCCGTTCTGCGGAACGTCTCCATCTCTTGATCGAGATCGGCAAACTTGGCCTCGTAAGTGCTCTTAAGACTTTCAGCCTCCTTAAGCAGGCGGCCGGCTTCGTCCACCTTCTCTCTGACCGCGTTGGCCCGGTTCTGCAAAAAGTCCTTGAACGGTTTTGCCGCGAATTTTAGCAGAATCCCCAGCATGACAGCGAAGTTGAAGACCTTTACGAGGAACGACCAGGGTTCCGGCAGTGTCATCAGCCATGCCTCCTGAGTATACGTGCCACCACTTCTTGCGAGAGCCGGTCAGCCTCACCTGATAATCGTTGAAGAGCAGCTTCACTTTCAGCCTTGACCCGTTCCTTCATCTTATCCAGCTCGGAGGTAAGCTCTCGTCTCGCCTCTTCAATTACTTTCATCGATGCGGCCTGAGCCTCTTTCACCGTGGCTTCCCGCTGATCCAGAATTGGCCGCCTGCGTTCCCTGGCGCCGTCCTCGTAACTCTTCTCGATCTCCGTTGCCTGCCTGTTCTCTTCCTGCACCTTCTCGGAGAGCGACTGCATGTACGCCCGCCGCTTGCTCAAAGCCTTGAGCACGGGTTTGAAAAGAAAGAAGTTCAACAGGATGAGGAGGATGAGGAGGTTAGCAAATTGGACAAGAATCGTGTAGTTAAAGTCTAACAAGCCTCATGCCCTCTGCACGAAAGAGTAACTCGACTATGGCCGCCTCACATCTGAGCCGGCATTGGAGCCCGTAATGCTAAGACCTTGAAATTTACTATATAACAGCCCCGTCGCGCAAGGTTTTTTTAGCGCGTACGGGGGAGGGCGTGGATTTTCCTCTTTAGCTCGCGCCGCACAGGATTTCTACCAGCCTTTCAAGGTCATCCTTCGAATAAAACTCGATGACCAGCTTTCCTTTGTTTCTTCCGTAGGTAACCAGTACCTTCGTTTTTAGAGCATCCCGCAACGCTTCTTCGATATCACTGTATGGGGTGCTGCGGGCTGTTCCGGCCTTGCGCGCCCGTTCAACCTCACGTACGGAAGCGCCTTCGTTCAGAATCTTCTTGACGAATCTTTTCTGTTCCGCCTCGTTCTTGAGGGTGATAAGAACCCTGCCGTGTCCGGAGGTAAGCTTGCCGTCCGATATCAGCTTTTTGACCCACTCCGGCAGCTTGAGCAGTCGAATGATGTTCGAGACAGAGCTCCTTTCGATGCCGATCTTCTTTGCCAGAGCCTCGTGGGTATACCCAAACTCATCAACAAAGCGCATGTAGACGGTTGCAAGCTCAATGGGGGAGAGGTCCTCCCTCTGGATGTTCTCGATCAGGGCTATCTCCAAGAGATTCCCTGTCATCGACGTCTTTAATGATGGCCGGCACCTCTGAGAGCCCGGCCATGCGCGACGCCCTGAATCTCCGCTCTCCAGCAACAATTTCGTAACCATTCTCTTTCTTTCGAAGGAGGATCGGCTGGAGCAACCCTTTTTCTTTTATGGAATTGGCGAGATCTTCCAGACCCGCTTCTCTGACCGTGAAGCGCGGCTGCCGCGGGTTAGCCTTGATCTGAGCTACCGGAACGAGGGTGGTCACCCCCTTTTCTTCAATATCCTTTAGTATGGCCGAGAGGCCCCTGCCAAGAGGATCTTTCTTGCGCATCTAGTTTCTACTTGATGAGATTTCGGCTGCCAGCTCTAAATAGCTTTCTGCGCCTTTGGAGTTTATATCATAGAGCACCACCGGTTTTCCATAGCTGGGTGCCTCGCTCAATCTCACGTTCCTGGGGATTACCGTGTTGAACACCTTGTTGCCGAGATGGCGTCTTGCTTCCTCCATCACCCTGAAAGAGAGGTTGTTCCTTTTGTCAAACATGGTCAGGAGAACACCGAGGATCTCCAGCCTCGGGTTTACGCGCTTTTTGATGATAGTGATCGTCTTGAGGAGAAGCACAAGGCCTTCGAGTGCATAATACTCGCACTGTAATGGTATGAGGACATAGTCGGCTGCAGCCAACGCATTGACGGTGAGCAGTCCGAGGGAAGGCGGGCAATCGATAATGATGTGCGACTGTTGATCCTTGAGCTCGGTTAGGGCATTCCTCAACACCATCTCTCGATCCTGATGGTCGAGAAGTTCAACCTCCACGCCGATGAGGTCCGGATGCGACGGTGCAAGAGAAAGGTTCGGAACCTGGGTCTTAAGAACGATATCCTTCATGCTCTTTTTTCCAATGAGCACATCATAAATGTTTGAAGGGACTTTGTTGTACGAGACGCCGACGCCACTGGTTGCATTGCACTGCGGGTCCATGTCGACCAGTAAGGTCCTTTTTTCAGCTATGGCTATGGAGGCTGAGAGATTGACCGCAGTCGTAGTTTTTCCTACGCCTCCCTTCTGATTCGCAACAGCGATGATCGTCCCCATCGACCAAATACATTAGCACAAAAGGCACTAACTATGAAACCTTTTTATAGACGAAGAGTTGGTACTCCTTCGGGTTGTTGGGCAGACGATACTGCATCGCGTGTTCCAGGGAGAACCCGGGGCAGGTGCCTGCCCTTTCCGTGCGCCCTTTAAGGAGGTATGCCGTACCCATCTGCTTGAGGTGTCTTCCGCCCTTCTGAAGTGTGAGTCTCGTAGGTCCAAACCCCTTTGCCAGCAGAGCATCCACGTTGAGAGGTTCTAAGATTTCTATGCGCCCATGTATGAGGGACAGGTTGTTGAGCTTGAGACCCCTCTTGACGTGTCGCTGGAACTGTATCTTTTTCAGGGTCCTATCCACCGAGAAGACCTGCATCGTTTCGTCGAGGATCGCAAGGGGGATTGCCAGAATGCCGCTTCCCGAGCCCATATCGAGCGCCGATGGAGTGCCCCTGATCATGCTGCGGAGAAAAAAGGTATCGTAAAGAAATTCCAGGACAATCGACTCGACGGGCCTCTTGGCTGTGAGATTGACACGCGTGTTCCAGCGCCCCAGTTCATGCATGTAGAAAGAGAGCTTCTCTACTGTGGCGGGTGTGTACGAGATACCGAAATAATCGAGCCCTTCTGTAATCAAGCTTTCCACTGAAATAGCTTCCAATCACTCACTCAGCCAATCAACGAGCCGTCTTGCCGCCCTATTCCTCACGGCTCACAATTTTCTATGTACATTAGCATAAATTTTGCTCTTCTGTTATACTATCGCGCATGCGGAAAATGATCCTGCTCCTGGCCCTCGTGCCTCTTCTCGTCCTTTCTTGCTCAGGAAAAAAAATGACCACGAAGAAAATAGATAACCCGGGGGTGATTTATGTTGAGGGCGTAGAACTGATGAAAAAGAAAAAGTGGGATCAGGCCATAGCCAAGTTTAGCCAGGTCAGAGAGAATTATCCATTCGACCCGATGGCTGATGTCGCGACGGTAAAGCTTGGGGATGTTTATTTCGAGCGAAAAGAGTACCTGATGGCCTCAGGTGTATACACCGATTTCCTGAATTCCCACCCTGATGACGAAAATGCTCCGTACGTGCTCTGGCAGCTCGGGGAATCTTTTGAGAAACTATCCTTGACCATAGACAGGGACCAAGCATATATCCTCAAAGCAATTGAGCGGTTCACTTACCTGCAGAACAGGTATCCAACGAATCAATATGCGCTGGACGCGACCCAGCCCTTGCAAAGGCTGACGCAAAAACTGGCGGAACGCGAGTTGTACGTGGGCGAATACTATTACAAGACAGGTAACTATAATGCTGCTGTTATGCGGCTGGAGTACTTTTTGAGCAAATACCCCGGAGCCAAGGGGACTGACCGAGCCTTCTTCACTCTTTCGTTGGCATACAGACAGCTGGCCGACGCTGAGCGGGCCAAATATTATGCGGAGAGGCTGGCCAAAGAGTTTCCCAACAGTCCGCTTCTCAAGCCTCAAGGTAAAGGAGGGAGGACGTCCAAAGTCGCAAGAGCGGATCAGGCACCTGCCCCGCAACAGACTCAGGTGCGATCCGCTGTGTCACTCGGCTCTCCGCGCCTCAAAAAGAGGCGTCCGCGGACAATAGCAGTGGAACAGGCCAAGGTATGAAGGGAGCAGATCAGAAGGATGGGGCCTCTCCTTCTGGTGATAAAGGAGATAAGGGGTTGCTCCTCCGCTTGACGGAGGACGAGAAAAAGCCGCGACAGATCCAACTGCGCCCGCCTGCCGAGGAGACAAATCCGGCGGAAAGCGAGAAGCAGTTGACAGGTGACACCCAGCAAGGGCCAAAAAGTGAAAAAGAGAAGGAACAGACCACAGGCAAGCCTGACGGAAAGACCAATACCTTGGGCTTTTTCAGCTCCAAAAAGCCGGTTGATATTGTCTCTGACACGATGGAAGGCTTGGATAAGGGAAAGATCATCATCTTCAAAGGAAATGTGGTTACCAAGCAGGATGACCTGCGGATCTTTTCAGATAGACTGACCGCTCACCTGAACGAAGAGAGCAATGAGGTGGAGCGAGCTGAAGCGGAAGGCAACGTCAAGATTGTCAAAGCAGAGCGGACCGCAACCTGCGACCAGGCCATCTTTGAGAATGCTAAAGGCGAAATAACCTTGACGGGCAACGTGGTCGTCTATTCAGGCCCCGATAGACTTGCAGGGGATACGGTTATCTATTATATCAACGAAGACCGTGTGACCGTGGCGGGCGAAAAGGATAAGAGAGCCCGCGTCACCGTTCAGCCGAAGTAGCCTTCAGAAACTGAATTTCATCATCCTTTCTGTACACGAGCGCCTGGCAGATCGCTACCAGACCTTCGCTGTCCTCCACGGTGATCTGGTAGGTTGCCGTCCTTCTGCCCCTGCTGATCTCCTTTGACTCCGCCCTCAAGAGGCTATTTTTGACAGCGGGCTTGATATACGTCATGTTCATGTTGAGGGCCAGGGCCACGGTGCCATGACTGTTTGACGAAATCTCGAAAGCCTCGTCGATGAGCGAGAAGACGGCCCCACCATGGGCTATGCCATGGATGTTGTCCAGAGCGCCTGTGTACGAGCATCTCGCACAAGGCGTAACCCTCCCGCACGTCCACAAGTTTTATATTGAGGAGCTTTGAGAAGGGTTCTTCCGCAACCTTTCTCAAGGAAGGCTTCGCGTTTCCATCCCTCCATGCGTCAGCCAAGCACCTTCTTGAGAGAATTCTCAACGGTGCCCTTGGGAACCGCCCCGACGATCCGATCGACCACTTCGCCGTTCTGGAAGAGGAGCAGCGTTGGAATTCCTCTTATACCGAACTTAGCCGGCGTCATGGGATTTGCATCCACGTTCAGCTTCATCACTTTCACCTTGCCCGCATACTCCTCTGCCAAACCTTCCACGATGGGTCCCATCATCTGACACGGTCCGCACCAGGTGGCCCAGAAATCGACAAGGACAGGCACCGTAGATTCAGTCACTTCCTTCGCGAAGTCCGCGTCGTTCAGCGCTAAGGCCTTCTCCATGAGTACCTCCTTATTGTCTAAAGCGAATGGCGCCGCCATTCGGAGTACTACTTTCAGCTGAAGCGGGCACTCTTCCCACACCCTGAAGAGGCAGGCTCCGACGACTTCCTGCTATCGAGGCTACCGCAAATCGGGCATGCGTTCTTGCTCGAGTCAGGCTTGCCCTCAAAGGTCTTGCCACATCTGTTGCACGTATACTTTTCCTCTGCCATTGCGCCTTCACCCCCTATCCTGCTTTTAGTGATGGTTATAAATATAAGTTGCCCGGAGAAGTTTTACAACTGCCGGTCGGACCTGCAGGAATCCTTCCTGCCCGGCGACAGTCACGTTTGAATTCCCAGATGCGGAAGCAGGTACCGATTTAGAATAAACCAGGCGATCGTGACGACTGCCACAAGAGCAATCTCCAGCATTGATCCCCCGTCTTTACCAGATCACATCAATTTTTTGCGTGCTGTAAGCCATACCGACGTAAACATCTTCATCGGACAACTCGTTGTAGCCCATCTCTTTCCTCACCTGGCTGCCACCGCAATTCGGGCAGAACACGTTCCTCGGATTGGGTAAAAGAAATAGACAACCACATTGATCGCACAGATATTCATCGGGTATCCGCACCGTTTGCCCTCCTTTTTTTACACTTAGGGTCATCCATGCACATCCGGTTGATAACGCAGTGACTCCTGTAGACACAATAGTCGAGAGGATGCGGGCACGGCTTTGAGTCAATAGTGGGGCTCGCGTCGCCCCCTCCAGCAGCAGAGCTGCCGGAGCCTCCCCCTCTCGCTCGCGTACCCGCTCGCCGTGCGTAGATTTCCACGGTCTAGCCTGTGGAAATCTATGTCCACGTCCTGGTTGTACTTTTCGCAACGAAGTTTTCTCATTCTACGGAAATGGGACTCTTGGTGCTTACACTAAATAATATGCCCGGACGACCGGAATGTCAACAATCTTGTAATGAGTCGTCACGTAGAATGCACGGAAAAGAACTCTCGCAGGATCATCTGGAAGTTCTTTTCAATGGTATTTTTACCCTTGACGACTTCCCCGTGGCCAGGCACAAGGTACTCTATATCGAGCTTAGCGAGCCGCGAGATACTCTCTGCCAGGATATGACTATCGCCACCCGGTAAGTCTGTCCTCCCGACGCCCAAATAAAAAAGTGTGTCACCGGACAAAAGTACCCTCTGGTCCTCCCAGTAGAGACATATGGAGCCTGGTGAATGGCCAGGGGTGGAGAGCACCTGGAAGCGTTTTTTTCCGAGCAAGAGAGAGCCCTCGGTCAAAAGAAGACCAAACGGACCTCTCGGTACCTGGCAGCCGGTCATCATGAAGAGGTCTCTTCCCTCATCCTGGAGGTATTCGTATTCTCGGCGGCTCACAGCCGTTATGACATCTGAGTCAAAGCGCCCCACCGCTTCCATGTGGTCGGGGTGGCCGTGGGTGCAAATGATGAGCTTACTTGCCTCAAGAACGATGCCGTCCCGCGCCGCCTCTTGAATTACATGGCTGAAAAGATGGGCGTGTCCGGGATCGATGAGGGTTGGCACCTCCCCATCGATGAAGATGGTATTCGCATTGTTCTCCTGTGACGATAGCCAGGGATATACGTATAGGTCTTCAAGCAGCTTCATGCGTCGCTATCCTGTACTTCTCGAAATCGATACCGACCCTCTCACTGGTCTCCCTTCTGGGGCGGCCGTCGAAGAACTCCAGCGTGACGATCCGTGAGTTATTCTTGCTGTAATAGGCCACAATGGTCATGATTGTCTTCTTAGCAGCCTGGTCTAATGGACCCTTGAATATTCCAGTGGGGCCCTTGAAAAATACAGGGTAAACCAGCGTGTATGGCGGGTTCCAGAACGAGGTTAACCACTCGTTTTCAGCCTTATTCCTTCCCAGAACGAGCTTTAGGTCATTAATCCTAAAGTGACGGCCGATCCTCAGAAGGGCCACGTCCTTCATGGAGAAGGGCTCATCCTGGGCCAGCAAGTCCGCGAGCTTCTGCGAGTAAACAGGGTCAGTCAAAAGACAGCCGCCTGCCGGGGCGCCAAACGCATGGATGTCAAACGTCTCAGCCAGCCGGTACTGCTCTTTCCGTGACCTGCCGGAAATGGCCAGTAGCTTTGCCCGGTTTACCACCCCTTCTTGCTCCGGCTTTGACGGCGGGAAGAGTCTCGCAGAGAGGGGCCTCAGGATGTGCCCCGTGAGCCCACTCTCCTTTTCAATCATAGCGATTGTTGGCCTCATCTGCGACATGGGCCTCTGACCAAGGACTTCACCGGTGATCACGAAGCTTGCGCCCTCGGCACGCATGATCTCGGAAGCTCCCCGAAGCATGAACACTTTGCAGTCTATACAGGGATTCATGTTCTTGCCGTAGCCGTGTGCGGGCCTTTTTACAACCTCCAGAAACTCCGGGCCCTTGTCCTGAACAATCAGTCGAATGCCAAGGTCCCGCGCCGCGCTTTCTGCTAAGCCCCCTTTATCCGCGCCTATACCGTTGCAGAGCAATGAAATGAAATGAAGCCCGACAACTTCAACGCCCTGATCGAGCACAAGCCTTGTTGCGAGCACGCTGTCGAGCCCGCCAGACAGGAGTGATATCGCTTTCGCGGTCATAGACATAATTGAGATCTTTGTGACGTACTATGATACTGTTTTTTCGGCGCCCCTTCAAGCGAATCAAATTCCAAATCCCAATCCAAATGTCCAATATCAAAATTAATCATCCAGCATTATTTGATTTGGAACATTGAATATGGGTATTGTTTGAACATTGGGATTTGGATATTGGAATTTTCTATGCGATATACATTTCAACTGATATACATTATAATGTAACCGGCTTGGTAAAAAGACTCTTATATTTTGTTTACGAGAAACTCCTCTCCAGAGAAATTAAGCAAGGTCCCATTCCCACCCACCTTGGCCTTATCTTGGACGGCAACCGACGGTACGCGCGAGAGATGGGCTTTGATGACCTTGCGGATGGACACCGCGAGGGAGCCCGCAAGCTCGATGCGGTCTTGCAGTGGTGTGGCGAGCTGGATGTCAAGATAATCACTATCTGGGTGCTTTCGCCGGACAACATTCAGAGAAGTACGGAAGAGGTTGAGGGGCTCTTCAGCGTGATCAAGGAAAAGATGGAGGAGCTATCGAACAACCCGGTGATCAGACGATACGGCTACAGGATCACGACGGTAGGGAATCTCGACGCGTTGCCGCGCAGTGTAAGAGAGGCGATACAAAAATCAGAGCAGTCCACGAAAAACCATGGAGAGCGGATACTCAATATTGCGATCGCATATGGGGGCAGGGAGGAGATCGTCGAAGCGGTCAAGAAGAGTATACGCGAAAAGAATGTAGCTTCGGTGGAAGAGCTTGCCTCCTGTCTGACGGCCGAGGATATCGCCAGTCACCTTTATACGTGCGGCATCCCAGACCCGGATCTGATCATCAGGACAAGCGGAGAGGTTCGTATGTCCGGTTTTCTCCTCTGGCAGAGCGCTTACAGTGAATTCTATTTTTGTGACGCCCTCTGGCCGGCCTTCCGTAAAATCGATTTCTTTCGAGCCATCCGCAGCTACCAGCAACGGACCAGGAGATTCGGCAGATGAATCCCCAGGACGAGGCGGTGGCCTACCTCAAGAAGACGGAGTTGCTTTCCGGCCTCGATGATGGAGCACTCGAGAGGATCGCCGCAACACTGAGAAAAGCTTTGTACCCTGCACGCAGTGTCATCGTCAAAGAAGGGGAGCCGGGTGACGCTCTTTACCTTATCACGAGGGGTCTGGTCGAAGTAAAGAAAAGGGAACCATCCATCGGGGTTGATCTGACTGTGGCGAAAATGAGCGATGGCGCCTGCTTTGGAGAGATGTCCCTTTTGAACGGAAAACCGCGGAGCGCAACTGTGATCGCCGCTGAGGCAACAGAAGTTTACATACTAGCCAAGGAAGAGTTCGAATCTTTGCTCGCTACAAACCCCTCCATCTCCTTTTCACTGAACAGGATCCTTGCGGCACGGATCGAGGAGATGAACCTCAACAGGGGATTGAGTATGGTTTCCCCGGCCAGGCTGAACCTGGACAGGGAAATACTCGGGTTGATCCCTGAACAGTTCCTCCTGAGGTACAAGGTGCTTCCCTTAGGCTACTCGGCGGGCACGTTGAGCCTTGCCATGGTGAACCCCGCGAACCTGCTCGTTCTTGATGAAGTGAGAAAATTCGTGAAGCATGTGCCCATTGAGCCGGTCGTTATCACGGAAGAAGACTTCACCTCTTTCATGAAGAACGGATATCGAAAAGTGATGGAAGGGGAGACGCGCGCAGACACCTCCATTAAAGAGAATCTTCTTGACGGCAGTGAAGCTGCCAGGATCGACCTGCTCAAGGACGTTCACTTTCTCGAAGGTGATAAGGAAGCCGCCGCGGTGACCGACCTGGAGAAAGAAGCCGCGGGTGCCCCCATCGTGAGGCTTGGCAACAACATTATCGCGCGTGCCCTTAAGAAAGGCGCGAGCGATATTCACCTAGAGCCGGTTGAACAAGGTTTGCGGGTGCGCTACCGGATTGACGGACTGCTCAGCGAAGAACAGGTGCTTCCCAAGAGATTTCAGATGCCGCTTATAAGCAGATTCAAGATCATCTCAGGGCTCGACATTACTGAACGGCGATTTCCTCAGGATGGGAGGATCAGCATACGGTTGCAGGAGAGGACGGTCGATTTCCGCGTCTCCACGATCCCTACGAAATATGGGGAAAAGATCGTAGTGAGGATACTGACTAAGGACAGCAGCACCTTCGGGCTCGACCGGCTGATCACCGACGGGCCCACGCTCAAACTGGTACGGGACATGATAAGGAAACCATACGGTATCATCTATGTTACCGGGCCCACCGGCTCCGGAAAGACTACCACTCTGTACAGCGCACTTTCTGAACTGCACAGACCGGAGGTAAACATAGTCACCGTGGAAGACCCTATCGAGTATGACCTTCCGGGTGTAACGCAGGTTCAGGTTCATTCCGACATAGGGCTTGATTTCGCGCGCGTGTTGAGGGCTTTCCTCAGGCAGGACCCTGACATCATGCTTGTGGGAGAAACGAGGGACAAAGAGAGTGCAGGAATTGCCATCCAGGCAGCACTTACAGGCCACCTTGTTTTTACCACGCTGCACACAAACGATGCTTCGTCAACCTTCATACGGCTGATGGAGATGGATATCCAACCTCTTCTGATATCGACATCCGTGCTCGGGTGTCGTTGCGCAGAGGCTGGTGAGAAGAATATGCCCCGAGTGCAAGGAAAGCTACATCCCTGATCGTGCCGTTAGTCGGTATCTCGGTCTTGAGGAAGGTATCTCCGTATACAAAGGCCGTGGCTGCGATCGATGCAATCTTTCCGGTTACCGCGGACGCGTGGGCATATACGAGGTGCTCGTAGCCAATGAGGATATAAGGCATCTCATAGCTCAGGGACGAAGCACGGAGGAGATACGGAAGAGGGCCGTGGCTGGCGGGATGCGCACGCTGAAGGAGTACAGCGCCGCGCTTCTCCGGGAAGGTTTAACCTCCATAGATGAGGTGCTCAGAACGGTGGTGCTGGACATATGAGACGAGCGATAGTCAAGTCGCCATACCTGTCTCTTGCTTTGCGAGTGCTCCTCGGCCTCCTCTTTCTCTGGCTCGTTGTCCTGGTCTTTTATATCTACTACACCGGGGGCTGGAGAGGATACGCTCCTCTATTACAGATACTTTTTCAACCTGAAAAGGCTGAAACTCTTCGTCGCATCCTTCGGGCCTTATGCTGCTCCCGTATATATCCTCCTGCAATGCATGCAGGTCATCATTGCGCCAATACCCGGCGAGGTCACGGGTTTCGTCGGCGGCCTTCTGTTTGGTGTCTGGGAAGGAACCCTGCTCTCCACTATAGGACTGACCATAGGTTCCCTGGTCGCGTTCACTATAGGCCGGTTGCTCGGCGCCGGCTTCGTCCATAAGATCGTGAAGCAGGAGTATATCGACAGGTTCGATAACTTTATAACCCATAAGGGTCTCTACATCACCTGGATGCTCTTCATCCTGCCCGGCTTTCCCAAAGATTCGCTCTGCTATCTTCTGGGATTGACGAGAATGAAATATATCGACCTTATCCTGCTCAATGTACTGGGAAGGCTTCCGGGAACGCTCATGCTCGTTCTCCAGGGAAGCGCCGTCCGGCGCGGTCACTACCAGGAGTTCTCGATCTATCTCGTCGGCAGCGCCATCCTTGTCTCTGGGCTCTATCTAGGCAGGAATCAAATTATTCGGTTCTTCTCGTATCTTGTCCATTCCTTGCGGAAGAAAGGAGTGGACAAAAAGCGCCTTGACCTTAGGATACTCCCTCGGGTCGGAGGTGAAGCTCTAATTCCAAGGGGTCTTCAGTGACGGATGGAGGCAAGGGAGGCAGCTGGTCAATCATCCGTAAGACACGCACCACGGATTCGTCGTAGACCCTGTTCCCCGATCGTTTATCTATGCTGATATCGACAATCCGGCCGTCCTTTCTGATCTTTATAGTCGCGGTTGCCTCGAGATTTTTTTGCTGCGAAGACATGAAGGGGATATGCCAGGCGTCGTTTATCTTTTCTTGCACACCTTCAAGCCAACGGGCAAATGCAGGGTCCGTGAGACGTCCTCCGGCTCCTCCACGACCGGAGAGATTAGACTGCCCCGGTGTCCCTTTTGCGCTGGCCACGTCGGAAGTCCCTGCTCGCCGTTTCAGCTCCCGGATTCGTTTTTCGACGCTTTTTAGATCGTCCTTAGTCGTGCTCTGTGGTTTTTCCTTCTCTGTCTTTTTTGGCGCCAGGCTTCGGGTATCCTTCTCTCTTGTCGGGGTTGGATGTGTTTTCTTCTGGATCCCCTTCTGTGGTTTGACTTCTTCGGGCTGTTTGGCTGGAATGGTCTTGCCCTTTTCCTCTCCTGCACTGCCGAGGCCAGGTCCAATGTCTCCGACGAGGTTCACTGAGTAATAGGACTTGGAGGTATCAAACTTCCTGAAGGCTTTTTTGATAGGGAAACTCAAGGCCGCAAGAACTACGAGATGCAGGGCGGCTGAGATCATGAGCATCTTGTGCCAGCTTTCTTCCCTCATCTCTCGTCGATGTTTTTTGTCACGATGTTTATCTTTTGCACGCCCGCCTCGCGGATAAGTCCCATGCATGCAACCACAAAGCCATAAGGAACCCTGCTGTCTGCGCGAAGGAATATCTCTTTGTCAGGCTTATTGGTAAAAAGCAGTTGGATCGCGGCCTTTAAATCGCTGGCCTCCAACCTTTTCTCATTCAGGATCACAGTTTTGTCCTTGGTGATGGTGAGCACCTGGGCGTCCTCTTTCGATGGAAGAGGTCTCGTCGTCACCTTGGGAAGATCGATAGGCATTCCTGGCTGCATCATGGGTGCCGCTATCATGAAGACGATCAACAGTACAAGCATGATGTCAACAAGGGGGACCACGTTTATTTCTGAAAGTGGTCTTCTCTGGTTTTTGGAGGATATCATCGGGTAACGAGGTTTATGATATGGCCGGAGGCATTCTCCAGCTTCGATGAAAGTCCCTTTAATCTGGCGAGAAGGTAGTTGTATCCGAGAACCGCGGGTATTGCAGTGGCAAGTCCGAGGGCAGTCGTAATCAGGGCTTCACTGATGCCGGGTGCGACGACAACGAGGCTGGTCGAACCCCTGAGGCCTATTTCCCTGAACGAATCCATGATCCCCCAAACCGTGCCGAAGAGGCCTATAAAGGGAGCAGCATTTGCCGTGGTTGCCAGAAAGGATAAGCGCGCTTCAAGCCTTTCGATTTCCTCCGTCATGGTAATTCTGAGAACGTTCTCAACGGCAGGCACATGTTTCCGGCTTTACGTCGAGGCTCTCTTTCTGCCTCACTGCCGTTTCTTTATACGTCGTGATGAGCAGTCGATAGAATGGGCTTTCAGGATTTTCCCGGTAAGCGTTTGCGAGTTTCTTGAAGGAATCGCTGTCCTTTATGATCTTGAGAAATCGGTCGCCATCCCGCTCCACTCTGGAGAACTGCCTCCACTTGAAAAAGATGACAGCCCAGGAGACGAGGGAAAAACAAAAGAGGATAAAAACCACCACTTTTGCGACAGGTCCGGCCGAGTATAGGAGGCCAAGCAACCCACCTGTGTAAACGTTGAAATCAGAGAGTCCCATGGAACGGACTATGATATACTGAAAGCTCTATGCTTGTAAAGTAAAAACCCCCTGGGTGGGGCCCAGGGGGAAAAGGGGAGTAATTATGAGAAGTTACTGGGTTGTGGTACCTATTTCTTTTTGGCCGGCTAAGCCGGCATCTACATTTTGTCAAAAAGGCAACAGATTGTGAATTCCGTTGCATTATGTATTGTATACAATATACTACCGCTGACTGCTTGTCAATAGAAATTTTTTTCAAATGCAAAACTTTTTTGCCCTATACGCACGAGCCTGAATCGCCTGACTTTCCTGAGCCATCCTTACAAGCCTAGAGGTCTATATCGAGGCCATCGAAGCCTAGAAGGAGAGGAGCATGGAGAGCTCCCTTCGAAGGTGTCCCACTCTGGGTAGAGGTGGGACAAAATAACCTGCCGAGGTTTGGCCTCTTTCACGATTCTCTGCAAAGCAGCAAGATTTAGGTGCCCCCGGATCTTCCTTTCCGGGAAAGAACATTCGCTGACGAGGAGGTCTGCGTGGGCAGCGAGGGCAATAAGGTCTTTCGAGAAGCCGGTGTCTCCGGTAAAAACGACACTTTTCCCTTCTCTGAGCCGCAGAGCAATGCTCTCAGGGTTGTGGTTGCTTCTGGATGTCTGGATTGAAAGACCTCCGAGGTCCCACTCACCGGCAGGGAGAGATTTGAGGACGAGATCGTATCCTACCGGCGAAAGCCACCGGTACAGGCGGACAAGATTCTTGTAGAATTCTTCGAGCCCCCGCCCTCCGAGCAGTATGAGCGGTTTCTTTCGTGTCTCCTCACCATAGTTGGAGGCGAACAGAAAGGTGGCAAGATCCACAGTGTGATCAGGGTGAAAATGGGTCAGCGCGATCATGTCGACATCGTTGGTGGTGTGGCCGCACTCGAGCAGCCGCCGCACTACCGACGGCCCTATGTCAACGAGTATCCCGCCCCACGTGGTCGAAAGCAGGTAGGATGATGATGCGCGCTGCAAGGACGGCGTAGCCGTTCCTGTCCCGAGTATTTTCAGTTTCATTCAAGTCCTGGTCCGATGCCCATTGTTTTCCTCGCTGCTATTTCTTAACGGCTCACTGTTCGCTGCTCACTTTTGACCGGCTGAGGTACCAAGCTACCGTCTGTGCAAGTCCCTCTCTGAGCTGGAAGGCTGGCCGAAAACCAAGTTCCGCCTGTGCTCGATCAGTGTTGAGCGTACTTACCTTGATATCTCCTTCTCTCGCCTCAGCCCTTTTTGGATGGTCGAATAGCGGAGGTAAGTCGATGCCGCTCAGTCGCAAAGCCTGGAGTATTTCCGTATAAAGAAGGCTTGTCGTCGTGCCCTTCCCTGTTCCGATATTGTAAGTACCCGGTTTATTGGTCTTTGCGGCAACAACGTTTGCTGAGGCTATGTCCTTAACAAAACAGTAATCTCGCACCATACCCTGCGGCTCCCCAGGGAAGTGGTTAAGAGTCGGTAGTTTCTTGCTCAGAAGGGCCTCAGTAAAAATGGCTACCACGCCCGCCTCGCCGTGGGGTATCTGTCGGGGCCCGTATACATTGCTATACCTGAGTATCACATGGTTAAGGTTATGCTGCTTCCCATAAAATCGGATGTAATGCTCACAGCTAAGTTTCGAGATGGCGTAGGGGGAAGATGGCTGTGGCACGTACTCTTCTGGCGTTGGCACCTCGCTTGCCTCTCCATAGATTGCCCCTCCGGTCGAGGCAAAAACGAATCTCTTGACGCTGTGAGCCCTGGAAAGTTCGAGGAGCCTCAATGTCCCCTTGATGTTTACCTCAGCATCCGTGAGGGGGTCTCTGACAGACAGAGGGACGGAGATCTGGGCCGCATGATGAACTATGATCTGCGGCCTTTCGTCCCGAACTATGGTGTCAAGCTCGGGGGTGCAAATGTCGACCTGGTAAAAGCGTGCCCGCTTGTTCTTGTTCGCCAGGGTGCCCGATGAAAGGTTGTCCACGATGACGACTTCGTACCCCTCGTCCACAAAAGCATCTACCACGTGAGATCCGATAAAACCGCACCCGCCGGTCACCAAAATTTTCATGAAGCCCCCTTTCAAGAGTATACGATTTATACTACAAAATTGGACGTCTGCGAAAGAAAAAAAGGGCTCACGCGGCTACTTTGCTATTGACAACAGGGGCTTTATATCTTATACAAAACCATAAGGCGGTGTAGCTCAGTTGGTTAGAGCATGCGGCTCATATCCGCAGTGTCCGGGGTTCGACTCCCTGCACCGCCATTGTCACACGGGCGAGAAACGTACGATCTTTCAAGAAGGCTGTAGTGGAGAAGCCGCCGAATGCTCTTCACGGATACTATCGGAAAGCCCTGAAACAGGGCGACAAGGTTACATTAACCGGTTTTGGAACTTTCCAGTGTGCCCAAAGGGCGGCCCGGACGGGAAGAAACCCGAAAACTGGAAAGGAGATCAAAATTGGTGCACGCAGTGTTCGAAAGTTTAGCCGGGCAACAAACTTCGGGAGGCACTAAAATAGGCGCTCACACAAGGAAAGGACTTATGATGGTCCCCTTCCTCATCACCCTATGTGTAATTCTAGCGCCGATGCTCAGCCCCTCGGTCTGCCAGGGTCAGATCAGAAAGGCACCTAAACAACCTCCGCCCAAAAAAGTCATCCAGCCCCGTGAGACGACGATAAATGACGCCAATATTCAGGTGGTATTCAAAACGGGCGAAGAACTTTTCAGACAAGGGAAAACAGACGAATCGCTGAGGACCTTCTTTGGCATCTACAGATACTCCAAGGATATGCTCACCTTTCTTGAGGTCGTTCAGCCGAACTATGAAAAACTCCTCAACGAAAACCCCTCGTTAACCCAGGAGCAAAAGGAGGAGCTTTACATCAAGCAGAACCGTGTACGGGATTTAACCTCCAAGTATTTGTCTCTGCGGATTGAATCTGCCTATTATGTGGGTGCCGTTTACGCAAAACGGGGTGATACAGAGCAGGCACGGAAATACCTGCTGGAGGTTTGCCAGGCAGCGCCCTTCTCACTCAAGCCAAAGTCAACGTGGATGAAGTCTAAGAATCTGCTCCTTACGCTTTTTCAGCTCGAAGGCGAATTCTAAGTGGACAAAGCAATAGTCGTAGTTGAGGATGTCCTGACATCCCTCCGGATGCGCGACTCCGTGCGACAGGTATATACAGAGGAGACAGACTCCCCATGGAATGAAAAGGTTCTGGTCAAGAGAAAGAAGGATTATCTGGACGTGAAAATCACCGTCTGGAACGAGAATATCTACCTTTACGGGCGCATATATCGTTTGCTGCTGTACATCTACGACATTCTAAGCCCGTCGTTTAATTATGATTCCAAAAGGGCGCCAAAAGAGGATGAGGCAGGGGTTTGGGAGCTCTACTCACAGATCTGGGGCGTTTACGTGGATAGCCGCCTGGAGAGAGCTCGCATACCAAATTTCTACGATCGCCTCCTGAGAAGAAACCTGCTAGCGGAGGCACTGAAGGAGTTTGAATGGAGAGGGGCGCTCATGATTTTTGATGCTCTCTGGTCACGGGGATCGCTGACGCATTCTGAAATTGTCCGATATGCTTACGACCCCCGCGCCGTTACGCCGATGGGGACCTCGAACCCTGACGCCCTGGAGTTGAAAATACGGCCTTTTCTGAAGGGACACTCGGTCAAGAAACATCTGGAGAAGCTCACGTCTGACGTGGTCAGAGGCATGGCAGACGAAATTCTGAACTTCACCATGTATCACTGCAAAGATGTGCTGATCACTTCTTCCTATTATGGCATACACGTTGGTTACAAGAACACGACCTTCGCGGAGATGGTAGTTGAGAGCGGCAATCTGCTGCTATTGACCCTCCGCGACCCGCGTACGCATCGGCCCACTACCGTGACCGTGACCGAGACAACTGATCTTCAGGCGGTGCAGAGCGGCATCAAGGAAGTCTTCTTCGTACACTTCCTAGACATGCAGTCTATATGATGGGCCAATCGATCTGGAGAAATCTATTTCATTTTTCAGGCATAGTGATACCGTTAGTCTATCTTCTCGTCAACAGGGGTGCTGCTCTTGGGCTGACGATACTCCTTTTCTGCATGGTATTGGTGGTGGAGTTCCTGCGTATCACAGGTCTCCTCAAGCTGGGGATGGCCGGGAAGTACCTCAAGGAGAAGGAGCAAAATAAGCCCACGGGCAGCGTTTTCTACATGGTCGCTGTGCTTGCCACCATCCTATTGTTCCGCAAGGAGGCTGCGATCTGCTCACTTCTTGTTCTTTGCACATCGGACCCTTTGTCCTCCCTTGTTGGTCGGAGGGCGGGAAGACACCCTCTCTTTGGCAAGTCTATCGAAGGGACGCTCGCTTTCCTCGGCTCGTCGCTGATTATTCTTATGCTCTTTTCGGTTAGCCTAGCTTCCGCACTCGCCGTGGCATTCGTTGCCACATTGACAGAGCTATTTACCCCTCCCTTCCTGGACGATAACCTGACGATACCGATTGCAACCGGTCTTGCCCTGACGATCCTCGGTGCGTGAACACAGGAAATAAATAAAGCAGGCTAAGGTAAAGGACTCAGGCAGAGACAAGGCAAATAGCAGATCCAGGTAGGGGTCATGAAGCCCCTTAGCATCTTGAATAGTAACCGTGCCTCTACCTGCGAGCTCCATAGGTCGGCTGCAGGCCCCAAAGACGCGCTTTTAGAAACGCTGGCTCAAACTCTCCTCAGTCTCTTGAGCGCCAGACCAAAGGAATACTCGTAGAGGTGCAGTCCTTTGCTTATGGCCGTGATAGAGCCGTCCTCAAGCCCGATCTCGTGACACATATATTCTTTCAGGAGTTGAATGGCTGCCAGATTGGAAGGGAATCCCGCCCAGAGATCCCAGCTTCTGAAATAGAGTATGAAATGGAGTTTATTATTCATCACCCGTGTATCTATCAGTCTCAGGCAGGGCGGATCCTCCAGGAGAATGTCCTGCGGCATTCCCACTTCCATGACGGCCTGGTTTGTCCCCAGCTTATTTTCCTTGTATATCCTTATAACCTCCTGGAGCGGGTTCACGCCGAGCGCATGTTCCTTCCCTTCCAGGAGTACTTTCGGGTTTGTCAATCTCTCCCCGTAAGTGTACAGCTCGTTTTGCTTCTTGCTGTCCGTCATGAGGTACTGGAGGTAATCCTCGACGTATTCCATGCTCGTCGGGATGGGTATCCCCAACTCTGCAGGTATGTCCGGGATCAGTGGTCTTGTACCCGGATACTTGATGTGCACCATGATGACGTCAAACTCTTTTCTGTTGCAGCCCTCGAAAGAACCCCGGTCTACACAGTATTCGTGGACACCTTCATCATCAAAGATCCTGTAGATGCACTGGAACCAGGCATCCGGAAGGTCCCGGGCATCGATGTAAGTAGGTTGCATGTAACCCCCATTCAGTAAACAGTGAGCAGTAAGCAGTGAACAGTCGAGAACCGAAAAGAGAATCGGAATGCGCCGGACAGATGAATCTCATCTTTTTACTGCTTACCGCTTACTGCTCACTTACCCCTGGCTCTAGCTCTAAGAGCGGTTGCATAACTATACTAAAAATAGTATGCTTAGGCAAACTAATTCGAGACGGGAGAGCGCGTGATAGTAAAGCAAATGGAAGTGGGACGGATGGCGGTGTTTGCCTACCTCGTGGGATGCGAGAAGACAAAAGAAGCTCTCGTCATAGACCCCGCGGGTGATGAGGATCGGATTCTCCAGGAGGCGAACAAAAACGGCCTGAAGATAAAATACATTGTCAACACGCATTTCCATGTGGACCATATGCTGGGTAACAAGCGTATGCAGGATTTGACCAAGGCCACAATCGTGATTCATGAGAAGGAAGCCCATGCGCTTACTCACCAATCACAGCAGATGCTGAACATGTTCGGCGCGGAGCCATCTCCTCCCGCGGGCAAGACAGTGAAAGAAGGCGACGTGATAACCGTGGGAGAGATAAGCCTGTCGGTCATTCATACCCCGGGTCACTCCCCCGGGGCCATCTGCCTTTACGGTCACGGTCTCGTTTTCACCGGCGACACGCTCTTTGTAGGAGGTGTCGGCAGAACCGACCTGGAAGGCGGTTCCTTTGAGGTACTTGCTTCTTCCATCCGCGACAAGCTGTTTAAGCTACCCGATTCGACCGTGGTGCTTCCCGGCCACAATTATGGTAGTGCGCCGAAAAGCACCATAGGCATGGAAAAAGTCAACAATCCGTATGTCGGCTCTCGTTCGTAGCCTCGTCATACCAGCCATACTGCTGGCCACGATCTTCCTTCATTCCTGCCAGACGCCGAAGCGTGTGGAGACCGCACCCGCACCGAAAAAGGAGCCGAAAGTTGCGCTCGTGCTTGGAGGGGGCTCTGCCAAAGGGTTTGCCCACGTCGGCGTTATCAGGGTGCTTGAACAGGAAAAGATTCCCATAGATATGATTATCGGTACCAGCGTGGGCAGCCTCATCGGAAGCATATACGCATCGAACCCCGATGGCTTTCAGCTCGAATGGCTTGCCTTCAAAATAGAAAAGAATGACATACTCGATTTCTCGATTGTTTACTCCAAAATGGGTCCTGTACAGGGAGCGAAACTGGAGAGCTTTGTCGAGCAGAACGTGAAGGCAAAGAGGATAGAGGATACCAGAATACCCTTCTTCCCCATCGCAACCGACTTAAACACAGGCGAAACAGTGACCCTTGAGAAGGGTTCGATGGCAAAAGCAATCCATGCCTCCTGCGCCATTCCGGGCATTTTCGTGCCGGTTACGTTCGATAAGAGAATGCTTGTTGATGGTGGCATTACTGACAATGTAGCCTGCGATATCGCACGCAACAAAGGTGCGGACATCATCATCGGCGTCAGCCTCCAGAAGGACGTAAAGAACTACCAGATCGATTCGGCCATCGATGTTATTGCCCAGTCCATCAACATCATGATGCGCGAGACAAGCAAACCAAAACTGGCGTGCGCTGACGTGATCATTGAGCCCGATGTGCATGGCGTATCACTCTTCGATTTCAGCCAGAAGAAAATGATGATGGAAGAAGGCATCAAAGCGACAAGAAAGGCCGTGCCGAAGATCAAAGAGCTGCTGGCAAAATACCACTGAGACCGATTGTCTTCAAGCGTATACCTTCGTTGTCGCTGCGTCGATTTCCTTGACGTACTTTGAGTACGCCTGCGTCATCTCCTCGCTGCCGCCTCGGTCTCCATCTTGAATACAATCGAGTCTCAGACCATTTACGGTCGGCGTGATTTTGGAAACGATGCAGTCGATCTCGCCCTTAAAGAGCTTCACCTGCACTCTGTCCTTCGTCACAACCTGATCGCTCTCTTTAACTACTTCCTGCGTGGCTTTTTTGATGGTGATGCTGTATCCCCTTTTCAAGATGCTCTGGGGATTCAGATCGTCAAGACGCTGGGCCATTACGTCCAGTCTCGCCCTTTTCTGTTCGAGCATAGTCGTGACAGTACGTATCAGTGTGTTAGAAAGGTCGTCCACATATATCCTGTGTTTTGTGAAAAGGTCCTTTCTCTCTCTAAGTTCTGCAAAGGACTGATACAGGAGAAGCTTGAGCCGCTCCAGCCGCTTCTTGATGCTCCGCTCCAGCTTTTCCTCGGCGCTCCCGAGCAATGCCAGTAGCTCCCGTTTGTCTCGCACAACCATGTCTGCTGCGGCGGTAGGCGTCAGTGCTCTAACGTCGGCAACGAAATCTGCAATGGTGAAGTCAATCTCGTGGCCGACCGCCGATACGACGGGTATTTCAGAGGCATAGATAGCCCTGGCGACGGCCTCCTCGTTAAAGCATGCGAGATCCTCAAGCGACCCTCCGCCTCTCCCCACAATAATCACATCAACTTCTTTTTGTTTGCTGAGGTACCCTATTCCTTCCGCTATTTCCAGGCCTGCACCCTCTCCCTGCACCCGGACAGGATAGATGAGCACAGCCATATTCTCATATTTCTGGAATATCACCTTCAGCATGTCCCGTATTGCAGCTCCGGCGGGGGAAGTAACTATGCCGATCTTTGAGGGGAGCAAAGGCAAGGGGCGCTTGCGTGAAGCGTCAAAGAGGCCTTCCTTGAAGAGCTTTTCCTTGAGCACCTGGAACTGTATCTGCAGGAGCCCCAACCCTCTGACGTCAAGATCATCGACAAGGAGCCTGTATTCTCCCCTTTTTTCGTAAACATCTATCCTTCCGCGGCAGATCACTGCTGCGCCGTCCTTGATGAAGTCCTCTGGGTATCGTCCATAGAAGTTGAACATGATAGCCCTGAGCGAAGAGGCTTCATCCTTCAGCGTAAAATAGAGGTGGCCGGAAGGGTAGAGCTTGAAATTTGATATCTCGCCTTCGACGAGTACGTCTCTGAACTGCTTATGGAGAGAGTCTCGTATGCGAGAGGTGAGCTGTGAAACCGTGTAGACGTGGATAGGCCATGCGCCAGCTTGTTCCATGTATCATTCTATCAACTATCTATTTAGAAAAATAATCTTTGACGAGCTTCATGGCGCAGTATTCACCGCACATACTGCACACATCGTCGCTAAGGCTTCGCTCCTTGCGGAAGGAGCGTATCTTTTCGGGATCGATAGCCATCCGTAGTTGTCCCTCCCAGTCGAGGGCCTTGCGAAACTGCGACATCTGCCTGTCTCGTTCGATAGCTTTATCGTTGCCTCTCGCAATATCGGCCGCGTGAGCGGCAATTCTTGCAACGATAACGCCCTCTCTCACATCGAGAGGCGAAGGAAGCCCCAGGTGCTCCGAAGGCGTAACGTAACAGATGAAATCGGCGCCGCAGAAGCCCGCCAGCGCGCCACCGATGGCAGCAGTAATATGGTCGTATCCCGGAGCGATATCAGTCACGATGGGGCCAAGTACATAGAATGGTGCTTCCCTGCAAAGCTTTTTCTCAAGCATGATATTACCCTCAATCAAATTCAAGGGCACATGCCCGGGTCCCTCTATCATTACCTGGACACCATTACGCCATGCCTCTTCGCACAGCTCTCCCAGCGTTATGAGTTCCTGTATCTGGGCCCTGTCCGTGGCGTCACCGGTTGATCCCGGCCGCAGACCGTCTCCCAGGAGAGAGCGTCATATCATACTTTTTTGCTATGGCCACCAGCTTGTCAAACTGTTCGTAGAGGGGATTCTCGCGCTCATTAACAATCATCCACTCAGCGAGAAAGGCCCCACCCCTGCTCACAATGTCTGTAACGCGCCCCTGAATCTTGAGCCTCTCCAGCGATTGCCGTGTCACACCCGCATGGACTGTTATGAAATCGACGCCGCTCTCGCCATGTTTTTCAATTACCTCGAAAAGCTCTTCAGGATCCATTTTTGTGATGGTTTGTTTCTTCTTGATGGCTTCAACGGCTGCCTGATAGATCGGTACCGTGCCAATCGGTATCTTTGAGTGTGCCATGATGGTCCTTCGTATCTCGTCGAGGTTCCCCCCCGTGGACAGGTCCATGATCGTATCAGCGCCCGCTTCCATGGCCATGTTCAGCTTCTCTATCTCTGACTTGATATCAACGCACTCGGGGGACGTACCCAGGTTTGCGTTCACTTTGATGGTGAGATCTTTGCCGACACCTTTCGGGGTGAAGTTCTTGTGCCGATTATTCTCAAGAATCACTACTTTCCCGGATGCAACAAGCTGGCGCAGCCTCTCTTTATCGAGCGCCTCATCCTGTGCTATCTGTTCGACAGCCCGCGTGATCTGCCCTTCACGGGCCTTGACTAATTGGTTTTCCATGATTGCATCATCTCCATCTTTTTTAAGAGCTCCGCAGGATCCCTGGCAAAAAGCCGTATGATCGGTTCTTTGCCCAAATCCCCCGTGTCGTAAATAATGTCTGGCGGGCTTTTCGCACCTTTCAACGCCTTCTCCACGAGAAAATCGAGGCTCTGTCCCTCCACATCTTTAACGCCGTTCCGGTTCCTTGCGTCTGTCCGCGCGCATTACGGCCATCCCGGATTGCCTTGCCCGTTCGACGAGCCCATCGTCGTATCGGAGGTTTACGCATGCCCTCATCTGAGGATAATACTTCATGCACGCGAGGATCAACCTCGCAACGTGAGAAGAGGCTCCGAATTCAGGCTCACCTTTGAAACAGACCTTGCCGTGACTTTGGCCGATCCTGCCGGGGAACGCAGCAACATCCTCTATGCCACGGGCTTCCCGGATTGCATAACCCACGTTCATCTGCACCTCCGGAATGAGTGCAACCACGTTGAGGCGCTGCAATTTTATCGACGCGTCGTGCAGCGCATTTAAGACGTGCCACCGTTCATTTCCCTTGTGGGCAATCCGGGTGAGGCTTGCGTACCAGTAACCGCTCCCGTTCAGCTTATAGCTTTCCTTCAGGAGTTCCTCCATTACAGTCTCGGCCTCGAGGAATGCTTCTCTCAGCGGATAGCCAAGCACAATAAAGGAAAGCATCAGGGATGATAGGGCACAGCCGGTTCCGTGCACCTCCCGGTTCACTCTCACCTTCTTATGCACAAGAACCTCTTTGCCGTCGAAGAGCACGTCGATGGGCTCTCCGGGAAGATGGCCGCCCTTGAGGAGCACGTGTCGTGGCCCCAGCTGCGACAAAAGCATGGCTGCGCGCTCCATCTCTTTGACATTCCTGATCGGTTTCTTCAGGATCGTTGACGCCTCATCAATGTTTGGAGTTATAAGGTAAGCCAGAGGAAAGATATGCCGAATCATCACGTCAAGGCCATCATTGCTGATGAGCTTAAAGCCATTCTTAGAAGTGATTACCGGATCAACCACTATCGGTTTTTCCAGATACCCGTGGAGAAAAGAAGAGACTGCTTTGACGTGGGCTGTCTCTCCCAGTACGCCGACCTTAATGCCATCCAACTGCATTTCATTGTTTGCGGTTTTCAGCATCCTATCAAAGGGCTTCGCCGGGGTTGGGAATAGATCGCTTACCCCGCCTGGTCCCTGGACAACAAAACTGGTCGGAATGGACACAGGATGCAGGCCAAGGGCCAGGAAGATTTCAAGGTCCTTGGTCATGCCTGCCCCGCTGGAAAGGTCATGACCTGCAATGGTGAGAACGTGTTTCATAGCGACTGTGAAATCTGCTTCAATATAGCATATTTCTTAATGATGATATAGGGTTTTCAGGACTTGTGCCGGCCCATACGCAGAATCATGTGTGGTCGAGGTAGACCTAACGGGAGGAGGTCCTTTCCATCGACGATATTGTCGACTGCGAGCCGGGGTTTCTGACCAATTTGTCAAGTCACGAGCACCTCGTTTTTATAAACACACATAATATCAATATATTAGGGTGATTTGTTCTGTGGCACCTATGTTGCTCAATGGGTAAGGTCTAGCAAATTGTGTGAGGAGGTCAGAATGAAAAAGTTGTACGTTGTGATCGCTTTGATTGGCGTTGATGACTCTTGCAAATGCCAGCTTCGCCGTTGGGCCGGGCACTGATGCAGATACCGGCCCGGGAAAAGCAGGCGGCGGCCCTGATTGGCAAGGGGGTCCCGGAGCCGGGTTTCACGGAGGTTACGCATTACGGACGGTGGGCATCGGATCTCAACCTTACCAAGGAGCAACAGGATAAACTAACTGCGCTGAGAAAAAAGCAGTGGGAAGAGATCAAACCGCTCAGGGACCAAATGTATCAGAAGAGGAAAGAGATGAGAGATCTTTACACTAATCCTGCTACGGACGGTGCGACGATCATCGCAAAGCAGAAAGAGCTGAATGCGTTGCAGCAGCGGATGCAGGATAAGACGGTTCAGCTGAGGCTTGAGCAAAGGAAAGTATTCACGCCGGACCAGTTGACCAAACTGAAGGAGATGCCTTACGGCCGTGGCAGGGGAGGCTGCGGTGGGTACGGCAGAGGCCGCGGCTACGACAAAGGTTGATATTCAGCCCTTTCCGTCCTCGGGCGAACACGTGGGGCGGAAGGGGCTGAACACGAACAGGTTTTCTCTGGCAACGGTAACCTTACTAAACCCGTATTGGGCCTTAGTGGTATAATAGAATATCTGTGATGGCATTGAGTCTAGGCGGGTCATGAACCATATGAGCCTCTGCATACTCCTACTACTCCTCTTCGCTGTCTTTCCCGCTCAGGCTCAGGATTCCTACCGGGACTTCGAGAAGGGGCTTAACCTTAGCGATGCACAGAGGGGACAGGTTGAGGGGATCAAGAGGAAGTATATGGATGAGTGGAGGACGCTTAATAACGAGTCTGCCAGGAAAAGATTGGAACTCCAGGGAGTCGATCGGAGTTCGGAGGCAGGCAGGGAGCGGGCACGAAAACTGGAGGGCGACCTCAACAGCATGCAATCATCAAAAGAGAACTTGTACAGACGTTACCGGGGAGAGGTTACTGGGGTTCTTAACGAACAGCAGAGGGGCAGGTACGAAAAGTTCTCTAATGGGGAAGGGAGGAGGGGCATGATGCCACCACCCTACCAGAGAGGGATGATGCCACCTTCACGGTACAGAGGGCATGGGAGATAAAAGGACTTTATTCTTTCCGCTTTCCCTCTTCGCCATATTCTTCGTTCTCATAGCCTTCACAGGCTTCTTCCAGATCAGGATCATCAAAGAAAACATCGAGGGCATACTCCAGGCAGAAGGTGAGATCCTGTCAAAAAGCATTCAACAGGAGATAGACAGGAATATAGAGTACCTCAACCTATTCGGGAAATCTTCTGCGATCATCACTCCTGTATATCTTAACATCCTCAGTTACGACGAAGCCATCATTGATGACCTGTACTATGAGCTGAACAAGCTGTCATTACAAGAGATTGGCCGCACACCATACAGACACCTCCTTGTGGCAAACGAGAAGGGCCATCAAATAGAACGGAAAGGGTCGATCAGCGTGGCCCCATCCTATTTTGAGGCGCTCCTGAAAAAAGATGAGCAGATAGTGCTCAAAATGCCGTCTGACGATGATCAAACTCTTTTTATCGGGGTCAAGGCGAAGGACCATCTCGTGTTCGTGAGCCTCGACGAAGACGAGCTGAAGGGTCTCAGAATAAAGGCTATTGTCGAGGCCGTTCTGGAAGTAGAGGGGAAGCGGCTCAACGTCAGCGGCATCTCAGTGTTTGATCCCAAAGGCGCTCTTTACCTCGGCCTCAAGCCCAAAGCAGGCAAAGCATACAAGATCGTTAAGCCGCTCAGCAGCCGCTATTTTCCAGATTACACGCTTGAAATCAGGATGTCGAGCAGTCTCGTCAGGGATACACAGAGGAGGACCACCATCAGCTTCGTTGCCCTCCTTTCCATGCTGCTCCTGGGTGGTGCTGCCGGCATATACATTATATTCCGGCTGGAACGAAAGGCTGCAGAGAGGCTCAAGGAAATGGAAAGGGACATGGAACTCAAGGAGCGCCTCGTTTCTCTCGGGAAGCTCGCCTCAGGCATGGCCCATGAGATCAGGAATCCGTTGAATGCCATGAGTATGTCTATCCAGAGACTCAAACGCGAATTTGTGCCGGCTGATGAAAAAAAGGAAGAGTATTACAAATTCATTGATATTGTGCGGGCGGAGCTAACCCGTGTCAATCAGCTTGTAGAGGAATTCTTGCTTTCCACAAAGTCCCATGCGCCCATGGAGGATGAAAAGCTCCGCACGACCATAGAGGAAGTCGCCATAATTCTTGGGGAGCGGGCCAACTCGAAAGGTATCCGGATACTAAACCGGGTCGATGATACACTTCTGGTGAGGTGCCAGAAAGAAAGGCTCAAGCAAGCCTTCCACAATCTCGTGCTGAACAGTATCGAGGCCATAGGCAAGGATGGTACGATTACGATTTCGTCTGAGGAAAACGGCCCGTCTGTCCGTGTCGTCATCAAGGATACGGGTCCAGGCATAAAGAAAGAGGCGCTGTCAAAGGTATTCGAGTATCATTATACTACCAAGGATAAGGGCATGGGTCTCGGGCTCCCCATCTCATTCACCATCGTCAAGGACCACGGGGGAGATATTCGCGTGACGAGCGAGGAAGGCAAGGGGGCAACGTTTGTAATCACTCTGCCCATGAAACGGTGAGGAGGCGGCAAATGGATCGCATGAGCATACTTGTTGTCGAGGATGAGGAGGCACAGAGAAGTTTACTCGCGGGCCTGCTCTCAAAAGAGGGTTATGCAGCGAGCTCTGCAGGGGATGGAAAGACAGCTCTCGATATTTTTAGGAACGACACCTTTGAAGTCGTTCTTCTCGACTACAAGCTGCCGGACACTGACGGGTTGACGCTCCTCAAAACGTTCAAGGAAATGAATCCTGAAGTGGAAGTCATCATGGTTACCGCTTTTGGCAGTATAGAAAACGCTGTCACAGCGCTGAAGGCGGGTGCATTCGAGTACCTTACCAAACCAATAGATCTCGACGATCTTCTCTTCAAAATAAAGAAGGTGGAGGAAAAGCGCCATCTGGTGCGCGAGAACATGGTCCTGAAGGAGGCCTTGAAAGACAGGCTGAAATCAGAGGAGGTAATCTACACAAGCGAAAAGATGCACCAGGTGATGAGCCTCGTTGTGAGAGTTGCCAAGACCGACTCAACCTGTCTGATCGAGGGTGAGAGCGGCACGGGCAAAGAAGTAATTGCTGATCTGATACACGGGTTGAGCGAAAGAAAGGGCAATGCCTTCGTGAAAGTGAATTGTTCGGCCATCCCCGAAACGCTCCTTGAGAGCGAGCTCTTCGGCCATGAGAGGGGAGCTTTTACCGGAGCTTATCAGCGGAAGGTCGGCAAATTTGAGTTGGCCCATAAAGGTACCATATTCCTGGACGAGATTGGCGACGTCCCTCTCTTGCTCCAGCCAAAACTGCTCAGGGTATTGCAGGAGAAAGAGATAGAGAGGATCGGGGGCTTGCGCCCGATAAAGGTTGATGTGCGCATCGTCAGCGCCACTAACAAAAATCTCGAGGAGGAAGTGAGACAAGGTCGTTTCAGAGATGATCTGAAATATCGGCTCAATGTCGTGACCGTAATGATCCCGCCATTGCGGGAACGAAAGGATGACATCCCGCTGCTTTTAGATTTCTTCCTGAAAAAATATGCTGAAAAACATAAAAAACCGGTCAAAGGCTTTACACGTGAGGCTCGGGACCTGCTCATCAAGTATGACTATCCAGGCAACGTGCGGGAGCTCGAGAACATGGTAGAACGGGCCGCGGTGCTGACGCGCGGAGAGTATCTCTCGAGGGAAGACTTCCCCATGTTCGCCACGGGCGAGAAGCCGGTCGTGGACGGGGGCATGAAGCAGATCGTCGAAACAGCAGAAAGGAAGATGATACTGGAAGCCCTCGTAGGTGCCGGCTGGGTCCAAACGAAGGCAGCCTCCGCACTCGGCATCAGCGAAAGAATGCTCAGATATAAAATGAAGAAACTGGGCATCAACAAAGAAGGTACGTATTAACATCCTACCGCAAGCTGTCCAGGCGCAATTGCATTACCTCCTCGTGTTGGTGCCCCGCGGCGCGCCCGGGTTGCAAACATGATCTTCTTCCCGGCCGATGCATAGAGTTCCGGAAGTGCCTGCAGGGCAGCTGGAGCCCTGGTCTGGGCTATAGCAATCGGCTGCCTGGGCTTCTTGTTCGGAACGGCAGCAGAAACTATTCCAAGAGATGTCAGAAGGATTGAAGGCTGGATTGTGCTGGGATACTCGGGGTCGGTGCAGTCGTCTGGATGATCTATTTTTTGAGAAAGAAAAGAGCGGGCGCAAAAGGAGACAGGTCCAAACACGGGTCTATGAATGAAGGCAACTTGGTATGAAGTGTCCGGTGCCTCAAGTCACATGCTTGGATTGCAAAGATTGGGGTCTCACGTCTGAAGTCCGGTGTCTGAATTGGACGGAAGCTACCCGACAACCGACCCCAGCTGGAATATCGGAAGGTACATAGCGACAATCAGGCCTCCCAAGACAATACCGAGGAAGACCATCAGGGCCGGTTCCAAGAGAGCCGTCAGATTTGTCACGGCCTCGTCCACGTCATCCTCATAGAAATCGGCGACCTTGTTGAGCATGGCGTCAAGCGCACCGGTTGTCTCCCCTACCTGAATCATCTGGATCACCATAGGGGGGAACACACCGCTCTCCTTCAGCGGCTCAGAAATGGAGCGCCCTTGACTGATGTGGGTCCGCGCCGTAACCAGGGCCTCCTCTATGACCTTATTGCCTGCGGTCTTGGCAACAATGACGAGGCTTTCCAGGATCGCGATGCCGCTGGAAAGAAGCGTCGACAATGTCCGGGTGACCCGCGCCAGGGAGGCCTTTTTCAGAAGGAGCCCTAGTACGGGCAGGTGCAGGAGGAGCGCATCTATCTGCCTGGCGCCTACATCGGTCCTGTAGTATCTTCTGAGGAGAAATACCCCGACGATGACGCCTGCGATTATGAAGTGGATCGACGACTTAACGAACTTGGAGAGATCGATAACCAATTGCGTTGGTGCGGGTAATGCCTTACCAAAACTGGAAAACATACCCTCGAATACGGGAATCACGAACAAGAGAAGGACCATGACCACGGCTATCGCCACGGTGATAATGCTGGCAGGGTAAATGAGGGCAGATTTGACCTTCTTCTTTAGTTTTTCAGTTTTTTCTATGTAGCTGGCGATCCTCATGAGGACTGACTCAAGATTACCTCCCTCCTCCCCAGCAAGGATAAGGTTTATGTAAAGTTCATCGAAGCATTTGGGATAATCCCTCAAGGCATCAGCAAATCGAACGCCTTCCTCGATTTTTTGCTTTATGTTCTTGACGATAAGGCGCAAGTTGCCATTATCCAGCTGTTGCGAGAGCGCCTCTAAGGACTGTACGAGCGGCAGTCCTGATGTGATCATCGTCGCCAACTGACGGGTGAACACACCTATCTGCCCTTGCTTCACCTTCTTTCGCGAGCTGAAGCGCCCGGTCTTCTCCTCTTTCTTCTCTTTAGATTTTACGAGAATGACGCCTTCCCGCCTTATAAGCGTTCTGAGTTCAAGCTCAGAATCGGCGGTCAGCGCACCGTACTTTACCTCACCTTTGACCGTCCTGCCTTCCCATTCGAAAAGTGGCATGCTGATACGTTATCGTCCGTTTGTGAGAAAAGTTTACTCCTTCATCACCCCATAGAAGGTAACATTCTCTCTTTTCACGAGCATAACTATGCCGTCCTTCAGGCTGGCTTTTTTCATAAGTTCTTTGAAGTCAGCGACATTCCGGACCGGTTTTTTGTTGATCTCCGCTATGATGTCGCCAGCCCTCAGATCTGCGTTCTCAGCAGGACTGCCTGGTTGGATATCCGTAACAATAACCCCCCTTCGGTCCTTCAGGTTGAGATGGTGAGCAATCTCCGGGGTTATATTCTGGACGACAAGACCGTAATTCTTTTCAGTCTCCGGCGTTTCCTTGGATTCTCTCTTCTCGTCTTTGAGTTCTCCAACCGTGACTTCTACTTCGAGGTTCTTGCCTTCTCTTATCAAACCGAGCTTAACCTTTTTTCCTACCTCCGTGGCCGCAACAAGCTTGGGGAGTTGTTCCATATCTTTGATGGGGTGGCTATCGAACGAAACAACGACGTCACCCCGGCGGATATCGGCTTTACTTGCCGGGCTGTCTTCTATAACATCAGAAACGAGCGCACCCTCTGACTCTTTCAGGTTGAAGCTCTTCGCAAGCTCCGGCGTGACCTTCTGAATCACGACGCCCAGCCAGCCCCGCACCACCTTCCCCTTGCTCTTCAACTGCGGCAGTAATGACTTGGCAAGGTTGATGGGTATCGCGAAGCCGATGCCCGTACCGCCGGAAAGAATGGCGGTGTTGATGCCGACAACTTCACCGTTGAGGTTGAATAGAGGCCCGCCGCTATTGCCCGGATTAATCGACGCGTCTGTTTGGATGAAGTCGTCATACGGCCCTTGCCCGATCACCCTTCCTTTGGCGCTCACGATGCCGGCCGTGACCGTATGTTCGAGGCCAAAGGGGTTGCCCACTGCGAGGACCCATTCTCCGACCTCCAGTTTATCCGAGTCCCCCAGGGTGGCGACAGATACACCATTTTTTGTGCTTATCTTAATAACGGCAATATCAGTCTTGGAATCTCTTCCGATGATCTTGGCATCATACTCTTTGCCATCTTTCAGCCTCACTTTTATTGCTGCGGCCTTCTCGACTACGTGATTGTTCGTCAGGATATACCCTTCTTTGTCGATTATGAATCCTGATCCCAGGCTTCGCTGTTTGAACTCCCGCTGCGGAACATCCCCGAAGAACTTTTCGAAAAAGTCTTCCCCGAAGAACTCCCTGAACGGTCCCATGAACCGGTCATTCGGATCCATCCCTTTGATCACTGTTGTTGTGCTTATGTTGACAACAGATGGTGACACCTCTTTGACGAGGGTGGTAAACTGGGGCAATCCTCCGCTATACGGGGCCTGATGGACACCGGAACTTTTAGGTACACCCGGGTCTTCGCGAGAAGTGAGTTTCTCTCTCGCATACAGGGAAGCAGCCAGGATCAACACAAGTATGAGAATTACGCCGAACCACTTTTTATCCCTCATGTAGCTCCTCCAGCTAACGGTAGTTTGATCGAGAAGACGGTGCCAGAAGAGGCATGGCTTTCAACCTCTATCGTGCCCTTGTGTGCTTCCGCAATCCACTTGCTGATCGACAGGCCCAGGCCGCTGCCGCTCTCGCGGTTCCTCGACCCACCTGCCCTATAGAACCTGTCAAACACGTATTTTAGATCCTTGTCCGATATGCCGACGCCCGTATCCCTGACGCTAATCCGTACAGACCCGTTTTGAAGGCCCGACGAAATAGCAACTTTCCCACCCGGTTGCGTGTATTTTATGCCATTTTCCACGATATTCCAGAGCATCCTCCGGAGCTTCAGCTCATCTCCGGCGAATTTTGTCTCATGCAATTCCTCTACCGTAAGCTCTATGTTCTTCTTTTCAGCGAAAATGCTCATGTCCGAGTATACTTCAAGAATCAGGTCTTTCAAATCTACCTCATCCACCTTGAGCTGGGTCTCGCCGGTATCCGCTTTTGCGAGGAGGAGAAGATCCTCGATGATCTTTGCCATCTGGTTAATCTCCTCCAGGTTGCTCGTAAGCAACCCTTGATACGCTGAGCTGTCTCTTGGCTTCCTGAGGGCAACCTCTGTTTCGCCCTTCAGTATGGTGAGGGGCGTTTTCAGCTCATGGGAGACATCGATGCTGAACTGGTTGATTCTCTGGAAGGCGTCTTTAAGCCTCGCGATCATCTCGTTGAAGGTGTGTGCCAGCCTGCCCAGCTCATCTTTTCTGCGACCAACATCTATGCGTTCATCAAGGTTGCTTGACGAAATCTTGATGGCCGCTCTTCTAATCTGGTCTACCGGTTTCAGAGCCTTTTTGGCCATGTAGTAGCCGACTGCGATCGCTGCGCCGATGGAAGAGGGGATACCGATAAGCAGGATGATGAGAAGCCGTTTCATAGTCTCATCGAAGTCTTCGAGAGAGGTCCCCACCTGTACGATGCTCGTAACCTTCTTATTCTCCACTATGGGCAGCGTGACCATACGGAGGCGGGGCGTTCCCGTCTCTATGGTCTCGTACACAATTTCGCCCTGAGTGGCCCGTTCCAGTGTGGAAAAACTTGTCGGCAGAGTTTGTGTCTCGATGTCGCTCATCTTAGCGCCAATTCTTCCAGACCTGTCCATGATCTGAATAAATTTACCCTTTGGCTTTCGCCCTAATACATTCTCAAGATAGCGCTCGAAGTTGCCGAACACAGTTGGGTCATGGGTGTCCGTCATGGAAGAAGATATGACTTCCGCAATCGACCGTATCTTCGTATCGATGCTTCGCTGCAAGCTGTTTTTGAAATAGATGTAGACTCCGCCTGCAAATACCGTCAGGATAAGAAACAGTATGCCGCCGTATAGCAAAGAGAGGCGCCAGCGTATTGGTAGATTAGTCAGCCTTTTCATCTTCCTCTTTGAGGATGTAGCCGGTGCCCCTCACCGTGTGGATATATTTTTTCTTGGATACTGACTCGATTTTCTTTCTCAAGAAATTTATATAGACGTCGACGATGTTGGTAGAGTCGGAGCCATCCTGCCAGACAAACTCTGCGACTTCACGACGGCTCACCGGCCTTTCGCTGTTCTTGATCATGAGCTCCATGATCATAAATTCCTTTTCTGTCAGCTCGACCTCTTTTGAGCTGATTGAGAGTGTCCTGTTAAAAGGATCGAGCGTCATATCCCTGTATCGGAGGATATGGGCATCTCTGCTTGATTTTCTGCGGAGCAGTGCCCTCATACGTGCGAGCAGCTCTTCAAAAGAGAATGGCTTAGTGAGATAGTCGTCGCTGCCTGTGTCCAGACCACGCACGACATCTTCTTTAGAGCTCTTGGCGGTGATAATCAGTACAGGGGTAGTCATGCCCCAGCTTCGCATGGTTTGCAGGACTTCCAATCCATCGATTTCCGGGAGCATCAGGTCGAGAAGCACGATGTCGTAAGTATCGGCCTTGAGAAGCCGCAAGCCCTCGGCACCGTTGTAAGCCACCTGCACAGAATAGCCTTCTTCCTCCAAGCCTTTGCTGATGAAATTAGCGACCTTGAGTTCATCCTCAATCAAAAGTACATTCATCGTTAGCGCATATAGTATATTACAAAAACCTAGGCCATTCCAGTAAGTTTCGTGATCAGTGCTGCCTTGGCATTGGCGGGTGTGTATGTTTATTGTTAGGGTCACCTACCAAAAAAAGGCCAAAAAAGTGTTTGACAAACCCCCCTGAATCCACTAAGAATAGTGGGGCTTAACCACACCCCAAAATTCAAATTGAAGAAGGGAACTTGTTGGTCTTATGAGCCTGTTGGAAGCGTACGTCGTTATGTTTATTGCTAGCTTTTGCTCGCTGGTTATCGAAATGGTGGCCGGCCGGATACTTGCGCCGTTTGTGGGTGTCTCGATTTATACGTGGACAAGCATCATCGGCGTCATACTTGCGGGCATCAGTATCGGAGCCTATATCGGCGGAAAGATCGTGGACCGATTTCCAGCAAGGAAGACGCTCGGCATTCTTCTTCTCCTTTCCGGCCTTACGTCCCTGACAATCATACCGCTCACCGATTTGGTGGCTGCCCACCGTTTTCCTTTGTCGCTCATGTGGCGTATTTTCACCGTTACCACAATCATTTTCTTCATCCCTGGTTGCATCCTCGGGACGATATCGCCGGTCGTGGTGCGGCTCACCCTGAAGAGCGTTGAAGGCGCAGGAAACGTGGTAGGAAAGATCTATGCGGTCTCGACGTTGGGCGCTATAATCGGCACATTCGTCACAGGATTCGTACTGATTTCTTTGATGGGAACGCGCCCTATAATTCTGTCGATGGGGGCGCTCCTCATCGTCACTGCGGCCCTTGTCGGCGCTCTGTTCAAGGCACGGAAGGCACAAGCCATCTTTCTCGTTGCAATGTTTGTTCTGCTTTCAGTGGTCTATGGCTTTGCGCATAAGCCGCGCCTCGATCCCCGTTACTATTACTACAAGGAGAGCGACTACTATACGTTGAAGCTCGCGAAGACGCAGGGCCCTGATGGCAAAACGCTCCGGGCACTGATCCTCGACAACCTGATCCACTCCTACGTCTGCCTGGAGGATCCTACTCACATAGAGTACGAGTATGAACGCATTTACGTCGAGGTCATGAAGTGGCGTTTCGACCAGAACACGTCCTTCAAATCCCTCAGCATCGGCGGGGGCGGTTATACTTTTCCGCGCTACATGGAAATCACTTACCCCAATGCCCAAATTGATGTCGCCGAAATAGACCCCATGATCACAAAGGTGGTGTACGATCAGCTGGGGCTTCCCAGGAGCACACGGGTCAGGACGTACAACACGGATGGTCGCTGGTATGTCATGAACTGTACGGAGAAGTACGATGTGATTTTTACGGATGCATACAACGATCTTTCAATACCCTATCACCTCACCACCAAAGAATTTGTGGCCCAACTCAAGTCCATTATGACGCCGGACGGAATCGTTGTTTCGAATATTATAGACAACTTCCAGAGGGGGGCGTTTCTGCCATCTTACATTAAGACGCTGCAAGAAGTCTTCGGGGAGAAGAACGTTTATCTCCTCTCCGTGAGCCCTGATTTCGAGAACCTCCGCATAAGCACGTTTATTGTCATGGCGAGCTATCGTCCTCTTAACATGGCGGAGTTTGACGCCTGGCTGAAGGACCATTATCGCAGCGAAGCCAAGTCTGCCATCGTTTCAGACGTCCTGGTGCAAAAGCTTCTCATGAACCCTCATGCTATCGTTATCAGGGACGATTACGCTCCCGTGGATAACCTCATAGCGCCTGTGTTTGAGGAAAGATTCGGGTACAACAGAAAGGGCCGGTAAAAGTAGGCTTCACCGGATTCCCTTCCAGAGGAACCTCGCAATGCTTTCTGCATTCTCGATACTCAGATGGCCTTCCGGTGGGTCCGGGCCATGCAACGCCGGAGGAGTGAAGCATTCCTGATTTGGCGACCGAGGGGGCCACCACTCTCAAGAATCCTGATTATTTTCCGGCCGTTTGATAACGATATACATACTTAGATTTACGGCGGGTCAGCCTCGCTCTGTTTTTGTGATCGACAAACCTGGATATCAGACCATAGCAAGGGGAGGGGAATGTTGTATTATATTGCTGGTACAAGTAAATTATACCTGATACAGCGAAAGGGCGGGACCGGCTTCCTTCAAGGATGCATTGACGGCGGATACAGGCTCGAGGCACGAGGCCAGAGGTTCGAGCCCAGAAAAAAGAGACCAGATCAAAAAATGAGACGAGGCAAACATGGACAAGGTAACCCTGACGATTGACGGAACCAAGGTGAGCTGCCCCCGGGACACAACGATCCTTGAAGCGGCCGAGAAGGCGGGCGTAACAATCCCCAGACTCTGTCATCAGGAAGGGATCAAGCCTTCCGGCAACTGCCGCATCTGCGTGGTAGAGGTGGAAGGCTCCCGCACTTTGGTTGGCTCCTGTCATACCCCGGCTGCCGAGGGCATGGTCGTCGCTACCGGCTCTGCCAGGGTCCGGAAGGCGCGCCAGGCAACGATAGAGCTTCTCCTTGCCGGGCACACGGGCACCTGCGTGACCGACCTGGAGGCACGGGAATGCGGCCTCCACAAGCTCGCCTCCGATTTGGAAGCGGGTCCTCCCCGGTTTCACGTCAAAAGGCCCCGTCTCTATGCAGCAGAGCCTCTCAGCCCTTATGTGCTCAGGGATATGTCCAAGTGTATCCTCTGCCGCAAGTGTATCCGGGCCTGCAATGAAGTCGCCCGCCAGAGGGTCTACAGCATGGCCTACCGCGGCTTTGCCTCCAAGGTCGTCGTCGACTGCGACGTGCCCCTCAACAAGGAAGTCTGTAAGGATTGCGGCATCTGCATCGAGTATTGTCCGACCAATGCCCTCATGTGGCCGGAAGGGGTCAAGAAACGGGAAGGTACACCAAAACGCAAAGCTCCCGCCGCGTCCTTTTCGGAAAACGGCACCCGCACGAAACTCCTCGACCTGCTTGAGGCCAAGCATCGAACAGCGGGCTATGTCTCGGAAGAATCGATGAGTGAGATCGCGGCAGGCCTCCACGTTCCCCTGAGTGAAGTGTATGGTGTCACCAGCTTCTACGCCTTTCTTTCCAGAAAACCGCAAGGCAAGCACGTGATCAGGGTGTGCAAGAGTCTGCCCTGCTACCTCAGAGACGCACCCATGACTTATTAGGAGTGTGAAAAAGTCGATCGGGATAAAACCCGGAGAAACAACACCCGACGGACGCTTCTCCTTTGCGCTGACTAACTGTATCGGAGCCTGTGATCAGGCCCCGGCCATGTTGATCGATGATACCGTGCACGGCAACCTCACGCCGGACAAGGTAGCCGACATCCTGAAGTCATATCGGGAACCATAAGGGAGGATGCGCCATGGCAGAGACGCGAATCGTTTTACAGCTTTGTGGGGTTATAGACCCTGGCGATATTGCCACCTACGCGCAGCGGGATGGCTTTCAGGCCTTAAAGAAGGCCCGTGTCATGGGCCCTGAAGCAGTAATTGCGGAGATAAAGACCTCGGGGCTTAAGGGAAGAGGAGGGGCCGGATTTCCCTGCGGCGCGAAGTGGGAACTGGCACGATCCGCCCCGGGAGATGAGAAGTTCGTGATCTGCAACGCCGACGAGGGCGAGGTGGGAACGTTCAAGGACCGCTATATCATCGAGCACGATCCCTTTTCTCTCATTGAAGGGATAGGAATTGCTGCCTATGCCATAGGGGCACACAAGGCCTACATCTATCTCCGAGGAGAATACCATTATCTCCTGGATGGCCTCAAAAGCGCCATCGATCAAGCCGACCTCAAAAGGTCTTCTCGGGCTGCCGATCGAGATACGGGAAGGCGCCGGTGCCTATATCTGCGGTGAGGAATCGGCCCTGATGAACTCCATCGAGGGAAAACGGGGGGAAGCGCGTTTCCGTCCGCCCTTTCCTCCTGAAAGCGGTCTCTTCGGCAAGCCGACTATCATCAACAATGTGGAGACTCTCATGAACATCCCCCGGATCATCGCCAAGGGGGCTGCGTGGTTTTCCCGGATAGGCACCGCAAAGAGCACCGGCACCAAGGTATTTTCCGTAAGCGGCGATGTGGAACGGCCGGGCGTCTATGAGCTTGCCATGGGAAGCAGGCTTGGGGAGCTACTCGATCTTGCCGGCGCCAAAGACGTCAAACTTGTCCAGATCGGCGGCGCCACCGGCGGCATCGTCCCTGCCTCCATGATCAACACACCGCTTTCCTACGAGACGGTCTTAGGCTCAGGCGCGGTCACGGTGATGAACGCTTCCAGAGACGTGATTGATTTTGTTTACCGGAGCATGGAGTTTTTGAACGAGGAGTCCTGCGGTGAGTGTACGCCTTGCCGCGAAGGCACCGAGGTGATGATCGATATCCTGGAAAGACTCACCCGAGGCGAGGGCGTCGAGGAGGATATCAAGGTATTGGAGGAACTCTCCCGGGTGATGATGGACTCGTCGCTCTGCGGCCTTGGTCAGGCAGCGCCGATCCCGGTGTTGGATACCCTGAAGTACTTCAGAAACGACTATGAGAATCGCATCAAGCAGTCGGTCTTCTTACGGACCTTGAGATAAGGAGGAAGCATGCCACCCATTTGTCCTTATTGCCGGGCGACCTTTGACACGGTCGATGAGCTGAAAACTCATGTTATCACCGAGCATGGCACAGAGCCATTGCCGCGGCCCGAAGGACTGATCGACCTCAGGGTCAACGGCGAACGCCACGAACTCCAGGTTGAGCCTAACGTGACC
The DNA here is from genome assembly GCA_963835605.1 of uncultured delta proteobacterium. Lineage (GTDB taxonomy): Bacteria > Desulfobacterota > Syntrophorhabdia > Syntrophorhabdales > WCHB1-27 > JADGQN01. The sequence continues at coordinate 51,915 of CAWIHO010000027.1, read as the reverse complement.
CTCTACACGGTGATCCATGACAGGCTGGGTCTGACCGGGGTCAAGATGTTCTGCGACCGGGGCGCATGCGGCTCCTGTACCGTGATCATGAACGGAAGGCCGGTACTCTCCTGTATGACGCTGGCTATCGAGTGTGACGGCGCAACCATTGAGACGGCCGAAGGGATCGCGGCGGCAAAGCACCCCCTCGTCGAAACCTATGTCAAGCACCACTGCATGCAGTGTGGTTACTGCACACCCGGCTTTGTGGTAACAGCAAAGGCGCTGCTTGACAGAAACCCTAACCCCACTGAGGAGGAGATACGGGAGGCGCTCTCCGGCAACCTCTGCCGCTGCGGGACGTATCCCCAGCACCCGAAGGCGGTCGCTGAGGCGGCAAAGCTTCTTCAGGGAGGAGAGGGAGGGACGAGATGAACGAGGACGACAGGGAACGGATAATAGCTCCCGAACACGCCTTGCGGGCCGATAAGTACCCGCTGGAGGAATACAGCGCCATAGGGCGACGCGGTGTCCGGCGAAAGGATGGCTACGAGAAGGCAACAGGCTACGCCGTCTATACCACCGATGTACAGCTTCCCGGGCAGCTCATGCTCCGTATCCTCACCTGCCCTTATCCCCATGCACGCATCAGGAGCATGGACACAAGCAAGGCAGCGGCATTACCCGGAGTGAGGGCCCTCCTCAGGTATGACGATCCGGAGCTTCCTGAGAGGGCGGACGTGAGCGGTCATTTTGGAGGAGGCACCGAGGGACACGAGCCGGTTCTCAACAGGGTAGGGTACTGGCAGGGCATGCCGATGGCCGTTGCCGTGGCTGCTGATACGGAAGACATCGCAAATGAGGCATTGAAGCTGGTGGAAATTGACTGGGAGGAGCGTCCCTTCAACCTGGACCAGGAGGAGGCGCTGAAGCCGGGTGCCCCTTTGTCGAACCCCGAATCCTTCCCCAATGGCAACTTTGTTATCCCTGCACAGCAGCGGGAGGCCAAGGTCGTGCACGGCAACCCGGATGAAGGCTTCAAAGAAGCTGACAGGATCATTGAATGGAGGATGAGAAAAGATAAGGAAAACTGGGTTGGGCCGGAACGGCCTAATGGCCTGTTCAGGTGGAACGGAGAGTATCCGGAGGTGTGGCTCAAGCACCAGCGTCCCCATCTCTCCAAGCGCCAGATTGCTCGATTCTTTAAGATGTCGGTGAGCCAGGTCACGGTCCACTGCCTCTATCAAGGCGGAACCTTCGGAGGCTGGTCCCAGATGGCGCTCAACATGCAGCCGAACATCATCGCGGGGATTCTCTCTAAGAGAACCGGGAAGCCGGTCAAGTGGCAGTTTACCCGGAGAGAAGATTTTTGCGGCGCCGGTATGGATAATGCGAGGTATCAGGTGAAGGTCGGGTTCAAGAACGATGGAGCTATAACCGCTGTCGCCGCAACGTCCTGGTTCGGCAGAAAGGGCTTTGCCCATCTCGGTCATTTCGTCGAGAACACCAGGGTTCTTCATTTACTCCAGGAGTCGAATGGCGCGGTGTTGAACATAATGCCCGGGTCCGCCTTTCGATGCGAACAGAATATGAATGCCTTTTGTCTCGGAGCAGTGCTGAACCACGTCGCCGAAGCCCTGGAGATGGATCCGACCGAAGTAGCACTTAAAAACGATGGGGTCGAGGGACGTCCGATGGCAGACCTCGCGGACCTGAAGCGTGCCCACGGCTTCGGGGACAGGGATAGTCTCAAGGAGTGCATGGAGGCAGGGAAGAAGGCGATAGATTGGGAGAAAAAGTGGCACCTGCCCGGCACAAAGAGGCTCCCAAACGGGAAGCTGCACGGATTAGGCTTTACCTTTACTCACGAGTGGAGCGATTCAGCCGGCTCGGGGGCGATAGGGATGCGGATTGAACGTGACGACGGGTCGGCTCGTATTCTCGCTCAGCGCTGTGACAATGGATGCGCCGCCGAGACGGCATATTGTCAGATCGCTGCCGACGAGCTGGGGTTCCGCTACGAAGATGTTCATTACCGGCAGTTCGAAGAGGCTGGCTTCACGACGATGACGCCCGATTCGTCCACCAACCTGACCGTCAACGGCTACGCTATCAGGAACGCGGCCAGACAGCTCAAGCAAAAGATCCTGGAGATTGCCACCACGCCCAGGATACCGGAGCGACCAGACATGGGCTATTACCCGCCTTTCCCTGACTACAAGCCGGAGGACCTGGATATCAAGGAGAGCGTGGTCTACGTCAAGAAAGACCCGTCCAAAAGAATGACCATGGCAGAATTGGTCCGTCCCGCCTTCTTCATGGGCAAGATGGACATCGGTTCCACGGAGCCCCTCTTTGCGTGGGGATGGCAGAACCAGCAAGGCGCCTTCATGGGAACTCCGGGACCCAGACCCATATTTGTCAGGCAAGCACATTTTGTTGAGGTTGAGGTCGATCCCGAGACGGGAGATATCGAAGTAACCAAGGTCGTAAACGTGAACGATGTGGGCAAGGCGGTCAATCCCGACGCAGTGGAAGGCCAACAATACGGGGGCTCCGTCATGGGGGTAAGCCGGGCGCGCACGGAGGACATGCTCTACTGTCCTGCCACAGGCGTAGTGCTCAACGGCAATCTCATCGACTACAAAATCAACACCATGCTCGACTGCGGCCCCATCGACACGATCATTGTTGAGACGGGAATGGGCTATGGCCCCTATGGGTCCGTTGGCATCGGTGAAGACGTGGCCACGGTCCTGCCGTCAGCGTACTACGCGGCCGTCCACAATGCCATTGGCGCGTGGGTCGATATGCCGACCACTCCGGACAGGGTCCTCAAAGCCCTGGGCAGGCTATAGGAGGAAGAAGATGAAGAACTTTGCGCACATCAACGCGAGGAGCCTGGATGAGGCGGTTTCAGCCCTGCAACGTTACGGGAAGAGGGCAGCCATCATTGCAGGCGGCACAGACCTTCTCGGCAAGATGAAGGACGAGATCCTGCCTACCTACCCTGAGGCCCTGGTCAATATCAAAACTATCCCGGGACTCGATCTCATTGAAGAGAAGGACGGCACACTTAGCATCGGGGCGCTGGTACGACTCGAGGATATCGCCACCGATACGAGAATAATAGATGCATACCCTGCCCTGGCAGAGGCCGCGCGCAGGACCGCGTCCACCCACCTGAGAGAGATGGGGACCATCGGCGGCAACATCTGTCAGGATATCAGATGCTGGTACTACCGTAATCAGAACAATCGCTTCGCCTGCCTCAGAAAGGGCGGCGGAAGGTGCTATGCCATCGACGGGGATAACCGGTATCACTCCATCTTCGGCGGCAGCGTGGAGCAGGGCTGCTATGCGGTCCATCCCAGCGATACGGCTCCGGCACTCATTGCCCTCGATGCCACGGTAAAGACATCCCGGCGCTCCATCAAGGCAGAGGACTTCTTTCAGGTATCCGTAGCCAAAACGACCGTCCTTGACGATGACGAGATCGTCACGGCGATACAGATACCCAAGCCTGCCGGCAAAAGCGCTTTCGTCAAGTTTGCGCTTCGCAAGGCCATCGACTTCCCCATTGTCAATTGTGCTGCCATGGTAGCAATCTCCAAGAAGAAGGTCACAGCCGCCAGGATTTGCCTCAATGCCGTTTACGTGAAGCCGTACCGTGCGACGGCGGCAGAGGAGGCTATCAAGGGCAAGGCTATCAACGAGACCAATACCGAGGCAGCCGGAGCCGCCGCGGTTTCTGACGCCAGACCCATGCCGTATAATGCTTACATGGTCCAGATAGCGAAGACGATGGTTAAGAGGGCGATCCTTGGCTGCGCCTAGTAGCGATTCGTATTCAAGTGTATACCTTCGTTGTCGCTTCGGTCGCTCTCCTTGACGTACTGCAGAGTACGCCTGCGTCGCCCATGCCTCGGCTCGCCCGGGGTACCCGGCCGAAGGCTGGGTCGTCCAGCTTGACTACGAATTGCTACACAAGGACCTAAGGTCATGTAAAATCGAGCAAACGCCATTGCGATCAGAATCGACATTAGGGAATGAAGGCGGTAAGGTGGAAATAGAAATCAAGCTTTGGGGAAACATAGCCTATCACTCGCCCGAAGCCAGAGGTAGATTCTCTCTGAAAAAATCCCTGGAGGAGGGGAAGACCGTACAGGAAGTAGTGGAGGAACTCAAACTCCCAAAGGGATTACATTACATTATTACGGTAAATGGCAGGACCATAGAGGCCGAATACTTCCTCAAGGATGGTGATGAGGTGGCCCTCTTTACGCCATTCTCGGGCGGGTGAAGATTATATTTTAGCAAGGGAGGATTTGATTATGACACTAAAAGTCTTGAGGAGTCCCCTCAGATATGTACAAGGCCCTAATGCCCTGCTTCGCATGGGCGAGCAACTGGAGATGCTCGGCATCAAGAACCCTCTAATCCTCGCTTCCCCTAGCGCAAAGAAGGTCGTGGGACCCGTGCTCGACCAGGGGCTGGAAGAGAAAAAAATAGGGTACGCCATGATCGAGTTTGGCGGGCAGTGCAGTTTCAAAGAAATAGAACGCGTGAAAAACGCGTGCCTCGACGGAGGCCATGATGCCATCATCAATTGCGGAGGAGGCAAGACCATCGATACAGGCCGGGCTGCTGCCACAGGGCCTGCCACGAATGTGCAGAAGGACCCTCCTGAATTCATCCCGAAATTCGGAGCCGGTGTGGCTTGTATCAATGTTCCCACGGTCGCTGCCACTGACGGCTCGACCTCCGCTTCTGCTCTCGTTTACACGGCCAAGGGCACGGTAGAGGCACTCTTGAAGTTTCCGACCAACCCGACCATGGTCTTCGTTGATACGGCGGTGATCGCCAAATCCCCTGTTCGGCTGCTTGTAGCCGGTATGGGAGATGCGCTGAATACCCATTTCGAAGCGGATATGAATTACAGAACCGCCAGTCCTTCGATTGGGACACGCGCCCTGAGTACGATTACCGGCAGGTCCCTGGCCAAGCTTTGCCTCGATATCCTGCTGGAGTTTGGTCTCCAGGCCAAGAGAGAAGCCGAGGCGGGAATACCGGGGCCAGGACTTGAGGCAGTGGTCGAAGCGACTGTGCTGCTGAGCGGTCTTGGTTTTGAAAACTGCGGATTGTCCGCGGCTCACGCAGTGGCGCACGGGTTCGACCACGTTCGCGAGTTTTTTGAACGGCCCCCGTTTCATGGTGAGCAGTCCGGGTTCGGTACCCTGACGCAGCTCATCCTCGAGGGTAGAAGTCCTGAGTTCTTGGACAAAATCTTTGGGTTCTGCAAGGCAGTCGGGTTGCCGACCACCTTTGAGGAGCTTAGCCTCAAGAACGCGACTGACGAGGTTCTGGAAAAGGTGGCCGACGCTGCCTCCAAGAGTATCCTGATCCAGTCCATGGCTGGGGCACGCAAGGAGCGTGATGAGGAGGGCAGGTTTTTTGATGACTGGGAAATCTTCAATGCATTGAAAGCCACTGACGCTTACGGGCGGGCGTTTGCCGGTCGGAGTTTATCGTAGAGTAATGGCCCCCTTTCCTCGATCAGCCCATCGGGCGGAAAGATCGTTTTCCGCCCGTTCTGGCCTAGATGACAAGACGAAGCATTGACCTTTCAACGACGGCCAGGCATCTCGACAAAGGGGTCTGGGCTAAGAGCAGGGCACAGAGTACGCCGGCCGCATTGGCTTCCATATCGGCGTATTCAAAGGTGCGGTAGCCGCTCAGACGCTGAAGGTATTCCAGGCTTATTCCCAAAATAACAAAGGCCAGTGCTATTGTCCACCGGACTCTATTCCTTGTGTAGATTTGGCCAAACCAAAACGTCAAGGCAATGTACGCGGCAAAATGGCCCAGTTTGTCATTGCCCCTGAACTGCCCCACATGAGGTGGGTTCGGCATCAGTGAAGCAACTATCACCAGCATAATCAATAAAATGCCGATGGTGAGCCAGAGATTTGGAAATCTGAGCTTGTTCAAGAGACCTGCTTTCTCATCACAGTTTAATATTATAACCGCTTTCTTTACCATTTTAATACACCCTAAATTTCACGCTCCTGTTTGCGCTCAGCGCTGAAGTCAGGCGCAGAGTTTGGTCCACCAGGGAAGTACGTCACGTTCTTTTCTTTTTCCTGGGTCTTCTCATTGGCAAGTTTCTCCGCGTCCTTGTATTTCACTACCTCGTCCGCAAATTTTACCATCACAAGAACGAGCTTATCATTCCTGACAGAATACGTTGCCGTGATTTTACCCTTTGCAAGAGTCTGCCCATTCCTCTTCGATTCGTAATCTGCGTTGGCTACCACGCAACTCTTTTTGTCACCTGTTGTCTCAAATTTACCTATAGACGTATCGAATGAAAACCGGTAGATCTTCCTTTGTTGCTCTGCTGCTGCGTCCAGCCGGTTGGAGCCAATCATATAGCTTCTGAAGTTGGAAGCGAAGAGTTGCGTGTCTCCATAACCACTTGCCGCTGTGTACTGGTCAGCAAGGATTTTCAGGTCTTGCTCCATCAAGTCCTCCGCAGCTGCATACCCGGCAAACCCTACGACGAACATGATTACAGCTACTATTAAACGTTTCATTCTATTCCCTCCCTTTTTCTTCTGTGATACCCCGTGTTGCGCCACCGAACCGTACACCTTAAACAACCCTCCCCCATACTTCATACGTAATAGTAACCAGGCCCACAAAGAAAAACAATCGGTCAGCGGGTTATTTTTTGTCAGTAAGAGGGCTTAAGCATTTAGGCTTAAGCGCACGTGGGCTGCAGCAATTCAATCATGGTGTCGTACGGTCTCAGGTTATTCTACTGGTCTGACACTGCGACTGTTTGGATGAACTGCCTGCTATTCCTTCCCCTGACCCGCGATCTTGCCCCACGAATCACGAAGCGGTGCGATCCGATTGAATACAAGCTTCCCGGTTACAGAATCTTTCAGGTCCACACAGAAATAACCGAGCCTTTCAAACTGGTAACTGCCCCCCGGTAGCGCGAGTGCAAGGCTCGGCTCCACCTGACACAAGAAAAGGGATTCTAACGATCCCGGATTCAAATAGTTGGTAAAATCATCCGCAAGGCTTGCCGGATCAGGGACCCGGAAAAGCCTGTCGTACAATCGAACCTCTGCAGGTACCGCATGGTTCGCGGATACCCAGTGAATAACTCCCTCCACCTTGCGCCCGTCCGCAGGTGGGCCATTCCGGGTCGATGGATCATAGGTACAATGCACTTCAACCACTTCACCAGTCGTCTCGTCCTTCTTCAGGCTCTCGTATCTTATTACGTAAGCATTCCGGAGGCGCACCTCCCGCCCCGGACCGAGACGTTTGTATTTCTTCGGTGGGTTTTCGTTGAAGTCTTCCTGTTCGATGTAGAGCACCCTTGAGAACGGCACTTTTCGCGTTCCCATGGCTGGATTCTGCGGATGATTGGCAGATTCGAACTCTTCCACTTGCCCTTCGGGATAGTTGTCGATGACGACCCGAAGCGGCCGTAAAACAGCCATCGCGCGCGGCGCCCGTTCATTTAGATCATCGCGGACACACGCCTCGAGAAGCGCGATATCAACCAGGTTGTCATTCTTGGCCACACCAATCTTTGCGCAAAACTCTCTGATTGCTTCCGGCGTGTAGCCCCGCCTCCTCATGCCGGCAACGGTCGGCATGCGCGGATCATCCCATCCGGCGACGTACCTCTGTTCGACTAACTGGATCAATCTCCGCTTGCTCAAGATAGTATAGCTGAGATTGAGGCGGGCGAATTCGATCTGTTGAGGACGGTCTTCTGTAATCAGCTCTTCAACAATCCAATCATAAAGGGGGCGGTTATTTTCAAACTCAAGCGTGCAGATTGAATGGGTGATCCTTTCGATGGAATCGGAAAGACAATGGGCAAAGTCGTACATCGGGTAGATGACCCATTGTGTACCTGTCCGATAGTGGGGGACGCGTTTTATGCGGAAGATCACCGGGTCTCGCATGACGATGTTCGGAGAGGCCATATCGATTTTCGCGCGGAGCACATACGCCCCGTCCTCGAATTCACCTGCCCGCATGCGGCCGAATAGGTCCAGGTTCTCGTCGATGGACCGGTTTCGATAGGGACTTTCTCTGCCCGGTTCAGTCAGGGTACCGCGGTACTCCCTTATTTCGTCGGCGCTCAGCCTGTCCACGTAAGCTTTGCCCGCCTTGATGAGTTGCACGGCAAATTGATAGAGCTGCTCGAAATAGTCGGAAGCGTAGAACAGGCGATCGGCCCAGTCAAACCCGAGCCAGTGGACATCGTTGATGATCGATTCCACATATTCGAGTGATTCGCCGGCAGGATCGGTATCATCCATGCGCAGGTTGCAGGTGCCGCCGTACTGCGCTGCGATGCCGAAATTGAGGCAGACTGACTTGGCATGTCCGATGTGGAGGTAGCCATTCGGCTCCGGTGGAAAGCGCGTAGCAACGCGCCCTCCGCGCTTACCCGTGTTGAGGTCATCGTCGATGATTTCACGTATGAAATCGCTCGGTGCAGAAGCATCAGCTGGTGTCATATCGTCATGTTCCATCCACTGCCTCGGCCGGTCTCCATGCGCCGACCGGCTGACAGCCTTTCTTAATTTTTTACCACACGTGACGCCCGCTTTCAAGACCAATGGCGATGCTTTCTGACGTATGCATGACGGCTGCGTGGCAGCGCTTATTCGCTTTCGACCCGGACAAGAGGATGCACGGGAGAAACGCGTTTTTCTGACCGCCTCCGGAAAAAAGCTCATGACAAAGGTTACCGAATTAGTTCAGGAGATCCTGGGACTCGCTGAAAAGGGAATAGACCCGGGTGAGATAAGAATCTGTAAGGATGTTCTAAGGCGTGTGCGCCAGAATCTCGCGTGACATTATTTTGAGAGTAACGTAAGAAAAATGCCGAAGGCGGGACTTGAACCCGCACGGGTCTCCCCGCCACCCCCTCAAGATGGTGTGTCTACCACTTCCACCACTTCGGCATCTGCTATTTCCCTGGTGCAGGCGGTGTGCTCGGGACCTTGGTAGGCAGCCTTTCTTCGGTCTGGCTGGATGGAGCCTTCACCACGTATTCGCGGTGGCTGTAAAAATAGGCAAGCAGCAGGCTCGTCAGCATGAAAATGACCACGGCAGCAGTTGTGAGCTTGGTCATAAAGCCCGTTGTACCGGAGCTCCCAAAGAGTGTCTGGCTCGCCCCGCTTCCAAAGGCTGCCCCTATTTCCGAACCCCTCCCCGTCTGTAAAAGCACCACGAAAATCAATGCTATGGAAACGAGAATATGCAATATCGCAATGGCAGTCAGCATTATTTTTTCCTTATTTCGCAGCAGCGGCCTTTATTATACCCAGAAAGCTGTCAGACTTCAAGGAGGCACCGCCAACAAGCGCTCCGTCTATATCTTCCATGCTTATGAGGTCACTGATATTATCTTTCGTTACACTGCCTCCGTAGAGAACCAGCACAGCGGCAGCCTCGTCCCCGTACGTTTTTCCCAAGAGGTCTCGTATGAAGGCGTGCACTTCCTGGGCTTCCCTCGGTGTTGCGTTCTTTCCCGTTCCGATCGCCCAGACAGGCTCATAGGCAATCACTATATCTTTCAGGCTCGGAATGCCGTAAAGCCCTTTCCGTATCTGCAATCCCACGACAAATTCCGTGACACCTTTCTCCCGTTCTTCTTCTGTCTCTCCCACGCAGACAATCGGCTTGAGCCCTGTGGCCAAAGCCTTTTTTACCTTGGCGTTGACGCTCTCATCCGTCTCGTGGAAATACTTCCTGCGCTCCGAATGACCGATGATCACGTACTCGCATCCGACATCCAGAAGCATCCCCGGAGCAACTTCTCCCGTGTATGCGCCCTTTTCTTCGTAAAAGACGTTCTGTGCTGCCAATTTAACGTGTGATCCTCTGACTGCTTCGGAAACGCTCGCCAACGCGGTGAAGACGGGGGCGATAACAACCGTGCCGCCCTTCACCCCTTCACTTCCCTGCTTGATCGCTAAGGCCAGGGTCACCGCTTCTTTGACGGTATTGTGCATCTTCCAGTTGCCTGCCACCATCCAGGGTCTCATGAGCCACCTCCGCACGACTCCAGGGCTTCCACGGCGGGCATCGGCTTGCCTTCGAGCAGCTCGAGAAAGGCGCCGCCGCCGGTTGAGATGTAAGAAATCCTGTTGGCCACGCCCGCCTGGTGAACAGCTGTGTCGGTGTCACCCCCTCCAACGATAGTGAGCGCGTCCGTCGCTGCTACAGAAGCTGCGAGCGCAAACGTTCCCATGCTGAACGGGGCAAGCTCGAACATACCCATAGGGCCGTTCCAGACGATCGTCTTCGCATCCTGAAGGGCCTCGGAAAACAGCGCTGCAGTTGCAGGACCGATGTCAAGGCCCGCCAGCAGCGGGGGTATCTCCTGTACCGGCAGTTGCCTGGTGGCTGCATCAGCCGCAGCCTGCTCAGCCAGAATGCAATCGACAGGCAGGTAGAGTTTTACATTCTTGGCACGTGCTTTTTCCATGATATTCTTCGCGACGTCGAGCATATCCGCTTCACAGAGCGATTTCCCCACCTCGTACCCCAGCGCCTTCAGGAAGGTAAAGGCCATGCCGCCGCCGATTATCAGTTTATCGACCTTGTCGACCAGCTTCTCCAGCACGCCGATCTTGTCTGATACCTTTGCGCCGCCGATTATGGCCACAAGCGGTCGAGCGGGGTTGTCCGTGGCGCGTCTCAAATAATCCAGCTCGCTCTTCAGCAGCATACCCACGGCGCACGTTTTCACGAACTCCGTAATGCCTGCGTTTGATGCATGCCCCCTGTGCGCCGTTGCAAAGGCATCGTCAACATAAACGTCGCAGAGGCTCGCCAGCTGGCGCGCAAACTCTTTGTCATTCTTCTCCTCTCCGGGATAAAACCTGAGATTCTCGAGGAGCAGTACATCGCCCTCCTTCATCGCGGCCACTGCGTCTTGCGCTAACGGTCCGATGCAGTCATCCACGAAGGTCACATCTCTGAAGAGCAGATCGCTCAGCTTTTTTGCGACAGGCCTGAGTGTGTACTTCTCATCGCGTTTTCCTTTTGGCCGGCCGAGGTGCGATGCGAGGATCACCTTTCCCTGCTTTTCGATGATGTAAGCGATAGTCGGGAGATGAGCGCGGATTCTCGTGTCATCCGTAATGGCGCCTTGATCGTCGGTAGGTACGTTGAAGTCGACGCGCACCAGTACCCTCTTACCCTTCAGATCAAGCTCTTCCATCGTCTTCATGGTTTACCTCATGATATACACGAGCGTCTCAGCCATCCTTGTGGAGAAGCCCCATTCATTGTCGTACCAGGAGAGCACTTTTACCATCTTTCCACCCATGACATTCGTGGTAGGCATGTCAACATGGGAAGAGAACGCGCTCCCGTTGAAATCACAGGAAACGAGCTCTTCCTCAACGCAGCAAAGAATACCTTTCATAGACCCTTCAGCGTACTTCTTGAAAGCGTTGTTCACCTCATCCTTTGTCGTCGCTTTGGAAACGTTTACAACAAGGTCAACGAGCGAGACGTTGGGTGTGGGCACCCTGATGGCGAGGCCGTCCAGCTTTCCCTTCATCGCCGGGATCACTTCCCCGATGGCCTTGGCCGCGCCGGTAGTCGTAGGTATCATCGACATAGCCGCGGCACGCGCCCTCCGCAGATCCTTGTGCGGATAATCGAGGATGACCTGGTCATTCGTGTAGGAGTGGATGGTCGTCATGAAACCGGACTCTATCCCGAACTCCGTATGAAGCACTTTCACAACGGGAGCCAGGCAGTTAGTCGTGCACGAACCCATCGAAATGATATGGTGCTTCGATTTGTCATAGACCTCCTGGTTCACACCAAGGACAAACGAGACGTCCGGATTCTTCGCAGGCGCAGAGACGACAACTTTCGGGGCCCCTGCCTTCATGTGCTTCTCTCCGCCAACCCGGTCGGTAAAATGTCCCGTACTTTCAAGGGCAACGTCGATCTTCATGTCTTTCCAGGGAAGCTTTTCCGGGTCCCGTTCAGCAAGTACGGTGATCTCCTTCCCGTCTACTATGAGAGTACAATCTTTCCACCGTATGTCGGCGTCCATGGTCCCGTGCACCGAGTCATACTTGAGCAGATGGGCAAGGGTCTTTGCATCGGTCAGGTCGTTGACCGCGACAATCTCCAGGTCCTTATTCTTGTAAGCAGCTCTGTATACAAGTCGGCCGATCCTGCCGAATCCGTTTATAGCAACTCTGACAGCCATGGGGACCTCCTATTAGTGGTTTTTTATCTCTTAATAGCTACTACGATGGCCTTTCTATACTAATGGAAAGGCCCCTTTCTTGTCAAACGATTTCTTTGCGGGAAATGCGGTAAAACCGAGCAAAACGTACTGAAAGCCGGAGAATAAGGTCAGGGCAGCCGTGGCATAGAAGAAGTATACCTGGAACTCCCTCGTCGTGGACCAGAGCAAGTAGACAAAATGGTGACCATCTGGAAGAGTGTTGTCGCCTTGCCCAGCAGGCTGGGTGAAGGCACTATGCGGTACGAGAGCAGGTGCAGGACAAGGAAGCCGAGCATGAGAACAACGTCCCTCAGCAGCACGATGCCCACAACCCAGAAAGGGATGATCTGATGAAAACCGAGCACCAGGTACGAAGAGACGAGCATCACCTTGTCGGCTATCGGGTCGAGCCAGGCACCCAGGTCGGTTTTTTTATGCATCATCCTGGCGAAGAATCCATCGAGGAGATCGCTTATTGCCTGCGCCACGAACAATACCAGCGCAAGGGTGTAGCGCTGGTAGGTAATCGCAAGTATGAAAAAGGCTGTCAGGCAGAGACGGAAGAGGGAGAGTATGTTTGGAAGATTCATTCCGTGTAAAGATTCCTGAAAGCCGTATATTTGTCCAGGAAGGTTACCTGAACTTCCCCGGTTGGGCCGTTTCGCTGCTTTCCGATGATTATCTCGGCTACTCCTTTAAAATTGGATTCTTTGTTGTAGACTTCGTCCCGGTAGATAAACATGATGACATCCGCATCCTGCTCGATGGCGCCGGATTCCCGCAAATCGGAAAGACGCGGCCTCTTATTATCCCTCTGCTCGACCATCCGGTTGAGCTGTGAAATGGCAACAACAGGTATGTTCAGTTCCTTTGCCAGGGCTTTCAGAAACCTCGATATCTCCGATATCTCCTGCTCGCGCCTGTCACTGCCGGTATTGCTCCTGCCCCTCATGAGCTGCAGATAGTCTATGACGAGAAGACCAAGACCATGCTCCTTTTTTAACCTCCTCGCCCTCGCACGCAGATCAAGCACTCCAAGCGCCGGTGAATCATCGATAAATATCGGCGCCTTATAAAGAGCGCCCGCTGCTTCAGCGAGTTTCGGCCACTCTGCGTGGGACAATGTACCTGTTCTCAACTTTGAAAACTCCACCTCTGACTCTGAGCTTAGAAGTCTCATGACGATCTGCTCTTTGGACATCTCCATGGAAAATATACCCACCGGGGCATTGCCGCCATCGGAGAGTGCGGCGTGCTGTGCGATATTGAGGCAGAAGGCTGTCTTGCCCATGCTGGGCCTGCCTGCGACGATGATCAGGTCAGATGGCTGAAGTCCGCTGGTCAACTTATCGAGCTCAATAAATCCAGTCGGCAAACCCGTGACCGTCTGCTTCTTCTGAGAGAGCCTTTCGATGGTTCTCACATTCTCCATAACAAGGTCTTTGACGGCAAAGAAGGACTGGCTTAAACTTCCTTTCGGAAATCTGGAAGATCATCTTCTCCGCATCGTCAACATAACCGTCAATATTGGTCTCGACCTCATAGCCCTTCTCGATGATCTCCGTGGAGACCTTCATAAGGCTCCTGAGCAAGGCCTTCTCCCGCACCATCTTGGCATACTGGGCAATGTTGGCTGACGTAGGCATCAGGTCTACGAGGGTATTGAGGTAGGTGACGCCACCGATCTTCTCGAGTATGCCTTTGTCCTTTGCGGCGCTGCTCACCGTAATCATATCTATCGGCTCGTTCTTTTCGTAGAGATCGAGCATCAGCTCAAAGATTCTGGTATGGTCATCCCGGTAGAAATCCTCGGAAGCGACAACATCAACCACTTTGTTCATTGATTCCGGATCGATCAGGACTCCGGCAAGGAGGGACTGTTCCGCTTCTAAGTTTTGAGGAGGGATTCGCCCCCTCTTCTCCACAGCGTTTCTTGAAGCTCTAGCCATCTATTCCTGTTCTACTTCGACCTTAACCTGCGCGCCTATGCCTTTTTCGAGATGGATATCAATTGTATACGCGCCCGTCATTTTGATAGGTTCATCCAGTCTGATGCTTTTCCTGTCGACCTCGATACCCAGCACGTTCTTTATGGCTTCAGCCAATTCCTTGACGGTGACAGAGCCAAAAAGCTTGCCGTCCTGACCAGCCTTGTGCTTGATGGTGAGTAAAGTTTCGTCCAACCTCTGTTTGGTCACTTCAGCAGTCTTGAGGTCCCGGTCCTTGCGGTCGATCAGTTTTCTTGCATGTTGCTGCAGGCTCTTGATATTGTCTTTTGTCGCAAGTATGGCGAGGTGGCGCGGGATCAGGAAGTTTCTCCCGAACCCGTCCTTCACCTCCTGCGTCTCGCCTTTCTTGCCTACATTTTCTATATTCTCAAGCAGTATAACCTTCATGCCGTAAGACCCTCCCTAGTGAAAGACAGTAGTAAAGGGCAAGAGAGCCGCCTGACGCGCTTTCTTTATCTCTTCCCTCAGTTTTCTTTGATGATTAGCGCACGTGCCCGTCATCCGCCGGGGCATGATCTTGCCGCGCTCGGTAATGAAGTGCTTGAGAAGCTTCGGATCCTTGTAATCGATCGGTATATTTTCATCCTGACAGAACCGGCAAACCCTTCTCTTTACATAGATTCTCTTTTTCCCACCTTCCGGCCTTGGCATCTACTCCTCCATAGGTAGTATTTTGCTCGCTTTCACCTTTAATACGTCTCGGGATTGCGTCTTCATTTTCGTGAGAGCCCCAGCCACGACAACTCGTTTTCCGATCGTAGTGGCAAGGTCAGAGGTCACTGGCCCGCCCGCAAAGATCACGTCAATACTAAAGCCCCCTTCTTCCACCCACATGGGGAACATGACGATCTTTTGTCCTTTCGGTGTGTACGAGACCTGCGGGTTTGCTCCCACGCTCCCCGAGATAAAAATCTTGTTCACTGAGTTTCGCCTTCGATCTCGCTAAAGACCACCTGATCCGGCGGCTTCTCGAACCCCTTTGACTTCTCATCCGCGACAACGAACATATGCCTCAGGATGAGGTCCATGGTCCGGTAAAACTTTTCGAGGCCGACGACAGCGCCCTGGTCCATATTAAGGAGATAAAAAAAGTAATGCCCCTTGTCTTTACCCTTTATCGGGTATGCGAGTTTCCTCACACCCCAATCGTCCACCCTGACAATCTCAGCGCCGAACCGTTCGAGAGAGCCCTGCACCCTCTTCAGGACCTCTTCCTGTTCCTCGCCGGAACAGTCAGCGGCCACAATCACAATATTCTCGTACAATCTCACGCTCAATCTCCTTTCGCGTAATCTGCGATAGCACTTTTGAGAACTTTAACCCTTACCTTCTCCGCTACTTCGATGGTGGCGGAATCGTCCGTGACGCCCGTTATTGTACCATACATGCCGCCAGAAGTTACAACCCTGTCACCCTTTTTCAAGTTCTCGATAAACTGTTTGTGTGTCTTCGCCCTCTTTTGCTGAGGCCGTATCAGCAGGAAGTAAAACACGGCGAAGAGCAGGATGAGGGGCAGAAACGCCATGATCTGGTTGCTCTGGCCGGCACCCGGTTGGCTACCCATCGCATATGCTATGTTCATTGTTCAATTCACCTCCCCTCCATTGCGACATAAAGTTTTCATAGAACTGCTGGAACGTCCCATCAGCTATAGACTGTCTGATTCTATGCAAGAAATTCACGTAAAAAAAAAGGTTGTGGAGCGTATTAAGATAATAGCTCGTCAGCTCATGCGACACAAATAGATGGCGCAAATAGGCCCTCGAGTACGTCCGACACGTGTAGCAGGAACATGCGGAATCGACGGGTTCTTCGTCATGAGCATACCGGGCGTGCTTGATATTAATCCTTCCGGTCGCGGTAAAGAGGCTCCCGTTCCGCGCATGGCGCGTGGGGATGACGCAGTCAAACATATCGATACCTCGTTTCACGCCCTCAAGAATATCCTCTGGAAAGCCAACGCCCATGAGGTAACGAGGCTTTTCTCTGGGAAGGTATTCGAGAACCACATCCGCCATCTGCCACATGACACTCTTTGGCTCACCTACGCTGAATCCGCCCATAGCATAGCCATCGAACCCGATCCTCATGAGGTCGGTTACTGAACGCCGCCTGAGCTCTTCGTAAGTCCCTCCCTGAACAATCCCAAAGAGGAGAGACGCGTCTTGTTTCTTTGCGTCTTTGCAGCGCGCGGCCCATCTCGTCGTGAGATCAACAGACGCCTGCGTATATTCGTACGACGAAGGATAGGGTACACATTCATCGAAGCTCATGCAGACATCAGCGCCTATGTTCTCTTGCAGCTCGGTTATTCTCTCCGGGGTCAAAAAATGTTTCGACCCGTCGATATGAGACTGGAATGTCACGCCTTCTTCCTTGATCTCCCTCAAAACGCCGAGGCTGAAAATCTGATATCCGCCGCTGTCCGTGAGCATTCCACCGTTCCAACCAGAAAACCTGTGGATGCCCCCCATCTCTTTGATCAGCCGATCACCGGGCCTGAGGTACAAGTGATAGGCATTTGCCAGAATCATCTGTGCTCCCATATCCCGCAGGTCCCTGTGGATAGCGGCTTTAACCGTCCCCTGGGTGCCGACCGGCATGAACACGGGCGTTTCGACTGTGCCGTGAGCCGTTGTCAGAGAGCCGAGTCGCGCCTTCCCGTCCTCCTTCACTACTTCCATTATGCTCATAGAATAAGCATCGCATCCCCGTAACTGTAAAATCTATACGAGAGCGCCATGCCTTGCCTATAAGCTTCAAAGATGTTTTCCTTACCGGCAAATGCACAGACGAGCAAAAGTGGTGTTGATCTCGGCAAGTGGAAATTTGTGATCATGCCGTCGACCGCCATGAACCGGTAGCCCGGGTGAATGAAGAGATCCGTGTAGCCCTGGAGCGTGCCATTACCCGCGCCATTGACCGGACCATTATACTCGCGCCCGCTCAGCGTCTCAAGCGTTCGCACTGCACTTGTACCGACGGCAAGAACCCTCCCGCCTCTTGCCCTGGCATCGCGGAGAAGCTCAATTATATCGCGCTGAACGGAGAAGTATTCCCGGTGCATCCGGTGCTCTTCGACATGCTCCTTCTTGATAAGGAAAAACGTGCCCACGCCTATGTGGAGCGTAATCTTAACGACCGTCACGCCCATCATGCTGATGCGATCAAGGAGCTCTTCCGTAAAATGAAGACCGGCGGTCGGTGCAGCGATGGAGCCTTGCTTCTCGGCATAAACCGTCTGGTAGCGCTCGGCGTCGAGAGTGCCCTTTCCGTTCTCACCCCGCTTGATGTAATGGGGAAGCGGCATGGTACCGTATCTGGCCATAACCTCGTCTGCCGACGCATCCGGAAAATCAACGTTCCAGAATTGCCCCTTCCGCTCAAGACAGGCCCGCACGTCGCCGATCTCCACATCAAGCTTATCCGATGCTTTTTTGGCCCCATCAACGAGACAGGACCACCTGTGCTCATCGATCTTCTCGACCAACAGCAGGTCGACATGCCCGCCTGTGGGCTTTCTTCCCTTCAGTCGGGCAGGCAGCACCTTCGTGTCGTTCAAGACGAGCAGATCGCCTTCGCGCAGGTAGGCGGCAATATCCGTGAAGGCGCAATGTTCAACGGACCCGTTCTGCCTGCGGAGCACCAGGAGCCGAGATGCGGACCTTTCCTTTTCAGGCACCTGCGCAATCAATTCCTTCGGCAGTTCATAGTCAAACTCTTCAGTCCTCAGTCCCATGACGAGCTAATTTTATAGCAGATTGCGGGGGGATTAGCAAATCATTTTGGACATTTACATGAGCGAATTTGGCGCCGTTTTTCTTGGGACTGCATTCTCTCTAAACCTTTGCTTTGGTCCTTAGCTCGGCCTGCGTTATCTTTTTCCCCTGTTCTTGAGCTGCTTGACTTACCCCTCCGATTCTTTTATTATTATTTTCAGGCGGGCATAGCTCAGCTGGTAGAGTACAAGCTTCCCAAGCTTGGTGCCGCGGGTTCGATCCCCGTTGCCCGCTCCAAAATCCAAAGGCAAGGCCTAAAGTCGAATATCGAGATACTGAACAAAATGGAGCGGACGGCTCGCGTCACAAAGCAAACGGTCGTATCGATGGGATCATTGCGTCGGCCAGTCCATCAAAACAGACTCGGAGAGTGACTAAATCACGATCGCCAACTATGTCCCTGACCTGGGGAAACGCATAATTTCATGCCTGTCCCCTATTCTTAACCACCAATTTAATCTTCCTTGTAAATAACATATATGTTATAATAGGACCATGGTGGAATGGATAGTCGAATACTATAGGGATGCACAAGGAAGGGAGCCGGTCAGTGAATTTATTGATGCCCTGCCTGCCGGGACCCAGGCGAAGATATTCCGGCTGATCGATCTGCTGGCAAGATATCATGTTCTGCTTAAGGAACCTTACACGAAGCAGATAAAGGGCAAACTGAGAGAGTTGAGGGTAGTTGATGCCATGGGAAAAATTCGAGTACTCTACTTCGCGTACACGGGCAAGCGGTTCATCCTGCTCCACGGGTTTGTCAAGAAAACGGGAAAAACGCCGAGGCGCGACATCGATATTGCGGAGAATAGGATGCAGGATTACCTGAAGCAACACGGAGGTATGGGTAAATGAGAGGCAGAACGGTAAAGGAACATCTCAAAGAGAAAATGAAGGACCCCGAGTTTCAGAGGGCCTGGCGTGGATTGGATGAAGAATTCGAGGTGCTGGAGAGCATTATTAAAGCAAGAGAAAAGGCGGGTCTCACGCAAGAACAGCTGGCCAAAAGAATAGGTACGAAGCAGCCGGCCTTGTCAAGGCTTGAGCGGGGAGGGTTCAACAGGGCGACCGTGGAAACCTTGAGAAAAATCGCTGAGGCTCTCGACGTACGTCTGGTAGTCAGGCTCGAACCTAAAAAGCCACGCGCAAATGCAAGAGGGCGATAAAGGCAAAGAACGGCTTCACTTTGAACCAATGTCGCGTAAACTTCCTTTCTATTTCTTCTTGCCCAACTTCAAGGCCCCAGATATTTCCAGAACTTGACCCCCTGGAAAGCCTTCTCACCCCATGGGTCTCGGACCGTTCTATCGCCCTTGCTCTTTGCTCCTGGCCAGCTCCCCAGTGAAGTCGACATTGCCAGCGCATAAGTGCCATGCGGGGGTGCCTTGACTTGTTTCCCATTAGGGCCGTTGAAGTTGAAGCCTCCGTCTTGCTTTTCATGTCCAGGGTACACTACAATCACGTGTCCATGGGTTTTCTCGTTCAGCCCACCCACGACTAGCACGCCTTCATTAGCCAGTTTGCTCAATTCCACCAACTGGACTTCCTTCCATTTAGGGTTTGCCTGGAGGTATGCAACAAGTTGATTTGCAGGCATGTAAGGAAAATTTGAATCATACCGTGAGACGACGTACCAGACCGAGTGGCTGCAGGAATCCGGATACGTGTGGAACGCCTGGTCGCACGCCTCTTTAAGCTTCTTAGCCTTATCGCCTGGGTCTGCTCCCATACGTTATCCCCTTCCCTTTCTTCATTTGGTAGACTCTGTTCTGCTTATTCCAGACGAGAGGAGCATAAAAATAATTCCCCTCGACCGCCGGGTTGATGACATCGACCATGATTTCGGTCGGTATATGGCCTCGCCATTTGCCATAATAAAGATTAACGGTGATTATATCCCCGGTTGGATAGAGCTCCGGCAATTCGCCGATCCGAAGGAAGGCCTTGTCGATTATCAGCGGGAGGGGGAAATCCTTCCACAGCGCGCCTTCTGGTAAGCTGTCATAATAATCGTGTGCCCATACTGAGATTATCGATACACTGGCCTCCCGGTCTTCTTTCCGCTTCAGACCACAGATCTTCACGAAGCCGGCGTACTTGTGCCACTCCGCGGGTAGCTGCATAACCACCTTTTTGTCGAGTGGCGCGCAGTCATCTGGGTTGAGCAAAAGGAAATTTCGGTAGCCCTCACTATGAGCACTTGAAACAAAGGCTAAGGCAAAAAAGAAGACAAACAATGACACAACATAACGTCTACATGGCCCGAACATCATTGGCCTCCTCGATCGGCAAGCATCCTTTTTCCACCCTACCCTCTCAGTTTAGCGGGTTTAACAGCAAAATCATAGAGAAACATTGGAGAGCGCGCCGATGCCTACGCAGGGCCGATCAAGGGCCAGACACGCCTATCCCTTGTGGTGACGTCGCGGGCTTTTACTTGACCCTTCGACGGCTAGCCTGTAGTATTCTATTCAGACATGGGAGAATTTCTTGATCGAGACTGATTTCGATATTGCGTTCATTGGCGACTTAGCCCTTCGCGAGAAGCAGATACAGCAGAACTACCGGCCCATTATCGCGATACACAAATGGTTTGCAAGGCGGGAACCACACTGATGTCGGATTTACCGGTCCTCTCTGTTAAAGAAAAGGCGGGAGATGGAGGCGTAACAAGACTAACTTACTGGTTGGGCAGCAAACATATCGGGTCTGCCCGTATTATGAAAACAACCTTGGGCGAAATTACCGTCAGAAAGTATCTACGCAGAAGAGGATATGGAACCGCGATACTCAGAGACCTTGAAAACCGCGGAGTCACCTGGACTCTTGTTGTTACGGATGAGGAGGCTGCATTCTTCAAAAAAGCAGGATGGATTAGTCGTGATGGCTAGTGGTACGTCACGGAACCCGCTTCTTTTGCGGGGTACCCGGGCGCTCCCAGAATCTCTTCCCGGGTCGCCGCAACGAAGTGAGGCGCGAAAGGCGCTCGGCGTCGGGGGGCCTTGCCGTCATCGTCGACTGTCAGGCCGTTGAGGATAACCTGGACCCTCTACCCTGCCTTCTCCTGAGCAACCCTTTCATGCAGCCAGACTTTAATGAGCGCACCCCGATCCACGCCTATCCGCTCTCGCACGATCGTCTATATCGCGCACCAGGGTCTCCGGGATATCCAGGGTAATGCGGACTTTCCTGCCGGGGTGAGTTATCTTGGCCTTAGAGAGATCCACGATGTCGTGAATGTCTTCCCCCTCGTCGAACCTTCTATCGAACTCAACCGCCGCTTCTGCCAGCCGTTTTTTCTTCATATAGTCTTACCTCCTTTGTCCTCGCACGCCTCACCGAAATGAGCCGTACGGCCTCGTCGCGCACAGTATAGATTGCCGTCCAGGTCTTTCCCTGAACCTTGGCTATGAGCGCCCATCGCTTCTCGTCGGGGAAGGCCACTTCAATTTCGACCCTCCTCTCATCAAGCCAGAGAGATTTAGCGGTCTCAAAATCGATCCCGTGTTTTTCCCTGTTGGTCAGACTTTTCTGACCATCCCAATCAAACCTCATGTCATTTATTATACATCAAGAACACAGATAAGCAACATCCAAAATAGAGCAGGCTCCGATTGTAGAAGTGACTTTTGGGCGGCGGAAGAGAAGGTTTCAACACCCATGGAACAAGTGGGCCGTTCCATGGATACCCGGCGAAACGCAAGGCTTGACGAACGGAGACGTACTACATTACTCGGAGTGAGGCGGGCTGGGACATGACAAAGCAGATGAGCCTTAGGAAGAACCATAGGGAACGTTGGTTCAAAGTGAACTTTCGGGTGGCCGTCTGAGAATAGAGGCCTGGGTTCGCCAGTAGGTCTGTGGTTCACGCCGAGGCGAATTTCGATGGATAACGAGGCGCACCGAGGCTTGGGATACGGAGGCGTACCTGGCGGTACGTCGAAGTAGAACAGGCCGAAGGGCAACGAAGTTAGGCGCGAAAGGCGCCCGGCGCCGCCCCTAGTCTTCGCCCCACTCTTCCAGGCTCGCCTCCTGCATCTTCCCCGTCAGCACCGCCAGCTTCACCGCCCTTATAGTGCGGTAGACCTCGGCAGGCTCGCGCTTCACGCCGTCCACCGTCAGCAGGTCATCATCGATGGAGATGCCGAAGAGACGCTCATTCTCCTCCAGGTACGGCAGGATGAGCTGCCAGTCCTGCTCTGTGAAGTCGCGGAATTCGCCGCCGTTGAGCTGTTCCGGCACGAGCTTGTGATGCGGATCGCGCACGAAAATGGCGCCGCCTGATGCAAGCGAAAAGAGGTTGGAGCCGGGATAAGGCGTCGGCAGCGGAGTCACGATGCCGTCATCGTCGACTGTCAGGCCGTTGAGGATGACAAAGCCGCCGCCATTGTGCGGGTCACCAGCCATAAAGGACTCGGCAAGGAAGTCGAGCACCGTGCCGTTGATCACAACGCGGGGCTTGCCTGCGGCGTTGATGAGCGGCCTGCCCGCGGCATTTCCGAGCAGATAGACTTCGCCGCCCTTAGCGCCGTACATAAAGGTCTGGCCGACATCACCATGCACCACGAGCTTGCCGCTCTTGAGGATCTGGCCAAGCTGGTCCTGCGCGTTACCGTGGACGTAAATCTCCAGACCGTCGATACCGGAGGCGAGGTAATCACCCGTCGAACCGTAGGCGTCGATGCGCACGCCCTGCGTTTGCGGGCCGAGCGCGCACCCGAGAAAGCGCTGCCCTTTGTGACCGAAGGCAATGAAGCGCTTCCAGCCCAGTGCGTATGCTTCCGTGACGAGCCTCGCATGACAGTCGTCACCCTCAGGAGGGAACGCCTTCACATCAACCACGAGCACTTCTTCACCGCGTTTCGGCTTACGGAGCTTCTCGCGATTGCCATACTGTATCCTCACGTAGCGGCTTTTCTTTGCTTCTTCAATTGCGGGAGTGGCCTGAAAGAGAGCGTCAAGAATGGCCATGATCATCTGCACGATGGAGCGGCGCCGCTTGCAACCGAGAGGATAGCGCCGGTCGAGAAGCAGCGTCAGGGCCTCGATAACCGTCCCCTTCCGCTGATCCGGACCTGCCAGCGCCAGGAGATAGTCGAGGGCCAGGCGGACTTTCTCGTAGTCCCACGCGATGAATTCATCCGTGAGGAAGGCGAAGAGTCGATGGGCGTCGCCTTTTGTCACCAATTGTTCGATTTGCTCGCTGCATGGCCTTGTCGAGCGAGCATGAACCGAGCCCCTTACGGAAGTCGTACGGTTCCCGTTCCTTCTGCACCTCGATCACTGCGCCGAACTTGTCCGTACAGGTAAGCGCGTTGCCGTTGCCTTTAGGATCAACCGTGAAGATAAAGGCGCCGCCGTCCGTGGAGCTGCCGCCACGGGCATTCCAATAGCGGTCAGCGACAGTCCCGAACCGCGGGTCCTCGTGAGCTAAGCTATCGAGCGTTGCGTCGATGGCCTGTTTCTCCGAACAGATAAGTCCTATCTGGAAATCGCCCTTCTGGAGAGCAAAGACCTGCGGCCTGAGCATGGCCGTGTCGGTAATGCCGATGAGCTGGAACTTCTTCTCTTTCGGCAGGGTACGGGCGATGATGAAGAACCAGGGCCCGTCGGGCGAGCCATGGATCTGCGTCGCCTGTATTTGCCGGTAAATGCGCTGCTTCTCGGGCGGCAGATGGTCAAAGTCCATCTCCGCTGTGGGTGCCAGCGACTCGATGATGTACTCCAGGGGATAACCATACACACGATTCAGCAGGTCAAACACCTGGACAGAGACCTCGGTGTCGGTCAAGAATGAGCGGGAAGATGTTCCGCTGGCGCAGGTACTCAGTCACCGAGTAATAGTTGGCAAAGTCGCCGTTATGGACGAGGGCTTCGTCCAGACCGATAAAGGGATGTGCTCCACCCGGATGCCAGACGCGCCCCTTGGTCGGATAGCGCTGATGCGCGATCCAGATGTGCGCCTTGAAGCTCTCAAGTTTATAGTACTGCGCCACCTGCTCGGCGTAACCGACGATCTTCAGGATCATCATGTTACGGCCGTGGGAAAGCACAAAGGCCCGCTTCTCGCCCAGCGAACTGTAATACGTGTAGTTAAGCTGAAAGCTGTTCTGGTAGATGAACTCCTCTTCCACTTTTTCGGCGGAAAGTCCGGCGAGACCGCGCTCCTTCTGAAATCGTTCGAGCGCTTCAGGCTTGACCCGGACGAAGTAGCGCTTCACCGCGGGGGGTTTCATCTCCAGACCGGGGACATCCCGGTAGTCATCGACCGTATCGAGGAAGCCCTCGTGGTCAACCCGGAAGTTGGGCCGGATAAACCTGGCCTCCATCTCGGGCAAGGCTGTCTCGTCAAGGAGTGACACCTGAATGCAGAAGTCCTCGTCGAGCACGCTCTGGCTCACGCCCAGCTGGAGAGGATCGAGTCCTGCCGCCGCTATGCCGCCGCCTTTGCCGTTGCCGCGGTTGTGCATCTGCACCGAGGGTTCAAAAATGTGGCGTCCGCTCACCGGGATGCTGCAGGCAAAACCGGTAACGCCGCAGCCGCCTTCCTCGGCTTCCTTCTGCCCTACGGGAGGCGCGTACGCCCGCAAGTGAGCCCGCGCATTCAAAATCGCCCTGATCTCCGACTCGTTCATGACTTCGTTCCTTCTTTATCCTTTTGCGTCGGCCTCTCGTCCTCGTCTGAGCGCAACGCGCGGTCGTCTAGCCGCACGACGTCCATCGGTATTCCTGGACCCCGTAACCCGTGAACCCGGTATACTTCTAGTCCATCTCCCCTTGCACTTCTTCCTTCTTCATATAGTCAATGTGGACCAGCGCATCCGTCCGTCCGGTAAGCTCCTTGATGCTCTTCATGCCGAGGCGCTTGAGAATCTGTTTGAGCTGCTCGCACCAGGCAAGATACATGTTGATGATCCGCTGCGTGCCCCATTCCACATCCATGAGGTTGGTCAGTTCTTCGTCTGTTGTGGCAATGCCGCGCGCGCAGCCGCGCCCTGATTCGCAGTGGTGACAGCGCAGGCACTCAAGCGCTACCATGTCCGCGGTGCCGAGGCAGACCCCGTCCGCGCCCAATGCGATAATCTTGGCCGCGTCGTAAGCATTGCGGACGCCGCCTGAGCCAATGACCGTTATGTGGTCCCGGATGCCCTCTTCCTTAAGGAACTTGTGCACCTTCGGCATCGCATATTCGATGGGCATGGCGATATTCTTCTTGGCGATGTCGGGCGCCGCGCCGGTTCCGCCGTAACTGCCGTCCAGCTGGATGATGTGCGCGCCCGCGTAAAAGCTGCCGACGGCCACCATGTCCACGTCGGTCGGTGTGGAGACCTTGACGGAGACGAGGGCCCGTGGGTTGATCTCCTTGATCCAGTCGACATGCTTCTTGTGATCCTCCACCGAATAGACGCTGTGGAAGGGGAATGGCGAAAAGAGCGCGCTTCCCGTGACTGCCTCCCGCATCCTGGCAACAGCCGGCGTCACCTTGTCGCCGAGCAAGTGGCCGCCAAGACCGGGTTTCGCGCCCTGAGCATACTTGAATTCGACGATACGCACGCGCTGAATCGTCTCCTCTCTCACTCCGAAGAGACCCGTCGCTACCTGCGTGATGACGTGATCATCGTAAGGCATAAGCTGGTCAGGGTAGCCGCCCTCACCGGTGCAGCAGAAGGTGCCCAGAGCGGTGGCCGCACGCACGCGGGAGAGCATGGCAACGATGCTGACAGAGCCGAAAGACATGCCGCCTAAGTAGAGGGGCACGGGGATCGTGATCTTTGGCCGCGCATCATTCGAGCGGTTCAGCTCGATCGCCAGCGAAATCTCCTTATCTTTGATTTTTCCGGCCTGTTTGCCGTTCCCGTTCGCCGGGCCATTGGACGGATAAAGCAGGCGCAGCTTGTCGAAGCCGCCGCCCGAATCTCCCGTCTTGTAGTTCAGGTCCTGGTGAGGGGAATGACCCGTCTCAGCCATATGCCATGTGCTGGCAAGCAGATCAGCCGTCCACCGCTTGTCCCCGAGCAGTTGGAACGAGGGGTTGGGGCGCATGCTGATCGCAGCCACCGGGCAACGACCCACGCAATAGAACGTGTTCTTGTCACAGCCTGGCCCCAGGCAGAGATGCTCGTTCGGTATCCTCGGCGCCTTTGCGCCCTTTGAGTAGACCCCGTACGGGCAAAGCTCAATACAGAGACCGCAGTTGGTGCAGGATGGGCTGATGGTAAGGCGGTGCTTGCTCAAGCCATAGCGAAACCGCGACGGCGTCAGCTTTGGCGCCGGCAGTCCTGAGCTTTTTTTCCCTGACTTTGTTGTTTTCGTTGCCTGCATGGCCTATCCTCTTTTGCCCAGACTTGCGAATTCCTTCTCCAGGTCTTCGAAGAACATGGCGCGACCCATCTCGCCGCGAAGCCGCCTGACCTCGCGCATGCCCATGGCGCCCATGATTTCCAGGAGCTGGTTCTGCCAGCCGGCCATCAGGTTCCTGATGCGGCGGCTGCCCCACGCAGGGTCTACTTCCTCCAGCTCCACGGGGCAGGCAATGCCTTGTGTACACCGCCTGCAAACGCGGCACTCCATAGCCACGAGCAGCGGTATATCGCAGCTCACGGCATCCGCTCCGCAGATGATGACCTTGGCCATGTGCTCCGCCATGGCGATACCGCCTCCGGCGATGATGGTGATCTGGTCTCTTAAGCCTTTATCAACCAGCGACAGGTGGACTTCCTTCAACCGGTCCTTGATGAATAAAGGCTCGTCCGCTTCTTCCATGCCGAATTCGTCGGCGACAAGATGGATGATTTCCGCGCCTTCACGCGTCAGCTCTGCTATACGCGCCCCGGCATGCTGGAGTAAGCGGCATCCTGATAGCGACGAGCAGGTCGGGTTTCTTCTCCTTCAGTATACCGTTGCCACTCGGTGACAGCCGGGTTGTCCGGCACTTCCACGATACGCATGCGGTCGAGCAGATGTCCGTTGCGGGCGTCAGGCCCACGGTCCAGTAAGAGGATGGTATTCGGGAGGTAACGCTCGTAGAGCGGGAGCCACTCCGATTCCTTGATAACGACGAAGGTCCCCAGTTCGGCGGCGGCCCTCAAGAAGGCTCTCAAGATGCGCTTTCTAGGCGGCGAGAAAGGGAGCAGGTCAAAGATAAAGGGGACCGGTATTTCGACAAGTGGCGGGACCGAATGTACAGGCTCACCCTGCTCGTCGAACTGTAAGGCCATCACCTTCCTGCCCAGATCGACGGTCGTGCTGATGTATTCCCTGCCGTGGATACCATCGCGCGTGGGCCTTACGATCTCTGACATATCGGTCCACATCGCGTCGAATCCGGGACCGGAAAAAGGTCCGCCGTAACCCGCGCCCGACACGGGGATCTTACCCGTCTCAGCCTGGGACCAGATATTTGCGAGGATTTCAGGCGTCCAGTAGTGGTCGCCGATGGTTCGGTACGTCGGGTTTACACCTTTCTGGATCAGCCTGGCCGGGCAGTTCTGCACGCAACGGAAACAATCCTGACAGGCGCTGTCCAGAGAATCAAGCATCTGGCGGTCATCGAGTGCGCGCGTCTCGTACACCTTGTAGACACACTCCTTTTTAACGCAGCTGGTGCATTTCAGGCACCCTTCCTCCCAGGCTATCACGCCCGAGCGTGTCACAGCCCGAAACCGGTTGGGCACGGAAGCGGTCTGGATGTGGTATTTAGGCGGCATTGCTTGCTCCCTGGGTTAGACGGCCGGTCGCGGGAGGAGTTGCGCTCCTTCCACAATCTGTGCGACGGCCTCTTCCCATTCAATAGCCATGATGTGCACTCCGCGGATCCCTTCGATCTCGCGTAACTGCTGGATGGTTTCTATGCAGATCTTCAGGCCTTCCTTCTTCTGGTCCGACGAAGGAACGCCTTTGAGACGGTCGATGATTTCCGCGGGGATGTCCATGCCGGCGACGTTCTTGGCCATGTATTCCGCCATCTTTACGGACTTGAGCGGCGTCACGCCGCCGAGAATAAAGACCTTGGTATCGACGCCTAAATCCCTCACCTCCTTCATCCAATCCTTGAAGTAGGGCAGGTTGTAGATGCACTGCGTCTGGATGAACTCGGCGCCGGCGGCTGCCTTTTTCTCAAGGCGGCGGGCACGGTATGAACGGGGATCCGCAAAAGGGTTCTCCACGGCCCCTATGAAGAGCTCGGGAGGCAAGGTCAGCTTGTCGCCCCCGAGGATGGTGCCCTCATCCCTCATCTGGCGCACCAGACGAATGAACTGGGTGGAGTCAATATCAAATACCCCTTTTGCCTCTGGCTGGTTTCCGAAGGACTGGTGATCACCTGACAGGCAGAGGATGTTCCTGATACCGAGGGCTGACGCACCGAGGACATCGGATTGCAGGGCTATCCGGTTCCGGTCGCGGGTCACCATCTGGAGCACCGGGTCAAGCCCCTCCCCTCGCAGAATGGCACAGGAGGCGAGGCTGGAAAGGCGCACCACGCCCGTCTGGTTATCGGTCACATTCACGCTGTCCACAAAGCCTTTAAGAAGGTTACCCTTCTTGCGTACTGCCTCCGGGTCTGCCCCCTTGGGCGGCCCGCACTCGGCAGTCACGGCGAACTGGCCCGCGGTCAGTACCTTTCTAAGTCGGCTCTCGGGTTTCAATGTCTCTGATCCTCCCGCACGATTTTCCTGGGTCCCTTGCCCTCTTTCTTCGACCAGTTGGCGGGCGGATAGACAGAGGCAAGCTTACCCAGGCGTCCGCTCTCTTCCAGCCGGGTGACTATCAGGTGCCATGCGCAGGGCGTCTCAGGGTCGACCTCACAGTATCCTCCCTTGGAACCACCGCAGGGACCATTGAATAGACCCTTGGCACAGCGGGTTATCGGGCAGACGTCCGCGAAGTAATCCAGCTTGCAGTCCCCGCACCCGCGGCAGTTCTCAAGCCATAGGCCTGCTTCCTTCGTCTGGGCCAGGAAGGTGGTGTTGAGCGCCGGAATGATATGGATTTTCGGGAAGACCTCGGCGACCGCCTGGACACCGGCTCCGCAGCCAAGAGAGAGAATCACGTCATACTGGTCGACCAAGGCGGTGAGCTGGTCGATAAATTCATAGACACACTGGCGGTCGAGCGTGATCTCACGCACCTCTATATCCCGCCCCTCCTTTTTTGCATCCATGCGCAACGCCGATGCAAGAAGGGCAACTTCCTTTTCCCCACCTGAGGCGCATTCGGCAACACAGGTGCCGCAGCCCACGATCAGGATTTTCTTGTAAGGGGAAATGCTTTCCTTAATCTCCGGAAGAGGCTTTCTTTCTGCAGTGATCATACAAGACTCCTCATGTTGCGCAACTACGTACCATGTATCATGTCATGGCGTATTGCGCGCTACTTCTTTCGGTCCTTTTGTATTGAGCGGTGAGGGAGCGAGCCTCTGTTCTCTGTTGATTAGTTGGCGGGCTATCGCATCGACCGAAGTAGGGCCGGGTGAAGAGGCATTGACCAGCTCGAGACGTTCCGGCTCAAGGCCGATCTCTTCAATCAACTTCTGCGCAAACTCCAGCCTCTTTCTCGCCCTCAAGTTTCCCTCCTGATAGCGGCAGGCGCCAATCGGGCAGGTAACCACGTAACACCTTGTCTGCCCCTGCCTCCAGAGCCCGCATCAAATGGAGCGCTTCTATCCTGCCGGAACAGGGCAGAGGGAAAAACTTGATCCGCGGGCCGAGCTCCTTTTCCAGAGCCCGCCGGTTCACATCCTGATCCGGGTCAAGCTGCTGGCAGAAAAAGATCGCGAAACTCAATTCTTTTTCCATAGTCGTCATAACACGCGGAAAAAAGGGGCGCCCGATGGACGCCCCCGTCATTTACTTAGCACGCCTTCGTGCCGAGAGCGTTATTTTATCAAACCAACAATCTCTTTGTCAAACCCCATAGGTCAAGTGTCTAATGTCCGCATCACGAGCTTAGCGCCTCTCTCCGGACAAGCGCCTTCCCTGCCTCGTCCCACCAGAGCGTGCGCTGACACTCCGGTTTCTTTTCCAGAAACAGCTTCATGATCCTTTTGACGCGCACCGCTGATTCAGCGAGGCGTCTGAAATTGTTGAAGAGGGTAGCTGCCTGTCCCTCCAAAGCCTCTCTTACAATGGCGCCTTGACGAAGGATTTTTTCCGCGTCCACGCTCTTTTCATCCTTCATCCATGACTCGATGATGTCGAGAGAAGCCTCAACGTGAAACTGCAAGCCATAAGCGCAGCTCCCCATTCTGAAGGCCTGATTCCGGACCAGAGCTGATGTGGCGAGCAGCACTCCCCCATCCGGAATGTCGAACGTATCCTCGTGCCACTGAAAAACGGTTAACGGGGTCTCGACCCGCTTGAAGAGCCGGTCTTGCCGCGCCTGCTTTGTCAGGTCAACGGAATACCAGCCCACTTCCTTCTGAGCCGCTTTCATTACACGGGCGCCACATGCCTTGGCCAGGAGTTGTGCGCCGAGGCAGATGCCCAGGAAGGGTATCTCCTCCCTGAGCACCTCCCTGATAAACACGTCTTCTTTTTTCAGAAAAGGATAGGTCTCTTCTTCGTACACGTTCATGGGGCCGCCAAGCACTACGACAGCTGCGAAACCATCCAGGAGGTCGGGAAGTGACTCTCCTTTGCCAAGTTCCACGGTAACAAGCTGCCACCCGGCATCTTCAAAAGACCTTCCCAGCATACCAGGGCCTTCCTGTTCAACGTGCTTTATGATCAAGGCGGCCTTGTCCATCGTTATCCCTGTTACATGTCAAAATAGAGATAAAATTCGTAAGGGTGTGGCCGCAGACGAATCGGATCTATCTCGTTTTCTCTCTTGTACTCGGTCCAGACATCGATCACGTCCTGCGTAAAGACGCCGCCGCGGAGCAGGAACTGGTGGTCCTTCTCAAGCGCCGCCATTGCCGCTTCAAGCGAGCCGGGTACGGTCGGAATCTTGGCAAATTCTTCCGGGTCCATGTGATAGGTATCAACGTCGGTTGGTTTGCCCGGATCGATCTTGTTGAGAATACCGTCGACACACGCCATCATGATGGCAGGAAAGGCGAGGTACGGGTTGCAGGTGCAATCCGGCGGCCTGAACTCAAGCCGCTTGGCGCTCGGGTTCTCTGAGTACATGGGAATCCTGACGGCCGCGGAACGGTTACGCGCCGAGTAGACCAGGTTGACCGGCGCCTCGTAGCCGGGGACCAGCCGCTTGTAAGAGTTGGTCGTCGGGGCGCAGAAGGCGAGCAGGGCCGGTGCGTGTTTCAGGAGGCCGCCGATAGCGTATTTCCCAAGCTTGCTGATGCCGGCGTATCCGGCCGGATCGTAAAAAATGTTGGTACCCTTATTCCAGAGTGAGATGTGGGTATGCATACCGGAGCCGTTGTCACCGAAAAGCGGCTTGGGCATGAAAGTCGCTACCATGTTATTCTTCTTGGAAACGTTCTTGACGATATACTTGTACATGAGGCACTGGTCCGCCAGTTTGACAAGGGGACCGAACTTCATGTCGATCTCGCACTGGCCGGCAGTCGCAACCTCGTGGTGATGCACCTCGACCTTTATCCCTGCCTTGATCATGGCGAGGATGATCCTGCTCCGGAGATCCTGAAGTGAGTCGTGCGGGGGTACGGGGAAATAGCCTTCCTTGTAGCGGGGCTTGTAGCCCAGGTTCGGCTTTTCATCGCGGCCCGAATTCCAGTCGCCTTCAATCGAGTCGATAAAGTAGTAACCGGAGTTTGTCGTCTGATCGAACCGTATATCATCGAAAATGAAGAACTCCTGCTCGGGACCGAAAAAGCTCTGGTCCGCAAAGCCGGTGGTCTTCAAAAACTCCTCGGCTTTCTTCGCAATATAGCGTGGGTCACGAGAGTAAGGCTTCTTGGTGATCGGATCGTAAATGTCGCAGATGATAGAAAGCGTCGGTACCTCGCAGATAGGGTCCACCACTGCAGAGCTTGGATCCGGGAGCAGGATCATGTCTGACTCATTGATCTTCTGGAAACCCCTGATGGATGACCCATCAAAGCCGATCCCCTCTTCCCAGATACTCTCCACCGGGTCGTCGATTTCGGTCAACTCTGAGGCCGGGATTGAGAAATGCTGCCACAGGCCGGGCAGGTCGTTGAACTTCAAATCGACAATCTCGATCTTATTATCTTTGATGAGCTTGCCTACGTTCTGCAGATCTTTTTGGGTTATCCCTCCATTCCAGCGTATTGTTGTGTGCTTTTTTCCGGGCTTCTTTTCCATGTCCCCTCCTTATTGAGATGTATGGTTACGGTCTTGTAACCTTTCTTCCTCGCCTGAACTCGTGCTGTTGCCCTTTATCGGCGGCACAAGCACGTAATTTGACGGAACTAATCCTGTCTGAACGTCACTGTTCGGTGTAATGAAGCGGATTCCCTCGAGGTCGGTGAGGGGAAGCTGGTACGTCAATGTACCAATCATTACTATGCACTGAACCTTGCTAAATTTCAAGCTGAAAATTCTTCTCAGCGTACCTCTCTGCTCCCGCTTCTCACCCGCTCATCTCACCCGATGGCCGTTCCTCCACGCTCCCCGGTGCGGATACGGATACATTCTTCCAGCGGCAGCACGAAAACCTTGCCGTCGCCGATCTCTCCCGTTCTTCCGCCGTTGAGGATTGCGTTGATCGTCGGTTCCTACGAAGTTGTCGTTCACCGCAATGAGGAGCTGCACCTTGCGCAACAGGTTGCCCATCTCCTTCACGCCGCGGTATACCTCAGTGACGCCCATCTGGCGGCCGTGACCGAGCACTTCGCTCACCGTGATGAGGTTGACCTCAGCCTTGTAAAGCTCCTGCTTGACTGCCTCAAGCCTGTCCGGTTTTATAATGGCGATAATCAATTTCATCGTTCGCCCCTATTCTAATATAGTGTAAGCATGTTCGTGATGCTGCGTCAGGTCAAGTCCTATGATCTCGTCCTTCTCTTTTACCCTCATGCCCACTATCCAGTCAACCACTTTGTAAATGATCATGGTACCCACAAAGCTGTAGGCCAAGCGTGACCGCGACAGCGAGCACCTGTATCAGGAACTGCTTCGGGTTGCCGAAAAAGAGACCGTCAGCCCCATCCGGGTTGACGAGTTTAGTGGCGAAAAGCCCTGTTGCCAGCGCACCCCAAATCCCGCCGACACAATGCACACCGAACGCATCAAGAGAGTCGTCGTAGCCCAGCTTAGGTTTGATGACCGCAACAGCGATGAAACAGAAGATGCTCACGAAGATACCGATGATGATCGCGGACATCGGCCCGACAAAACCGGCAGCAGGCGTGATGGCAACGAGCCCGCCACGGCGCCCGTGGCAGTGCCGAAGATGGTCGGCTTCCCGTTCGTTATCCATTCGATGACTGCCCAGGTCAGGCCAGCGGTCGCCGCGGCTGTATTGGTAACCACAAAGGCGTTGACCGCGAGTCCGTTAGCTGCCAAAGCGCTGCCCGCGTTGAATCCGAACCAGCCGAACCAGAGCAGGGCCGTGCCGAGAACCACATGGGGCAGATTGTGCGGAGGTACGGGGGCTTTGTCGTATCCCGTCCTCTTGCCTATGAAGAGAGCAGTCCCCAGCGCAGCGATACCCGCGTTGATGTGGACGACTGTACCGCCCGCAAAGTCAAGGGCGCCAAGGTCCTTGAGCCAGCCTCCCACGCCCCAGACCCAGTGGGCAACGGGGTCGTAGATGAAGGTTGCCCAGAGCAGCGTAAAAAGGAGAAATGCCGAGAACTTCATCCGCTCCGCAAACGCCCCGATGATCAGTGCCGGCGTGATGATGGCGAACATGGCCTGGAAGATCATGAACGCCTGATGAGGAATGGTGGCCGCGTAGTCCTTGAATGGCTCTGCCCCGACCCCCACGAGCCCGGCCCACTGAAAACCGCCCCAGAAGCCCTTTCCGGGCGCAAAGGCGAGGCTGTAACCGAAGAGTACCCACTGCATGCTGAGGACGCAGAGGATGGTAAAACATTGCATCAAAACACCCAGTACATTCTTTCGTCGTACCATGCCTCCGTAAAAAAAGGCCAGTCCCGGTGTCATCAGCATTACCAGCCCTGTAGAAATGAGAACCCATGCCGTATCACCTGCATTAATCATGATTCTTCCTCCCTTCCCCCCTGGAATAAAAAAGGCGCCCTGTTCTAACACTAGAACAGAGACGCCTTCGTCTCAAGTGGCTTAAAACAAAAATGGCGCTCTCAGAAGAACGCCATCAATGGCTTACACTTCACCGTGTAGACCCACCCTCTGGGTAACTGCATGTACAAGTATGGATGCCATCAATTTGGTAACCATGTGCATTCCAGGTATGTCTCATTCCAGGATCGTGTACGCATTTTCATGATGCTGGGTCAGGTCGAGTCCCATGAGTTCCTCCCGATCAGGCACACGGACCTTGACCAGCACGTTCACCAGTTTCATGATGACATAGGTGGCCACGAGGCTGTAGGCGGTCACCGCAGCCACAGCGATAAACTGCACGAGCAATTGGTGGGAGTTGCCATAGAAAAGGCCGTCAGCGCCCGCAGGATTTATCGCTTTCGACGCGAAAAGCCCGACAGCGAGCGTCCCCAGCATGCCGCCCACGCCGTGGACCCCAAAGGCGTCGAGCGAGTCGTCGTAGCCCAGTCTCGGTTTTACATAAGCGACAGCGATGAAGCAGACGACGCTCGCCGCCGCACCTATCGCCACAGCGGCCCCGGCAGTAACGAAGCCCGAGGCAGGCGTAATCGTGGCAAGCCCCGCGATCGAGCCGGTGATGGTGCCGAAGATGGTCGGCTTCCCATTGAACATCCATTCAAGGAGCGCCCAGGTAGCGCCTGCGGAGGCCGCTGCAGTATGCGTCACCAGAAAGGCGTGAACCGCCACCTCATTTGCAGCCAGCGCGCTGCCCGCATTGAAACCGAACCAGCCGAACCAGAGCAGGGCCGTGCCGAGGACAGTGAGGGGCAGGTTGTGGGGCGGCACGGGTCTATTCTCGTAACCCTTCCTCTTGCCGACGACGAGCGCAGTGACGAGTGCCGCAACGCCCGCGTTGATGTGGACAACCGTCCCTCCTGCAAAATCGAGCACTCCCAGTTCCTTCAACCAACCACCCATCCCCCACACCCAGTGACAGACCGGGTCATAGACGAAGGTGGCCCAGAGTATCGTGAAAAGGAGGAAGGCGGAAAATTTCATGCGCTCGGCAAAGGCCCCGATTATGAGCGCGGGCGTAATGACCGCAAACATGGCCTGAAAGAGCATGAATGCCTCGTGCGGGATCGTGGCTGCGTAATCAGCGTAAGGCTTACCGCCGACGCCGTTCAGGGCAAACCATTTCAGGCCGCCAAAGAAGCCGTTCGATGGCGCGAATGAAAGGCTATAGCCGAAAAGGATCCACTGCAGCGTCAGGATGCAGAGCACGGTAAAGCACTGCATCAGAATGCCAAGAATGTTTTTCTCGCCTTACCATTCCCCCGTAGAAAAAAGCGAGACCCGGGGTCATGAGCATGACGAGGCCTGTACAGACGAGTACCCACGCCGTGTCACCGGTATTGATCATGATTCTCCTCCTCCCAATCGATTGAATGGCATTTCACCGCGTCTTTCACCATTCCCGTAATGAAAGACGCAGCTTACTTACAGCCTCGGGAATAAAAAAGAAAAGGGCGTCCTCGTAGAGAACACCCTTGGTCTCTTCTTTACACGTCAACGTGTAATCTATATTATTCCCGCGGCTCTGTAGTATACAAGTTTTTTACTTTTTTTTCTAGTAAAAATCTGCTGCGTTTTGTGAAGAGAAGATGGCGGGCGTAACTACTATTTTTTCCCAAACTGAATTATTAAGCCTCCCACGATAATTATTGCCAGACCTACCCATGTCGCATTGGGTATTCTCTCTTTGAATATCGAGACGACCAAACAAGACACTTATGCATGCGAATACTGAGACATAGACGCCGAGCAGCCTGGAGAAATCCCATTTCACGGTGTTGACAACGACGCCGTAACAACCCAACAGGGCGCACCCCGAAAGGATGACGATCGACGACTGCTACCGCGAAGTCCTTTGCGGACAACCGCATCGCCACCAACCTCCAGGATCGCAGCTCCAATAAAAATGAGCCAGGCAAGATAGGTCATCACTCATCCTTCAATCAACCATTATTGCTAAGCACCGGGCCTGCGCGCTCAGGTGCCTGATGCGGCCCTCTTTCGTTTCTTTCCCGCCTTCCTCGACTGATCCTGGTCTGCCTTGCGGCTACCCACCTCGGGTCGGGCTTTGCCTCTTCCCCTCACCATCTCCAGAAGCCGGTCAAACATCGTCGGTCTTTCTTTGCTTCCCATGCGGCACCCGGTTAAGATAAGCCGCAGGCCGAGACGCCTCGGCCTGCAGCATGTTGGTAATGTCAATTCAGCCGTAAAGCGGCCACACACCTACGCGATGGTGCTGCACGCGTCTCCCGTGCGAATCTGTACGGTATTCTCTATGGTGTAGACAAAGATTCCGGCCATCTCCCGCTTTTCCCGTCATGGCGGCTCCGCATATCGCTTTGATGATCTTATCCACATCCTCGTCATTGGCCACAATTTCAATCTTTGCCTTGGTCATCAAGGGCACCTTATACTTTTTCCCGTGAAACTCCTGCTCAAGGCCTTTCTGTTTTCCATGGCCTTCTATCTCCGTAATCATCAGGCCCGGAAGCCCGGCATTATCTAAAGCCTCATAAACGTCGCCCACCTTGGTAGGACGGATTATAGCTTCGATCTTTTTCAATAGTATCCTCCCTGTTTTATCCTTAAGAATTGACAACGGCTAGCGGCTCTCTCACCCCGAAGACCGCCTCGATGCCTCTTTCTCCCGTGCGTATGCGCATAGCCTCCGCGGCATCGGTCACAAAAATCTTCCCATCCCCGACGGTTCCGTCTCCGGTACGCGCAGCCTCGGCGATGATCTCCATGACGGCCTGGACATCCCATTCCCTCGCCACCACGTCAACCCGCACCTTGGGAATAAACTCGATCCTGTCCTTCTCCGGGCCTCCGGGCGTGTGACCTCTCTGCACGCCGAACCCTTTTACTTTCGTCACGGTCATCCCCATGATGTAGTTCTCTTCCTTAAGAGCCTCCACGACGATGTTGAGCTGCTCGGGCCGGATCATGGCTGACACCATCTTAAAGCCATACGTTTTGCGCACGGTCGTCATCGTAACGTAGACGATCGCGATGAGCGCCCAGGCACCCGCGATGATGAAACAGATCTTCGCCTCTGCCTTGGCATCCGCGTTGCCGATGATGTAAAGGTAGAGCACCGCGATAGTCATAATTGCATTGGTGAGCACGCCCAACCCGGGAACAATGGCGTGCTTCAGCGTGCTGAAGTCTTCCCTATTCTTGAACGCAATGATCGTCCATACGCAGGTAAGGCCGTAGAGGATAAACGTGCCCAAGTTCGAGGCAAGCGTGATGCCCGTTAAACCAACAACGCTCTGTACCCCGACTGCCCCGATGACCGAGACAGCTATTATCAGGGTCACGAGAGCAATATGCGGGGTCCTGAAGCTCGGGTGGATGAAGCTCAAGCCCGTCGGTAGTTCCCGGTCATCCGACATACCGGCGGTGATCCGCATAGCTGTGTTCATTGCGCTTAAGGTCGTGCCGAGAATTGCAATCGCAACCGTGACCGCCATGGTAATCATCAAGCCGAAACCGAGCCCGGGAATCAGGCCGTCTCCGATGAGCTTCACGAGGTCCCCGATGGGCGCACTCGATGCCGCTGCGGCCGCCATACCGGTTGTCGTCACCTTATCGGCAACGTTGACCAGTTTGTCGCTGATCATGTAGCTTGCGGCGAAATATTCGAACAGATAGGCCAATACTCCCTGAATGAAAAGAGAGATGATGATTGCCTTGGGCAATGTTTTTCCAGGATCCTTTGTCTCTGATGCAAGCGCGGTGCAGCTTTCGAACCCGACCAAGATCAGGATGGCTATCGTTGATTGCACCAGTATGCCGCTCAGCATGTGGGGCTTCATGATGTCGAAGCCTCCGGAAAAGGCCCACGCGCTGACATGCTGCGGGTTGGCGATGCGGTACCAGATGGCAAGGCCGCTGAAAACAACGAGAGAAGCAAGCTGTATTATGTTTATCCCGATAGCCGTCATCGTTGACCCTGTGACGCCGCGGTACGCGATATACCCGGTAACGATGGCAAACACCACAACGATGATGGTAAGGTTCACTATTGATAACGACTGGCCGGTGAATTGGTTGTAGATATAGCCGATCAGGGTTGCCATCATCGCGGCCATGACCCCCGAATAGGCCCAGTAGAAAAGGTGCGCGGCCCAGCCGGTGGCGAGTTTCGATACGCGGGCCACGGATCTCGGGCCGCTTCTCTTCTCACCCCGGGCGTCCAGCCAGGCTTTCTCCGCAAAATAAGCACAACTGGCGAAGCCTGCTTCCGGATAAATCTTAGCGAGCTGCGCATAGGAGAGAGCCGTAAGAAATGCCACAATCAAGGCGAGCACGATCCCCGGCCATACATCGTTTGCTACCGACGCCCCGCTTGGAGCCGTGGCTGCGGCCTGCAACTGATAGGTAATCCAGAGAAATGCACCCGGTGCGATCAAGGCCATCGCATTCACCGTTGCTCCGACAAGACCCAGTTTAGGTAGAATTACACCTGCTTTTGCTTCATTGCTAGCCATAACAGACCTCCTTTTGCTTTTTGTCTCTCGCCTTCGGCATGCGCCTCTGACGAGACTCATTCTTCTTTTGCTTCGGAGACCTCAGTGTCTTTTCTACCTGGTCACCTGGTATCCAGGTGCCTTACTGCGTCGTTGCAGTTGGGGTGGAGCCGGGGCAACACTGTCCCGGCTCCGGGAATGGGAGGAAGAGGAGCTTAATACATTTCAAAGAATGTTTTAGAAGTTATATGCAACGGTAACGCCTCCTTGCCACAGGTACTTCAAATAGCCGTTCGGGTTGTACGAGTTGCCGTTAATCCTTTTCTTCTGCATTGTTCGAGAGCGGGAACCAGTAAGCGAGCATGGGCTGAATGGCCACCTTCTTGGTAACGGGTATGGTGAGGCCTGCTTTCACCATGCCGTCATGGAAGGCGCTGTACTTTGAGCCAGTATAGGCCCCCGTTGTTGCTTGGTACGTATCCCAGAAATTGCCCGTGCCTATTTCGTACCCTGCGGATGCGCCGAGGTCGAGGGTCACCTCCTTGTAGATCTTGAAGGAGTGGCCGATGGAGAGGTTCAGATACCAGCCCGGGTATGCCGCGAAGTCCCGGTAGATGGAGAGGGTGGGCTTGAGGAACGAGTCATGGCTTACAGCTCCCGAAGAACTCCTGCGTCTCGTTTGCGTACCTCAGGCCGTAGTAGATATACCCGCCGGTGAAACTAAACTTGTCGAGGACATAGGTGTAGCTCAGGGTCAGGTCGGTCTCGTTGAAGCTCTGGTGGCCCGGGTCATCCGGATTAAAGTTCTGGGTAGCTTTTTCGTGGCCGTCGATGTTACCCCAGAAGCTCGCCGTGAACCCTTTGTAGGAAGCACCCAGGGACGGCTGGATGATGAGGCTGTCTTTACCCAGCTGGTATCCACGGAACATGTACTGGTTGAGGAAGGAAACGGAAGCAGTGCCGGTCACGGGTTCTTCGGCAGGCTGCGCCGGGGCTGCTTGAGCCGGAGCCGTTGTCGTTACGGCCGGCTCGGTTGCCGCTGCCTTGGCGCGGCTCTTTTGCTTCCTGTGCCCTGAGCACGCCTGTCGGGCACAGTACCATCAAGAACATTGTGAGAACAAGTATTGCTGCTGCCTTCACTACGCACCTCCTGAGAATTTGTCTGGCCGGCCTTTAGGGCAAATAAAAAAGGCGTCTTACATCCCATCGTTCTTTCGATCTCCTTCGATGGATGGAAGACGCCTTAGTCTCCGGCCGCTGCAAAAAAAATGACGTTCACATTGGAACGTCACTGTTTTCACACATCATTGTGTTTTTGTGCTTGCTGCTACTTCGTTATTCTTCTACAAGTAAGAAATCTCAGTTTTGGTAACCTGCCACCGGGCCCTTTCCGTTCAATTGCTCATATTTGCTCTTCAGCTTGTTTCGCACCTTCACTACGGCTACATGGGAAATACCGAGTTTTTGGCCTACTTCCCTGGTTGTCATCCCTTCCATAGAGAGCGCAAGAACATCACGTTCCCTTTGAGTCAGGCCGCTTTCCAACAGGGCTTCGACCTGCATCTTTCCGTCGACATAGTCAAATGCCGCAACATCCTCCGCCTCCAGGATCTCCTCTAACCGGACAGCCTCCTCATCTACCACGTCGCTCAGACTCACCAGCGGCGCCTTATCCTGCACCGTACGGATATAGTTCTTAAGATGATAATAGCATCCTTGCAAAACATAGCTGTCTGTTTTGTCGTTGAGAGAACCACTCTGAAAATCGGTCCAGAGATGCAGTAAGGCTTCCTGAAACAGATCCTCATGGTCCATGAACGTGAAGTGGCCGTTCAGCTTCTGCGTGATCCGTTGCAACGTAGGAGAGATTCTTTTCATCAAGACATCAAACGACATACTCAGCCTTTATACTTGTTCGTGATGGGCACTCTCCGGTCCTTCCCGAATGCCTTGGGCGTTATCCTTATGCCCGGCGGAGACTGCCTTCGCTTGTATTCGCTCATATCCACCATCTTTATTACCCTGTTCACGGTCTCGGGATCGTAGCCTGCCCTGATAATCTTCGCCGGGTCCTCATCCTCCTCGACGTATGCCTTGAGGATAGGATCGAGCGTTTCGTAAGGCGGGAGCGTATCCGTATCTTTCTGGTCAGGCTTCAATTCAGCGGTGGGGGCCTTTGTAAGCACTCTCTCCGGTATCGCCCGGCTCAAAGTATTTCTCCATCGACAGATTCTGTAGACGAGCGTTTTAGGCACGTCCTTGATGACCGCGAACCCTCCGGCCATATCTCCGTAAAGCGTCGCGTATCCGACGCTCATCTCCGACTTGTTGCCGGTGGTGAGGACGAGCCAGCCGAACTTATTGGAAAGGGCCATGATAATATTGCCCCTGATCCTCGCCTGAATATTTTCTTCGGTGATATCCGGCTGCAGCCCCGAAAAGACCTGCGAGAGGGTTTCCAGGTACGCATCGTAGATACGCTCGATCGATATCTCGAAGAAGCGCAGGTTCAGGTTCTCACACAACGCCTTTGCATCGACGCGCGACGCCTCTGACGAGAAACGGGACGGCATGAAAACGCACATCACATTCTCCGTTCCCAGCGCATCGGCTGCAAGCACGGCCACCAGAGCGGAATCGATGCCTCCGCTCAAACCCAGAACGACCTTCTTGAAGCCGTTCTTCTGAACGTAATCATGCAAACCGAGGACCAGGGCCTGATATACCTCCTCCGCAGCCTTCAGAGGTGGGGCGACCCGTTTCTCCACCGGAACCTTCTTTTGCCGCAAAGGTGCATTCCGTTACCTTCACAAGCCTTTTGGTCGAGCGTACCGTCGCATCGAGAGGAAGCTTGATGTCCACTATCAGCAGATCCTCTTTGAAAGCCTCTGCCCGCGCCAGCAGTGTGCCGTCTTTGTCTATGACCATGCTCTGGCCGTCAAAGACGAGCTCATCCTGCCCGCCGACCAGATTGGTATACGACATGATCACGCCGTTGTTTCTGGCCTGAGCCCGTATGATTTCTTCCCTGAGTTTGATTTTGCCGGCATGGTACGGGGATGCGTTGATGTTGCAGATAAACCTTGCCCCATACCTCGCCTGTGCTGCTGTCGGCCCGCCCGGGAGCCAGATATCCTCACAGATGGTTACGCCAAACGGGTGCTGCCCGAACAGAAAAACAAGGGGGTTCTTACCGGAGTTGAAGTAGCGCTTTTCATCAAAGACGGCGTAATTGGGGAGGCGCATTTTATGATAAACCCCTTTGATCTCCCCGGCGCTTATGACAGCCGCGCTGTTATAAACTGCGCGGCGGCCCTTATCCACGAAACCCACGACTGCAACGATATTCCGGATGGATCGAGACAACTCCCTCACAGCCGCTACGTTGTCCTCTACGAACTTTGGCTTCAGGAGAAGGTCTTCAGGCGGATAGCCCGTCACGGCAAGCTCCGGAAAAGAGACGAGGTCAGCGTCATATTTTTCCGCCTTTTCCGCGTACTCCAGAATCTTCCGGCAGTTACCGTTGAGGTCTCCTACCGTACAGTTTATCTGCGCAAGCGCTATTCGAATCGTCGTCTCCATCCACGAATCTCCGCAACAAAAAAGGCGTCCTCAACCCGAGAGTTAAGGACGCCTAAGTCCTGGCCTGCTAGCGTGCATCGACAACTGAAAGACATCAGTGTCTTTTGACTTCATTAAATATAGCGCACAACGCGCCGCTTGTCAAGCGCTCTGTGCCGCTTTGCCTTCATGTGTATACCTTCGTTGTCGCTGCGTCGCTCTCCTCGACGTACTACTCAGTACGCCTGCGTCGGCTCCTCGCTGCCGCCTCGGTCTCCGCACGAAAGCAAAGCGGCATTACTTCCTCAGGTCCGAAGCAACAATAATCGCCTCCGCTACCTCCCGCATGCTCTTGCGTAGATCCATACTTTTCCTGTGGATCTTCTTGTAGGCGTCGTCCTCGGGTATCCCGAGCTCTTTCATGAGCACGCCTTTGGCTCGCTCCACCAGTTTTCTCGTTTCCAGAGCTTCCTTTGTAGCGAGAATCTCCTGGTCGAGCCGGGTATTCTCTATCGCCACCGCAGCCTGATTGGCGATTGCCTGCAGGATGTCGATCTCCTCTTTAGTAAACTCATACTCGCTCTGTGTATAGGTGTTGATCGCGCCGATAACCCTGTCCTTGATCATCATGGGCACGCAAAGCATGGAGACCAAGCCTTCTTTCCTGGCAATGGCAGGATACATAAAAGCCGGTTCCCTGGTTACGTCAAGCACCGTGATAGGCCTCTTCTCCATCACGACCCTCCCGCTAATCGACTGACCCACCTTAAGGTTCTGCTTGTTTATGTACTCCTTGCTCAGACTCTGGGTGGCTGCGATAACCAACTCCTGCTTTTTTTCGTCGAGGAGCATTATTGAGCAGATCTTGGAGCCCATGACCTGCGCCGTCATGGTCACGATCAGCTGCAGTATCTCCTTCAGGTAGTAATCCGACACGATGGTCCTGCTTATTTCCGACAGAAGGTCGAGCTGCTTTGCCTTCTTCTTGACCTCTTCATAAATGATCGCATTCGCTATGGCATTGCCCAGGTAGCGGGATATGGTGAAGAGCAGGTTAATCTGGGATTCGGGGTACTGGTACTCCTTCTTGCTGTGGACATTCATCACCCCGATGATTTCATCCTTCGAAAGGATGGGGACTGCCAGCAAGGCTTCGTATTTGTCTTCGGCAAGGTTGGTAAACCTCTTGAAGCGCGAGTCCTTGTAGGCTTCCCGCGCGAGCGCCACCGGGGTCTTCTCTTTTGCGGCCCAGCCTGTAACACCCTCGCCCAGTTTCAGTCTGATATCCCCAACCACACTTGTCCGGGGATTGCTCGAAGCCCTCAAGGCGAGTTCATTACGCTGCGCATCGTAAAGATAGATAAAGCAGGAGTCGGCGGAGGTGATCTCTGTAACCATCTTGACGATTCTGCCCAGCAACTCTTCCAGCTCCAGGTTGCTGCTCACATACTCAGCCACTTTCCGGAGCATCATCAGTTCCTGCTCTCTAGAGTCCATCTTTACGGGAGACTTTTTTGGCGTCACAGGGTACCTTTCCGCGAGATTTTGAGGGTGGTAGTCAGTAAACTATAGAGGAGCGCGCCGTTTTTGTCAATTATCAGATTGGCATTTTCGTGATTCAGACAGCAAGACTGCGGGCCTCAGATACCGGGCGCCCGTTCAACTTACCGGAGGCTCCACAAGCACCCGCTGTTGCGTTGCGTCGAGAAAGGCGTATCCGCCGTGCGGCAGGGTCAGTTTCTCCCGCACGTGCCCGAACCGCAGGCCATAAAGGCAGGGCTTTTGTAAAGGGATTACCCGGTCTCTGATGATGTCGAGCGTGCGCACGTGCGGCCCGGCGTGATCGCGGCGCTCAGTGTATTCACAACGGGTAAAGGTGCCGAAGAGGATTGCTTTTGCCGCTTGCAGCTTGTTCGCAAGGAGCAGTTGTGTGAGATAACGCTCGATGCGATGAGGCCTTTCGTCGACGTCCTCAAAGAAAAGAATCTTCTCCCTCGTATCGACCTCCCACTCCGTCCCCAGGGTAGAAACAAAGATTGATAGGCACCCGCCAACG
Organism: uncultured delta proteobacterium; assembly: GCA_963835605.1. Taxonomy (GTDB): domain Bacteria; phylum Desulfobacterota; class Syntrophorhabdia; order Syntrophorhabdales; family WCHB1-27; genus JADGQN01. The sequence continues at coordinate 7,538 of CAWIHO010000027.1, read as the reverse complement.
AGCTGCCCGCGGGCCTCGCCAGGATATAGCGTGAGCATCTTCCTGCCCGGTCTGTTCCGCAATTCTATGCTTTCTTCCGACGTTGTCAACATCTGAAAAAATCTTCCGTCCGTAAAGGGCGTGAACGCTCGGCCAACCTCTGTCGCGACCATCGGTCCATAAAAGGTGATGAGCCCGCACCTCTCCAGCATGGCGAGCTGCAATGCCGTAACGTCACTGTAGCCGACAAAAATCTTAGGGTTCCGGGTTATGAGCCCGAAGTCTATGTAGGGCAGTATGCGTGCGGTGCCCGCGCCTCCTTGTACGCAGATGATGGCATCGATTGAGCTGTCAGCGAAGGCACGGTTCAGGTCGTCCGCTCGATCCCTGTCCTCACCCGCAAAGAGGAGCATGGCATCCCGTACGTGTTCCCCTTCGACCACACGGTACCCGCGCTCTTCAAGCAAGCGCCTGCCCTTTTCATAAGATGATACATCAGTCACAGCAGAGGCGGGGGCGACCAGACAAACGGTTGCGCCTGGTTTCAATTTCGGGGGCTTAACAGGCATGGCAGTAAGCTCTGACTCTACCATAAGCTAGGTTCCGGGGTCAAGGGTCATGGCGGCCCAAAATGGGAACCGTTCCATTGTTCGATGTCAAAGCTTCAGCAGTGGAACAGGTTTCGCCCGTGACCAATCCGATTTACTCTGATCAATGATCCTGTGACCCTTACCCTTGACCCTATATTTATCTTTCTTGCACACCCCATTTTGTGATAAAAGAATATGACCATGCCACGACCCACCCGAAAGACTTCTGATTTTGAACGCTGGGCTGAGGCCCTGCTTAGCCCGGAATGGGAGACGCGCCTCAACGCAACGGAAGCCCTGGGCAAGATGAAAGACAAAAGGGCTGTAAAGCCGCTCCTCGCTAGCCTTAAGGACGAAGACGAATACGTGCGGGAAGGCGCAGCATGGGCCCTTGGTCAGATACGGGACCAGATCGTGGCCCCCGCCCTGATCGCTGCCATAAGGGACAAAGACAAGTATGTGCGCGAGAGCGCTGTAACCTCCCTGGGCGACCTCGGAGACAAGAGGGCTTTGAAGCCTCTCATTCAGGCCTTGAGAGATGGGGATGAATCGATGAGGCGAACCGCGGAAAAGGCCCTTCTCAACTTCGGAGAACCGGTGATAGATGAACTGGTCGTGCTGCTCCAGGACAGCGACTGGGACATCAGGTGGCGCGCCGTCCATGTGCTCGGTAGCGCAAAAAACAAGAAAGCATGCGAACCCCTCATCGCCAGACTGCAGGATGAGAATAGGTATGTGCGGGAGGCAGCAGCAATCGCCCTCGGCGAGATCGGAGACAAATGCGCTGTGGAGCCACTCATCAAGGCGCTGCAGGACGAGAATAAGTACGTGCGCGAGGAAGCGACCGCCGCGCTCGCGGAAATGAGAGACAAACGGTCCGTAGGCCCTCTGATTAAGGCTTTGCACGACAAGGATTGGGGTGTGCGCTGGGGAGTGGCTAATGCCCTCGGGGAGCAAGCGGATCCCACCGCCATTGACCCGCTCATTGGTGCACTGGACGACGAGGTGCGCTACGTGCGGGAGGGTGCAGCCTCTGCCCTCCAGAGAATAGGAAAGCCCGCGGTCAAAAAGCTTATAGAGAATCTCCAGGATCCCAGCCCCAACGTCCGCCGCTGGTCAGCATGGACGCTCGGAAAAATAAAGGACCAGAGGGCCGCAAAAAGCCTCATCAAGGCTTTGCAGGATAAAGATAACGGCGTTCAGTTCGCCGCCGAAGTGGCGCTCGCCGAGCTAGAGGAGTAGCATACGCCCGCCACGCCAAGACCCGCCTCCACCGTCATCGTACTAAGAGAACAACATCCAACAGGATTTGAGGCCTTCCTCCTGAGGCGACACCAGAAAAGCATCTTCATGGCAGGCAACTACGTGTACCCCGGAGGCACCGTAGACAAAAGTGACGACAACGAAGAGGTGCTCTCCTATTGCATAAAAACCCTTCATGAGGGCGCGGGCGACCAGCGCCAAGCCGGCGCGGATCTGCTCGGGTACCGCATCGCAGCCATTCGCGAACTCTTTGAAGAGGCTGGCGTGCTGCTCGCGTACAGGACGGATAGTACGCCCTTCCGGCTCTCGAATGATATAGAGCGTAAAAGGTTTTTCGATTACAGGAAGAAGCTCAACGAAGGTGAGATTACCTTGCTTGAGCTTGCAGTAGAGGAGCACCTCCTGCTTGCACTCGATCAGCTCCACTATTACACGCATTGGATAACACCAGAAGCAAACCCCGTGCGCTTCGACACGAGGTTTTTCGTTGCGCGCCATCCTTCAGGCCAGGAAGCAAGTCCTGACCTGAAGGAGACGACCGACGGCATCTGGATCGCCCCGAGGCCGGCGCTGGAAGCAAACATACAGGGAACTGTACCTCTAAGTCCCCCTACGTTGAAAACGCTTGAAGATGTGTCTCGTTTCGATGCCCTCGACTCTTTTTTGGACTCGTTACAGGGCGCTGAAACGAAACCGCCGGTGCAGCCCGTCAGCGTTACGATCGCAGAAGAGACTGTCCTGATTTTCCCCTGGGATCCGGAATACGAAGCGTACAAGAGAGGTGCAGTCGAACAAACTTCTCCCGGCGCCTTTCACGGCCGCCCGTCCACGCCCTCCGACAACACAACCCGCCTCGTTTACAGAGGAGGGCTTTGGCTTCCCTACGTCAAGGCTGCAGTGACGCCCTAATTCCTAGATCCATGTCGAAATCCGAATACCCTCTTCCGGTCCACGTCAGAGGTGGTCGTCGGCACACCGGCGACGTACTAAGAGTACGCTCTGTCGTTGACCTCCTGGTTGTCCGGGGCACTCGGTCGAAGCTGGGTCGATTTTGAATGCGAACTGGTATCCGACATTAGACCTCAGACACTGGACCGAATGCCGGAAATGTCGGAGATTGCGGCACACCTTACCTTGACAAAGAATAGGACCGGCTCTAGATTCTGAACAGGTTTGATCGGCCCTATCGGTAATCACATCGCACAGACCCTGGAAAGGCAGGCAGGCGGCCTGCGGTTGGTCTCATCTATGTTTGAAAATCAAGCAGAGGAGTAAAGATCATGGTTGACCAAGCAAAACTGGAAAAACTGGCCAGATTGATCCGTTATTATATCCTCGTCTGCACCACGGAAGCAGGCTCGGGACACCCCACGTCTTCTCTTTCCGCCACGGACCTCATGGCGGCACTTCTTTTTGGCGGCTTCTTTAGATTCGATGCCGACCACCCGGAACACCCGAACAACGACCGACTGATCTTTTCGAAAGGGCACGCCTCCCCTTTGTTCTACGCCCTGTGGACCGCAGCGGGAAAGGTTACGGAAGAGGAACTGATGACCTACCGCAAGTTCGGCAGCCCACTCCAGGGCCACCCCACCGTCGACTTCCGCTATGCCGAGGCAGCAACCGGTTCCCTGGGGCAGGGCCTTCCGATCGGTGTCGGCATAGCCCTGAACGCCAGGTATCTTGACAAGCTCCCCTACCGGACATACGTGCTCCTCGGGGACAGCGAGATGGCAGAGGGCTCGCAATGGGAGGCAATGGAGATAGCGGCGTACTACAAGCTCGACAACCTGGTCGGCATCCTCGACGTGAACCGGTTGGGACAACGAGGAGAAACCATGTACGGGTGGGATCTCGACGCCTACGCAAAGCGGATCGCTGCCTTCGGCTGGGAAACGATCCTGATTGACGGCCATAATTTTTCAGAGATTCGCGCTGCTTACGACAAAGTAATGCAGGGTGCAGGTAAGCCCACGATGATCATTGCCAGGACCATCAAGGGTAAGGGTGTCCCTCTCGTTGAAAATAAGAACGGCTGGCACGGCAAGCCCTTGAGCAGAGAGCAGCTTAAGGAAGCACTCCCGGCTTTAGGGGAAATTGACAGGTCCCTACGCGGGGAGATAGCTAAACCGGCGGATATTAAACCTGAAAAACCAGCAAAGGCAGCCATCCCGGAGCCTTCGTACGAGCCGGGAAAACCTTTTGCCACGAGAAAGGCATACGGCAACGCGCTGAAGCGCATCAAGCCGGGATATCCCGCCATTGTGGGCCTGGACGGGGAAGTGAGCAACTCGACGTTTGCGGAGATTTTCAGAGATGCTTACCCGGACCAGTATTTCGAGATGTACATCGCTGAGCAGAACATGGTGGGAGTGGCTCAGGGACTCGAGACCAGGGGAAAAATTCCCTTTTCTTCAACCTTCGCGGCATTCTTCACGCGCGCCTTTGATCAGATCAGGATGAGCCAGTATTCACGGGCGAATATGAAGTTTGCCGGCTCCCATGCCGGTGTTTCTATTGGCGAGGATGGCCCTTCCCAGATGGGTCTCGAAGATATAGCCATGTTCAGAACGATCCAGGACAGCGTGGTGCTCTATCCTTGCGATGCCTACGCAACGGAGCGGCTTGTCGAAGAAGCGGCAAAGCAGAAGGGCATTGTCTACATCCGCACGACGAGGGAGGCAACACCGCTTCTCTACGGTCCCGAAGATACATTCCCCATCGGAAAGTGCAAGGTCTTGAAACGAAGCGACAACGACGCCGTTGCCGTGATCGCCGCGGGAGCGACCGTTTTTGAAGCTCTCGGCGCATACGAGGAACTGAAAAAGGAGGGTATCCAGGTCCGCGTGATCGACCTTTACTGCATAAAGCCAATCGAGAAAGAGGCATTTAACGAGGCCGTAGGTCGGGCTGGGCGCATCATTACCGTCGAAGATCATCGGCCGGAAGGCGGTATTGGCGAAGCGGTAAAAAGCGTGCTTGCAGAGAGCGGCAAAGGCGATACCCGTTTACTCCCTCGCCGTAAGAAAAATGCCAAAAAGCGGTAAGCCCGACGAGCTCCTCGACTACGAGGAGATATCGAAAAACGCGATCGTTAAAAAGGTAAAGGAGGTACTATGAAACCCGCCGGCCTGAAGACGAGGATATTCCTGGACGGGGGAGACCCTGACGAGACAAAGCAAGCCATCAATCTCCTCGGATTTCTTGACGGGCAGACAACAAACCCCACGCTCATCTCGAAGAACCCCGAAGTGCGTAAGCACCTTGATCGAGGGGCGCGCTTCAACGAGAAGGAGATCCTCGCCTTTTACCTGGACGTAGTGAAAAAGATTTCCGCAATGATCCCTCAGGGGTCGGTTTCGGTGGAGGTCTACGCTGATCTCGCCACACAGGCCGACCAGATGCTAGCCCAGGGAAAAGAGATGTTTGGCTGGATCCCCAATGCGCACATCAAATTCCCCACTTCCAAGGAGGGCCTGAAGGCGGCCGAACAGGCGGTAAAAGAGCGACTTCGGGTGAACATGACCCTCTGTTTCTCGCAGGAACAGGCAGCCGCGGTTTATGCTGCCACACGCGGTGCAAAAAAAGGTGAGGTCTTTGTTTCGCCGTTCATAGGCCGGCTCGACGACAGGGGAGAGAACGGCATGGACTTGATCGCCAATATCCTTAAGATGTACGGCAAGGGCGATGGTCACGTAGAAGTATTAACGGCGAGCGTGAGAACGCTTGACCACCTGCTATGCGCGATCAAGCTGGGCTCCGATATCATTACCGCGCCCTTTACCATTCTTAAGGAATGGGGTGAAAAGGGTCTCCCTATGCCGAAAGATGACTACGTATACGACCGGGGCAAACTCACGGCTATCCCGTATCAAGATATAGACCTTTCGAAAAAGTGGCAGGAGTACGACATTTCCCATGACCTGACGGTCAAGGGCATGGAGCGGTTCTCCGCGGACTGGAATGCATTGATTAAGTAACACTATCAGGTGAACCTATGGCAGAGACTGTACCGCAGGTCGAGATAAGACCGAGTTTTCGCACGATCGGAGCATGCGAGATAGAGATCCCGCACACCAGTCTGTCTCGTGATCTTCGGCGCTTACGGGGATCTCACGCGGCGGAAGCTGATGCCCTCATTATACCGTCTTCACAAGCATAAGGTATTCCCGGAAAATTTTTTTGTGTTCGGCGTGGATCGCGTGGAAGTGGGACACGAGCAGTACATCGAGACCATGCGCGATGCCGTGCAGAGGGGCGCCCCTGCCGACTATGACCCTGCGGAATGGGCTGGATTTGCCTCGAAGCTCTACTACGAATCTTTCGACTTCGACGTACCGATGCCTACGTAACCCACATGAAGGAAAAGCTCCTGCCCCTGGAAAAGAAATACCAGACAGGCGGGAAACCGCATCTTTTATCTTGCGATCCCTCCTACCGTTTTCGAAACGGTCCTGGTCAACCTGGACAGGGCAGGCCTGTCCAAGCTCGAAGCGAGCGGTTACCCCTATGTGGTCATCGAGAAGCCCTTTGGCCGGGACCTGGAATCGGCGAGACGCTTGAACCGCACGCTCGAAGCATGTTTTGAGGAGAAGCAGATCTTCCGCATCGATCATTACATCGCTAAAGAGACGGTCCAGAGCATGCTGATGTTCCGCTTTGCCAACTCTATCTTCGAGCCGCTTTGGAATCGCAATTACGTCAATCATATCCAGATGACGGTTGCCGAAACCCTGGGGGTTGAGCACAGAGCTGCCTATTACGAACAGGCGGGTGTGATCAGGGATATGTTCCAGAGTCACCTGTTTCAGCTCCTGGCGGTAACAGCCATGGAACCGCCGGTAGCCTTTGAAGCTGAACCGGTAAGGGACGAAAAGAATAAGGTGTTTCACTCCATCACGCCCTTTCCGCTCGACAGGCTCAATGAGTTTGTTGCCGTCGGCCAGTACGGTAAAGGAGAGGTTGGCGGGCGAGCCCGTTGTCGCATACCGGGAGGAACCTGGCGTTTCACCTACGTCGATAGTGCCGACCTATGCAGCGATGAAGGTGTTTGTGGATAACTGGCGGTGGAACGGTGTCCCGTTTTATCTCCGATGCGGTAAACGGCTAAAATCACACAAAACAGAGATTTCGATCCATTTCAAGACTGTTCCCCATCTGATGTTTTCCGGTATGTTGGAGGAACGCATCGAACCCAATATCCTGGTCTTCAGGGTACAACCCGAGGAGAGCATCGGTCTTACGTTCGAGACGAAGAAGCCGGGCACGAGGTTCTGCCTGAACCCTGGGCCCGTGGTGATGCGTTTCGCCTATGAGTCGCCGGGCCTGGACGCGTACGAGTGGGTGCTCATCGACTGCATGCTCGGGGATCAAATGCTCTTCCTGAGGGAGGAGGGTGTCGAGTCCACGTGGGCCCTGCTCACCCCGCTCATAGAGAAGCTGGAGGCGACAACAGCGGCAGGGGTGTTCCCCAACTACGCTGCCGGCTCCGAAGGGCCCGAAGAAGCGAAACAGCTCATTGAGAAAGGCGACTGCACATGGATGCCTTTGTAAGTAAGTGACTCTTGCTCAGTGGCCTGGTGGAAAAAGGGCCGGTAAAAGCTTAAAGATAGCGCTGCCACCTGTGGGCAGGCCGGTATCAGCGGCACCCGCTGAGTCTCTCCGTGAATTCATCCGCGCTAAATGTGTATTCCTGGGTGCCATAGC
>CAWIHO010000026.1:0-6897 GCA_963835605.1 uncultured delta proteobacterium | reverse complement strand
TGAGGCGGATGCGAAATTTCTCTACAAAATGGTCCGGGTTGTAAGATAACTTAGCCTCTCTCAGGCCGGGTTCTCCCAGATCCTGTTCCCTGTTAACGTACAGGACACCTTGCCATTCTTTCTCACAGAATTGCTGGTTGATCATGGCATAAAGCCCGCGGATCTCCATATTAGCCTTCTCAATATGAACCACCACAGTCTCTCTATTGAGCAGCTCGCCAATGGTAAAAGCCTCGACCTTGTCATGGACGAGGAGTACGCCACCCACAACGTTCAGTTCCTCGAAATTGGCCAGAGCCTCCCTGATAGCTTCCCATTCGCTTGACAAGCTTAGATCGTCCTCGCAGCGGCGCAGTACACACCATGTCTCCATCAGGTCCAGGCAGGCCTGCTTGTGCGCACCGTCAAGGGGCTCGTAACTGCAGTTGTAAGAACGGAGGAAGTAATTGATATGGTTCCTCTTGGCGCGAAAGCTCCCGCCCGCCAGCTGGATCAGGTCCTCGGTCCGATAGACATAATCAAAGTGGTCGCGCAGGGGTTCGATGACAAAGTGCGGGATACCCTGGAGCTCTGACACGAGCCTCTGGTCAGCCCTCTCTACCGCGGGACGATACACGCCCTTTTCATGCTTAAGCCAGGCGAGGAGCGTCTCAACAACGGGGAGGCGGTCCGGCGGTCCTATCGGCGTGAGCACATAGGGTTCGCCATCAGGATCTGACCCGAGAATAACGAGCCAGTCCTTGTAGATCGACCAGGCGAACCCGTAGTGATTCCTCCATATGAAGAGGTTGGTAAAGGTCAATTCCGAATTCGTGGGCTGATATGCCCACAGCCGGTCGTGGAGTGCGTCGCGATCGCCAATCTCAATCGGCTTGAACTCTGGGAATTCAGGAATGTCCATCAATGGCCTTTCATTATAATACACATTCCGGCTGCCTTCTGCCACTGGTCCACGTCGTAATACGCACTATTCTTTCCGTTCACACGCGCGCGTACCCGGAAGAAGCCTTTCTATTTACAGCCGGCATCAGGCGTGATAGGGTGTCTCGAAGCAGAGACGCGGAGAAAAAGTCGAGGAGGAAGACGGATATGCTATTAGAGCAGAAGGCCGCGATCGTTACCGGTGGTGGAAAGGGCATTGGCAGGGCCATTGCGCAAGCGTTTGCAGCGGATGGAGCGGCCGTGGTGCTTGCCGCGCGCACCCTGTCAAAACTAGAGGAGACTGTTGATGACATTAGGAACAAGGGCGGCCGGGCCCTTGCGGTGCAAACTGACGTTAGCGACGAAAAGCAGGTAGAGCGCATGGTGGCCGAAACGGTCGGCACATTCGGCAGGATAGACATATTGGTCAACAACGCCGGGATAATCGGACCGACAGTTAACGTCGTCGATATCAATGTAAACGAGTGGAATGAGGCTCTGGCAATCAACCTCACGGGTAGTCTGCTGGCGGCTAAACATGTGCTCAAACATATGATCCCCCGGAGAAGTGGTACCATCATCAACATCAGTTCGGAGCGCGGCAGAACGGGCGATGGTAAGTCAGGCTCTCCCATGAGAACCTCTTACTCCTGCTCGAAGGCAGGCATGATCGCGCTCACGGAATCACTTTCAGTTGAGGTGGGTCAATACAATATCCGCGTGAATTGTATAACTCCCGCGGCGGTCAGAGGTGAGCGGATTATCAATGTAATGAAGGCAAAGGCCCAGGCGACGGGTGTTTCATTCGATGAATTAATGAGCAAACTTGTAGATAACTATTCTTTGAAAAGGGCGGTCGAGGAAGCGGAAGTGGCTGCCGCAGCCGTGTTTCTTGCCTCGGATGCAGCAAGCGGCATCACAGGACAGGCGCTGCCCGTCAGTTGCGGTCAGCACATAATGTTCTGAGATCAGTTCGCCTCTATTCATGGACCTGCGTTGGAAAGAGAATAAAAAACTTTTATTGTATTACATTAATAATCACATAGCTATCTAGTTAATGTATATGAACATCTGTTTGTAGTTTTAACAATCGTCTCTTACATAACTCCTTCATGGAAATCACTGCCTCAGCCCCTTCTTCCTGTCTCAGTGTTCTCCCGGCTCAAACTGTAACCTGGACTTTTTCCTTAGCCGGCCGAATTTGGTGTACTCATCCGGGGTAAAAAAGGATGGGCAGTACAAGTTAATGTCCGCCTTATCTGAGAAGACCAAGGCATCGCCATTCTTTTGAGTAACGTGTGCATGGAGCCAAAGCCGGTAGTTCCCCATAGTGAACATGAGTACGTTCCCCTCAAGAGATACGAAGTCAGAGCGGCGCTTCAGCCTGGAGATGGTCAAGACGAGACACGCCCTATAATTGTGCCTGATCCACGTATCGGAAGCCTCTTCGACATACGTCTTATCTTCGTCGCTCAGGGAAAGGCCTTTGTAGGCCACGACCTCATCAATCGTTCTGTACGGATGGGTATGGAAATCACCGAGGAACTCGTAGTGCGGCCAAAAGGAGGTCACTATGTCCTTCTTCAGGGTAAATGCTTCAGGATAGGGTCGACAGAAAGACTTACCAAACTCCGCGGATATATCCATGGAGAGCAGATCGACGCTGTAGAGTGTCCTTCCGTCCGCCTGAGTGACCTCATGACCCCAGACCAGCCCGAAGGTCTCCGTCATTGCCTCTTTTCTCTGCGTGCCTCCTTTCCGGTAGATGGTGTAAGCCTCAAGTCCGTGGAGGCACATCTGGATCGCAGCGGCCTCCGATACCCGGATGACGTACCCCTTTTCATTGAAATCTAGTCCCATCTCAAACCTCCAAGCTGGTACTAAATGTGTGTTCCGATCGTGAAGATACAGAAATCCCTTTGCCCCAACCGCTCAGCTTTGGTCGGCTTTCCTGAGGCAGTAGCGACAATCTCTTCAAATATGCGCTGTCCAGCTTCTCTGAGGGTCTCATTCCCTTTAAGCACGCGGCTCACGTCCACGTCGATCGCGTCCCTCATGTTTCGGTATAGTTCTCCGTTGGCAGTGATCTTGATCACCGGTGCGATTGGCGATCCTATAGGCGTACCGCGGCCGGTGGTGAAGGCAACGATCTGCGCCCCGCCTGCAACCATGCCCGTCAGTTGCTCTATATCATGCGCGGGCGTATCCATGAAAACGAGCCCTCTTTTCGTTGGAGAGAAGCCATACGGGATCACTTCCTCCAAAGGCGCTGTGCCTGCTTTATAGATGCATCCGAGAGACTTCTCTTCGAGCGTTGTGATGCCGCCTTCAATATTCCCCGGGGATGGGTTGGCCTCCCTGATATCCTGGCCTGAGGCAATCGCCTCTTTCTCCCACCATGCCGTAGCCTCAACTACCTGTCTCTCTACATCCTTAGTTCTCGCGCGTTTGGCGATTATATGCTCAGCCCCTATGAGCTCCGGAGTCTCTGATAGGATCACCGTTCCTCCTGCTGCGACAAGAAGGTCGCTCGCCACGCCCAGCGCCGGATTGGAAGCAAGCCCTGACGTGTAATCCGATCCCCCGCACTCCGTACCCAGAATCAGTTGGCTCACGGGTATCGGCTCGCGCGTGACGCGTCCGGCATCGGCAAGCATCTCTTGACCAGCCGTCTGCCTGATGCGCCCGTCTTTCTTGGTCCGCCGCTCGATTGGATTTCTACGAACTCGACCCGCTTGCCGCTCCCGGAGATGGCCTCTGCGACCTCCCTGGCCGGCACGCTTTCGCATCCCAGGCCGACCACCAGCACTGCGAACACATTGGGATTGGTGCCAAATCCGACCAGTGTCCTTTTCGTCTGTTCCCGGTCAGCACCTATCTGGCCGCAGCCAAGAATGTTGGGGAGATAGACCGCACCCTTTAGATTGCGGGCAATGGCACGAGCTACATGCTGGGCACAACCCACGCTGGGAATGACCAGAACATGGTTTCGCGTTCCGGCCTTTCCATTTGCCCTGAGATATCCCTGAAACGTCATCGGGCACCTTTTATCTTCTTTCCATGGCTCATGATATTGTGGACGTGCACGTGTTCTCCCGGCCTGATGCGCACCACAGCCTGGCCGATAGGCTCGCCATACTTGACAACGTATTCACCGGCACCGATCTCACAGAGCGCGAACTTATGGCCGGTAGGAATAGTTGACGGGAGGTTAATCTGCTCGGTCTGACCCTGATACTCAACAGAAACGGTTGTGCCCGCCTCTATCGGTTCAAGCGCTGTAGCCACATTATCCTTTTCGTTAATGATGATTGCCCTGGCTTTTCGAACCATCACGGACCCCTCCCGAAAACATCAACCTGCGGCCGAACCTCAGTTCATTATTGGAATGATGAGCCCTCCAGCCGGAAATACGGCCACGCGAGCACGCGGAAAGCTCTTCTTCAGCCGCGCCAGTCCCTCTTCGATCGAGGATGCATGCTCCACACCCATGACAGAAGCCTCTTCTTCGGAAACCTCCCGGAAACGAGTACCACCCGCATTTCCGGCCGTATGAATACATTGGTCATGGCCATGTTGTAGTCCATGGGTTTGTCAGGGAGAAAGGCTTCTCCTTTTTCCAACGACTTCCGTATATACTCCGCAGGCTTATTGCGAGACGCTTCCCGTATTCTTTTGAGAGAATTGAGAAACTCGGCAGGTATCGGCTCGGCGAGAGGAGCAAAGAGTAATACGCCACCGCCCTCCCTTGTTACCATGGATGCAGGCATGAGACCCTTGAAGAGCTGGTTTCCGTGAGCGTGAGGGAAAGCCGATGCAATGGTGACATCCACTTTGTCCTTGAAGCTATGTCCAAGCTTCTCGAAGCAGAGTTCTACAGCCTTTGCAAAGGCGCTTTCCGGACTCCCTGCTGTTATACTCGTAATAGCCCCGCTGGCATCGTACACGCAGTTTATGGAAAGATGGAGTCCCGCGGCCCGGGCCACAGCAGCTATTTCTTCATGAAAAGGGTTGCCTTTTGTAACGCCCAGTGCGGCTCGGGGATGGAGTACGTTCTTTGGGTGGTGCACCTTGATCGAGTCAAAGTCGGCTACCCCGGGGAAGACGATTTTCGGGCCGCCCCCGAATCCGGCCATGGGGTGAGGGAGGATCGAACTGATGCCGATTCTCAGGTCAGCATGGGCCACGGCAGGATTGATCCTCACCACTCTGTCGCTGCCCGCAATCTTGACGGGCACAAGGTCGCTCTGCCAGGCATTATGTTGAATTACCTTGCGTGAGGAGAGAACGGCTCTGCCCAATCGTTTTTCGAGCTGTTCTTCAGTGAGCGAAGGGTGAGTCCCAAGCGCAATGACTATAGTCACGTTCTCCCGCGCATAGCCTCTTTTGTCGAGATAAGGCAAAAGGGTTCCCAGAATCTCAGTCACCGGGGTAGGACGTGTGAGGTCATCCACAATGATAACAACCTTTCCCGAAGGTGATGCCTGGCCTCTCAACTGCGGTACATCATCAATGCGAGCGAGTGCGTCACTGAGCATATGCTCGACAGAAGGAAGTCTCTCCTCTTCCTCCTGCGGCCGCACGAAATGGGCGCAGACCCAATCGTCGGGCAGGGAGAAAGAGGCTTTTCTTTTTTGGTCAATCTGCAGGTAGTAGTCATTGCTTATAGATGTCTTCGGTGCCTTGGATGCCATGGATGCCTCCTGAAGTTTTTCCGCGCCGCCACCCTTTTGGTAGCATCACGAGCCGCTCCTGTCAAGGGAAATAAGACCTCACCATAACCGGGCAGCACCGCGGACGCCACTGGAATCGCCATGGCGGGCGGGGAGAAGCTTTGTCTCCACCCTGTCCGAAAACTGGGCGGCCGATGAGCCGATCAGATGGTCGAGCGGGCGGCTTGCCTGTGCCCTGGAGGGTTACGCGTTCCAGCCTTTTTTGGTTGACATTCTCTCCAGGCGTCTAATACCATTGGGCAGATGCACGCACGAGCCAGCGGACCCTGAGCCCGCTGAACGGCGTGAATCCCCAATAAAAAACAAGGGTGTATCTAAAAAAGGAGGTTGAGATGCGAGTGAGAAAAGTATTACGTGCCATCGCTCCTGCAATTCTGGTTACGTTGACCTTTGGCATAGGATTGGGGCTTTGCGCTCCTGTCAAATGCACGGACCTTCCGAACAGGATTACCGACCCCGGATTGACAGGACCTGTTTCGGCCGATCTGAAGCCTGCGACCGCTGCCGTGCCCGAATATTGCGAGGTGCGCGGCACCATAACGCCGGAGATCAAGTTTGCGGTCGACTTGCCGACAGCGTGGAATGGGAAGTTTTATATGGTGGGCGGTGGCGGGTTCAACGGATCGATCAGCGACGGGGCTATGATGCCCGCTGTGGCCAGAGGCTATGCCGCCGCCGGAACAGACTCGGGCCATGACGGGAATAAAGAACCGCTCGCCAAGTTTGCCTACAATCCCCCTGACAACAGCAATCCTAATGCACTCCAGAAGAAGCTCGATTTTGCCTACCGATCCTATTACGACACCGCGATGCTCGCGAAGAAAATCATCAAAGCATACTACGGAAGTGACATCCGTTATTCTTACTGGGTGGGCTGCTCCGAGGGCGGGCGCGAGGCCCTCCTCATGGCCCAACGATTCCCGGAGCTTTTCAATGGGATCATTGTTGGCGCTCCCATACTCGACTTAACCAAGGCCCATATGTGGAGCCTCTGGAATCCCCGTGCCCTCATGGGTGGCGGCTCGATAGCGGTGAACCAGCTCCCCTTTCTGGCTGATGCTATTTACAGGAAATGCGACAGTATCGACGGCCTGGTGGACGGCCTCATCGATGATCCCCGCACCTGCACCTTTGATCCTGCCAGGGATCTTCCCAAATGCGACGTGGCCAGCCCAACCTGCTTTACGACCGGTCAGATAGAAGCCTTGAAAAAGATCTATGATGGCGTGAGGACGTCGCGGGG